>NZ_JAMYVG010000012.1:0-172455 GCF_040323855.1 Mesorhizobium sp. M0028
ACGCTTTGCACCAGGCGGGGGGATGCGGGGGTTGGGCTTGCCAAGTGAGCGCGGACCGTAACCAACCTAAGCGCAACAGCGGCAACGCGTCCACCAACCGCCGGTTGGGAGCGACAGGACGACGGTGCGCGGGCTTGGCTTTGAAGCGTCAGCGGAGCGACGTTTGCACCTTTCGCTCGATGATCGCATTTTCGATGTCGATGTCGCTGACGTTAAGCTTTCTCACGAACTCCGCGTACCGCCAGGCTGGCGTTCGTCAATCGACCTCCTGCAAGCCGAGACGGGAACCAGGATCGACCTTGCCGCGATGCCGCCGGACGGCGTTGCCCGATGTAGGGCAGCGTGGTCGCGGCTCGTCGGGCGCAGGACATGTGTTGTTCATGGCTATGCGGCTGGTCTCGAAGAAGCCGCCCATGACATTGCCGCTCAGGCGTCAGCCGCTTGGGAAGCCGCTGTTTGTTGGAA
The DNA here is from genome assembly GCF_040323855.1 of Mesorhizobium sp. M0028. Lineage (NCBI taxonomy): Bacteria > Pseudomonadati > Pseudomonadota > Alphaproteobacteria > Hyphomicrobiales > Phyllobacteriaceae > Mesorhizobium > Mesorhizobium sp. M0028. Next base: position 466 of record NZ_JAMYVG010000012.1, read on the forward strand.
AACGATTGCGTAATCAAGACGGCTCGCCGAAGTTAGATCCCTTTGATCGATGGCTAATGGCGGAATAGCCCAATAATTGTTTATCGCGCTCGGCAACGAGGAGTTTGACCGGGTCTCGAAGAAGGTTCTCCAGTTCGGACAGTGCAAGATGCGGCGCTCCGTTCGAACGTAGCAAGCTCCACAATCAGTTCATGAAGCCGAGCGGCATCGCCTGGCGATGCAACTCGGATCGCAATGGTCACGTGTCTGAATCTTTCGCCAACTCGAAGCCTTCATTGAGCCAACCGTAACGCCGCCAGCCATGATCTTCACCGGGCGACCGAGCTCCGCAAGGCGAAGCGCCCCCCGGTCGGCACCGTTGCAATGAGGGCCGGCGCAGTAGGTGACGAATACGATTTGGTCGGACCAGCGCTCCAGCTTTGAGCGGACAATCTTGCCATGGGGCAAGTTGATGGCCCCGGGGATATGACCTTGGGCGAACATCGAAGGGCTGCGGACATCGAGGAGGACGAAATCGGGTTCGCGCGACAGCGCATCATGAACATCCCAACAGTCCGTTTCGAAGGTAAATTCGGCTGAGAAGTGGTTCGCGTGCGATTTCGCTCGGAGACGTACCGCCGGAGACCTTTGCCGCGTTTGGGCCGCGTTCGCTAAGGGCCGCTATTTGAACGACCAGATCCGCAACAACTTCCGCTACCGTCTGGTCGCGAGCGATAGCGACGGGGGATGACCTGACCGGTCGAAACCCTTTAGAGCTTCTGTCGTTTTCCGCGCCTGCGGTTTCAGGAACCCGGGGGCGATTTAGGTGTATGGTAATTCTGCACGGACAAAATCCTGTGGCGAAGGGGGTTTGTCATGCCGATACATCGAAAAGCCGAAAATGCTGGTGTTTTCAAGCCATCCGAGATGGCGCTGCTGGGCCGCGTTTTCGATCGGTTGAAGGTCGACGCTCAATCTGAGCATCAACGTCAAGCGCTCGCGTCCCGGATCATTGCAAATTACATGGCCGGGCTAGTGGACGAGGAAGAACTTCTGTCGGCTTCCCGACAGCCGCTTGGACGGTAGGCGATTGACAGATCCCAATGGATCGGTTGGGCTTCCATCATTCCCGTAACTTCTCCGAAAGGGCGGAGATGCTCATCTGTTCGGCCGATGCGCATGTCACAGAAGACTTTTATCCCAAACTGGGGGGCTGACCCCAACCCGGACAGTCTACCCCTTGCCCGCTGGCTTCTGCTGGCGGGCCTTTTTGAATTGAGAGCCGAAGCGTAGCTTCTATCCTGGCGGTTTTTGGCCGGTCTTTAGTAAGCGCGCCTCGCGTAGCAATGACGCGTGGTCAGTTCCGATCATTTCAATCAGCTCGCGCGCTTGAGTCTCCGTTATGCCAGTTTCCTTGGCTAGGAACTTCGCCTGAAATCCTTCAATCGCTCGTGGTCTGACCTGTCCTCGCCCATGTGAGGCTCCTTCAGGTACCGAAGCCCTGGATCCGGACCTTGTTCCTCGCTCGGCCGCTTCGGACTTGGAAATCTTGCGCTGTCCAACTCTGGCAAATATAAGCTGCAGGATACCGAGAAGAAGCAGCCTAATGCGCGTCACAATCTAGTTCACCATGAGCGCCCGCGGGACGAACTCCTTGTAAAGTGGATAGGGTTCGACCCGCCCGAAACGTCTGTGCCCACGTTTGATTCCGATGAGCGAGTTAACGCATAAGCCGTTCGAAGACGCCAAGCCGCCAGGCATCAGCAGCACCGAGATTGAGGAAGACACCGGCAGCGTTCATTAGGCGATCCTCGACGCGATCGTTCATCTCAACGACGGAGTGGCCGACTGAGCGGTTAGCCTCTTGACGGTTTCAATGATGGCCTTGGCAAGCGCTTCTCCCTCATGGACGGGCAAAACGGCTTCCTCGCTCGGCAGGACGCCAGCTGGACATGTCTGTTCGATCGCCATCCGAACCAGTTGAAGGCCGGCGCGTTCGTTGCGGTGACCGGCGGCCTTTTCTCTGATGCGCTCGCGGAGCTGTTCCGCAAGGCAATCTTCATTGAGAACATCAGTCGATACCGGGGCGTCACGCATCTCTACGGCGACTTCGCGCAAGACTAAAAGGGGGTTCTGACCACGGTAGGACCATCTCGGGCTGCCGGCTAGAAAAAGGCCGGAAGGAAGCGCGATCATTAGTCTGATGCTCCGGGCAGGATCAACCAGCAGGGCCCTCCGAAGGCAGAGGTCACAGGTTCGAATCCTGTCGGGTGCGCTAAGGTTTTCAATCACTTACGTCCTTTTCACGGGCTGACCTCTGGGCCGTCTCACACTGCCTTCCCACATAAACGGCTTTTGGCAAGTTGGAAACGTCAGGGGCGTGGCTCCGGCGAGCGAAGATCGGCACCTGCGGGGAACGGGAACCAAAGAGGTGACGGTTCGTTCACTTGTTTCGGTTATTTCGGACATTGCGATTGTTGATTCGCGGTGCTATATCCGTTGAACACAGGGAAGACGACCATGACAACGCTGCTCGAACGACCGATATTGCCTTCGGCCGACGACGCCGAATTGGCTGCGCAGGCCAGCCGCCACCTTTCTAGAGCCAAACACGAGGGCGCTGAATTGCGCGTTCAAGTGGATGGAGGAGAGATGCTGCGCCTTCCTAAGGCAGTGAATGATCTTCTCTATCATTTGCTGACCGAAATGGCGCAGGGTAACGCCGTTACCCTGTTCCCAATCCATGCCGAACTGACGACACAGGAAGCCGCTGACTATCTGAACGTGTCACGTCCTTATCTTGTTCGACTTCTCGAGGAGGGCAAGGTGAAGTTCCACATGGTAGGAACTCATCGTCGAGTTAAGTTCCGTGATTTAGATGCGTTCCGCAAGTCAACTGAGGAAGAGCGTCAGCGTGTAATGGACGAACTAGCTGCCCAAGCGCAAGACTTGGGGATGGGCTATTAGGAAGTCCAGTTACACCGTCATTCTTGACGCCTGCGCACTGTACCCAGCCCCGCTGCGAGACTTCCTCATGGAGCTCGCAGCGGGAGGGCTGTTCCGTGCGAAATGGACCGAGCGCATTCATGACGAATGGATTCGTAACGTCCTTAATGACCGCAAGGACCTTAAGCCAGAGCAGTTGTTGCGGACGAAGCAGCTGATGAATCAGGCTGTACCTGACTGCTCGGTCGAAGGCTACGAGGATCTGATCGAAGGCCTGAAGCTCCCAGACGGTGATGACAGACATGTTCTTGCAGCCGCCATCCACACGGCTTGCGACGCCATCATCACTTTCAATCTAAAAGACTTTCCGCGAGACTACCTAGCGAAGTTCCAGCTAGAGCTCCTGCATCCGGACGAATTTCTGTTCCATCAGTTCGGGCTGAACACAGCTGCGGTCGTTGTGGCGGCGCAACGCTGTCGCGCGCGCTTGAAAAACCCTCCTAGGACGGCAGAGGAATACCTCGACACCCTCGAACGGCAAGGGCTCACCAAAACCGTGGCCGAACTCCGACACTACGCCGCCGTCATTTAGTCGCAGCCGTTCGCACTCGGCACATTAACACAGCGTCTCGCATGCCACGCCGTCGCTATCGCGGTCCAACTTTCCACCCCAGGAGCAGTTGCTAAGATACCATTGGGCCTCGTCGCACGAACTGATCTGCTTGCACGTTCGCCGCGGCTCGCATGAGTAACCGTTCTGCGCGACCAACTTGCGGCTGACGAGGCCAAGCGGCTGGCTGGGCGTCGCCCTATCGGCGTGCGCCGCCCGCCACTCCCAGGGCGCCTGAAACGTTCCGACCCACAGACCGACCTTCGCCGCCTTTGCCTTTGCTTGCTGCTCCGCGTACGCGCCGTGGCTGTAGCGCGGCCAATCCAGCGCCTGGCCGTTCTCGACCATCCATGAGGCGACACTGGAGCCGTCCGCCCGCCAGCAATCGCCGACAAAGCGGCCGTAGCGGTCCCAAGTGACGAAACTGCATTGCACCGGCCTCGAGGCGGCCAGGAACGTGTCCAGCGCGTTAGCGGCCCGTCGCCCGCAGGAATACTCAGAACCGTTCGCGTCGTTGCAGTACTGCCGGCTCTCGGGCGCATCGATGCCGTTGAAGCGGATGCGCTGGCCGTGGATCTCGATCGTATCGCCATCGATGACAGACGCGACACCGGCGATCGGCGCCGGCTTTGATCCGATCCAGTTTGATACGTTGAGCTCGGGCACAGGATCGCTATGCTGCATGACGAACTGCGTCACGTAGGCTGCCATCGCCGCCAAGGCCACGAACACGAGCCGCTTCGGAACGCCAGCCAGTTGGCGCACGCGCCCCGGCTTACGCCACTGGTCGGTTCGACCATTATAGCGAGACTTGCCCAACCCCTGTCTCCTCTTGAGGGGCAGAGTGCTTCTAATTGACGGCCAAGTCTAGAGCCGACGGCGGTCGGGTTCTTGGCCGGCGCACCGCACTGACCCAGGAACGCCACCGCTTCTCTGATCGTTGACTGCTTTTATTGAGCCGCGGTCATGCCATCTACCTCGATCCGCAAAACGGAATATGATCCCGGCAGCAAAACCCTCTCGGTGTGGTTCGTGGCCAGCGGAAAAGGGTACGTATTCGAGGACGTCCCACCGGAAACTTACGCCGCGTTCCGAGCTGCATTCGCCAAGGGCCGCTACTTCAACGACCATATCCGCAATCACTTCCGTTACCGAGATCGGTATGGCATCCGATCTGCCCGCGTCTCCTCCCTCCAGAGACGCGGGCTTTGAGGTTCGCGGAACCGAAACGTTCAAAGTTTATTGAATCGGGTTGGTGTGGCGTGGAGTTTGTATGAACGGGGCGAGGCTGGCGTTTATCCGTCCGATGGAGCCCAAGCTGGTCGCAAAGCCACCCGAGGGTGAACACTGGATTCACGAGATCAAGCTCGATGGCTACCGAACCCAGATCATCTTAAACAGCCCTGACGATATTCGCGCCTTCAGCAGCAGCGGAGCGGATTGGACGAGGAAATACACCGGCATCATCGAGGCGGCGCGGGATCTCGACGTCAAGAGCGCGATCTTTGAGGGCGAGGCGGTCGTCACGGGCGTGAATGGCCTGCCCGATTTCGACGCACTACAGAAAGCCGTACACAGCGATCGCTACGCCACGATCCTCGGCGCCTTCGACATCATGCATCTTGACGGCCACGATCTGCGCGACGTTGGCTGCAAGGCGCGCCGGGAAATTTTATTTGGCATCATCAAGCCGAACAGCCGCATCCAGTTCAGCGAGGCTCTACCCGGTGATGCCAAGTCGATTTTCTACCTCGCTGACCAGGCTGGCCTTGAAGGGATCGTCTCCAAGCGCGCCGACAGCCCGTATCGGAGTGGCCCGACGTTGAATTGGCTGAAGACCAAGAGCTGGACGGTCGAGGAATTCGAACTGCTAGGCGTCGGGCGCGAGCCGGGCAAGGCGGCGTTCGCCTTGCTCGCGCATCCCGACACCGGAAAGTATGTCGGTTCAGCCTTCATCTCGTTGGGGCGCGACATGAAGGAGCGGCTGTGGAAGCGGGTCAAGGAACATGCCGGCCCACCTCCGGGCGGCATCAAGAAGCGACCGGCGACGCTGTGGGTTGAGCCAGGCGTGAAGCTACGGATCAAGCATCTTCGTGGCGAGCACAGGTATATACGCCACGCTTCGCTGCTTGGCTTCGGCGACGATCCGGAGCGTCCGGGGAGATAAGGGCCCGCCTGCCAAATCCAGCAATGGCCGGCGGGCCCCCATCAGCGCAATGAAGGGACTTTTCTTGCTCCGATTTCTCCTTTCGGAGATGACGCTACCAACTATGAATGGGATGCGGCAGTTCCCGACGCCGCCCGTGCACCGGACCATTGAGCAGTCAGGTCAGACTTGGGTCCCGATGATCGGAGCGACGGTGCTGGGGCGCACCTCAATTGGGGCAGCGGGTCAGTCGCTCGACCGTCTCAATAATCGCCTTTGCCAGCGCCTCGCCCTCATGCACCGGCAGCGGTCCATAGAGCGTTGACCGCCTGCTCGCTCGGCAGCACGCCGGCGGGGCAGGTTAGCTCGATCGCTATGCGAACGAGCTGCAGGCCGGTTCTTTCGCGTGCTTGGCTTTTGCCCGCGAATGCGGGACTGTCCTGATCGTCGGCTTGTTCCAATCGAACCACCTGCTAGTTACTCCGATCTCATCCCGCTTCTTGGAAAACGGGTTCGCACCCGACGTGATGGGGGGGTAAGATGCGGTTTTCGGAGGAATTGATGCATTACACACTCCATGCTGCGCCAGGCTCTTGCTCTTTTGCACCTCACATCGTCATGGAGGAGATTGGAAGGCCCTATTCGCTGGCGTTGATGTCGCCAGGCCATCCCGAAGCCAAGACCGACGAATTTCACCGCTTAAACCCGAAAGGGCGAATCCCTGTTCTCATTGCCGACAATTTCACTCTCACTGAAGCGCCGGCAATCTTATTTCACCTGGCCCTGACGAATCCAGACGCGCGGCTCCTGGGAGCGGATGCAGAAAATATCATCCGTTCCATCGAATGGTTTAACTGGCTATCGAGTGCGGTTCACGCGGTCGCCGTCCGAATGATCTGGCGCGCCGACTTTTTCTTACCGGATCAATCGATGTACGAGCCCTTGATTCATAAAGGAAAGGAGCACTTGGCTTCTGCGTTTGCCCTTATAGAATCCAAGTTGACGGACCGAGATTGGGCCGTAGGAGAGTCCTATTCAATTGTTGATCCGTATTTGCTCGTATTCTACAGGTGGGGAAATCGTATGGCCGTTGACATGCGAAATACCTACCCAGCTTGGACCTCTCATGCACGTCGGTTGGAGGAGCGAGCGGCTGTGCAACGAGCCTTAACGCAAGAGGGAATATCCCTCTGGGAGTAGTTGTCGCGTTGCCGAATCCAAAAATTCACAAGACCATCGATCCTACGCGGTCGTGCTTAAATGTCTGGTAGCGTTGTTTAGCGGGAAACCAACGCTACGGCCTCATAAATGTAGTTCTCGTCCATCGTCAGGATACTGGCGCTGCGGTGGCGATCGTCAAGGCCGGCCAGCACGCATCATCGCGCGCGCGATGGCGAGCTGCGCCTCGACTTTGGCGTTTTCCTTCTGCGTCATGTTGTCGGCCGCGATCAGCCGCCGAAGCGACCGCATGATTTCGCCGCGCGTCCAACCTGCTTCGAGCATGCAATCAATGATCGCCTGAAAGCCTGGCTCCATCGCCTCCTGGCAATCGATCTCGCGGTCGGCATATTCGCCCTGTCGTCTCGGCGGCGTGATCATGCTCGCTCCCTAGAGATACGCTTCGGGGAAACCAACACGCGCAAGTTCTACGGCGTGAACTCGGAGATGGAGGAGTACGATCAGTTTCGGTGCGAGGCAGTGGGCACTACTCCACCCGCCGAGCAAAGCAAGGGTGTGCATGCGGAGCAAACCGAGGCTCAGCCGGCCGAGCCGAGCAAGGTTACGCCGAAAAAGGTCAAGACCGTGACTATCAGGACCGGCGAATGTGCAAACAAACAGAATTGCGTTTCCAATAACTCCACGCCCGGAACGTCGAACAGCAAGTAATGTGTTCGAAGCGAATTAGAGCGTGCTATGGGATTTCATGCTCTTGGTTGCAAAGACAGCCAATTGGGCACTCGTTCCCTAGCGATTGTGCACGAGACGATCTCGCTGGTGAAAGTGATAGGCGGAAAAACAGGTTCCGAAACGCTAACCACTTGCGGTCGCATTAGTATGGCTTGGTCGTGGAACGCAAAGGCTGACCCGATTTCGTCCCGCGATGCGGTACAGTTAGAGATCAAGCAAAACGTCGCCATGTGGGCGGCTGCAGCACGCTAGGATGTAGCCTGCCGATTGATCCTCCAAGGTCAGCCCGCCTAGGTCATCCATGACGACTTCGCCGGACAGCTTGGCGATCCGGCACGTACCGCAAATTCCCTGCTGGCAGGCGGTGGGGATGTGGACGCCACATTGGCGCGCCGCTTCCAGCAGGGTCTCTCCGGGCGCACAGTGATGCGCAATGCCGGAGCGGGCGAAGCGGACCGAAGACGAAATCTTTGAAGCCAGTTCCGAACGCGAACCGTTGCCGCCTCCGAAGCTCTCCTCATGAAACTGTGAAGGGGCGAGGCCGATTGCCTCCAGGCACCGGCGTGCCGCCTTCATGTAGGATTCCGGCCCACAGGCGAAAACGGTCCGGCTGTGAAGATCGGAAACCAGATTCAGGAGCATTTGACTGCTAATGCGTCCAGTTGGACCCGTCCAGGCTGGGTCTTCCTGACGGCAAATGCAAGTCACTTGAACATTGGGAAAGCGAGCGGCAAGTGCGTCCAGTTCGAGCCGAAAGATGATGTCGTCCGGCGTTTTCGCACTGTGAATGAAGTGGATATCCTGGGCGGCTGCGCGGTCGGTAAGTGCCCGCAACATAGACATGACGGGAGTTATCCCGCTGCCACCTGAAAGGAAGAGGGACTTTCCATGCGGCAGATCGTCGAGATTGAACGAGCCGAGCGGCCCTTCGATCTCGATCGCATCGCCCGGCATCAAATTGTCATGGAGCCAATTCGAAACGAGCCCGCCCGGCGTCCGTTTCACGGTAATCTGAAGGTCGAGCGGTCGCGTCGGTGGTGACGAAACAGAGTAGGAGCGCGTCACCGCGGCACCGTCGATCCTCAGGTGCACCAGAACATACTGGCCAGCGCTGAAGCAGAAGATTCGATCTGAAGCGGGTGTGAGAACGAATGTTTTCACATCGTGCGTTTCGTCGATCACGCGCCGGCAGTGCACAAGCTGCGGTGTGGTCTGTGCCCACTGCCGGTGACGCTTTGTTGGGACGAAGCCGGAGGCTGCAAAGGCCGCGTATGCATTCATCATTCAACTCAGGTTTGGAGTCGAGCCAAGATGCCATTTCAAACCCCGCTGAACAGCCGCGCAATCCTGCCTTTATGATCGGTAATTTCGATTAAACTTCCAGTGACATCACAGCGACCTGGAGGGCTCGGATGCCTTTGCGAATGATGGGTTCGTGTTTGCGGCGCGCGAGTATCGCGGTGTGGACTGGCTGGTGCAGCGTCGGCGCTCCCTCGACCAGGAACGATCGGAGTTCAGCAGTGAACCTGCGCGCATCGTCGCTACGCATATAGCAGGTGCCACCCGTTCGTCGGAGCATGATCTCCGCCAGAGTTTCCGATCCCGTCGAAAGCCGACAGATCGCCAGCTCGGCCAGCAGCTCTGCGTGCGTCTTTTCCAGCACGGCGGTATAGCCCGGGCGAATGTACGTTTCAGGGTCCACGTCGGACAGCGTTCTGGCAGCCGTCGAAACCATCACATATTCCTCGACCATCAGATGTTCGTAGGCGATCTCAGGCAGGTAGCGAGGCGCATAAAGCACGGCGATATCCAGATTTCCCATGCTAAGATCGCTGACCATCTGGTTTGAATAATCCGACTCGACATGGATCGAGGACTTTGGAAGGGCCTGGCATAGTGTCTCGACCCATCCGGGCAGGACCGAGCGGGTCATGCCCACCTGTGCGGCGATGCGCAAGGTGCCCTCGAAACGGTTGAACGCCCGCACGTCGTGGCGAGCTTGCGACCAGGTTGACAGCAGGGATCTGGCGTACGCTTCGAACCGCCGTCCCGCGGCTGTCGGCTCAGCGCCGGCGCGCCCGCGCTGAAAGAGCTCGGACCCGATCGCGCTCTCGAGGTTCTTGATGCGGGTGCTGATCGTCGACTGGGTCAACCCCAAGCGATCGGCGGTACGATTGAAATTTCGCGACTCGATGATGTCGAGAAAGGTTTCGATGTGATCTAGCTGCACGGGACCTCCCGATCGAAAAAGTCGATCATATTGCGCAGGATCATAAGCTTGATCAAACAATACTCAAGGCGGAAGCTGCCCTCGGTGAAATCGGCCGGCAGATCGACCAGGCTGAAGCTACGGAGCTGAGCAACGTGTTCATAGTCGACTGCGATTGTCACAATTACTGGTCAAGCGCGACCGTACTGGAGTCCTACCTTTCCGGCCTATGGAAGGACATGTTCGTTGAAGGCGAGAAGACAGGCCCCGTTGGCGCCTTCCCGCATGGCCATCGTCCCTGGTTTCATCCGCAGGACTTCTCCCGCAAGGACGTCCGTCCGAAAACAGAAGCCGACAACTATCTCATCATGAAGGAAAAACACCTCGACAAGTACAAGGTCGATGTGGCGATCCTGACCGGCGATGAGCCGATCGAGGCTTCCACCCTCGCCAATCCTTATTATGCCAGCGCCCTCGTCAGCGCCTACAATGACTACCAGATCGACCAATGGCTGCCGAAGGACGATCGCTTCATGGGCTCGATCATCATCGCGCCACAGGATCCGAAGCTCGCGGCCGCCGAGATACGCCGTCTGGGCAATCATCCGCGCATGGTTCAGGTTCTCGCTTCGCAAGGCTCCGTCAAGCCTTATGGCGATCCGTTTTACCATCCAATCTACGAGGCTTGCGCCGAGGTGGGGCTGCCCTTTGCCATACATCTGGGCGGCCATGGCGGCGTGAATTCGACCGCGATTGCTCCGGCCCCGACGACATTCTTCTGGGAGACCCATGCCATCCTGCACATGTCGGCGATTTCGCATGTCGCAAGCATGATTGCGCATGGCGTCTTCGAAAAATGGCCGGACCTCTACTTCGTGGTCATCGAATGCGGCGTCGCCTGGGTGCCGTCGGTGCTGTGGCGCCTGGACGCCGATTACAAAGCCCTACGCAAAGAGACGCCATGGCTGAAAATGCTGCCTTCCGAATACTGCCGGCGCAACATCCGCTTTTCCACGCAGCCACTGGAGCAGCCCGCAAATATTCAGCATCTCTGGTCCACTCTCGAGGCAATGGACGGAGAAAATACGCTGATGTTTGCCTCAGACTATCCGCATTGGGATTACGACGATGCCAACACGCTGCAAATCCCTCCTGCCTGGAAGAGCAAGATCATGGGGCTGAATGCGCTGGAGGTTTACAAACGCATCCCCCGCGCGCAAGCGGCGAATGCCGCCTGAGGAAGCAGACGATGCCCGAGAAGACATACATCTGCCGCGTCGACGAGATCGAAACCGGATCTCCCTTCATCGCCAAGATCCGCAGCCTTTCGGTCGGCGTTTTTCGCATCGGAGACTCATTCCACGCGCTGCTGAATGTTTGTCCGCACCGCGGCGCTCCGCTTTGCGAGGGGCCGCAATGCGGAACAACTGCACCGGTCGAAGAGGCGCAATTCATCTATCACCGCGAAAACGAGATCGTGCGCTGCGCCTGGCATGGCTGGGAATTCGACATCAAATCAGGCGCGGCCCTGGTCGATCCGTCCGTTCGCGCGCGCACATTTCCAGTAACCGTCGAAGCGGGCAGCATCTATGTGACGGCCTGATTGAGGTACGGATTCGAAGAGTAGAAGAAAGGTGATCGAAACTAACTTCACAGGTGCTTGACGAACAATAACGCGGAAAATCCGTAATGGGAGAGTCAAATGTCAGAATCTGAATACAAGCTTGGTATCGCTCAAAGCCTGATCGGTCACGGCAAGATTTCCCGCCGTGACTTCATTCATCTTGGGCTGGCCGCTGGGCTGACGGTCACCGCTGCGGACAAGCTCTTTGTCAGCACGGCCCGGGCCGAACCGCTGCAGGGCGGCTTCGCCAAGCTCGGCATGGCACATGGCGCAACGACGGATTCGATCGATCCGGCCGGCTACCCGGACACATTCACACAAACGGCATTCTCCGGCTCGATGTCCAACAGCCTCACCGAGGTCGACGCGAAAGGTAACGTCCAACCGGATCTTGCCGAGAGCTTTGAATCATCCGACGGCGCCAAAACCTGGGTCTTCAAGCTGCGCAAGGGCGCAACCTTCCACAATGGCAAGAATGTGACGGCGGACGATGTCGTGACTTCGCTGCGCTATCATATGGGCGACGAAACCAAATCGGCGGCGAAGCCGCTGCTTGAGCCCGTGGCCAGCATCAAGGCGGATGGCCCGGAGACGGTTGTCTTCACGCTGAAGAGCGGCAACGCCGATTTCCCCTACATCATGAGTGACTACCATCTGGTCATCATGCCGGCCAAGGACGGCAAGGCGGATTGGGGATCGGGCGTTCGCACCGGTGCTTTCGTGCTCGAGAATTTCCAGCCCGGCGTCTCGGCCAAACTCAAGCGCAATCCGAACTATTTCAAGAACGGCAAGCCCTATCTCGACGAGGTGGAGTTCATCGCCATCACCGATCTCGCCGCTCGCATGGCCGCGTTATCGACAGGGGAGGTGGACTATATTGGCCGCGCCGACCTCAAGACCCTCGGCATGTTGAAACGCAATCCCAAGGTGGAGATCGTCGAGGTCACCGGCTATGGCCACTATACCTTGCCGATGAATGTCACGGTTGCGCCGTTCGACAATCCAGACGTCCGAATGGCTTTGAAATGGGCGATTAACCGTCAGGAGATCGTCGACAAGATCTTTCTCGGCCACGCCACGGTGGCCAACGACAACCCGATCGCCCCGGCGATCAAATTCGCCACGAATCCGCAGCCGCAGCACAGTTTCGATCCGGAAAAATCCAAGCATTACCTGAAAAAGGCCGGAATGGAAAAGCTGAAGATGGACCTCTCGGTCGCCGATGCCGCCTTTGCCGGCGCTGTGGACGCGGCTGCCCTCATCCGCGAGACGGCAGCCCAGTGCGGCATCGACGTAAACGTCGTGCGTGAGGCCGAGGACGCCTATTGGGACAATGTCTGGCTCAAGAAACCCTGGTGCGCTTCCTATTGGAGCGGTCGCGCGACGGCCGACTGGATGTTCACGCAAGCCTTCGCCGCAGACTCCAGCTGGAACGAGTCGTTCTGGAAAAATCCCCGCTTCAACGAGTTGCTTGTCCAGGCGCGCGCCGAGACGGACGAGGCCAAGCGGGCGGCAATGTATGCCGAGATGCAGCAACTGACCCATGATGATGGCGGCAGCATCGTGCTGGTCTTCAATAATTTCGTCAGCGCCAAATCCAATAAGCTCGCACATGGCGAGGTGGCGCCGAACTGGGAGAATGATGGATTGAAGATGGCCGAACGCTGGTGGATCGCCACTGCGTGAGAGTGCGGGCCGGACCCGCGATGGCTATTAGGCTCCGGCTTGCAACCGCGTGCCCTGACTGGTGTGGCAGGGCGGCGGCAGCAACGAGAAACGCGTACCCATGAACCCCGTCGCAAGAACGGTTCTGCAGCGCCTTGGCCTCGGCCTGGTCACGCTGTTCATCGTGTCCATCATCATCTTCTCTGCGATTGCAATGCTGCCGGGCGACTTCGCCAAGGCGATGCTCGGGCAATCGGCGACACCCGAAACGGTCGTCGCCTTCCAGCGAGAAATCGGCATCGACCGTCCGCCTGTCGAGCGCTACTTCGTCTGGGTCGGGCAGATGCTCCACGGTGATTTCGGCTCTTCATTCGCGAGCCGCACCGGATACCGGCGCACCGTCGCCGAGATTATCGCCCCGCGCCTCTACAATACGATGTTCCTTGCATCGATGACCGCGCTGATAGCAGTTCCGCTGGCCCTGGGATTGGGCATCCTCGCTGCGCTCTACCGCAATGGCTGGTTCGACCGGCTGGTGAACGCAGTGACGCTGACGACCATTTCGTTCCCCGAGTTTTTCGTCGCCTATATGCTTGCCTACCTCGTCATCTCGCGCGACACGTTCATCGGATCCGAGTTCGCACAATCCCTGCCGCACTGGCTCGCGGTCTCGCTGAACTGGATACTCAATGCAGTTCCTAAGTTCCCGACATTGTCGAATGTGAACGATCAGACGCCGTTTTGGGAACATGTCTGGAGAGTAGCCTTGCCGGCGATCACTCTTACGCTCGTCATCGTGGCGCACATGATGCGAATGACACGAGCGGCGATCATCAACATGCTGGCAAGCCCATATATCGACATGGCGCGTCTCAAGGGAATGTCGCCCATGGCCATCGTACTCAGGCATGCCTTGCCCAACGCATGGGCTCCGATCGTCACGGTGGTGGCGTTCAATCTTGCTTATCTCGTCGTCGGAGTGGTCGTGGTCGAAGTGGTGTTCGTCTATCCCGGCATCGGTCAGCTGATGGTTGACGCGGTCAAATCAAGGGATGTTCCGGTGGTCCAGGCCTGCGCCCTGATTTTCGCCGCGACCTACATCCTGCTCAATCTGACCGCCGATATTATTTCCATCGCCACCAATCCAAGACTCTTGCATCCACGATGACCAGCTACGAACCCATGGCTCAGGTTCACAGGCTGAGGCGCTCGCGCGCCACCCGTGCGAAAACGGCGCTGAAGAAGGCACCCTTCAGTGCATGGTTCGGCATCCTCGTGATCCTCGGTTATGTCATCGTTGCGGTGTTCGCGCATTGGATAGCCCCATACGGCGAAACGCAGGTCTTCAGCGAAGCCTTTGCACCGTGGAGCCAGCAGTTCAAATTGGGAACCGACCAGCTCGGCCGGGACATGCTCACGCGCCTGATTTACGGTGCGCGCAACACCATCGGTATCGCCGTCGCGACCACATTGCTGTCCTTCGCGGTCGGCGTCTCGCTCGGCCTTCTTGCCGCATTGTATAGGGGATGGCTCGACCAGATACTGTCGCGTGCGGTGGACGTGTTGATGTCGATCCCAAGCCTGATCTTCGCCCTGGTGCTGCTCTCGATCTTCGGCTCGTCGATCACCAGCCTGATAATCATCATTGCGCTGCTCGATTCCACCCGCGTCTTTCGGCTCGCACGCGCCGTCGGGCTTAACGTGGCAGTGATGGAATATGTCGAGGTGGCGCGATTGCGCGGCGAAGGCCCGAAATGGATCATCGCCAAGGAAATCCTTCCCAATGTCATGCCGCCGCTGGTCGCGGAGTTCGGTTTGCGATTTTGCTTCGTATTCCTCACGATCGCGGCACTGTCCTTCCTGGGCGTCGGTATTCAGCCGCCGACCGCTGATTGGGGGTCGATGGTGCGCGAGAATGCGACCCTGATCACCTACGGTGATGTCACGCCGCTGCTGCCGGCCGGCGCGATTGCCCTCCTTACAGTCTCCGTGAATTTCGTCGTCGACTGGTTCCTGCACGCAACCAGCGGGTTGCGCGATGAAAGGTAGCGGTCCGGGCTCGCGCGAAAAAGGCAAGGATCTGCTGCAGATCCGCAACCTACATGTCGAGGGTTTCTCGGACGAGCGGTGGCATCCCATTGTCCGCGGGGTCGATCTGGCGCTGAAGCGGGGGGAGGTTCTTGGCCTGATCGGCGAGTCAGGCGCCGGCAAATCCACCATTGGCCTCGCCGCGATGGGTTACGCCAAGCCAGGCTGCCGTATTACACAGGGCTCGATCCTGTTCGACGGAATCAATCTTCTGGCACTCAGCGAAACAGGGCGGCGTCGCCTCAGAGGCTCCCGCATTGCCTATGTCGCGCAAAGCGCAGCGGCCTCTTTCAATCCGGCCCACCGACTCCTTGACCAGACTGTCGAAACAGTCGTGGCCCATGGGATTGCCAGCCGCGAGAAAGCGAACCGGAGTGCCGTCGATCTCTATCGCCGTCTTCAGCTTCCAGATCCGGAGACGATCGGCTTTCGCTATCCTCATCAGGTTTCCGGCGGACAGTTGCAACGGGCAATGACCGCGATGGCGATGGCTTGCCGTCCGGACCTCATCATCTTTGACGAGCCAACGACGGCGCTCGATGTGACGACGCAGGTCGAAGTTCTCGCCTCCATTCGCAACATCGTGGAGGAATTCAACACCGCTGCAATCTATGTGACGCATGATCTGGCGGTGGTGGCGCAAATGGCGGACCGGATCATGGTTTTGCGCCATGGACTTACCGTGGAGGAGGCAGAAACGCGCCAGATGCTCGCCTCGCCCAGCCAGGAATATACCAAGACGCTCTGGGCCGTGCGCAAGCTCGCCAAGCCCGAAGTTCCGGCCGATGACTATCTGCTTACGATAGACAACGTCACGGCGGCCTACGGCCGGGCGGTTAAGGTGCTCCAGGGTGTCTCCATCAACGTTCCACGTGGAAGAACAGTGGCTGTGGTCGGCGAATCCGGTTCCGGGAAATCGACGCTCGCTCGCGTTGTTACCGGCCTGCTGCCGCCGCTTTCGGGATCGATTTCCTTTGCTGGCCAGGCCCTTTCCAAGACCCTGAAGGCGCGCCCAAAAGAGATCTTGCGCCGCATACAGATGATTTATCAAATGCCCGACAACGCCCTAAATCCGCGGCAGACGGTCGAAGAAGTCATAGCTCGTCCGCTTGAATTCTACCTCGGCCTCAAGGGTGCACAGCGGGATAGGCGGATCGGCGAACTCATGCACATGGTCGAGATGAGCGAAACTTACCTGGATCGTCTGCCGGCCGAACTGTCGGGGGGTCAGAAGCAGCGCGTTTGCATCGCCCGAGCGTTGGCTGCCGATCCGGAACTCATCATCTGCGACGAAATCACGTCCGCGCTCGACCAGATTGTGCAGGAGGAAATCCTGAAGCTCTTAATGCGGCTTCAGCGCGAGCTCGGCATGAGCTACATTTTCATCACCCATGACATTGCCACCGTGCGAGCGATCGCCGACGAGATTGTGGTCATGCACCAGGGGAAAGTCGTTGAGCAGGGATTAAAGAGCGAAGTTCTCACGCCGCCGCATGCCCCCTATACCGAACGGCTTTTGTCCTCCGTGCCGGAAATGGATCCGGATTGGCTCACAAGGCTGCTCGCCAGCCGGAGGATGTGATCGTCGGGCAGAGCGTCGCGTGTCTTCCATATCGCCACCATTTTACAGCTTGGCGGTCGGCCGTACGGAACAATGCGGGGAAATTGGCGGTTCTCGCCGCACCAACTGCAGAGCCTGCTTCTCGGCAAAGCGGTCGGTTCGTTCCGTCCATCGGAACGAACCGAGCGCACTTTCCTGACGTTCTTGTGAACGCCGCAATGATCGCGGTTCGGAATTCAATCAATCTTGGGTGGGGACTCCTGCAGCGGATTTGAATCGTGATCGTCGCGCAGCCGTACCAGCAGTGCCGACCGCAGGTCCGCTGCGTCTCTTCCGGCGATCCGATCGCCGGTCGCGAGCGGGTCAGGTGCTCTTCAGGGTCCCGTTCATCCCTTCCGGATAGAAGCCACCCTTGCTGACGCCGTCCTTGTCGGTGAGATAGACGATCCGCAGCACTTCTTTCGGCGTCCTGGTGAACGCGATCGCGTCGGGCGTCGAGGGAACGAAATTGGCCTTGCCATTCACCTGGATGCCCTGGTCCTTGTCTTCCGGCCCGTCGATCTTGTCTCGTGCATCGGAGACGGCGTTGGCGGCCTTCCAGGCTTTCTCTCCCTTCCGGTATAGAGTGGAGCGCGCCATTCCCATGTGGTAGGCCTCGACCGCCAATATGCCCGCCGCGGCGGCGAGGAAGTCCTTGTTCTTCAGAAGCGTCGCAGCACCGGCATAGGCGGTGACGCCGACATCCTCGAACAGCATGCCGCCGAGAACAAAGTTCGTTTCGTTGCCAAAGGGGTCGAAGTCCCGCCCGAGGCCCGCTGCCTCCGCAACCGCTTTGAACCCAGCATCGAAATCGATGGCCGGCCTGTCGACTGCGTTCTTTGCAAGCGTCTTGCGGTAGAACCGGACATGCGCGAGTTCGTTTTCAGCAACCTCCTGCATGAATTCGCCGATGGCGGGTGTCTCGAAGGACACTTTCTTTCCGCCGACCACATCGCCGGGTTTGGAACCGGCATCGGCGGCGTCGATGCCCTTTCCGGTGGTGCCGCGAAGGTAGTATTCGGCCTCCATGTATTCCAAGTTGAGCGCAAAGCGGAAAATGTCCTCGTCCTGCAGTTCCTCCTTGGCATAGGCGCGAGAAACCGGCGCCAGGCCCGTCGTGGCGGCGAGGCTGGCTCCCAGCCCAAACTGCAATGCGCGGCGACGGGAAAGGTGGAGTGAAGGGATGGCACGTATCATGGCTTCCTCCCAAAAGCCCGCCGGCGTCACCTGTTTGGCACCTTATCGCGGGCAACGCGCCCAACTCCGCCATAGGCGAAATGTTCCTGTAAAGGTCGGACTTTGCAGGGGTTGCTCCCGGATCAATGGCTTTTTGGGCAGCGTAACGTCGGAGTTGGCATCGACTATTTGTGACCAAGCCTCGAGTCCAGACATTGAGGTGACACATTATGAGCCGGATAGGCTACGCCCGCGTCAGCACGGTCGACCAAGAACTCGAAACGCAAGTCGGCAAGCTAAGGGCCGGAGGGAAACGAGCGGGCCGTGATAACCCAGGACAGCAAGGATGGCTGGAGGGGCTTCACGCCGGAAAGGAAAATTCCTGTCGACTTGTGAGACGAGTGGGCCATCCGAGAGAAGTTGGTATTCTGGTCGATCCATCCGGCCTTGCGATTTCTCGCTTTTGCTGCGTCTATCTATGAACCGGTCTGGCCTCTTCGTCGGATCAAACACGCTGGGAAGTCACAAGGAGTATATGCACATGGCAACTGGAACCGTGAAGTGGTTCAACAGCACTAAAGGGTTTGGGTTTATCCAACCCGACGATGGCGGTCAGGACGTTTTTGTTCACATCTCCGCCGTCGAGCGCGCTGGTTTGTCGAACCTCGTTGAGGGCCAAAAGATCAACTACGACATCGAGCAGGACCGACGTACCGGCAAGTCTTCTGCTGGCAATCTCCGCAAAGCGGGTTGATTTCTCTGGCGCGCCGTGGCGAAAGCCGCAGGAGCGCGGCAAGTCGCGAATGTACTGACCGCCGTGTAAAAAAAGCGCGCGAAGCTTGGTGTGATGGAGAGACCTGGGCAGCAGATTGCTGCGACGCTTCAGAAACGATCGTGTGAACCAGGTTGTCAGGTAACGGAAGGCGGGAAGTCCCCCGCGTTTTTCGCGTTTGCGTCCTCCAGCGTAGGATGGTTGGCGACGTGGTGTTGCCCCGTGGAGCACTTTGGCTTGTTGTATCCTACAGCAATGTCATTGAAGATAGCCTGAGTTTGGCCCCACATGGACATCGCGTCGGATTTTTCCTCCCCCTTTGTAGGTTTAAGCTGCCTTCATACTTGGCCAGGCTCAACAGTCCGGCCTTTTTCTTTTTGTGTGGGCTGCGGTACATTGGTTATGATGCGCATTCGCTATGAGGCGCTCGACAAGCATTATGACCAGTCAGGATCATCCAAATGGCAAATCCTCCACGCCGACCCACAAATCCGATGTCAGCCGCTGAAGCCGCCTTCAAGCCGATCAAAAAGCCGGCGGCGCCGGTTCGCGAACCGTCGGCTGCTCCAAATATCAGAGAGCTTGTTTCGATCAGGATCGATAGGGCGGTGCTGGACCACTTCCAGGAAGATGGACCAGGCTGGCAGGATCGGATCAACGACACCTTGCGGCGCGCTATCTCCAAAGAACCGACCAATGCCGATGACAAATGATCAGACGACTACTGATCGGCACGGCGCTGATAGCGGCGACGCAGATGGAGTTGAACGGAAGTATAAGCGTAAGCGATTGCGCACCATTTGGACAACCGACAACGCGCATCCTGGAATTTTTTCATCGAGCCGCGGCCGAACCCCTCTATGCTCCGGGCGGAGACCCGAATGGCATTTCGATTCGTACACACGGCCGACATTCACCTCGACTCGCCGCTACGTTCGCTGGTGCTGCGAAACCCTGATCTTGCCGAACTCGTGGGGGACGCCAGTCGCCAGGCATTTGTCTCGAT
The DNA here is from genome assembly GCF_040323855.1 of Mesorhizobium sp. M0028. Lineage (NCBI taxonomy): Bacteria > Pseudomonadati > Pseudomonadota > Alphaproteobacteria > Hyphomicrobiales > Phyllobacteriaceae > Mesorhizobium > Mesorhizobium sp. M0028. Next base: position 20,195 of record NZ_JAMYVG010000012.1, read on the forward strand.
AATAGACCTCTGCCTTGCGGAACGTGTCGATGCGCTCGTCATTGCCTTATCGCGCATATCGAAACAGCTCGTTTTTCCTGACACGGTCACGATCTTCGGCGGCCGCCCCCAGTCGGTGGTGCAAACGGCCGGCGGGCTTGACGTCGCATTCCATGGATTGAGCTTCGCGAACCCAAAGGCGCCGGAAAGCCTGCTGCCCAAGTATCCGGCGGCCCGGGAAGGGGCGGTCAATGTGGGCATCATGCACACCAGCCTCGCTGGATCGCCCGGTCACGATGTCTATGCCCCTTGCAGCATCGCTGACCTGCACGGCCATGGTTTTGACTATTGGGCGCTTGGGCACATCCACGTGCGCCAAGTCCATCCTGGAGCAAGCACCGTTGTGATGACGGGAATGCCGCAGGGCAGGGACATCAACGAGGCCGGAGAGAAATCCGCCACTCTGGTCACGATACGAGAAGACCGGTCCGTCGAGATCGAGGAAAAACTGACCAGTATCGCGCAGTTCGAGCGGGCGAGCGTCGATCTGACCGGGACGGTCGAATGGTCTGAGGTCGTCGGCCGTGTCCGTTCCGCGCTCGAAGGTATCCGGGGTTCCGTCAGATCCCGCCACGTTGTGGTCCGTCTCGGACTGGCCGGGGCGTCGCCGTTGTCATGGGCGCTGATCCGCGACAGGGACCTGCTGCTGGCCGAAGCCGAGCAGGCGGCGGAGCAGACGGGCGACACATGGGTCGAAAAACTTGAGCTTGATCTCGCTCCACAGAGCGCGGAAACAGCCGATGACGTCGCCGATCCGATTTTCGAACTCGCGCAATCCATGCATGCCAATGTCAAGTCTGAGGCCTTCCGCGCCGAGGCGAGGGCGCTTGTCCAAAAGATGATTGCCGATCTGCCGCCGGACGGGCGCGACTTCGCCGGACGGGACGAAGCTGGGCTGGAACTGTTCATCGACAAGGTGCTTGCCAGCGGTGCCGACCTGGTCACGGCCCGCCTCAAAGCAGGTGGAGCGCAATGAGGCTCCGGCGCCTTGATCTTATTCGTTATGGAAAGTTCACCGACGGGACGATCGAATTCGGCCCAAGGCCGGAGTCCGGTCCCGACTTCCACATTGTGTTCGGGCTGAACGAGGCCGGCAAGTCGACCGCACTTTCCGGTTATCTGGACCTGCTGTTCGGTATCGAGGAACGCAGCCGCTACAATTTCCTGCACGAGTACAGCGCGATGCGTATAGGCGGGGTGCTCGAACTCGCCGGCACTGAGCACACATTCACGCGCACGAAGCAGCGCACCAACTCGCTGCTGAACGCAATGGAGCAACCGGTGAGCGAGGTGGCGATAGCAGCCCATCTCGCAGGTCTGTCGCGGGACGCATACGAGACCATGTTCTCGCTGGACGACGAGACGCTGGAAGCAGGCGGAAAATCAATCCTGGAGTCGCGTGGCGACCTGGGCAAGCTCCTGTTCACGGCCAGCGCCGGTCTTGGGCATGCGAGCGACATGTTGAGCGCGCTAGAGACCGAAGCGGACGGGCTCTATCGCAAGCAGGCTCACGGAACCGAACTTGCGCTGCTCAAGAAGCGCCTTGCGGAACTCAAGTCGCGCAGGGACGCGATCGACACCTTGGCCTCGACTTTTGAGAGCCTTGAGGCCGAACGTCTTGACGCGGCGGAAAAATACGACCGCAGTATTGCTGAACGATCATTGCTGTCGGCTCGGCTTGACACCATTGCCAGGTACCTTCGCGCTATGCCGATCCTCGCCGACATTCGACGCAAGGCGGCCCAGCTTGCCGAGCTGCCTGACATCGCTTCACCATTGCGGACCTGGACAGGCACCGTCACCGGATTGATCGATGACGACGCCAGCCTGAGAACGCGGCTGTCAGGGAACATCGACGACGCCGAGCGAGTGACGACGAAAATCGTGTCGGTCGATGTGGACGAGGCGATCCTGGCAATGTCCGAGCGGGTTCGGGCGCTCGCGGATCGCAAAGTGCGCCATGTCTCCGCAGGCCTTGACCTGCCAAGCCGCAGGACCGAGCTGCAGATACTCGACAGCGCCGTGGCGAATTGCCTTGCCGCCCTTGGAAGATCGTCCGAGGCAGATCCGGCTGCGCTGCTTTTGCCTGCTGCCACAGTCGGCGCTGTTCGCGCCATGCTCGAAGAGCGATCGGGAATCACCACCGGCGTACGCGTTGCCCGCAACGAATGCGCGGCGGCGCTCGATGCACTTCAGGCGGCACGCGAGCGGGTTGGGCAAGAGAGGGGGGTGCCCGAACCTGCCAGGGCAAGGCTGGCCTCGGCCTTGTCGAAAGCGCGAGCCAGCGGGCACCTAAAAGACCTCAGGATGGCCCGCGAGGCGGAGGACGCGAGCACGGTTCGATGGGAGGCGGCAATCGCTCGACTGCATCCCTGGTCCGGAGACGCCGGGGCACTGGCCAGGGTGCCCGTCCCGAGTGTCACGCAAGTTGGTGCATGGAAGGTGCGGGCAGCTGGGTTGGGAAAGGGCAGGGCTGTCCTTTGCGAACGTCTCGCCGAATACCAGGAGAGTCACGACCTGCTCTCGGCTCGCCTGGATGCGCTTCGTGCCTCGATCGATGTGCCCGACGATGAAGCCGCCGCCGCCATCCGCCGCGCCCGAGACAAGGCGTGGGCCAGGCATCGGGGCGAACTTACTGGCCAAACTGCTGACGATTTCGAGGCGCTATTGGCGCGTGACGACAGTGTTGCAGCGGTTCGGCTGGCCAACGCGCGAGAGCTCGCGGAGATCCGGACAACGCTCCGCAGCCTCACCGAAACAACAGCCGCCATCACACGTATCCGCGACCACGCTGACGCCGTTGCTCAAGCGGCTGGAAGCATGCGGCCTGGTCACACGCCGTTGTCATCCCGTCGCACCACGTCGCGTGTCGCTGCACGTGCGGGGTATGAAGAACTTAAGCCGCTCATTGAGCTGGGAGAAAAAACCGAAACGTTCGAGCAACGATTGAGCGCGGCCCGCAATGCGGCGGCCCTACAAGCATGATTAAATTGATCTGGATGGTTAGCCGTTGGATCGCGCCGGGGCAAAGCCGCGACTTCTGAGGCATAGAGAAGATTGCTATAGCTCACAATTGTTGCTATCGTGAGTTATAGCAAGGTGCCCTATCACTCATGGTATGGAATTGGGAGCAAGCGGACTGGCCGCATTTTACCTACGATAAGAAGGCGTTGGAACCGCTGGAAAGCGAGTTCCTGTTGCGATCGGGCGAGTTCCTAGGCGTCTTTCGTCATGTCGGTTCCGACGATCGCGACCAGATCCGCATCGATCTTATCAGCGAAGAGGCCTTGAAGACATCCGCGATTGAGGGGGAGTACCTCGACCGCGAGAGCCTGCAATCATCCCTGCGCCAGCAACTTGGTCTGGGCGGCGAGACCAGGCGCATTCCGCCTGCCGAGCGGGGCATCGCTGAAATGATGGCCGATGTCTACTTGCATTTTGCCGATACGCTGACGCATCGCACTCTTTACGCTTGGCATACGATGGTGATGTCGGGTGAGCGTCGTATCGAGACCATCGGCAACTACCGCCAGCATGCCGATGCCATGCAGATCGTTTCCAATCGGCTGGATAAGCCCAAAGTTCATTTCGAAACGCCGCCCTCCGCGCGGGTGAAACCCGAAATGGATGCCTTCACTACTTGGTTCAACGATACCTCACCCAAAGGCAAGACACCGCTCCCAGCGTTGACGCGTGCCGCTATCGCGCACCTTTATTTCGAGAGCATTCACCCGTTCGAGGATGGCAACGGTCCCATAGGCCGTGCCCTCTGCGAAAAGGCGCTGGCGCAAAATCTGGGTGAGCCCAGCCTCATCGCGTTGGCCTATACGATAGAGCGCCGCCGCAAGGCCTACTACGACCATCTGGAGGCCAGCAACACGAGCAACGCGGTAACAGATTGGCTGCTCTACTTCGCCAACACGATCCTCGAAGCGCAGCGCGTAACGCTCGCTCGTGTCGAATTCTCCGTCGTCAAGGCCAAGTTTCACGAACGCTACCGGGATCACTTCAACGAGCGCCAGGAAAAGGTCATCGCCCGGATGTTCCGCGCGGGCATCGACGGGTTCAAAGGGGGGCTCAGCGCCGAGAATTATATCGCAATCACGCAGGCATCGCGCGCGACGGCAACAAGAGATTTGCAGGACCTCGTTGCCAACGGTGCACTGATAAGAACCGGCGAACGGCGACACACACGTTACGCGTTGAACATTCTTGATGGCCCCACGTAAACCAGAAGAGGCAGGCTGTCAAAGAGCCTGCCTGCCTGAGCATCGAGGGGTGGCGGGCTGCAACCCGGCAGGAGGTTCGTCGATTGGGTTACACGAGACCGGAAACGCAAAAAGTCGCGCGGTGCGATGCTGATTGTCCGGTCCCGGTTGAAGCCGGTGGTATAATGTTACCTCAACGCGCGTTGGGGGAAAGAAGCGCGCGGAAGGGGCGCGCTGGCCTTCGAGTGGTAGCGAGAAACCTGAACAAACTCTTGGCAGACATCAAGGCCGGGCACATCAGCTCGGCTGCTGTATTGCGGCAAGCTTCCAGTCACCGCCGTTCTGCCGCGTAAAGGTCCACAGTTCGGTTGTCTCTGTCGGCTGATCGGCCTGGCCCTCGACAATCTTGTCACTGATGCGATCGCGGGTCACGTCGCGAGACTCGTAGCGCAAAGCAGCGGTCGCGTAGTCGCGGTCATTCTCCCGCCAGCTTTCCGCAATATCGGCCTCCAACAGGCTGACGTCCGACACGTCATTCCGGACGCCCTTTTTGGCATTATCGGCAAGTTCCTCGGACAGATAGGAAACCATCTCGGGCGTCACCAACCGGCGCAAGGCAGCATGGTCCTCGCGCCCGAATGCTTCTTGAACTTCCGTCAGCCGTTGCTGGAACGTGTCGAGGTCGGTTTTAGTGAGCGTGATCTCATCGGAAGGGCTGGCCTGGCTCGTTCCGCCAAATCCCGACCCGATGCCTGGAATGGGGAATGCTTGGACGTTGCTCGGCTCGGGCCGGGCTGCTGCGCTTCGCCCAAAGCTCCCAGCACCTCGCGAGGCACCGGCCATAGCGGGCTCTGGGTTTTGCGCCGATTGCGAGCGGAAAAAGCGAATGGCCAGCATGACCACGCCGCCGATCAGCAGCACTTGAAGGAGAAGGCCGAACATGCCGGCCAAGCCGCCGAACCCATGGCCCAAAAGAACGCCGATCAAGCCGCCGAGCAGCAGCCCCCGCATCATCGATCCACCGAGGCCGTTGAAGAAGCCTGGACGCTGGAATGCCTGCGGCTGGCGGGCCGCATTGTTCGTTGCCGCATTGGGCGTCATCGAGCGCTCGACCGGTGCGGAAGGCTGTGGCGCCGTCCTGGTCGGCGGGACCGGCTGGAAAGTGCGCATGCCGCGACTGCCGAAGCTGCCGCCACGGCGCGCATCGGCGTGATCCACAGCGACCATGGAAAATGCCAGGAACAATCCCGCAAACAAAATTGCAAACCGTCCTGAACGCGAAATCAGCATAGGCAAGTCCTCAAGTGACACTCTTTCCGCTCATATGGGGTGCCTCGATCGAAATATCAGTGAATCATCCGCCAAGAAAATTCGAACGACATGGTCGGCGGCACGCCGCTGTTCACGACGAGAATGTCGAGCGCACCAAGCAGACAATCGCCTGCTCGACCGCGCGGGCTCCTGCACCCGGCCGACCCGGCGACGGTCGCGTCAAGAGCATCGTTCGTGCAAGCCTCTTGCCATCGGTCTCTTGGCGACGACGCCGGCCCGCCTGATCTTGACATACATCTTTCTCGCATACTATCAACACCTCAGGCAAACCTGCCATACAGGTTGGCCCCCTGAACTGGAGATTGCGTGAGCACGGCGGTATCCGCAAAACATTCCGACGCAGCGAGCCTGGTCAGCAATACGATCGGCGAGATCACGCGCCATATTCGCGCGCATGAACTCGGGCCCGGCGACCGGCTGCCCAGCGAGGCCGCGCTTTCGAGACAATTGAGCGTCTCGCGCACCGTGGTTCGCGAGGCCTTCAGCTCGCTCGCCGCCATGCGGCTTATCGACCTGAGGGCAGGCAGACGGGCTACCGTCGCCGAGCTGGATTATGGCGCCATGTCGCTGGTGATCGAGCATGGCGTCCATACCGAGCAGATCACGGTGCAGCAAATCTACGACGTGCGCCGCACGATTGAGACCCGCACCGCCATGCTGGCGGCCTTGCGCAGAACAGCCGACGAAGTGGAAAGGATCAGGACGCATGCGCTCGCCATGCGCGAGAATTTCCAGCGGCCGGAACAGGTCATGGAGCACGATCTCGCCTTTCACCTCGAAATCGCCAAGGCTGCAAAGAATCCGGTTTTCAGCCTCATCGTCGGCGCGTTCGAGCGCGTATCGCGCCAGACCTGGCCGATCGGCTGGCGGAGCCGCCCTTCGGATGCCGAGCAGTTGGAGATGATCCAAATCCATATCGATCTCGCCGAAGCAATCGAGACCGGTGATCCTCAGTCCGCTCGCGACCTGATGGCGAGGCATTTTGACGAGAGCGTCAAGGCCCTGCTGGCGGCTGGCATCGCCTGAGGAGCGGGGTGCGCGATGAAGATCACGAAACTGGAAACGCTGCGGCTCAAGGAGCGGCCGAACCTTCTCTGGGTCCTGGTTCACACGGACGAAGGCCTCGTTGGGCTGGGCGAGACCTTCTTCATGGCCGAAACCGTCGAGACCTATCTGCACGAATATGTCGCGCCGTGCGTGATCGGGCGCAACCCCTTGCAGATCGACCTGCTTGCCGCCGATCTCGTCGGCTATCTCGGTTTCCGATCGACGGGCGCGGAAGTCAGGGGCAACTCCGCTTTCGATATCGCACTGTGGGATCTGTTCGGAAAGGCGACGGGTCAGCCGATCGCACAACTCCTCGGCGGTTTCACCCGGCACGAGATCAGGACCTACAACACCTGTGCCGGTACCGAATACATCAAGAAGACCACCGGCCAGACGACGGCCAATTACGGGCTCGATAAGCCCGGCGACGCCTATGATGATCTGAACGGCTTCCTTCACCGCGCCGACGAACTGGCGCATTCGTTGTTGGAGGAAGGCATCACGGCCATGAAGATCTGGCCCTTCGACATGGCCGCCGAGAAAACGCGCGGCTTGTATATTTCGCAGCCTGATTTGAATTCCGCGCTGGCGCCATTCGAGAAAATCCGCAATGCGGTCGGCGACAAGATGGACATCATGGTTGAATTCCATTCAATGTGGCAGCTGCTGCCGGCCATGCAGATCGCCCGCGAGCTTGCCCCCTACAAGACCTTCTGGCACGAAGATCCGATCAGGATGGACAGCCTGTCCAGCCTGAAACGCTATGCCGAGGCTTCGCTGGCGCCGATATCGGCTTCGGAGACGCTCGGTTCCCGGTGGGCCTTCCGTGACCTTCTCGAGACCGGGGCGGCCGGCGTCATTATGCTCGATATCAGCTGGTGCGGCGGGCTCTCGGAGGCGCGCAAGATCGCTGCCATGGCTGAAGCATGGCACCTGCCGGTCGCGCCACACGACTGCACCGGTCCAGTTGTGCTCGGCGCATCGACCCACCTGGCGCTCAATGCGCCGAACGCGCTCGTCCAGGAGAGTGTCAGGGCCTTCTACAAGACCTGGTACCGCGACCTTGTGACCGCTTTGCCGCAGGTGAAGAACGGCATGATCACCGTGCCTTCCGGACCGGGCCTCGGCATGGAACTGAACCCGGAGATCGATCGCGCCTTCACGGCGCTTCGACGGGTGACCGACGCATCGACTCTCTGAAAATGAACCTGAAGCAGCTTTCTACGGAGGAGGAGAACCATGAAGAAGCTACTTATCTCGGCAGCCTTGGGAGCAGTACTGGCTGGAGGCTCGGCAATCGGCTCACGCGCGCAGGAGCCGATGAAAATCGTCTTCACACATCATTCGTCGGCGTCAAACCCGTTCTGGCAAGCTGTGAAGAAGGGGTTTGACGACGCCTGCGCCAAGATCCAGGCCAATTGCCAGATGGTCTTCACGCAGACCGAAGGCTCGATCGAGCAACAATCGGCCAACATGCAGGCGGCGCTCGCGGCAAACCCGGACGCGCTGATCACCTCGATCGTCGACAACAATGCCTTCGACCAGATCATCGCCGACGCCCGCGCTGCCGGCGTCACGGTCATCGCATCCAATGTCGACGACACCGAGGGAGCCGCCGGCAATGCCCGCCAGGCTTTCATCGGCCAGGGCTTCATTCCCGCCGGCTACGAACTCGGCAAGAAGATGTCCGAGTTCTTCCCCAAGGAAGGCAAGATCAGGGCCCTCGTCGGCGTCTCCGCGCCCGGTCAGAACTGGTCGGAACAGCGCGCTGCCGGCGTCATGAAGTTCCTTGAGGAATACAAGGCCGCGAATGGCGGACGCGAAGTGGTCATTGAACGGCTCGACACCGGCACAGATGGCGCCGTCGTCGCCGATCGTGTTGGCGCCTATCTGTCTGCCCACCCGGACACCACGGTGTATTTCGACACCGGCCTTTGGCATGCCTACGTCGCCCAGGTACTGATCGATCGCGGCATCGAGCCGGGCAAGGTGCTGATGGGCGGCTTTGATATCGTCTCGGAAGTCCTGCAACAGATGGAAGCGGGTTATATCCAGGTCCAGGTCGACCAGCAGCCCTACATGCAGGGCTTCATGCCGGTGATGGAAGCCTATCTCGCCAAGAACGTCGGTCTGCTGCCGGCAGACATCGACACCGGCAAGGGCATCATCGTCAAGGAAGACGTGCCAAAGCTCAAGGAACTGGCCGCAAAGGGCGTGCGGTAGGCACGAAGCCGGCGTCCTCTCCTCGTTCTTACGGGGAGAGGTCGGCTGGACAAGGGGGAGGGCCAGGCAACACGGTCTTGGGCGTTGGCTCCGTCCCCATCCTCCAGCGGCATCTTCCCCGTCAAGGGCGGTAGAAGACAGACTGCCGCCATCCCCTTTGCCGATGCGATAACCAGCGGAAACGATCCCGAGCCGGAGCGAATGATGAAGCGTTTGATGAAGATTTATCTGGAGAAGCCGGAGCTTGCGGCGGTCGTGTTCCTGCTCCTGCTCCTCATCGTCTTTCAGATTCGCTCGAACGGCGTATTTTTGAACACACAGAACCTTCGCGGAATGCTTGGGCTGCTGCCCGAAATGGGGCTGGTCGCGATCGGCGTGACCCTGCTGATGATATGCGGTGAGTTTGATCTTTCGGTGGGCTCGGTCTTTGCGCTGACCCCGATGACCATGGCGGTGATGCTCGCGGCAGGCGTTCCGTTCGCGCCGGCCTTTGCCGCCGGCCTCGCGATCGCTGCCCTCATCGGCTTTTTCAACGGGTTCATAACGATTCGTTTCGCGATACCAAGCTTCATCACCACGCTTGGTATGCTGTTCATCGCGCGTTCGCTGACGGTGGTAATCTCCGGCGGCTTCCCTCCTGTCATACCAGCTAACGCTCTGCCCAAATGGCTGTTTACGGTCTATGTGGGACCGGGCGACCTCTTTCGCATGTCGTTCTTCTGGTTTCTCGCCGTGGCAATCCTGGTGACCGTGCTCCTGTCGCACACGAATTTCGGCAACTGGGTGCGCGCCACCGGCGGCTTTCTGCCCGCCGCGCAATCGATGGGCATCCCGACGGCCCGGGTGAAGGTCGCCTGCTTCATGATCTGTTCGGTGCTCGCCGGCTTTGCCGGTACCATTCAGGTGATGCGGCTCGGCGCCCCGCTGCCGTCGATCGGCGAGGGGCTGGAGCTGCAGGCCGTGTCGGCTGCCGTCATCGGTGGCGCCTCGTTGACTGGTGGCATCGGCACCATCTTCGGCGGCATCATCGGGGCTGCCCTTATCCGCGTCATCGACAACGGACTGGTGCTGAGCCAGGTTGACGCCAACTGGTTCAAGATGGCGATCGGCTTTCTGACTATCTTCGCGGTCGTCATGAACGCATGGCTTCGAAAGCGGGGCAGGGCAATGAAGGTGGAGACCTGATCATGGCGGCCCCCATCATCGCGATCAAGGGACTCCAGAAATGGTATTCCGGCGTCCACGCCTTGAAAAACGTTACGCTGGATATCTATCCCGACGAGGCACTGGGCCTCGTCGGCGACAATGGCGCCGGCAAATCGACGCTGATCAACATCCTCTCAGGCACCCAAAAGCCCGATGGCGGCGAGATCAGGATCGAAGGTGAACCGGTCCGCTTCTCTAACCCGCGCGACGCCATGGAACGCGGCATCGAGACGATCTACCAGTACAATTCCATGGTCCCGACCATGACCATCGCCCGCAACGTTTTCATCGGACGCGAGCCGGTGAAGGGTTCGGTTTTCGGTATCGGCATCCTGGACCAGAAGCGCATGCGTGACGAAAGCGTCAAGGCGATCGCCGACGTCGACCTGCATCTGCGGTCGCCCGACGCGCTGGTCGGCGAACTGTCGGGCGGCCAGCGCCAAGGCGTGGCGATCGCCCGGGCCATGCACTTCAAGTCGAAAGTCATGATTCTCGACGAGCCAACCAACCATCTCTCGGTGAAGGAAACGCGAAAGGTGATCGGCTTCGTTCGTGGCCTCAAGGCCCAGAACATCACTAGCGTCTTCATCAGCCACAACATGCATCATGTTTTCGAATGCTGTGACCGGGTCGTGGCGATGGCGCGCGGAGAGATCGTTCTGGACAAGCCGATCGGCGAGACTTCGATCGAGGAAATCCACGAGGTGCTGTGACGTGAAGAAGCAATCACTCGCGAGCCACTCTGCTGGTGGAGATCAGTCTGCGCTACGGCTTTTCCGTAAGGATCGCCTCAGCGGTTTTCTCGTCGGTGATCAGCACATCGACGACACCCAAGCGCAACACGGCGCGCAGCACCGGAACCTTGTCGAGGCCGCCGGAGGGCAGGATCACAGTGTCGACGTCGCGCAGATGTTCGGGGGCGAGGCCGATGACGCGACTGTTTAGCGGGTGATCGACCAGTTGTCCGTCGGCGCCGATCCAGTGGCCGCAAATATCGCCGACAGCTCCGGCTTGGCGGAGCGATCTGAGATCATCGTCCCCTACCAGTCCGATCCGAAAGATGGTGGCGTCCTTGTGCACCGCGCCTACCGAAACGAAAGCGGCGTCAACGTCGCGGGCATGGGTGAAAGCATCTTCCAGAATTGACTGGCGCATAAGCAGATCGCGTGTGGCCTCGGTATCCGTGAACACCGGTGCTGCGATGTAGAAGCATTCCGCGTCGAAGAGCGCCGCGAGCCGGGAAGCGATCTCGTAGATGTTGATCGCCGATCCACGTGTGAGCCCGCCAAGCAGGGAAACGATCGACATTCCTTTGACCGGGCGCACGGTCACCGACCGCAGACTGAGCTGGAGCGTCCGCCCCCATCCCACGCCCACCGATATCCCGTCACGGATTCTAAGCGACAGGGCTTCGCCGGCGGCGGCTGCGATGACCTGTGGCACCAGAGCAGGATCCGGCGGTGTCGGGACCACGATTGGATCCGAGACACCATAGGCGTCCCGCAGCCGGTTCTCCAACTCGATGCAGTTCGCCACCTTGGAATTGATGCGAATCTGAACGATCCCCCGCTGGCGCGCATGCGCCAGCATCCGGTTGACGCGAAGGCGGGTCAGGCCAAGAGACTTGGCGATTTGCGCCTGGGTGAGGTCACCGACATAAGCAAGCCAGGCGGCGCGCACGAGCAGCCCTTCCTCGCGATCGGCCGTGACGGAACTCGTTACGGCTTGGCGGCCGTCGCGTTTCTTTCGTGCTGGTTTCTCCATCAGATCATCCTGTCCACTCCGCGGCAGCGGGTTCAGAGCGGGCTCGGCCGAGCCATGTGCTCATCGATATGAGGCATCAATCGAGTTTCCCCGGCTCCGCTAGCCTCGATGATAGCGGTCGAAGGACAAAACCAGCGGAGCATCATGGCAAATCGCGTCGATGATGGCAGTCGTCAGCGGCAGGCGATCATGGGGAAGTACACCCCGGCCCATCATATTCTTCAAAGCCTGACCAAGGTCCAGCGCCAGTTGCGCCCCCTCAACCGTGTCCGAACTCATATGTTCGCGCTTCGCCACGGAATAGGGCAGGCCGCGGCCGAGCAGGCGTCCCATGCGACCGTTACGGCCCGCCTGGCAGGTCACATAAAGATCGCCGGAGCCGGCCAGCCCCAGCCCTGTTTCGATTTTTCCACCCAGAGCTTCGACCAGAATCGCCATCTCGGCGAGGGACTGCGAGAAAAGCGACGAGGCAAGGTTGTGCATGAGCGCACCGTTGGGCGCCTTGCCGTCTCGCTCAAGCAGCCCGACGGGAGCCCCAACGGCGAGTGTATAGAAGTTCTTGAAAGCGGCGCAGATCTCGACGCCAATGAGATCGGATGATGGTCGCGCATGATAGAAAGGCGCGCGCAGGATGCGTGACGCCGCGGCCAGCTGGTCGGGATCGTGCCCAGCCACGATCACGGAGGTATCGCGCTGTGCGGCCAGTTCGCCGGCAATGCAAGGTCCGCCGACGGCCATCACCGAGATCGACAAGCCAGTACGTTGCTCAATCTCGCGGGCAAGCAGATGCGGCAGGATTTCGATGCCTTCGTCGCTCGCGGCGAGTCCTTTCGTAATCATAAGTATCGGCATGGGCGACTTGATGCTTTCAGCAATGCGGTCGATCGCCCAAGGAACGCCGGCCGACGAGACGCCGAGTACAAGCAGGTCGGCTCCATCGTTCATCGCCGTCCCGAATTCGGTCCAGGAACAGGCGGCTACCGCGTCAGGCAGAGTGATGTTGAGGCGAGGGTGATGACCTGTGTCGGCCACAGAGCTGACGATCTCCTCGTCGAGATGGGTGCCGACAAGAGTGATGCGGTTACCCGCGTGAGCGGCCGGAAGCGTCATCGCAGAGCCCATGACGCCAGCGCCGAGGATAATGATCTTCGCCATTCAGCTTCTTTCCTTGTCCAGCCGCTCGCCGCTGCCTTGGTCGAACAGGTGGATTCGCTCAGGCGCTGGCTCCAGGTGGATCACAGCTCCAGGAGAGAGCTCCATGCGGTCATGCAGCACCGAGCAGATCGCAATGTTGCCCATGGCGGCAAAGATATGGATTTCGGGGCCAGTCGGCTCGACAACCGTAATTCTCGCCGGGATGCCGCGCCCGTCTGCCACAGGTCGAAGATGTTCGGGCCGAATGCCATAGATCACCTTTTGGCCGGGCCGGACCGCAGCCTCTGGCGGAAGCGGGAGGGATAGCTCGTCGGTCCGCACCACCCAGGCGTCGCGCTCGGAAGCCACCTCGCCATGGAACATGTTCATTGCGGGCGAGCCGATGAAGGAGGCGACGAAGAGGTTTGCCGGGCGATCGTAGACATCAAGCGGGCGCCCGATCTGCTCGATCTGGCCGTCGCGCATGATGACGATGACATCGGCCATGGTCATGGCCTCGATTTGGTCATGCGTGACATACACGGTGGTGGTCTTCAGCCGCTGGTGGAGCTCCTTGATTTCCGTGCGCATTTGCACGCGCAGCTTGGCGTCGAGGTTGGACAGCGGCTCGTCGAACAGGAAGACAGTTGGGTCTCGCACGATAGCGCGACCCATGGCGACGCGTTGCCGCTGGCCGCCCGAAAGCTGGCGGGGATACCGTTCCAGATAAGGGGTCAGATTGAGGATCGATGCCGCCCATCCGACCTTCTGTTTGATTTCTTCGTTGGGGCGTTTCTTCAACTGCATGGAAAACGCCATGTTGTCGAAGACGGTCATATGCGCGTAAAGCGCGTAATTCTGGAAGACCATCGCGATATTGCGGTCTTTGGGATGAAGTGTGTTGACGACCCTGTCTCCTATCGTGATCTCACCGGACGTGATGGGCTCGAGACCGGCTATCATGCGCAACAGTGTGGACTTGCCGCACCCGGACGGCCCCAACAGAACGACGAACTGGCCATCCTCGATCGAGAGATCGAGTCCATCGATAATCGAGAGGGCGCCATAGTCTTTCTTTATGTTGCTGATGGTGACAGACGCCATAAATTGTTATCCTTCGATTGCCCTTGCCGGTTGGGTTCAACTTTCGCCATGCGAGTCATTGGCGACGGTCGGATGCGGTCTCACCATTCGCTCTCCAGAAACTCCTCCAGCAGCCCTGCATCGGCGGCCAGATTGACAAAGGACCATCGGCCACGGATTTCCCGCGAATAGCGAATGGCATCGTGCCAAAGCGCGCGCGGCAGGCCTAGTTCCGCGCCGGTGACCGGCCCCCCCGCAGCCTTGAGTGCTGCCTCCATGCGGGCGACCGGCATCGCCATCGGCCGAACCTCCTGGCGCAGCGCCGGCCAGATTTCCGCAAGCCTGCGGTTGAAGATTTCCGTCTGGCGGACGTCGAGAGCCGTCTTCCTCATCTCGGCAATGCAAAGTGGTCCGAGCTGCGCGCCATAGCGGGCCAGCATCGCCGCCTCGTCGATGGCGGTCGGCTTCACCTGCGGCGGTTCGTCCATGTCGAGCAGCCGCGCTTGCAGACGCGCCATGACCATCGACGCAACCCCCACCTGCTGACCGTGCGTGGTGCCGGGATGATGGTCTTGCGCGAACATGTCGACCCAATGGGAAATCTGGTGCTCTCCCATGGATCCAGGATGGGAAACGCCGGCGAAGCACACACCCATCGAGCACAGCGTTAGGACGCGCTGGAGATGCCCGACGGCGGTGATGTCGTGCCTGGCAAGGCCAGGCGCATTGGCCAGCATCGGCTCCTCATCGCCCGCCTGCAGCAGGTAGGGCACGGCAGAATAGTAGGTGTCGAACAGCCGATGCGAAGCCCACCAATCGATCTGGGCGGTGGGACGACAGAGGCTGTCGCCAAGCCCGGCGGCGCTGAGCCAGGCGGGTGCTGCAGCCGACACGCCAAGGTCCAGGAAGATGCCCCGCGGCGCGTGCGAGGGCAGCGAGATCTTGAGCCCGGAGGCCAAGGTCACCGATGCTGTCGAGGCGCCGTAGCCATTCATCGAGGCGGCCGTGCCGAAGACGGCATAGGGCCGCTCGTCGAGGAAGGTTGCATGCTTGCAGCTGTCGTTGAGGACGCCGGACCCGACGGCGACGACCCCGTCGGCATGACGCGTCTTCTCTCTGACCATCTGGATCGTTGCCTCATCGCAGTCGAGTCCGTCAGGCAGCACGATTTCGTCGATGTTGGCGATGGCACGCAGCGCCTTCGCGACGCGCCGGCCCATCACATCGACGGTGTTGATATCGGACACAACTGCGATGCGGCTGCCTAGCGCCAGGGGCGCAACGAGATCCGCCTCGCGGCCCTCCGTCGTCTCCAGCAATTCGATCGTCTGGAACGGCAGGATCGTAGCCGCGCCGGTCTTGGGATCTGTCCAGCGTCCCGCGACAACGTCCTCGATCAACGCGTTCCAGTTGGTCGTTTCAGCCATGATCGGCCCCCATGAAGGCCGCGAGGCGCTGGTTCCAGGCTGAAAGCGTTGGCCAAAGATCGGCATGGATCGCAAGAAGTTCGGCGTAGAGCTCGGCCCGTCTCGTGTCCGGTTCGAAGGTTTTGGCCGGCTCGCTGGCCATTGCCAAGGACGCTTCGGCGATGGTGGAAAACCAGCCCACGCCCTTTGCCGCCG
The DNA here is from genome assembly GCF_040323855.1 of Mesorhizobium sp. M0028. Classification (NCBI taxonomy): domain Bacteria; kingdom Pseudomonadati; phylum Pseudomonadota; class Alphaproteobacteria; order Hyphomicrobiales; family Phyllobacteriaceae; genus Mesorhizobium; species Mesorhizobium sp. M0028. The sequence continues at coordinate 35,853 of NZ_JAMYVG010000012.1, forward strand.
CCATCGCCGCGCCAAGCGAGGAGGCTTCCACCGTCGTCGAACGCTTTATGGGACGATCGAGTGCATCCGCCAGAATTTGCATCCACAGGTCGGACTTCGCTCCTCCACCGATGGCTATGAACTGGTCGATGGTCTGGGCGGCAGCCGCAGCGGCCCGCTGACTTGTCGCGGCCTGATGCAGCGCTATGCCTTCCAGCACGGCGCGATAGATGTCGCCGCGGCGGCTGGAGCCGGATAGCCCGGCAATCACACCACGGGCCGCGCTATCCCAGTGCGGGTCCATGACGCCCTGCCAGTAGGGCAGGAGCATTATGCCGCCTGCGCCGATCGGGCTCGCAGCGGCTTCGGCCTCGAGCGCCTCCAGAGCATCGCTTGCGCCATGCAGATCGACGCCAAGCATTTCGCGCGCCATCCAGTCGACGAGAAAAGTGCCGGCGCGAAGGCACGTCTCATAGATATAGCCGTCATCGGCGACCGCCGTCTCGGTGCGGAAGGCCTGGTCGTGGACGTAGTCCGTGCCGAAGCTGCCGGAGACGACCGCCGTGCCGAGGTTGATGTAAGCGCATCGCGGCTGCAACACACCAGCGCCCGTTCCGGCGCATTGACCGTCGCCGCCGCCGGCGACGATCGGCGTGCCCTCGCGCAGGCCGGTCGAAATGGCCGCTTCCGAAGTCAGTTGGCCCAGAACGGTGCCGGGCCTTGCCAGGTCCGGCATCATGCGCCGGGCGATGCCCGCTGCGGCGAGTATTTCGTTCGACCAGTCCATAGCTCGCATATCGAGTATGCCCATCGGGTCGGCGGATGCGGTGGACGTCACCCACCGGCCGCTCAAGCGAAAGACCAGATAACCGTGGACTTCGGCCATTCGCTCCACGCGGGCAAAAATCTCGGGCTCTTCCTCGCGAAACCAGATCATGCGGTAAAGGCAAGGAATGACGTCCAGCGGCTTGCCGGATATTGCGTGGACGCGTGCCGCGCCGAAGCTCTCGCCGAAGCGGCGTGCTTTCCGCCGGGCGCGCTCATCGAGCCAGAGCGTTGCCGGCCCGACGGCTTGGCCCTGCTCGTCGAAAAGGCCGAAGCTCTCGCGTTGGTTGGCAATCGCAAGGGCGGCAATGCGTGCGGGCGAAACTGTTGCCGCGACAGAACGAAGCGCCGTGACCGTCGAGGCCCACCATTCGGCCGGATCCTGCTCGAAATAGCCCGAACGCGGGTTGGACATTGCAAGCGGTGCACGACCTTCAGCCACGGCCAGACCACTGCGGTCCCAGGCGATCGCCTTGGTTGCCGAGGTCGAGGAATCGATGCCGATGACGAGATCCGGAACCATTGCCGCCACATTGCCAAACGGCGAGGGCGGCCGAAGCCGCCTTCGCCCAAATCACCGACTAGCCGCTAAAGACCGGCATCCTTGACTTTGCCGTCGACAATGCCGGCAATGGCATCCAGGCATGCCTTGGCATCGCCGCCATAGTCCTGGCCCGTAAGCAATTTGCCGAGTTCAACCGGGATGTCGTTGTTCGACAGATCCGCCCAGATCGGCATGTCCGGCTCCGATCCCATCTGGTTGTCGATAGTGTATTTGATCGCCTCGAAATGGCGTGTCGTTCCGGGCCCGACAACGGCCTTCGCCTTGACCCGAGGATCTGTAAAAGAGGAATTGCGCATCGGCGAGGCGCCGCCGCCGAGCGTCGATACCCGCGCCATCACATCCTTCGAGCAGACCCACTGCATGAACAGCCATGCTGCTTCCTTGTTCTTGGAATATTGCGACAGCGAGATCGTCGAGCCACCTTGGTGGCCGACGGCCGGGATTTCGTTGAAGCCGCAATCGGCGGCGGCGCGGCGGCCAGGAACCTCCTTGGGCGCGGGCAGGGCCTCGAACAGGCCTTTGACCTTGGAATCGTTGGCGTCGAAGCCGGGGAAATCTTCGCCCCAGGTGATTGCCATGGCGGCCTGACCCTGTGTCAACGCCTGTCCCTGACCGTCCCAGGTCCAAGTCGTCGCCGAGGGCGGCGAGTTTTTGACCAGCTCCTGATAGAATTGCAGTCCGGCCACGCCGCGCTCGTCATTGCCGACAAACTTCTTGTCCTTGTTGAAGATCGAACCGCCATGGCCCCACAATGCGAAGGTCCAGTCGCATTCCAGCGAATAGTGGCCGGACTTCGCCTGGCACGCTGTGCCGAAGATGCCGTTGCTTTTTTCTGCCTCTGTGAGCGCCTGCACGGCCTTGAGATAGGCGTCGAGGTCTGTCGGCAGCGCGATATTGTGTTTATCGAAAAGATCCTTGCGGTACATCAGGATGAAGATCGGAATATCGAATGGAATTCCGCACTGTTTGCCGTTGTACATGGCAATGCCGTCGACCAGCGGCTTGGAGAAATCGTCCCAGTCGAAGTTGGGCATCGCCAGTTCTTTGTTCTGGTCATAATATTCGCGCGGATCGACGACATCTTGTGCAAATGTCGCCATCCAGGACTGGTCGAGATAGTAGACGTCGTAGGTGCCCAGCTGGCCCTGTACGTCTTGCGTAGCTTTGGCGAGAACCTGCTCCAGCGGCACGATCTCGACTTCCACCTCAATGCCGGTTGCCTTGGTGAATTCACCCGCGACAAGCTGGTTGGCCACGATCGTTGGCGGCGTCGCTTCCGAAGTGTAGCGGATTTTGGTGCCGGCGTATGGTTTGCCGACGTCGGCCAGCCACTTCAGCATATCGGCGTCCTGGGCGCGGGCTTCTTCAACCCCGAGGCCCAGCATCCCCCGATTGGTGCGGCCACCACCTAGCATAGCCGATCCGAAGGCAGAAAAGCCGACACCTGCGAGCGCCATCTTCCTCATGAAGTCGCGTTTGGTTATTCGGCGCGCCGTAAAGTCATTGCAGGTATCGGTGACGAATGTCTTCTTGTCGTGTTCACTGAAGCTCATGATCGTTCCTCCGTTGCGGTTTTGTCGTCGTTGTTCTCGTCTGCGCCTCACTCCTTCAGGGACCCGAGGGTGAGGCCGCGGACCAGATGCCGTTGAACCAGCAGGATAAAGATGAAGCTGGGTATGATCGCGGACGTGCCGAGCGCTGTGATGTAGCCCCACTCGGTCGCGGTCGAGGTGACAAAGGTCGAGATCTTCACCGGCACAGTGCGGATCGACGTTGTCAGGAACAGTGAGAGCAGGAACTCGGTCCACGAAAAAATGAAACACAGCACGGCCGTCGCAGCGATGCCGCCCTTGACCATGGGAAGGACCACGCGTCGGAACGTCTGCCAGCGCGTCGCGCCGTCAATCAGCGCCGCTTCATCAACCTCGCGCGGAACATCGTCGAAGAACGACTTCAAAAGCAAAACCGCCAGCGGCAGGTTGATCAAACTGTGAACAAGGATGAGCCCCGTATAGGTATCGCGCAAGCCGAGATCCCGGAACATGAAAACGATCGGAATGACGATCGCGATTGGCGGCATGAAGCGCTGCGAGAGAATCCAGAACAGGAAGGACTGCTGGCCGCTGAACTGCATTCGCGACAGGCAATAGGCGGCCAGAGTGGCCAGCAGCAGCGTCAGCGCCGTCGATCCGACGGCTATGACGGCGCTGTCGAGCAGCGACTGGCGGGAATCGTAGGAGCTGGCGCCACCCTTGATGACCCCGGCCGCCTCGCCGCCCTGTTCCATGCCGATGTCGACGCGCGAAACGCCAAGCAAGGTCACACGGTAATTGTCCGGCGTCGGCGTGAAATCGACGTAGACCGGTCCGCTGCGGTCGAAGATCGCCGAATAGGGTTTGATGGACGACAGCGCCCACCACGCGATCGGGAACATGAAAATCGCCACCACCAGGACGGCGAGCACGTCACGGGCGATGGTTTGGGCGCGCGACGGTTCCATCAGAACCTCACCTTGAACAGCCTGACGAACAGGTTCGACACGACGATCAAGACGACGAGCACGATCAGCGACAGGGTCGCCGCATAGGGAAAGTCTCCGGTGAAGTAGATACGGCCAGCGTAGAATGAAAGCGTCTCGGTGGCCGTGCCAGGCCCGCCGGCGGTGATGATGTAGACGTAGTCGTAGATGCGAAAGAGATCGACGCCGCGGATCAGCACCGCGACCGCTATCACCTTGCGCAGCATCGGCAATGTGAGCCGCAAGAACGTCTGGATGCCGCTGGCGCCGTCGATCGCCGCGGCTTCGAAAGGTTCCTTCGGCAGCGCCCTGAGCCCTGCCAGGATGATGAGCACCATGAACGGCGTCCATTGCCATATGTCTGCCAGCAGGATCGCCGCCAATGCGGTTCCGGGCTGCGTCAGGATCGGCTGCGCCGGCGAGATCAGGTCGACGGCATAGAGGTAGAACGACAGGACGCCGAAAGAGCCGTCCTGCATCAGCAGGAACATCATTCCGGTCACCGCAGGCGGCACCACCAGCGGCAGTGTCATCAGCGCCCGCAGCACCCCGTAACCTTTGCGATCGGTGTCAAGCAGAAGCGCGATGAGGATGCCGAGCGCAAGCTGAACCGCAAGCGCGACGAAGGTGTAGATCAGCGTGGTTTCCAGCGAATACCACATACGCGCATCCGAGAAGGCGCGCGTCCACTGGTGGAGCCCGGCGAAGTCAAGCTGCCGGGAGACGACATTGCGTTTGTGAAACGATAGCCAGACCGAATAGGCGAGGGGATAGATGCCGAAAACGAGAAGCATCACCGTGATCGGCGCGAGCCAGGGGAAAGGATGCTCGGCCGTCATGAACCGGGGTAGCGCCCACCTGGAGGTCGGCCGCGTGAGGGCTGCGCTGCTCACGCGCAAGTCTCCGCTCGGTGACCGAGATGCATCGGCCTTCTCCCTATCGGCCAGATTGTGCCAACTTGAACTTTTGTAAGTTTGTTGTGCCTTTTGTTAAGAACGTGTCGGACGACCGCCAATTTGTCAAGTGTCGGTTCCATCAGCGCTCAAGGGATTTGCTCGTGGTCCCCGAGGATGCGGTCATGGCCGGGCATGGAGTTGTTTTTGAAGGGAACGCGGCAGTAAATGCCGTGTAGCAGCATCGAAAGCGCTCAGGGCCGCCGCCAACTTTAGCAGCCCAAGGAAAGCTACAGAATCATCGAGGAGATCGGGAGGACAGCCCGGGGTTTTTGGAACTCCTCCAGGCCCATCATTGTCGTTATTTATCAATGGTTTAGCGCTATATTTTGGCTCAGTTAGCCAAGTCCGTAGCTGGCGAACCTTCGAGTAGCGCATTGATATTGTTGATTTATGGTGGGCTTCCGAGGACCGCCGGTCGATTTGCTGCGCAAATGGGAGACATAAACGGAATCGACGCGCGTTTCAGTTGAGGAGAAGCTGATCTTCCTACGGGTTGCCGCTATCGTCGGTACATGCGCAACGTTGCGTCGGGGCGATCAGTGGCTCCAGTCGGCATGAAGCCAGCCAGCAGCGCAAACAATGCGGTCAATCAAATCGCACCAAAATCATCTGTACATACATCGGCTACTCGGGTTTCTCCTCAAGCTTTTCATCTCCGAAAGAATTGTCTCCCAGGTGCGGCTCGATATCCGAAGCTTGGCGATTCTATCCCGCATCCTTATCACGTCCGCACCCTCAGCGCCTGCTCCAGCCTGTCGGCAATCTGGGTGACGATATAGGCAATCACCATGTAGATCACGACGGCAATCACGAAGGCTTCTAGGTAGTAGTAGTTCAGCGCGGCGGTCAATTGGGACTGGGCGAAGATATCGACAACCTCGATGGCGAACCCGAGGGAAAGCGCCTTCATGATGACCATCATCGAGGTTGTCAGGTCGGGAATTGCGGTGAGGGCCACCTGGGGAAATAGGATCCGTCGGAACAGTTGGCCGCTTGTATAGCCGAGCGAATGGGCGGCGTCCGACTGACCGGTGTCGAAGGCGTTCAGGGCTCCTTTGATGATTTCCGCTTGGAACGCCGCAACGCAGCCGGTGACTGCAATGACAAGGATTACCCAGTTGGGCGTTTCGTGGGCGTTGAAGTTGATCGCGAGCAACGAGAGCAGGAACTGGAATGCCGGGGGCAGACCGAAATAGGCGAGGAAAATCACGATCACCATCGGAACGCCTTTGAAGACGACCTTATAGGCCATGATGAGCTGTCGCAGCACGGGGATCCGCCTATGTTCGACGAGCGCAAAAAGGCTGCCGACGATCGTGGACAGGATGAAAATCGTGAAAGCCATGCCGAGCGTCACGGGTACGGCGCCCAGAATTTCCTGCGAGTCCTGGAGCAGAATATCGGTATCAAACATGGTCGGATTACCCCTTACGTCACACGCTCGCGACGGCCGCGTTCTTGAGCTGAGCTGTTGTCGTCGCCTCTGGCGCTTGCATTGGCGAGCGAAGCTCGAAGAAGCGCACGATGAGCCACGCGACGAGGCACATCAGCGAATAGATAACCGCCAGCACGAGGTACGTTTCGAACTGGTACTGGTTATAGTCGCGCTCCATGATCAAGTGCGCGGTCGCCATCACATCCGCTGCCCCGATGTACATGACCAGCGCAACGTTATGGATCAGGTAGATGATGGCGTTTCCATAGCCCGGCAATGCGAAGTGCACCGCTTGCGGGCCGACTACGCGGGTGATCTTCTGTCGGAAGGTATATCCCAGACTGTCGGCCGCATCATGCTGGCCGCGATCGACGGCCAGGTATGCAGGTCGCATGACTTCCGACAGATACCCTCCATGATAGAGGCTCAGCCCCACCATCGCAGCGATCGTTGCAGAAATAAAATCCTCGGCGCCGAACAGGATCACCAACAAGGGCAGCCCGTAGAACGCGACGAATAACTGCAGGACGACGGGAACACTCCGGGCATAGGACACGTAGAGGTCAGTCAGGTGACTGATCACCGGTATCCTCTGAACTCGGAGTGTTGTCGCGACGAGAGCCAAGCAAAAGCCGACGACCATGGCCGTAACGGTGATGGCGAGAGTCAGCGGCAACGCCGAGACCAACTCGGGAATCATAGCAGAAACATCCACTTTGAAACGCTCCTTCTTGCAATTCAGCCTTACCGCTGGCTATCGCTACATGGTTGGGAAAAGGTCCTGTTACTTCATGTATTTGACGATGTCCTCGCCGAACCATTTCTGCGAGAGCTTTTCGATCGTGCCATCGTCTTTTAATTCCTTGAGAACCTTGTTCACATCGTCGGCTAAAACCTTGTTTTCGTCCGACCTATGAATCAGCATGTAGGTGTTGTTGCTGAAGACCGGATCGGACGCCACGATATCGAGCTTCTTTTCCTCGATGACGGTCTGCTCACCGAGATTCGAAGGCAGAACAAGCGCGTCGAATTTGCCGTTCTGAACTTCGTCCAGTCGGTTGGGATAGGGAATACCGGCGCTCGATGCCGTAACATCAAGCTTGTATTGTGGATTTTCTTTTTGCCAGTTCATGATGAACTTGTAGGTGCCGCCGCCGGCCGTGGTCGGAACGATCCTCTTGCCGACCAGGTCCTTCATTTCCTTGATGCCGCTGCCTTTTTTGCTGTAGATCTTCATCAGGCTGGCGCCCATGGGGTTTTCCGGAATGAAGAACTGCTTGGCGCGCTCAGGGGATTTGTAGTAGCCACCGACGGCGATGTCGTACTTGCCCGTGGCGAGGCCGGTTTCCTGCGCGATATCCGAAACACCTTCCATTTCGAACTTATACTGCGGCAGCTTTGCGTTGATCGCTCTCAGAAGATCGGGTTCATAGCCTTGCGGCTCTACGCCGATCGCACCCCATGCCAGCGGCTTGGATTCGGCAGACGTCGCGATCTTGATCGTGCGAACGGTCTGACCATTGCTGATCCCCGCGGTTGCAAGAGCAATTGCGATGCCGCCGGCAACAGCCAGGGCAGCGCGACGGGAAAAACTGGATGTGATTGCAGACATTTCTTAGGTTCCCTTCTTGTTGAGCTATTGAAAAGCGAGTTCTGACTGCAGGAATTGAGCAAGTCGTGGGCTGGATGGTGCATCGAAGATCTCAGCTGGACTGCCATCGGCGGCAACCACGCCACGATCCATGAAGACGATCCGGTTCGAGATGTTCTTTGCGAATTGCATCTCGTGGGTCACGAGCAGCGAAGTGATCCCTGACGACGTGACATCCTTGATCACCTTCAGAACTTCACCGACGAGTTCAGGATCCAGCGATGACGTAGGCTCATCGAAGAGCATCACGTTGGGACGAACCGCCAGCGCACGCGCGATGCCGGTGCGCTGGAGCTGGCCGCCCGACAGCTGGGACGGATAGCTGTCCCGCTTCGCTGAGAGACCGACCCGGTCAAGCTCTCGCAGCGCGATTTCACGCGCCTCGTCCGTTGACTTGCGCTGCACGACGACCAGCGGATCCATCACGTTCTGGAGGACGGTCATGTTCTTGAAGACATTGAACTGCTGAAAGACCATCGCTGTGCGAAGCCGGATCGCCTGGACAGCGGTCTTGTCGGCGCGCTGGTAGTCCATCCGAATCTGGTCGAACGCGATGGTTCCTGACGACGGCTTGGCCAGGTAGTTGATGCATTTCAGCAGCGTGGTCTTGCCGGTGCCGCTGGGGCCGATGATCGACACCACGTCACCCCGCTTTACCGAGAGATTGACGCCGTTCAGGACCTGCGTGCTTCCGTAAGACAGCTTTACATCTTTGAGTTCAAGCATTTCTGGTTGGTCCTTCAGAGTGGGGGACGGACTGCTTTGACCGTATGCGACGTCATCATCCGCTCTCCGCGTGGCCGAGAACGTGCATCAGCCTGTTTGCCCAGCCGAAGATCGCTATGGCGTGGACAAGGTCGATGATCTCGGCATCATTCATGCCGACGGCACGCAGCGAGGCGATGTCGTCTACCGTTGCTTCCGACGGCGCCGCCGACAGACGGCGGGCAAAGCTGTAGATTGCCGCATCGCGCGGCCCGAGCGCCTCGGGTTTGTCGAGATAAAGCGCGGTGACCACATCATCGCTCTTGGTCAGCTCTGCATGGCGGCGGGCGTGAACAACGGCGCAGAATTTGCAGCCATTGACGATCGAGGCACCCAATGCGCCAAGTTCGCGGTCGGGACGGGCAAGCCCGCCTTCGACATACATGATCGCGTTGAACAGAATCGTGCGGGCAAGATAGCTCTCTGGGTCATGCACAAGGGTGCGCACATATTCCGAAACTTTCTTGGCCGATGGCGTAACCTTCATCGCTTCAAGCTGTTCCGGCGTCGCCCCGGAGAGCTCGACCGGCGCGATGTACGGGTGCCAATTCAATGGCTTCAGGCGAACCGAGGAAATCATATCGACCTCATCAGGCGCAAGCCGGCCGCCACCCGTGTCTGGAAGTTCACAAAGGCAATCAGTTCGGAGAGCGCGACGATTTGAGGATTGTTCAATCCGGCCTTGGCGAGGAGGGCGATATGGCTCGCTTCCGCCTTTTTCGGCATCAGCGTGATCAGGTCGACGTGACGGGCGATGGTCGCCAATGGCTCATCGAGATCCGTTTCGCCCCGAGCCAATGCTCTGAGCTGCTCTGTCGGACCAAGTTGGGCCAGTTGCACATCATATTCGGCCATCAGGACGGGATCGGCATTCAGAGCGGCCATGCGACGGGCCAGAGCAACCCTCAAATTCGGCGCCAGCCCCTGATCGTTTGCCGGCTGCAGGACGGAGAGGCGACATTCCTCCGCCCCTTGCACAAATTCGGGCCGAAACCGCCGCGCAGCGAAAAGTGCATCGTTCGGCGAAATACCGGCGGCCTTGTCCATTGCGTCGATCACAGCGCGGCCTCTGTTGAATCGACCCATTCGTCGCCCAGAAGCTCGGGCGTGTCGTAGGCGATCAGATTGGCGAAGTGGGTTTCGACATCTTCGGCAAACAGCGACGCGGCAATGCCGCGGACCAGACGGTCGGCGCCGGCACTGACGGCCGGGATATCGCCGGAGACCTTGCCGTGGGTCAGCATGGCGGCGTCGTTGAAGCAGTGGATATGTGCTAGCATCGAGCAGGAGCCGGGAACGCGTTCGCGAAATTCGAAGGCGGGACCGAGATCTGGCGCCTCCGACATGCCTGTACGAGCCGGCCCCATATCCGGCGAATATCGACCATCCGACCAGGTGCGGATGTATGGGGCGAGTGCTGCAAATTCCGGGCGGTCGCTGAAGTCGTTGGAAAAGCCGGTTGCCGCGATCATGAAATCGTAGCGCATCGGCCCTTGTGTGGTTTCGACCAGAAGGCCTTCGGCATCTTGCTTTACCGCGACTATGCCACAGTCCAGAAAGAACCGAGCATTCGCATGACGAGACACGCGAAGCGTCGATGAACGCGGCGGCGGTGTTTGGGTCGAGGCGGTGTAGTCGAAAAACTTCCACTTCCAGTCATCGGGTAGGTGATAGATGCCGTGTACAACGCCCTGGCTGCCGATGCCGGTCAGCTTGTTGATGCGTGGCATTTCCTTGCGGCGGATCAACATGTCCACCGAGCCGGCGCCAGCCTCGAGCGCCGTTGCTGCATTGTCCATGGACGAGGCACCAGCGCCGATGACCGCGACACGCTTACCTTTCAGAGCACCGAAATCGATGTCGTCGGCAGAATGGGCCCAATAGGCGCGATCGATACCCTTAAGGAAATCGGGCACGGCAAAACCGCCCAGGCCGGACCGACCAGTGGCCAGAACGAGATGACGAGTGAGAACCCGGCCGGTTTCCGCGCCCTCGATATCGATCGCAATCAGATTTCCAACGGGTGCGAGGCCGGTCATGCGCACGCTATTGCGCACTGGCAGAGCAAGGACCTTGCGATACCAGACCAGGTAATCCATCCACTGGCCCCTGGGGATCTTGTCCAGCGACTGCCAGGCTTCGACGCCCCACTGTGCCGTGAACCAGGCGCGGAACGTCAACTGCGGCAGGCCGAGCGACGGACCGTTGAGGGTCTTCGGTGACCGGAGTGTTTGCATGCGGGCAAACGTTACCCACGGTCCTTCGAGCCCGGCAGGCGCCGCATCATAGCCGACGACGTTGGTAATCCCGGTCAGCACCAGCTTTGCTGTGGCGGCAAGTCCGCACATGCCAGCGCCAATGACAACGACATCACGGACCGGGGCGCCCTCCTGCATGCGTGTGGGGACCCAAGGCTTGGCGGGCAACTCAAGCACGTCGAGATCCTGCGCGAGTTGGGCTTCCAACGCGGCAAGGCCCGTCGATGCTGCCGGGGTGGGAGTATGCTTCATATTCCAGTTCCGTTATTTGTGCCCGAGGCGGGATCGGTGACCAATTGGCCGGCCAAAGCTGGATCGAGTTTCCTGAAACCGGCGATCGACCGTTCAGCCACCGCTTCGACCGCATCCATCAGCGCCTGCGCGACTGGGCGAAGGGGACGTTTTTCGGCAGCCACAACGCCCCAATAAAAGAGAACGGTTACGTCGATCGGGCGAATGACGACCCCAGGCAGGGCCACGCCGTAGGCCGTGAGCGGATCGATGACGGCTGCGACACCAGTATGGCGCACGATCTGCAACGCGCCGTAGGCAGTGTTGGTCCGGATCACTGGTCCGGTGTCGATGCCCCGGGCCGCCAGTGCCTTGGCGACATGCAACTGAAAACGCAGCGGATTGAGCAACGTCGCGACGCGGCGACCGGCAAAAGCCGAAAGCGGTATGACATCAAGTTCAGCCAGCGGATCGTCCTCCCGCACGGCAGCAACATCAGGTGCCGAATAGAGCCGCAGGACATCCAAACCGGGCGTATCGAGCGGCAGGCTTGAAAACCCGATCTCGGCACGTCCGCTGCGCACTTCCTGGGCGACGATCGAGGGAAGAAACTGCCCGAGATGCGTCTCGTGCGGAAGCTCGACACCTTTGAGCTCAGCCATTGCCGTCGGGATCAAGCCAGTACCGATCGCAGAGGTAGTGACGATCTGCAGGATCCGCCCCCTGCCGGCGGCGATCATTTTGGCCCGCGCTGCGAGTTCGGTGAAGGACATCAGCAGTCGCCGCGCTTCTTCCTCGAAGGCGACACCTTCTTCAGACAGCTGCACCCGTCGACCGACCCGGTGCAGCAATTGGAAGCCAAGCTCGGCCTCGAGATCCTGAATGGTGCGTGTCACTGCGGGCTGGGAACGCCCGAGCATATCAGCCGCCTTGGTAATGCTGCCGCTGGCAGCAACCGCAAGGAAGGTCTGAAGATCTCGAGTTTCCATCTTCGCCTACATGCATATTCCGTATGATTGACATCGTCTCATTCGTTTTTGATATGTGTCAAGCGGAAACTAATGTTCGTTGCGGCTTTGTGCATTTGGCCGGCTTCAGAGCCGGAATCCCTGGCGGAGGCGGACGAGGACGGCAGACGCGACTCCGGCTTGCGGAACCTCCTGATGAAAACTTTCATGTGTGACGACGGCAAGGATTCTCGAACCACAAAGCCAGCAACAGGAGGAATATTATGCGCGTGAGTATTCTGGGCGCCGGAGCAATTGCTTATGGCCTTGCCGCGTATTTGGCAGGATCGGGACATTCGCCAACGCTTTGGTCACCGTCGGGACAGCGCACCAGGGCGTTGGCTGCGGGTGAATTATTGAAAGCCACAGGGGATATAGACGCGACGGTGCCGGTGCGCATTGCCAAGGATTGCACGGATGCCGTCGCCAACGCGGACGTGGTGGTGATTGCGCTTCCGGCCTACGGCCACAAGATGGTGATGGATGCCGCCGCCCCCCATCTGATTGATGGAATCCCGGTCATCATCAGTTCGCATTGTTCGTTCTCGGCGCTTTATCTCTCCAAGCGGTTGGCCGAACGCAAGGTCTCGTTGCCGATCGTCGTTTGGGGCACAACACTATTGACTGGCCGCCAGCTCGGACCAACCGAAGTCCATGTCACCACCATTCGCCAGAAGCTTGACGTGGCGACGCTGCCTTTCAGTTACCAGGATCAAGGACACGAACTTTGCACGACCTTGTTCGGCGATCGTTTCGTCCAGCGCGACGGGATGCTTGCGATCGCGCTCAGCAACCTCAACCCGCAAAACCATCTAGGTATTGCGCTTCTTAACCTGACACGCATGGAGAAGGCCGAGCAATGGAGCCAGGGGGGAAACGTCACTCCCGCCGTCGGCCGTCTTATCGAGGCTCTGGATGCCGAACGGCTGGCCATCGCGGCCCATTTCAGCATCGCCGTTCGCACCGTCAGAGAGCATTTTTCACTGTCGTTCCATGTTCCGATGGGAACCGTTTCGGAGATGAACCAGGAGATGGAGCGCCAAGGCCGTGGCGGCTTTGGCCCAACAACCATCGAAAGCCGCTATATTCTAGAGGATGTTCCGTTCGGACTGCTGCCGACCGTACTACTGGGGAAGCTAACGGGGAAACCGGCGATACTCCACGAGTCCGGAGTTTCGATATTATCGGCAGCTTGTGGTCGCGATCTCAAGGCAGATAATGATATTCTTCCTGCGGTCGGCATCGAGGGAATGGCAAAAGCCGATCTTGAAAACCTTTGCCGTAAGGGATTCTAACAACTCTTCACAATGGAAACAGTGGAAGTCAGCATAGCCAATATACCCGATAAGCCGGCAATGCGCCGGCGAGCAGGACATGGTTTCGGCATTCCTTGGAACGTTTCGTCCGCGCCTCTGACACTGAGCCGCCGGACTTAGGCCTCTCTCCATTGTTGTTGAGCCGGTCCTCATTCGGAGTTGTCGTCACTAGTTTCGCCACCAAATGCGAGAACATACGAAGGATATGGTTGGGCTAACCACCCGCTAAGTAGTTGTTTTTGTTGAAAAGACCACGTCGCTCCGGGCCCACCATTGTCGTTATTTATCAACGTGTTAGAGGTTATTTGTGCCCTCGGTTAGCCAAGTCCAAGATGGCGAACCTGCACGCATCGCTTTTGATTTCATTGACTTGTTGTGGGCTACTGACAATCGGAAGAGGCGGGTGAGGAGATGGTGGTCTACCACTCGTCGAGGTTTCGCAAGTAGCAGCTTTTGGTTGCGCCTAGCCTACTCCGATAACATAGCGAGCACTTGCTGCATGAGATCGCGCCAGATCACCGGCCGCAGATGGTAAGGTCAGGAGGGAGGATAAGGTCGGCCCGTTGCGCGGCAGGTCGTCGGACGGCTTGGTCGCGTCATGAGACGACATTTGCATCTTGTGCGACGAGCGTCGCGATCCGACCCGTTTGCTGTCGTCCGGAACGCTCTCATTCGGAGCGCTTAAGTGCATTCCGTTCATTCATTTTCGAGCATGCTATACTCCGCCTCGGAAAGTAGCCATTGATGGCTAGGATTTCTGTTCGTCTGCGGAGCCAATGGGATGGGCAGCTCAGATCGACAGCAATGCAACAGCGGCTCCCTGGAAGAGACGGATCAGCTCGCTCTCGGTCGTGAGGCTTACGAAGAAAGGGCGTGGGGCGACGCCTATAGGTTCCTCTCGCACGCCGATGAGACGGCTCCGCTTGCTGTGGATGATCTCGAACGGCTGGCGATGTCGGCCTATTTGACTGGGCGCGACGAGGAGTACCTGCGGGCCTTGGAGCGAACCCATCATGCATATCTCGACGCTGGCGAATACCATCGCGCCGCCCGCTGCGCCTTCTGGCTGGGCCTGCGTCTTGTCTTTCGTGGGGAGATGGCTCCGGCGACCGGCTGGTTTGGACGGGCCCATCGACTGCTCGAACGCGAGCCACATGATTGTGTCGAACAGGGTTACCTGATGCTGCCCCACGTCGAACAGAATCTTGCTGCGGGCAACCTTGAGGCAGCCTACGCTGCGGCCAGCGGCGCAGTCGAGATTGGCGAGCGCTTTGCGGACGCGGATCTCGTTGCCTGTGCGCGGCACCTGCAGGGCCGTGTTCTGTTACGTCAGCGGCGGACCACAGAAGGTTTCGCGCTTCTCGATGAGGCGATGGTTTCGGTCACGGCCGGCGAATTGTCGCCGCTGCTTACCGGCCTGATCTACTGCAGCGTGATCGAAGCGTGTCAGCAAGTCCATGCTCTGGGTCGCGCACGCGAATGGACTTCCGCTCTGGGGCGATGGTGCTCGGAACAGCCCCAGCTGATCAGTTTTAGCGGCACCTGCCTGATGCATCGCGCTGAAATTAAACGGCTCAGCGGCGCATGGCAGGACGCAATCGACGAAGCGCAGCATGCCGTGGAGCGTTTGACGCAGTCAAATAATCGAAAAGATACGGCTGGGGCGTGGTACCAGTTGGCGG
This sequence comes from Mesorhizobium sp. M0028, assembly GCF_040323855.1. NCBI lineage: Bacteria > Pseudomonadati > Pseudomonadota > Alphaproteobacteria > Hyphomicrobiales > Phyllobacteriaceae > Mesorhizobium > Mesorhizobium sp. M0028. The sequence goes on from NZ_JAMYVG010000012.1 coordinate 51,041, forward strand.
AAGTACACCGCCTCCGTGGAGACTTTGAAGCGGCCGAACAGGCATATCGGAGTGCAAGCCAATATGGCTTCGAACCGCAGCCGGGCCTTGCCCTGTTGCGGTTGGCCGAAAGGCACATCGATGCGGCTGTGGCCGCAATCCGGCGCGTCATGGCCGCGACGACCGACCAAGTGAAGCGCATTCGGCTGCTGCCAGCTCACGTCGAGATCATGCTGGCGGCTGACGACATCGAGGAAGCACGGCGTGCCTGCCACGAACTGGCGGACGTTGCAGAAAGCTACGGGACCGAACCGTTGCGCGCCCTTGCCGCCCACGCGCGGGGAGCGGTGGAACTGGCAGAAGGCGAAGCGCAGGCCGCGGCGATTTGTCTGCGCCGGGCAATAGAGGAGTGGCAGCAAGTCGACGCGCCATACGAAGCAGCGCGCGTACGGGTCATCATGGGCCTGGCATGCCGCGCCCTCGGTGACGAAGACGGCGCGACACTGGAGCTGCAGGCAGCACGGACAGTATTTCAGCAGCTTGGTGCCGCGCCCGAGGTTTCTCGCATCGATGCTCTGCTTGACATGCGGTCGGAGGAAGCCAGCGGTCTGCCCGCGAGTTGCAAGTCCTCCGCCTGATCGCTTCTGGCAAAACCAACAAGGAAATCGCCAACGAACTGCATTTGAGCGGAAAGACAGTGGACAGGCACGCAAGCAATATCTTCAACAAGCTCGACGTCCCCACTCGCACCGCCGCCACCGCTTGGGCCTACGAGCACCGCCTAGTCTGAGCGTGCCCGGCAATGGGTGGAATCACCCATGCATCGTCGGCGCCGATTGGGTAGTTCGCCCGAAGCGCCGCCTTCCCTTCCGGCCTAAGCTTGCACCTGTCGGCTATGGATGCGCGGCGCCTCGGCGCAACTCGCCTGCAGACTGCAGGACGGACTCGGTGATCGAGCTGCAAACATCCGGCCACAATGAAAGGAGGAAGTGATGTCACGTACCGATACCGGGATGCGGGTGGCGGGCGCCTGGCTTGCGATTGCTTCTGTACTCTTAGGTTTCGTCCTGGTCGGTCACGGGCCGATTCATCCCGACCTCGCCCTTCAAATGCACATCATCGCCAACAACGTCACCCTGTGGGTGGTCGTGCATTGGGCCGCCGCGGCAGCACTGTCGCTGTTCGTCGTCGCGAGCCTGATCGTGTTGACCGCGGGCTCTCGCCTGACCGAACACTGGTGGACCCTGTCCGCCTGGGCGGTGGTGCCGGTCGGCGCCCTCTGGACGATGACCACCGCCGTGGCCGAGGCCACCACCGTCGCCGATGCCGCCGCCGCCAACGATATGGCGCGCTTCACGGCCTGGTGGGCGTTCGCCGAAGGCAAGGCCAACGGATTCATGTTCCTGTGTCTGGCGGTTGTCGTGATCGCCGGCAATGAGGCGCTGAGCCGGCAACAGATAACGCCGACCTGGGCGTCACTGGTCGGAGTTGTGGCTGGGCTTGCTGCCTTTGCCGGCTGGCCGTTGGGCATGTGGTTCGGCATCTGGCTGGGCAGCCTCGTCTGGGTTGCGTCGTCTTTCGTGATGGCCCTTTGGACGTTGTGGTTCGGATTGGGGCTCGCGCGAACCGAGATCAGCGTGTCAACCGCTCGCAGCTCGCGCTCTAGCACGTGAGCAACCCAAGAGGCCAGGCGGCATGTGCAAGACGAAATCGCCCTATCAACATGAGGGAGGCCATGATGACTCACGTTGAAGACTACACCGCCACCCCGGCGGCAATTGAATCGAACCGCATATCCGGAGAAGCTGCGCGCAAGCGCCTGCTCACCGGGCTGTCGATCGCCGAACGGCGGCTCGAATTGGCCGGCATCTCGACCGTGCTACTGGACGGGGGCGCGGGATCACCGATCGTGCTGTTGCATGGCCCAGGAGAACATGCAGCAAAGTGGCTGAGAATTCTTCCGGAGCTTGTGAGAACGCATCACGTAATCGCGCCCGATCTGCCGGGCCACGGCACGTCGGGGACCGTCGAGGGTCCGATTCATCCCGATCGTGTTCTCGCGTGGCTTGGCGAACTCATCGAACGCACCTGCCCAACACCGCCCATTCTTGTCGGCCAAATTCTCGGCGCCGCAATTGCTGCTCGCTTTGCCGCCAAGCACGGTAGCCAGCTCCGCTGCTTGGTGCTGTCGGACGCGCTCGGCCTTGCGCCGTTTCAGCCGGCGCCTGAATTCGGTGCGGCCCTCGCCGCGTTCATCACGGAGCCAAGTCCGGAAAGCCATGACCGCCTCTGGCAGCAATGCGCCTTCGACCTCGACACGGTGCGTGATCATATGGGCGAGAACTGGGAGCGGCTGCGAGCCTACAATCTCGATCGCGCGCAGGCGCCGGCGTTGAAGCCGACCCAGCAAGGTCTGATGGAGCAGTTCGGATTTCCCGCAATCCCATCAGAGGAACTAGCGCGCATCAGAATCCCGACCTTCCTGATCTGGGGGCGGCACGATCTTGCCACCCCATTGCCTGTAGCGGAAGCGGCGAGCGTCCGATATGGGTGGCCGCTCCACATTATCGACGGCGCCGCCGATGATCCGCCGATCGAGCAGCCTGCCGAATTTGTAAAGGTGCTGCGGGCTGCGCTTGCCGCAGCCGGATCCGCGACTCCTCAGGCGCTGCCGGACACACGTGAGGCTTGGGACCGAATTGCCTCGGGTTACGATCGGACGAATACCGAAACACAGATGTGGCTTGGCAATGAGAGTCTGGCCAGGGCAGGGCTCCGCCCAGGTATGTGCCTTCTTGACATTGCATCCGGCAGCGGCGCGCTCAGTATCCCGGCAGCTCGGATCGGTGCCGAGGTAGTCGCCGTCGACCAGTCGCCCGTCATGCTCCGCCTGCTGCGAGAGCGCGCCAGCCGCGAAAGCCTGGAAATTGACGCCCGCGTAATGGACGGGCATGCGCTTGCCTTTGTCGACGACAGCTTCGACGTGGCGGGATCTCAGTTTGGGGTCATGCTCTTTCCCGACATGCCGATGCATTCGGGAGATGACGCGGGTTGTCAAACCTGGAGGGCGGGTGCTGGTCATTGCCTATGGCGACCCGCATCGAATTGACTTCCTCACTTTCTTGGTTGGGGCCGTTCAATCGGTACGCCCGGAGTTTAATGGTCCGCCAATGGATCCGCCGCCACTGCCGTTTCAGCTCAGCGATCCGGAGCGGCTTGCCCGCGAACTGGCAAAGGCTGGACTGAACGGCGTCAATGTCGAGATGATCACCGAGAGCACGGCGTTCAAGTCAGGTGCTGAGCTATGGGATTGGATCGTATGGAGCAATCCGATTGTCGAGGAAGTGCTTGGCAGCCTCGCGTTGAGCGAAGGCGAGCGCGCGGTCATTCGCCAGACGCTCGATCGCATGGTGCGCGAACGGGCCGGCGATGACGCTTCGGCCATTCTGAGAAACCCCGTCAATATTGGCATCGGGACCAAATGACCGCGCGGGCGATGGACCGGAGGATGGTGGCCGAGAAGGTGGCGCGCCCGAACAGATTCGAACTCCTGCCCCGGGGCCTGGAGGAGCGCAAGGTGCGACGAAGTCGTTTCTGGGTTTTATCCTAGGGTTCGCCGGACCATACGAGATGATACGAGACATATGGGTTGGCGAACCAGCCGCTCTGTAGAAAACAGCGTCCCCTTAATCCGGCAATCGGATCTGAAGCTTTACGTCCGCCGGCCGGGCTTCCACTGCGCGGTCGAAGGCGGTGATGGAATCTTCGAAGGGGAAGGTCGCCGAAATGAGTGGCTTCAGGTCGACCCGGCCCGACCCCATCAGCGCGATTGCCCGCTCATATTGGTGGGCATAGCGGAAAACGGTCTCGATACGGACTTCCTTGGTCGAGGCCGTGGCAATGTCGAGCGCCACAGGCGCCACGGGCAGGCCGACCACCACCGCCGCGCCACCGGGCCGCGGCAGATCGAGCAGGGTCTCCCATGCCTTGGACGAGCCCGAGCATTCGAAGACGACGTCGGCGCCCCAGCCGTCGGTCAGGCGCTTTACCTCCGCCGCCAGGCCCTTGTCGCGGATGTTGACCGGGATCACACCTTGATAGCCGCCGGCGATGTCGAGCTTGGGTTGGGCGAGATCTGCAACAATGGCGCGGGCACAGCCGCCGGCGAGCGCAGCGATCGCCACCATCGTGCCGATCGGCCCTGCGCCAATCACCACCGCCGTGTCGCCCGGCGCGATCTTTGCTTTGGCAGCCGCCTGCAACCCGACAGCGAAAGGCTCCACCATGGCGCCTTCGGCGAAGCTGACATTATCGGGCAGTTTAAAAGTGTAGTTGGCGGGGTGAACGACATAGGGTGTCAACACGCCGTGGATCGGCGGCGTTGCCCAGAATCTGACAGCCGGGTCGATGTTGTAGAGGCCGAGCCGGCTCGCTCGCGAATTCGGGTCGGGGATGCCCGGCTCCATACAGACGCGGTCGCCGACCTTCAGATGCTCGACGCCTTCGCCTGTTTCGACGACGGTGCCAGCGGCTTCGTGACCCAAGACCATCGGCGCCTCGACCACGAACGGGCCGATGCGGCCATGCGTGTAGTAATGCACGTCGGAACCGCAGATGCCCACCGTATGGATCTTGATGCGCACTTCGCCTGGGCCAACCGTCTGCGGCAAGTCGATGTCGCGCAGCTTGAGTTCGTGCTGGCGTTCAAGGACAAGGGCGCGAACGTTCGTCATCGACGTAATCTCCTCTAATGCCGATTGTTCGAGGCCTCCTCGACCTTACTTGCATTCGGCACGCTCATCATAGCCGCTTATCCGCGGCTTCAAAATCCAGTTCGGAAGGGTGTTGCTTGATTCCGACTATGCGTACCAACTTCCCGGCCAAGGGCTTTGAAGGCCGACCATGACGCTGCGGAATTAGCGTTTGGATCATCCAGCGTGCTCTGAGGTATCCAGTGATGGGTTGGCAACAGGACAGGAACCCAGTGTTTAGAGGGCGACGTGCACGCTCGGTGCACACAAAAGTCGCCCATTCTTCGGTTCTGTTTTGGCGAAGCGGCGCAACAAGGGATGCGGTGACGCGATTTTGCGGCATTGTCGCCCGGCTTTGGCCGCCCGAGCGACAGAGCGCCTGACGTTAGGCGATGTAGGTGCTGCGTCGATCATGGCTCCACCAGTTGCTGGATTGCGTGCATCGGTAGGACCAGCCGGAGGGAGTCCGGCAGCCGCACGAAGCCGTTTCCCTCATAGAGGGCAGCGGCGCGCTCGCTGAGGAACCGACTGTGGCCGCGCTCGCATAGGCGCGCCGCACGGCGTCGGCGAGAAGCATCGCATCCAGGCGTTCGCCCTGCCGGTCTTCCGAGACCGCCAGCCGTCGCCGAATTTCGGTGGCTCCTTGAAAATTGTCTCAATCATGTTATGTTGGACGAAATCGTGAAATGTCAGACATTGGAGGCTGCGTCATGGCGAAGGCAGCGAGGAAGAAACACACGGGTGGTGGCGCGGAACGGCAAGGGAGATTTGCCATTCAGAAGCGCGCCGGTATGGCCGATATAATCGAAATGACGAGGAAGGCCGGCGAGCCACTTCCGAAGACTGGTCGGGCAGCAAAGACCGGCAAGTCTGTCGCGGTCAGCAGAACCCGTGTTGAGGCCGTCATGAAGGCGGCGGAACGTTCTGGTCTGCTGGGTGAGAAGAGCACGCGGATCGGTGGTCGTATCAGTCCGGCGCTGATCGAAAAAGCCAAGAAGCAGACCGGGATCAAGACTGACACCGACTTGATCGAATTCGCCCTCGCCAATGTCGCCCTCGACGACAATTTCGGACAGACGTTCAGAAAGACGAGAGGCACCGTCGATCCGACGCTTAAGCTCGGGTTCTGAGTTGACTGACTTTGATTTTGCCAGTTCTGTCCGCTGGGCACGATTCGATCCTCAGGAAAGGCTGTCTCGCCGCAAGGACGACGACCTTCCGTTCCTCGGTGATACTGCCGAGGCGGGGCAAGAGCTGATGCTCGATACCTGTGTCTACATTGATGGTTTGCAGAGCCACGCCCCGGATGTTGTCGCCGATCTGCTCGATCTCAGACTGAGTAATCATTCGACGGTTGCCATCCAGAAACTCATGCACACCGTCGGCGTGCTGGACCCCAAGCATCCCGGTACAAAGACTGCAATCAAACAGATTGGCGCTACCGTTCGCGGCATGCACCCGCATCGTGTCTTCGCACCGGATACGGACGTGCTTGGAAAAGCTGCGCTGCTGTCCGGCATCATGTGCCGCCTTCAGGGCTACCAGAAAGATGCTCGCCTCCGCGCGCTTCAGGATTGTGTCTTGTTCCTGCAGGCGCAGAAGCTAGGGTTCACGGTACTCACAGCGAACATCAGCGACTTCGATTATCTTCTTCAGCTAATTCCGACCGGACGGGCGCTGTTTTACCGGCAAGCCTGATCGTCACGCCCGGGACACCATCATTTGCAAGCTCTGCTTAGCGTCCCGGAGCACAAGAACCCTATCAATCGGTTCCTGATCTGGGATCTACCGTCCGGTCATTCGCGGCGTGCTGAAGCAAAGACACTCACCATCGCGCTCGCGATTGTCGACATTGCCGACGTGGCCCGACATCGACGCATCCATCATGCTGCCGAGGCCGCCGGCGATCTGCGCGTCGCCACGGTTTACTCCCTGGGAATAGGGGGACCTCTGCTTGATGCTCATAGACCGCGATCGGCGGGCTGAGGTATCGTGGCGAAAATTTCTGGGCGTCGGCATCTATGCCAAGCGAAGCGCCGCAAGGAAGATTTTGATGGCATCGGTGGAGGTAGGACAAGAGTGTGGAATGCCTCGGGTGCTGCGCATATTCGAGCTCGGCAGAACGAGAACTCATGATGCATGACGACCAGGTGGATATCGACATCGATATCGCCCGCCAGATGATCCGCGACCAGTTTCCCCAGTATCGTCATGAAGACATCACCTCAGTTAGATCGTCGGGAACCGTCAATGTCATCTTCCGCATTGGCTCGAAGAGCACGGCGCGGTTCCCACTGAGGGCGATGAATCCGACCGAATGCGCCAATATGCTTCGGTCAGAGGCCGCTGCCATGGTCGAGATTGGGGAACATTGCTTATTTCCGACGCCTCAACCGATTGGGCTCGGCGAGCCAGGTCCTCACTACCCAATGCCATGGGCGTTACAAACTTGGATCGAAGGCGAGGTTGCCACGCCGCACGGGCTAAGTGGATCGACGACGTTCGCCCTAGACCTTGTACACCTCGTGGCATCGTTGCGCCAAGCGGACACACGGGGCCGACGCTTCGACGGGCAAGGACGTGGTGGACATCTCTCCGATCATGACGATTGGATGAGTGTTTGCTTTGAAAAGAGCGAGGGCCTTCTTGATGTGGCTCGACTGCGCGATTTGTGGACTCGCTTCCGGGAGTTGCCATCCGCTGGGCCTGTCGTGATGACTCATAGGGACCTTATCCCAGCAAACCTTCTCGTGCAGGGCGGGCGTCTTGTCGGAGTGCTTGATGGCGGCAGTTTCGGACCAGCCGACCCGTCGCTAGATTTGGTAGTCGCGTGGCATCTTCTAGACCGCGAGCGAAGAGCGACCTTTCGGTGCGGCCTTCAGGTTGAAGATCTTTGGTGGAAGCGTGGTGTTGCTTGGGCATTCCAGCAGGCAATGGGTCTCGTCTGGTATTACCGTCGCACCAACCCCGCCATGAGTGCGCTGGGGCGCAGCACGATCTCTCGTATTCTCGACGATCCGGACATCTGAATCGCGCAGTCCCTCCGTCGGGACGGACGTTCGTTTCCTAAACGGGGTTTGTCTACCATGCGCCGGAGTGTCGCGAGACACCGAACCAACTGCTCGCGGCGCCAATCGCGCACATCACGAGGATATCGCTCAAACTTTTGATCGGCCACCAACCTCCTCCCTCCGCTTGCCTTCGTCTTTGAAAGACAACGTCAGCGTTTCGTGCAATTTGCCGAGTGTGTGCCGTCCTTGCGAAAACGAATTCCCTGGACGACGAAGGTGACATGCCCGCTGAACGAGATCTGGCGGGTGCTGTCGCCCGGGGCACGCGTCCAGAAGCCGCCAAACAACGCCATGCGCTTGGGGCTTGAAACCAGTCGAAAAGCGCCATATGTTTTGCACAGTAAATACGGCTGCTAATATGACAAGGAACTCCATGGGGCAAGCCCTCAAGAAATCCATGCAGAATGAACCCCTGGTTTTGTCCTATATGGACCGTGCCGGGAAAATTGCCGTTGACCAGGTGGCCGACAGCTTTGGAATGTCCAAGGGTCAGTTGGCTCAGACGGCCGGGCTTGCCCGCGAAACCCTCTATCGGCTGGAGCGCAGCCGCACGGCAAAGACGCAGGGGCGTCTGCGCGAGATGCTCGAAATCATCAGCCGCGTGACGGATTGGGCGGGAGGCAAGGAACAGGCCATGGCCTGGTACCGAGCCCAGCCGCTGCCGGCATTCGGTGGACGCACCGCCGAAGCCCTCGTGAAGGACGGCAAGGCCGCTGCTATTCGCGACTACCTCGATCACATGGCCCTGGGTGGCTTTGCTTGAGGTTTGTCGGAACCTGCTACAGGGCGCATGATCCACGTTGGGCATTCAAGCCGAGTTCCGGTGATGGAGCGGCGATCAGGGGCGCTCGATTCAATCCCAAAGGTGTGCCCGCGCTATATCTGGCGCTGACCGTCATGACGGCTGTCAAGGAAGCCAACCAGGGCTTCGCGCATCGCATCGACCCCTGCGTGCTGTGCTCTTATGAGGTGGACTGCGAGGACATCACTGATCTGACAACCGAGCAGGGGAGGGGAGAATGTTCTGTCACGCTTGCGGACATGGGGAGCGCCTGGGCCACGGCTCTCAGCAACGGAGAGCGACCTGCATCCTGGTCCATCTATGACCGGCTGCGGCCTGAAGGCATCGCTGGAATTCTGGTGCCGAGTTTTGCTCCGGGCGCGGAGACGGAAGACCGCAATCTGGTGCTATGGGACTGGGGTCCCGATCTTCCGCACAAAGTGAACGTGTTCGATCCGAGCGGTCGGCTGCCGAAAGACCAGCTGTCCTGGCGATGAAACAGGCCCGGAGGCTCCGGGGCAGCCCGAATGGCCGAAAACCAGTCTTTTGGCGCTCAGGTTGAGGCCGTTCGCGCGAACCTGAGCGGCGGAATAACGGCAGAGGAGGGGTTTTTTGCCTCGTTAGAGGTCGGAAGCCCTGGTCAGGTTGATGCGGAAGCGATCTCTGCGGCGCTGATAGCGGCGGGTCATCTCCGAGGAGTTATGGCCGAGCTGTTTTTGCACATAGCGATCGTCGACCTCGGCCGACGAGGTCAACGCGCAGCGAGTGGCCGGCGAATTTGACGATGCGGGCCATTGTCGAGGAGCAGCGGGCAAGGCGCAGCAATGACGATGATCGAATTTTTCTCTTCAAAGGCGGGATTCGAATAGGACAACTAGAACTAGCAGCCCCGCCAGCGCGTGTTCCTGCTGGCCGCTGTCCCAGCGTTAGCGCGAGGGCCTGGCTCCCACGCCCTGCATCGTCAGCGACCGATCGGGAGCACGGGCTGCTCCGCAGACTCGACTTCATATCAGCTGGCGCTAATTATCGTCCCCTGGGTGAAAAAACCTTAGAGGCGACATGCTGAAACCATCAAGGAAGAACAATGTTCGAGAGAGCCGACTTCTATCTCTTTTTCGCAGCTATGGTGATCGTATCACAGTACGGCGGGTCACACGCAAACTTCATTCGTACCGAGATTGGCTCAGAGCCTTTGCCCTGACGCACCTCCCGACGAGCAAGACTCATCACTGCAATGCCTGCGATCGCGATGTAGCGGCTTTTTACCGTTTCGGAGCGTACACTCTTATCTGCCCGCTTTGTCATGCCGTGGATCGTGAGCGGTTTTTGATTTGTGCTCTAGACCGTAGGCTTATCAAGTTGCCGGCGGGGCAGCTTGAAATTCTCCAGATTGCGCCGAGCGAGAAGGGTCTTTCAAAGAGACTCTCTCAAGCGGGCAATCTAATCAAAGCCGATTTCGAGCCGGGACGGTACGGGCCCGATACCGTGAAAATTGACCTGATGGACATGCGTCGCACCAGCGATCTCGATATCGTCGTCTTAAGTCATGTCATGGAACACGTACCTGATGATCGGCATGTGTTTCGGCAACTTTGGTCATCTCTTAAGCCCCGAGGGCAGGTCTGGATCCAGGTGCCGCTTATTTATCGCCAAACGATCGAAGCGACGCCATCTATGTCACTGAGCGAGCGCGACGAGCGCTTTGGTGGATCGGATCACGTGCGAGCCTACGGACCGGATATCAAGGAGCGTATCGAGGACGCCGGCTTTACGGTCACCCGAATAAATTCAGATCGTATACCCGCCGCGGATCGCGACCGGCTTGGGCTTCTCTCCGATACTCTCTTTGTGGCAGAACGGCCCGAGTAACCCAATTTGGAATGAAAGCATTGTTGCCACGCTTGTCCGCTTGGGCCTGCCTTCGGGCGCCGGGCCGGCTTTGCCCAGCCAACCCGGACGCGAGCGGACAGATTTGGTTCCGTGGGGCTCCATCTTCGAAACTGCGGCGACCGTTTTAAAGAAATCAAAAGGCTGCCGAAGGCGTCATCTTGGCGACGAGGCCATGATCGGCGAATCCCACCCCTCCGCGACCATGATCCGAGGGCTATCTCGCGCCTTGCCTCTCAAAAAGTGGTTTGTCTACCATGCGACGGAGCGTCGCGAGGAACATAAATCAATAGAAAAATCAATGCCTAATGACTAGACCTTCGTTCCTTGATGCCTCGCAAACTTGTCTAGGTGCAGAATAGGAGCCGCGTCTACAACTGCTCGCGGCGCCAATGGCGCCCAAAAGGCATACGTCGACGAAGCTGGTGCACGACGAGGCACTGAGCATCCACAGCCTGCGGCGCCTCTACGCGTTGATGACCCGAAGCCGCCTTACGCATTGCCTGTTGACCCAGGCATATCTTCTCTGTCCGCATAAAAGGCATACAGTGGTATAAACAGGAGATATCGTCGGTTTCCAATCTGATAACGGATGAAGGGAGTTGAGTGATGTTCACGAACAGCAAACGTTTTTCGCGCCGTCGGTTCCTCGGCGTCAGCGCCGGCGCCTTCGCAGCCGGCCCGTTGGGCCCGTTTGTGCGAGCGGCATGCGCGCAGGTGACGACATTCAAGGCCGGCGTTATCACCTCGCTGTCGGGCGAGAACATCCTCGGCGGCAACCTGACCAAACGCGGTTACGACCTATGGGCGGAGGCCGTCAACGCCAAGGGCGGGGTTGAAGTCGCCGGCGAGCGTTTCAAGGTCGACATGTTCTACGGTGACGACCAAAGCAACCCCGCGACCGGCGCCGATGCCGCCGAGCGCCTGATCGTCCAGAATGAGGTCGACGTGCTATTCGGCCCTTACACCAGCGGCTCGACTATCGCCGTGCAGCCGATTTGCCAGAAGTACCAGGTGCCGATGATTTCCGGCTCCGCGGAATCCCCAAACGTTTGGAAGGCCAAGCCGGAATTCAACTTCGGCATCATCCCGGCCGTGGACACCACTGCGGGTAAATCGCTGGCCGTGCTGGCGAAACTGTCTAACCCCATGGCCAAGACGATTGCTGTGATCGGCGTCAACGAACCCTTCTCGAAGGAAACCGGCGAAGGTTTTCGCGACGGGGCCAAGGAGGCCGGATTGGAAGTCGTCGCCTACGAATTGGTGCCGGCCTCTGGCGACCTTACCCCCGTCATCTCTAAGATCGCAGCGCTCAATCCCGATATCGTCGCCGTCGGCGGCCATGAGGAGCCGCTGATCAATGTCGTCAAGACCTCCAAGTCGCTGAACTTCCGGCCCAAGGCGCTGATAATGCACTATGGCGTCACCGACCCGGCCTTCGCCCAGGCGCTCGCCGCGGACGCCGACGGCACCTGCGGCGTCTCCGTGTGGCTGCCGTCAGTTTCATATAAGGACGACCTCTTCGGCACCGCAAAGGAGTTTGCCGAGATGGCGCAAAAGAAGTCCGGGCACGAGCCCGACTATACCGAAGCGGCCTGCGCGGCCAGCGGTCTCGTTTTCGGCGATGCCGTCAAGCGGCTTGGCAAGAAGCCGGGGCTCACGCCTGAAGACAGGGTTGCTCTTAAGGACGCGATAGCCGCGACCGACATCCAGACCTTCTACGGACCGATCAAGTTCGAGAAGGAAGGCAACCACTACCACGACAACGTCCAGCCGGTGCCGGTGCTGATCCAGATTCAGGGTGGCAAGACCGTAGCGGTGGGGCCGAAAGAGGCCGCGGCAGCGGACCTCACGTACCCGCTGCCAGCTTGGAAATAGCCGGTTCTGGACAGGGTGGGGGCGGCCTCGTCGCCATCACCCTTGCCCGGCGCAATGACGGTGGTTGCGCGTGCTCGGAAAATGACGGACCATGCTATCGTGTGTACGGCCGCTTTGCCGCGGCACTCCGCTCTTTCGTTGGCTGACGGACGGTTCCCGCGTTGGATCTATTCCTACAGACCTTGCTGAACGGCCTTCTGATCGGCGGCGTCATCGCCACTTTTACGATCGGTTTCCAGCTCGCTTTCGGCGTGCTGCATGTCATCGATTTCGCGGTGGGCGGCTGGGTCGTGCTGGGCGGCTATCTCGGCTACTATATGGGTGCCGGACTTGGTGTCGACGGATTCCTGGCGATCCCCGTGGCCTTCATGCTATTCGGCGCCATCGGCTATCTGATTGGGCCGATCCTCTACAATGTCCGCAACAGCCGCACGGCGCGGCCGGAATTGATGGCGCTGGCGTTGACCTTCGGCCTGTTCACACTGCTGCGCGGCGGCATGCTGACCGCGTGGGGCTTCAATACCCACAGCGTGCCGACCGTGTTGAGCGGAGAGAGCCTCGCCGTCGGCCCCGTGACGGTGCCACTGATCCGCGTGGCCGCGGCGGTCTTCGCGATCGCCATCGCCGGCGGACTGTTCCTGTTCCTCTACCGCACCCGCTATGGGTTGGCGATCAGAGCGACGGCTGAAAACCGGCAGAACGCCGCACTGATGGGCGTCAACATCCGCCGCCTCAGCGCCACTGTTTACGGGCTCTACGCAGGCATCACTGCCATGGCCGGCGTACTAATGGGTGCAATCTTTTCAGTGAACCCGGAAGTCGGCCTGCGCTATACTCTATTCGCATTTTTCGTGGCTGTGCTTGCCGGCTTGGGCTCCGTCGGCGGTGCCCTCGTCGCCGCGCTGCTGCTCGGCGTCATCGAAGCCTTCGTCGCGACCTATGTCGGGTCGAGCTATTCGCTGCTGGCGATCTTTGGCACCCTATTCCTCGTCCTTCTCGTGTCTCCGCGCGGGATCCTGCGGCACGGCTTGTGAGGCGGGACATGAAGCCACGCTGGGCCGTCCTCCTCCTGCTGATCGCCGTAATCGTTGTGCTGGCGCTGCTGCCGATGCTGGTCAACAACTACTGGCTGCGCATTGCCACCGGCGCGCTGATGTGGGCGGGGCTGGCCTGCTCCTGGAACATGCTCGGCGGCTATGCCGGCTACATCAATTTCGGCCATTCGGCCTTCTTCGGGCTCGGCGCCTATGTTACGGCGCTGCTGATGGGCGACAGGCTCGCCTGGCCCTTCTTCGCCACCCTCCCGGCCGGTATCGTGGTGACGGCGCTGTTTGCCATCATCATCGGCGCGCCGACGCTGCGCCTGCGCGGAGCCTATTTCGCCATAGCCACCTGGGCCTTCGCCGAGGTGCTCATACAGTTCGCCTCGGTGATGGACTTCACCGGCGGCATCGGCGGTATTGGGCTGCCGCCCTTTCTTGACGAGCGCTTCTTCTACTTCGCCATGTTCGGCGCGGCTGCGCTCACCTATCTCATTACGTGGGCGCTGTTCGAGCGCTCGCGTTTCGGGCTGAAGGTCAAGGCACTGCGCGATCATCAGCCGGCGGCCGAGGCTATCGGTATCAATACTTCGCTGGTCAAGCTGCAGACCTTCGTGCTCAGTGCCGTCACCGCCTCGGTATTCGGCGCGATCTTCGCCTACTGGGTCACGTTCATCAATCCGAAAAGCGTCTTCGGCGGCGACATCACCGATCAGATGGTGGTGATGGTGCTGCTGGGCGGGCTGGGCAGCCTGTGGGGGCCGGCATTGGGCGGTGTGGCGCTCTTTGTCGTAAACCGCATCATCTGGATGTACTGGGGTGACACCGCGTTCTATATCGCCATATTGGGCGCGGCCATCGTGCTGGTGGTGCTGTTTCTGCCGAACGGCATCGTCGGCATGTTTCCGAGGCGCGTGGCCAAGTCTGGCGCCGTGCTGGACAAGGCGGTCGGCAATCTTGTCGGCGGCGGCCCGGGACGGCCCAGTTGAGCGCCGCCGAGGGCAAAACTTCTGGCACCGGCGAACCTATTCTCGTCGTGCGCGAACTCCACTGCCATTTCGGCGGCATCAAGGCCGTCAACGGTGTCTCCCTGGACGTCGGTCGGCGCGAGATCGCCGGCCTGATCGGGCCTAACGGGTCTGGCAAGTCGACTCTGTTCAACCTGATATCGGGCACGGTGACGCCGGATCGTGGCCAGATCCGCTTCGACGGTCACGAAATCGGCGGCCGAAAGGCTCACACGATCGCGCGGCTGGGGCTTGCTCGCACCTTCCAGATTCCGGCCATGTTCGACAATATGAGCGTCACCGAAAACCTGCTGGCGGCTGCGGCCGAGGGCCACTGGCGGGGCGCGCGCGAACGGGCGGCCGATACGCTGGCGCTGCTCAAGCTGGAGCATGTCGCAGACAACCGCGCATCCGATCTTTCGGGCGGCCAGCAGAAACTGCTGGAGTTCGGGCGCGTTGTGATGCGCCAGGCCTCGCTCATTCTGCTCGACGAGGTGACAGCGGGCGTGCATCCCAGCCTCCGCAAGATCATCGTGGAGGCCATCGCGCGGCTGCGCGAGCGCGGCACCACCGTCCTGGTCATCGAGCACGACATGGAAATGGTGCGGAACGTGTGCGACCGCATCATTGTCATGGATGCAGGCCGTGTCGTGGCCACCGGGCCTTTCAACGACATCGTTCGCAATTCGGAAGTTATGCAGACCTATCTGGGGCGGCTACAATGAGCACCACGCTCACCGCCGACAACATCGTCACCGGCTACGGCAAGCAGGAGATCGTCCATGGCGTCTCGCTGAGCGCGGAAGCTGGCAAGATTACCTGCATCTTCGGGCCGAACGGCAGTGGCAAGTCGACCCTGCTCAAGGCCATTGTCGGCGCGCTGCCGGTGTGGAGCGGTACGGCGCGCCTGGGTGAATCAACACTTTCCAACCTTGCCGTCCATGAAGTGGTGCGCCAGGGGCTGGTGTTGATGCCGCAGGGCGGCGGTGTGTTTCCGCGCCTGACAGTGATGGAGAATTTGCGCATGGGTGGCTACGCCATCGCGGACCGGCGGATAGTCGAGCAGCGCATCGAGGCGCTGATCGAGCAATATCCCTCTTTAGCACGGCGGCGGCGTACCGCGGCCGGTTCGCTTTCGGGCGGCGAGCAGGCAATGCTTGCGCTGGCGCGGGCACTGGTTTCGGAACCGCGCTTCATTCTGCTGGACGAGCCTTCCGCCGGATTGTCGCCGGCCATGGTCATCGAGACGCTCGAACGTATTACCACCCTCACCGCGTACGGCATCGGCATTGTGATGGTGGAGCAGAACATCCGCGAGGCGATGCCGATTGCGGACAAGCTTTACATCCTGGCGGCCGGCGAAAAGCGCTTCGAGGGGACGCGTCGGGACGTGCGCGACGACCGGCAGATCATGGAAATCTATATGGGGGGAGCGTGAGAGAAGCGGTCGACACCCCAGCGCGAGTTGCAAGTGCCAAATCTCGCTTGGCAGTTAATTGTAAGAAGGCGGTCATTTTCGGCAGTCAATTGGGAGAATGATCAGGCTGAGTTCGTTGTCGTACAGAAGTTCAAGCCTGCTGCTCAGAACCTGAACACTCGCCCTGTGGCCGACTTGGCGAGACCTTTGCGTCGAGCAACATTTCCGTTCTCATATCCAACTCCCGTCGTTCGTTTCGTGGAATGCCGAAGATATCGCCGCAAAGGGGAATGTTCAGATCACCGGCCCGGCGCTTCGCCGAAGCCACCGGCAGGATCGTCCTTGCCAAAGCGAGCGTTGAAGTCCGCCATGAACTCAGGTGCATAAGCATTGGTCTCCTTTGATCGTGCTGATGACGCGCAGGCGCAGTGCCTTCACAAGCCGGTCCTGGAGTGTCTGATGGCGCGCTCAACACGTCCTTTGGCAACCGGCACGCGTCCGCCTGCAGAATAATAGAGAGATGGTCCCGAAATGGATGTTGCGTAGGAGCCCGGGATCGACGGGCGTCACTGCAGCACTTCTTGATGGACTATCATGTCCGCGGCCCGCTGGCCGATCATCATACTGGGCGCATTGGTGTTGCGGCCGATCAACTTCGGCCGCGTCCAGGAGGGCAAGGGCCGCAAGGACCGCCACTCCACGATGTCGCCGCGACTGCACGAACTGCTCCGCGTCTGGTGGCGTGAGGGCGACGACGGGGCATGAAGCTGCCGCAGCTTGCCTGTTTCCGCGCCGAAACCCCGGTCACTGACGGGAATCAGCTACGCGTAGGAGCACCGCGCCAGTTTTGGCGCTTAGGTTCTGCGAATTTGCAGAGGTGCCGGTCGATGGTCTTTCCGCTGAGGCAGAGCTCATGAGCGATCACCTTATTCGACCTGCCGGTCGCCACCAGCCGCAGCACGTGCAGCTCGCGTGGCGTCAGCCCGAAACCAATCTCCGGTGATGCAACTGATCTCTGAGAATCGATCCTCGGGATATCGGATGCGGCACCCAACGCTTCGAACGCTCCCGAAGCGGAGCGCATGCGCCGCGGCTGTGATCGGCGAGTGCCCATCGGAATCTCGCCACACTTGTCACTCCAGAGTAGATGTCCGATCCTATTCTATCGCACGAGCAGCCAACTGGTTTACAATTGCTCCAACTGTCGCAACTATGGAGGAAGCCGATGCAAGAGGCCCTCGTCGTCCGCCGCGAGACACACATCCCGGCGCCCCCCGCTGCGCTGTTTGCCCTCCTGACCGATCCGGAGAAGATCCTGCGCTGGATGGGAACGGAGGCGCAGCTCGAGCCGCAGTCCGGCGGGCTCTATCTCGTCAATGTTACCGGGGCTCGCGTCGCTCGCGGCACCTTCCGGGAGGTGGTGCCGGTGCACCGTCTGGCATACAGCTTCGGCTGGGAAGAGAGCGATGAGGTGCCGCCGGGATCGAGCCTGGTTGAGATCGATCTGATCGAGCAGCCGGACGGAACGCTGCTGCGCCTGACCCACACCGGCCTGCCCAATGCCGAGCAATGCGCCGGCCATGCGGAGGGCTGGGCTCATTACCTCGGCAGGCTGGGCGAGGTTGCAGCCGGGCGTGATCCCGGCCCGGATCCCAAATACGGCCACACGGGCAGGGGGTGACGGCCTTCCGCGCGCGATATCGCCGCCCGTGAGCCCGTTGCAATTTGACGGCGGACGCCGGCTCGCAGGGCGGGTCGAACCCGGCGCCATCGAGGATCGGACCGTACCAGCGCCGGGGGCGGGGGGAGGATAGATCGGCGGGCCGGCTGCGCATCGTCACGGCGCGGATGACAGGCCGGGTGCGGTGGCCGCATAATCGCGCCATGGATCTGCCCGCGCCTCTCGCCTGGCTGGTGGACGAGGCCGGCGCCTCGGCCGCCCCCGATCGGTTTCTGGCCGAGCTCGGCGGCCGACTTCTGGCTGACGGCCTGCCGCTGGCCGGCGGCGCGCTGACGCTCGCGGTGCCGCATCCCATCATCACCCGCCGCACCTGGCTTTGGCGGGCGGAGACAGGGGCGGTGATCGAGGCGCTGAGCTTCGCCGGCGGTCCGCTCGGCCAGGCCGGGCGCGACTGGCTGGCGGAGCTCGGCCCGGTGCAGGAGGGCCCGGTTGGCCGGGCGCCGGATAGTCCGGTGCTGGGCTGGGCTGGAACCCGGCCGTTCGGCCCCGCCGAGGCTGCCCGGCTGCGCCAGGCCGCGCGCTTCGCCGCGGCGCCCCTTGCCGCACTTGCGGCGCGGGCGGCGCTGACAGCGCTGCTCGAGGCTTATCTCGGCCGGCAGTGCCGCCCGGGTGCAAGGCGGGTCCCTGCGCCGCGGCACCGGAGAAACCATTCGCGCCGCGCTGCTCTATGCCGACCTGCGCGGCTTTACCGCCCTGTCCGAGTCAACCGAGCCCACGACGGTGATCGCCGCGCTCGACGCCTGGTTCGACCGCGTCGCCGGCGCGGTGCACGCCTTTGGGGGCGAAGTGCTGAAATTCATCGGCGACGGCATGCTGGCGATTTTCCCGGTCACCGCTGCGCCGGCCGATGCCTGCGAGGCGGCGCTGCGCGCCGTCGTCGCCGCCCGCGCCGGCATGGCCCATCTCGATGCGGGGCGGCAGGCGCAGGGCCTGCCCCGGCTGCCGTTCGGCGCGGCGCTGCATCTCGGCGAGATGCTGTGGCGCAATATCGGCGCGGTCGACCGGCTGGATTTCACCGCCATCGGCCCCGCGGTCAACCTGGTCAGCCGGCTGGAGGGGCTATGCCGGCCGCTCGGCCGCTCGGTGCTGATCTCGGGCGCGCTCGCCGCCGAGATCACCACACCGCTGGTGCCGCTGGGCGAACACGTGCTGCGCGGCATCGCCGCGCCCTGCACCGTCTTCACCCTGCCGGATGCGTAATCGCGGTCCTGCGGGGCGGCGGCGTCAACCGCAGATTTGGTTAGCTTGATTTTGGCCATCTAGTCGTCTCCGAACGTCAAAAACTAGGAGCAGAATAGGGGCACTCAGACCCACTGCTCCGGACTACTGCCGCGTGCTAGAGAAAGGTCGAAGGCTCAAGAACGCAAGCTAAGTCCTTGCATCGTAGTGTCTTTTCGCATTTTTACTTGCAAACGGCGGACATGAACTTAGACGAAATTGGCGGGCTCTTAGTCGGCTTCCGCCCCCCTTCGGCGTCTGCATCCGGTACGGTTTCATCAAAGATGACCGACCAGACAACATCCATCAGCCTGCGGCGCCTGACGCCAGGATTGTCACTTGGGGGAAGGCCGGACTGGCGCCCTGAGCATTTGTGGCGCAACTGCGACGCATGGCATGTGCATGGAATGGCGCGAAGACACCGTCCTCGGGCAAGGTGCGGCAACGCTATCATGTCACGATGATAGCCATCAATTCGCTCTTCTGCCGTGCAGACTTTGGTCTTCCGCTTGATTGGCGCGAACGCGACTTCCTATTCCAAGCGCGCTCGAATGCTTAGGCTCAGGTTTAAGGTGGCGGCGCATTGCGGTCTGGGCAATCAAAGGTTGAGCCTTCTTCACATGGAGAAGGCTGATCGCCAACGCCGCCATAACGTTCAACGAGTTTTGCGAATCCGTAAAGAAGAGCCAGGATACTATTCGGATGGCCATAGGGGATCGTAACAGGATCCCACATTGGATGTCGCAATTCCTCCGCTGCCGCTAGTGCGTCAATTTGAAATTTGACCTTTGCCGTGTCGCATCCGGTCCCGGCTCCTATATGCTTAGCGGAGGTACGCAGGAGACGTGGGTCATGAGCGTGACGTCTGATAAGCCCGAGCATGTCGCTACCGCTTTTGCGAACGCTTGGAACCGGCATGACATGGATGAGTTTGCGTCTCTGTTCGCTTCCGATGCTAATTTCGTTAACGTCGTAGGTGTTTGGTGGAAGAACCGATCCGAGATCGAAGCGGCGCACTGAGCCACCCATGACACCATGTTTCGGGATAGCCGATTAGAAGGCGATATCTCGTCGGTTGTGGAATTGGCTCCGGGGCTTGCTTCTGTTCATTACACTTGGACGCTAACGGGAGCATTTGCTCCGGACGGCTCCCCGGCCGGGGTTAGGAAAGGCATATTGCTTCTGATTGTCCAAGAAGGGCAGTCGGGATGGCGAATCAAGGTGGCTCAGAACACGGATATTGTTCCAGGCGCAATCGCCCCAGCCGGCTCGAAAGGCTAGCTCGCGTCAACCAGAGGCGGAACAGGGCGTCCGCCAGCGAGCCTGACCACCAATACGTATGCGTGCCGGAATGCCGAATTCGACTGGTTTGATCCTCGTCACCGAGGCCGTCAACGCCACGCGTACCGAATTCCTGGTCTTCGCCAAGGCCCATGGCGCCATGGACCTGAGGGTACCGGCCGAGGTGGGCGTCGTTGCGAAAGTGACTATCCTCGGCTCAGGCAAACTCGATTTCTCCGCCGTGACAAAATGGTGAGCGGCGAAGACATGAAGCCCGAGCGGCTTGACAATAGCCGACTGAGGAAGTCGGCGTGTTTGCCCAATCACATGCAACTAAGGCCATCTTGGCTCAAAGGTAGCCTTTGGCCGAGGTCGGTTCTGAATTGAAGCCGGCCTACATCTATCACGAAGTGAATGGCAGTTTTGCGCTTTAATATCGGCCGCAGAGGCGGATTTGCTTTCGCCCAAAAGCCAGACATCGCAGCTGACCATGCTGAAGGTCGCGCCCGCACCACCTGCCGACCTCAGCACCCGCAAACGTCTGGTGTAATGCCCGATGCGCGCGCTCGCAGGCCATCTCGCTGTTACATCGCCGTGACAAAAGCACCGCCACGGTGGCGTCAACCGGTTACACAGGGCAAGAAATATCTCCGGCCTTCTGGGAGTGACGTGTCAGCGTCTCCAGAGGCTGCGTGGGCGCGGCGACTGGAACGCTCCACGCCTCGCAAGAGGGATAGCGAAACCTCGTGAAGGCAAGGTCGAGCTGCGTTCTGCGTTCTATATCGGCGGCGGGCGGCGACCGGAGAGATGGATACCATGCACATGGGGCGTCTGGAAGTTGGCAGGACACGGACACGGGGCAGCCCGCGTGCAGGCGCTTGGCTGAGCGATGCAATGACCACGCAGCGCCACCTCGCAGCGATCCTGGCTTGCGACGTGGTCGGCTATTCGCGCCTGACGGAGCGCGACGAGCGCGGCACGCTCGAGCGGCTGAAGATGTACCGCAAGGACCTCCTCGAACCGCTGGTCTCTGTGCACCAGGGTCGGATCGTCAAGCTCACCGGCGACGGCATGCTGTGCGAGTTCGCGAGCGTCGTTAACGCGGTGACCTCGGCAATGGCGATTCAGCAGGCCCTGGCAGAACATGAGGCGGAGATGCCCGAGGAAGAGCGGATTCGCTTGCGCATCGGTGTCAATCTCGGCGACGTGGTCTGCGAGGAGGACGGCGACCTCTACGGTGACGGGGTCAACATCGCCGCCCGACTCGAAAGCATCGCCGATGCCGGCACCGTGGTCGTCTCCGGCACCGCGTACGACCACCTTCAGGGCAAGCTCGATTGCGGCTTCAGGCCGCTCGGCAACCTGCGCCTCAAGAACATCGAGCGGCCCGTGCGCGCCTACCGCGTCGAGTCCGACGCCAGCGCCTCGGTGGCTGCATCGCCTCCCTTGCCCGAGAAACCCTCGATCGCGGTCCTGCCTTTCACCAACATGAGCGGCGACCCCGACCAGGAATACTTCGCCGACGGGCTGGTGGAGGACATCATCACGGGATTGAGTCGGGTGAACTCCTTCTTGGTGATCGCCCGCAACTCGTCCTTCACCTACAAGGGCCGGGCGGTAGACCTGCGCCAGGTCGGGCGCGAGCTGGGCGTCCGCTACGTGCTAGAAGGCAGCATCCGCAGAGCAGGATCGCGGGTGCGTATCAGCGGGCAGCTGGTGGACGCGATCAGTGGGCACCATGTCTGGACTGACCGCTTCGAGGGCGATGTGAGCGACATCTTCGACCTGCAGGACAAGGTGACCGAGAGCGTCGTCGGTGCGGTCGAACCGAGCATCCGGCTGCAGGAGATCAAGCAGGCGCGCATGAAACCGACCGAGTACATCAGCGCCTACGACCTCTACCTTCGCGCGCTGCCGCGCTTCTACAGCATGACGCGCGAAGGCTTTGCCGACGTGCGCCGGCTCACCAACGAGGCGCTCAGCATCGACCCTGGCTTCAACTTGGCGAAGGCACTCGGCGCCTATATCCGCAGCCTATCCGTGAGCCAGTGCTGGCACGAGCCCGACGATATCCGAGTCGCCGCGCGCATGGCGCGAGAGGTACTGGCGGAAGCGCGCGACGATCCCACGAGCCTACGCTTCGCCGCGCAGGTGATCGCCTACAGCGCGAAGGACTACGAGATGGCGTTGCGCACGATCGAGCGATCCCTGCTGCTCAACCCCAATTCGGCGCAGGGCCATACGGGCAGCGGCTGGGTGAACGCACATTCCAGCCGCCCGCTCGTCGCCATCGAGCACTTTCACAGGGCAATGCGGCTGAGCCCGATCGACCCCGAGAAGGGCATCGCGCTCTCCGGCATCGGGATGAGCTACCTGATGCTCGAGCGCTACGAGGAAGCGCTGGCATGGGGAGAACGCGCGCTGCACGAGATGCCGAACTACGGCTCTTCGCACCGGGTGGTGATCATGGCGCTGGTCAAACTCAACCGGCTGGACGAGGCGCAGGCGGCGGCGCGGCGTCTTATGAAGGCGTTCCCGACCTACACGCTCACCCTGCAGAGACAGATCAACCCGTGGCTGGACGAGGTGTTCGCCGAGCGTTATGTCGAGGCGCTGGGCATCTCCGGCGTGCCAGAGTGATCGTCGATGCCCGGCGAGGCGACGTTCCCTTGAGCTGCGTCGCTTCTGGAAGGCCAGTTCTCTGGCGGCTTGTGTTAGGACTGAGCGCGTAGAGCAGCGTGAACAGCCGGCGAGCTCTCCGTTGAATTCGCGTCGAACTTCCGGTTTCGATCCGCTTCTTATAAGGCAACAGGCAACCTCCGGGCGGTTCAGATCCTGCTTGGGCACACCGAGATCGAGAATACGGTTCGCCATCCGGATGTCGAGGTCGGGGACGCGCTCACATCGCCGAGGGAACCGAGATCTGATCACGATGGCCTCTCGACTTCGCGGAGAGGTCATCATGTTCTGAAAAGCCACCGCTCAGTTACGGGGCTCGATTTCCGCAATGCGTCGCATCACAGCCGTTCGGCATGGAAGATGGTCATCCCGAAAACCGCCGGTCCACTGTCGCCCATCAAAGGCGGAACTATGCGGCGTTGAGGCGCTAGGCGAATTTGCGCCTCGTCTCGGCGGTTGAGACGAGCTCTGCTACTTCCTGAAAGCGGTCGCTAGCGGCGATCACAAGCCAGATCCGGCCGAGCACCCAGAGGGAAAGCGCCCACCGGAGCAGCAGCCAGAGATGCGGTGTTGGCATTTTCGGGCCCCCTGAATCCGGCCCGGCTGAGTTTGATGGAGAAGTTCGAACAGGCGCCAGGCATTAATCGGCAGCAGCACCAGTTCCATCAGGCTCAGGGTAGGCTGCCGATGAGGGGCGCCATAGGCGGCAAAGCACAAACAGCTCAGCACCGCCGTTATGCGCAGCCACAGCATGGCTTCATTGAGGCTTCATTGAGTAGGTGAGAACGGCGAAGAAGCTTCCGAGGAAGCCGATCGTCTCGGTCCAGATCATGATCATATTTCTTTGGTTGAGTGAAGCCGGTGCGCCTTGGTCAGCCGGAGAAGCCGCCGTCATCGAGAAAACGTCTCCGCGTCCGCCGTTCCTCTCCTGGTCGCGGCTGGCACTGACCACGACCGAGCATTGGCCCCGGCTGCGCACATGTCCTCAAAAGTCTGCGCCATGGCGGAGAAGTAACGATTGTCGTGGATGGGCGGCATCAGTCCGACCAGGCCCGATCGCGAGCCTCCCAAGCCCCGCGCCTGCAGATTGGTAGTGTACTGGTGGCGTTCGGCGAGGCTGAGAATTGTTTCCGCCGCCGCAATCCGATGGCGCTTGCACGGCGACACGCTTCCTTCACCGGCCTGATAATCACGGCGAACTCGGAGCCGATCGCCTCGATCGACAGCCAATACGCGGCGTCAAGACGATAAGGCGATCCGGCTCGGCATGATCGCGGCTGCGCTTGCGCCCGTTCCGGCCCGCTCGCATGCGATCAGCCCGCTGGCCGACAAGGCGAAGGTGCGCCTCGATACGTGAGTCTGGTCGGCATCGATCCACGGAATGATGCTTGACCTCAAGTTAACTTCAGCTTGTACCAATAAGTTGTACGGATTGAAGGAGTATCGTCAATGCTGACCAACATTGATCTTCAGGGACTTCGTGTAGCAGTCACCGGCGGCACGTCCGGCCTAGGACTGGCGCTTGTCCGGCAGCTTGCCAGAGAGGGTGCGTTCGTCGCCTTCGTTGCCCGCACTGCCGCGAACGTCGAACGCATCGCTGACGAGACGGGCGCACATGGCATCGTCGGCGACGTCGGCAAAAAGGACGACATCTACCCGATCGCGTTGCAGGTCACCGCGAGCCTAGGCGGGCTCGACGTTCTGATCAACAATGCGTCGAGCCTCGGGCCCGTTCCACTGGCGCTCCTTGCCGATACCGAGTGCGAGGAGCTGGAAAAAGCGCTCGCGGTCAACCTCGTCGGCGCGTTCCGGCTGACGAAAGCACTGTTCGGTGCACTTGCCGCGTCCGCGCGCGAGGACCGTGGCGCGCTGGTGATCAACATTTCCAGCGACGCGGCGGTGAACGCTTATCCCGGCTGGGGCGCGTATGGTGTGAGCAAGGCCGCTCTTGCTCACCTGACGGCGATTTGGGACGAGGAGGCGAAGGCCGACGGCATCCGGCACCTCGCGCTCGACCCCGGCGATATGGACACCCCGCTGCACGCGCTGGCGCTTCCTGACGCCGATCCGTCGACATTGAAGCGTCCCGACCTGGCTGCTGCCGAGATCATCGAAAAGATGCTCGATACGTTGCCGGCCGGCGCAACACTTCTCGCCGAGACACGCGGATGATTGCCGCCGACCGTCCGGATCGGCGCGCCGCCAGGCTGCTCGTCGTGGAGGCGGACGGCGCGACGCGCGACCTGCCGCGCACTGAACTCGCGATACTGTTCGATGCCGGCGATCTGGTCATCGCCAATGACGCCGCGACCTTGCCTGCCAGCTTGCGCGGCACGCACCTTCCCAGCAACGAGGCGATCGAGATCCGCCTGGCAGGCTGGCTGACATTTCCCGACCCAACCAACTTCCTGGCGATTGCCTTCGGCGCGGGCGATCACCGCATGCGCACGGAAAATCGGCTGCCTCCGCCCCCGCTATCACCAGGCGATCACCTCCGGCTCGGCCGGCTTGAAGCCGTCATAGAGCGCCTTCTCGACCATCCTCGCCTTCTCGAATTGCGCTTCCGAGGCAACCGCGCAGCGGTGCTTGCAGGAGTGGCGCAGCACGGCCGGCCGATCCAATATGCGAATGTTCGCGAACCGTTGGCACTTTGGAATGTTTGGACGAAGATTGCCGCCGGGCCGGTGGCGTTCGAGGCGCCATCGGCAGGGTTCGCACTCGACTGGCGCACGCTCCAGGCCTGGCGTCGGCGAGACGTGGGCTTCGCAACACTCACCCATGCCGCGGGCGTGTCTTCCACCGGGGACCCCGCGCTCGACTTGCGCCTCCCTTTCGACGAGCCGTACCGCATTCCCGAGCGCACGGCGGCCCAGGTCGCGCGGGCGAAGCTCCGCGGAAGCCGCATCATCGCAATCGGCACGAGCGTGGTGCGCGCGCTTGAGGCAGCTGCCAACCCCGACGGCAATGTGCGTGCCGGAAATGGCATTGCGACCGGGCGTATCGCGCTGGGCACGCCACTTCGCGTGGTCGATGCGATTCTCACAGGCGTCCACCAGCCCGGCGAAAGCCATTTCGAGCTGCTGCGCGCCTTTGCCTACGATGCTCTGCTCGCCAAGGCCTCCGCAGCCTTCGCCGAGCACCGATATCGCACGCATGAATTCGGCGATTCCATGCTGCTCAATCGCCAACGGCTGGATCGATCGCGGACAGAACCAGGAAGTGCGCGAGACGAAGCCTCTACTCTAGGCGATCCGATGATCTTGGATTTCCAAGGCTTTCGAAAACGACATTTTGATTAAGTAATTCATCTAAAACAACTATTTTGACACTAGTAACTTCGACTCTAGGGGTCCGGAGTTCGAATTTCGCCGCCGGGAGTCACGCGCGAGCTGCGGCTGAGACGCGGATAGGCCCGCGCCCTGTGCCGCGGTGATCGCCACCACCTCACCAATGCCTATTCGCCGCGCCAGGGTGAGCCGGGAGCGACGATGGCGGTATTCAAGTTGACGCTAATACAATATTGCCTACGCTCCAACGTTGGGCGATAGTGTGCGTCGGGAGGCAGGAGGCCATAGTTGGCTTTAGCTTAGACTTTGCCCAATCACGAGAGAATACCTTGCAGCTCGTGAATCGGTTCAAGGCAGCAGCTTGTGCTTCAGCCTAGGCGGAAGATGCCAGGTGGATCGTCTCTTCCACTGTAACGTTGCGTGGTTGGGAAGCAATTCGGCAAGCCTTTTCACAGAGCGAAGACAGGGATCTCGCTTGCGCAATACAGGAACTCAGCAATTACCCTGATGTTTGGGCAGGATGCCTTCGATGCGCCATGACGACCAGGAAACTGGGAGGCGACGCGTGAAGTCTTGGTAAGGGCAGCTGGCAGCGTAGTGGTGGCGTCGACGATCGCGTGAACGCCCGGGCTCCAGACAGTGTCGAGGAGACAGCGGATGAGGCAACTCGAATTTTTCTATTTCCTTGGGAGTGGTTATGCATACCTCTCCGTCATGCGTATCGGCCCTTTGGCGAGGGACGCTGGCATTACCGTCAGATGGCGTCCATTCAATGTCCGCACCGTCATGGCGGAAAACAACATTGCGCTTCGCTCGCAGACCGCCAAGGTCAAATACATGTGGCGTGACGTGCAGCGCAGGGCGCGAACTCACGCGCTACCCTTCGTAAATGCACCCATCTGGCCAACCGACCCCGACCTTCTGGCCAACAGGGTTGCTATGGTCGCCGCGGAAGGCGGCTGGTGTGAGGACTATACAATCGAGAGCTTCAAGGCTTGGTATTTGGAGGGCGTGGCCCTCGGCGACAGAGGCCACCTTGAACACGTGCTTCGGCCACTCGGCAAAGACGTGGATGCGGTGATCGCTCAGGCCAACGCACCCGCCGCCCACGAGCGGCTCAAGATGGAAACCGATGCGGCGCGCGAATACGGAATTTTCGGTTCGCCTGCGTTCGTGGTAAATGGCGAAACTTTTTGGGGAGACGACCGGCTCGAAGAAGCGCTTTCTTGGGCAACCGGTCGGCATCGGTTGCAAGATGTCCATTAGCACGGAAGTGCGCGAGCCCCTTGGATCCGCCAATCGTGGCTGACCTGCCCTGTTTGTCCGCTATGAGCGAATTCGCCAAGGTGATGGTCGTTTCTGGCCGGCGGCGGAAAATCTGAAGAAGATCGCAGAGCAGATGGAGGGCAGCGGTCCAGACCGGCCGCAACGTCGAAAAAGCTATCTCGAGATACTCGAAGCGACCGTTCGTGATCCACTCGACGTTGGGAAATCAACGAATCTGCCGAACTAGGGGGCGAGAGCGAATCCACAGTCCCTGGCGGCTTTCTAAACGGCAGGAATGCGATTCTGTCGCCGCATGGACGCCAAGCTTGGCCCCGACGATCTGCATTGATAATAATGCAGATTTGCATTATCTTATTGCGATGAACAGGAAATGTTTAATATGACAACGTTGACAGTGACGACAAGGGGACAGGTGACGTTCCGCAAGGACGTGCTGCAACATCTGGGCATCAAGCCGGGCGAGAAGATCGAGCTTGATCTGCTGCCCGACGGTCGGGCGGAATTGAAGGCGGCACGGGCGAAAGGGTCATTCCGGGACCTCCACGGCTTCCTCAGAGGCAAGACGAACGGCCAGGTGCTCAGCATCGAGGAGATCAACGAGGCGATAGCGGAAGCGGGCGCCGCGGCCGGGTCCGGCAAGGAATGAGGGTTACGGCCGACACGAATGTGCTGCTGCGCGCCTATGTCGCCGATGATGAGGGGCAGGCGGCCGTTGCCGTCGACCTGCTGGCCAAAGCGGACATCGTGGCCGTGAGCTTGCAGGCCTTGTGCGAGTTCGCCTGGGTTCTGGCCAGGCAATACCAGACAGAGCGCGAAAATATTGCCGCGGCGATCCGGGCGTTGCTGAACACCGCGAATGTTGTCGTCAACCGGCCGGCAGTTGAGGCAGGGCTGTCAGTCCTCGATGCCGGCGGCGATTTCGCGGACGGCGTGATCGCTTTTGACGGCGGCTGGCTTGGCGGGGAGACTTTCGTCTCGTTTGACCGGAAGGCCGCCAAACTGCTTTCGGCGCAGGGACAATCCGTACAGCTTCTTTCCTAAGTTTTCCGCGGTGGTCTTTCGCACTGCGCTGTCGCGTCTGTTAGAGGCTGCTGCGAGGAATCGAATTCTGTTTGTCCCGTGCCACAATCATCTAGGTGCGGCAGGCAGGAGAGGCAGGTGCCAAATCTGATTGCGCGTGCCGGGAGTGCAGCTTTCCATAGTGAACTGTGCGCCGTCATGCGCGGTCAAGCATAGGCCGGAAGCACGACTCCTAAGTTGGCCGCCAGTATGATCCCAGCGTTGATTGCTTCCCTGCTGGCAGGAATGGACGATCACGTTCGAACCGGGTAGCCGGACATTGGGCGTGTTTGTGTTCAGCAACACCATTCCGGCCAATCCCTCAACGGGATGACGAGAGCGGCGAACTGGGAGTCCAGCCGCTCAGATCTTCACCGACCCGGCGGCCAAGCCCGCGAGGAAATAACGCTGTGCAATCAGATACAGGATCAGAAGCGGGAGCGATCCCAGCACGCTCATCGCCATCATCTCGTTCCATTCGAACGCATGTTGGCCCATTAGCAACTCGATACCGATTGGAACGGTCCGCATGTCTGTCGACTTCGTCAAAGTGAGCGCAAAGAGGAACTCATTCCACGCCAACAGAAACGTATAGACCGCAGTCGCGACGATGCCAGGCACTGAAAGAGGGATAACCACACGCCACAGCGCTGTCCAACTTGACCCGCCATCGACCAACACCGCCTCATCGAGTTCCCTTGGCAGGGTATTGAGATAGCCGGTCATCAGCAGAATTGCGTAAGGCAGGGTGAACACCATGTAGGTTAGAATCAGCGCGAAATAGGTGTTGAAAATGCCGAAGGCGACGACCATGCCGAAATAGGGGATGAGAAGCGTGATCGGTGGGACCGTCTGCGTGCTGATGATGAAGACGTTAAGCGTATTCTTAAAACGGAATGAATAGCGGCTGAAGCCATAGGCCGTAAGAATGGCGACCAGCAGCGTCAGAAGCGTTACCACTCCCGCGACGAGATAGCTGTTGAGAAAGAAGCGCACCTTGACCGGATCATTGAAGATCGAAAGGTAGGCTACGTTGGTGAAATGGTCGGGCAGCAGCCTCGGCGGTAGGGCAAATATCTCGGTGTTCGATTTCAACGAAGTGAAAAACATCCACAGGATGGGAAAACCTGCAAAGACCAGACCGGCCGCGAGCCCCAGATATGTCAGTACGGTGGGCAATACGGTGTTTTTGAAAGAAGAGCGCTTTGCCATTGCCGGTCACCTGGCCTTCTGGTGTTTGATGTAGAAGTAAGTCGCGCCCATCGAGATGATCAGGATGAAGATCGCGCTCGCCGAGGCTTGTGAAAATTCGTAACTCGAAAACGCAAGCTTATAGGTATACGTGCTCAGCACCTCGGTCGCGTGGATCGGGCCACCGCCCGTCGTCATCCAGACCAGCGGGAAGACCTGCATCGTCCAGATGAAATCCAGCAAGGCGATGCTGATGATGATCGGCATCAGCTGCGGAATCGTGATGTACCGGAACTTTTGGAACTCATTGGCCCCATCGATGCCTGCGGCCTCGTAAAGGTCCTTGGGGATGCCCTGCAGACCGGCGAGCAAGCTGACCATGTAAAGCGGGTATCCCGCCCAGATGTTCGCAAACGTCAACGCATGGAGCGCGGTTTTCGTCGAAGAGAACCACTCGACCTTGAAGTTGACGATATGGAGCGCCATCAGGATGCTGTTGACCACGCCGTTGGGATCCAGAATCAGCCGCCAGATGATCGCGATGATCACCGCCGTAAAAAGCCAGGGCAAGATGTAGAGAACACGCAGAATGCTTCTAACCGCCGGATGGACCCGTTGCGTGTTGAGCAAGAGCGCGAAGGCCAAGCCGATCAGAAGATGGAAAATGACGCTCATCACCGTGAAATAGAGGGTCTGCCCGACCGACTGCCAGAAAACCGGATCTGCGAAGATCGTCACGTAGTTCCGCAACCCTACGAAAGCAGCGTCCTTTTTCATGATCGCGCCGTCCATCAGCGAATAGCGCAGGACCGTGATCATGGGAAACAGCATGAGCAGGCAAAACAAAAACGTGGCTGGTGCCACGTAAAACAGCGGGATCAGCCTCTTTCTTGTCTTGTAAGAGATCATGCCACGCTTGCGCACTTTCGTTGGCGTGACGATCAGACCTTCGTTGGCGAGGCTCATGAGGTGTAACCCGTTTGATCGTAGGAACGTATCGTCTGGTTACGATGCAGCGGCAGCGCGATAGAACCATATCGCGCTGCCGGAATTGTCTGGAGCTGCGCCTACTTGGCGAAGTCAACCAACCACTGCTTTTGCGTATTGGCAGCCGCGTCCTTTGCGGTTTGCTGGCCGTCGAACATCTTTTGCACTTCGACGTTCATGTCTCGCATCAGGTCCTCGGCGACGGGCAGGCCCACGAATTCGTTGGCCAGGTGGCCGCTTTGGTAGATCTTGAAGGCTTCCTCAAATAGCGGGTCCGATTTCGAGAAGTCAGGCTTCGCGTGCACATTGCCTGGAAAGGCGTTTGCGAGCGATACCAGGCGGCCGTTCACTTCCGGGCTCATCAGATATTCAACGAGCTTCCAGGCCTCAGCCTTGTGCTCGGTGCTGTTGCTGATGCCGATGCCCCACGAGGCATAGGGCAGTCCGCGCTTACCCGAATAGCCATCAACCGCAGGCAGGGCAGAGATGCCGAACTTGAGATCGGGGTTGCGCTGGCGGATAAGATTGATATGTGCCAGCGAGTCGATCATCATTCCAACGCGGCCGTTGACGAACTCTTCGACCTTGTCCTGTTCCTTCTTGGCAAAGATGCCTGGCGATATGACGCCGGCGTCCTGCAGGGACTTGATGTATTCGAGCGTACCGACCACGGCACTATTTTCCACATCGGGCTTACCGTCCTTGAGCATCGACGCCCCGGAAGCCCACACCCAAGACATCACGTCGTTCTGGATGCCGCCGGGATTTTGCAGCGATAGCGGCAGCACCCACCCGTATTCGTTCTTGTCCGTATTGGTCATCTTCTTCGCGGCAGCGGCGAATTCTGTGCGGGTAGTCGGCATCTTGTCGACACCGGCAGCCTTGGCCAGATCGAGATTGACGAAGACCGGGTATACGAACGAGGCTAGCGGGAACATGACGCTTTGGCCGTTGACCTTGATGATGTCAGCGATCTGGCTCGGGTCATATTTGGCGTCGGCCATTAGGCTGTCCATCGACGCGATTGCGCCCTGCTTTGCAAGCCCGTTGACCCATGCGCCGTCCAGGCCGACGACATCGCTGAGCGTACCCGACGCGGCGCCGACCACGATCTGATCATGGGTGGCGGAGTAGGGGCCGCTGACAAGCGTCACCTTGATGCCAGGGTTTTTAGCTTCGAACTCATCCA
This sequence comes from Mesorhizobium sp. M0028, assembly GCF_040323855.1. Lineage (NCBI taxonomy): Bacteria > Pseudomonadati > Pseudomonadota > Alphaproteobacteria > Hyphomicrobiales > Phyllobacteriaceae > Mesorhizobium > Mesorhizobium sp. M0028. Next base: position 82,771 of record NZ_JAMYVG010000012.1, read on the forward strand.
TGATGCCACGCAGAGCGCCAGCGGGCATTTCGGGCTCCCACCATTGGATGAATTCGAGATTGGTCTCAGCGAAGGCGCAGGTGGCAGATAGTACCCAGACGGCCACAGCGGACGAAGCCGCTACAATATATTTACTGACGTTCATGTTTCCCTCCTCGGAGCGATGTTTTGGCTCGATCCTCCCGATCGCGATCAAACTAGGTTCCCTTCCGGGTCTTTGTGTCAATCAAGAACTGGGATCGTGAAGAATGGCTGGGATAATGCGAAGCCAGAAATAAATATAAGCAGTTGAATAATAACGCGATTTGTCTGAGTTCCGAGGAGGTGCTTTTTCCATTGTACACATTGCTCGCGTCGCATTTTTCCGCTAATTTCGTAAACAAACGAAAGCCTGTTAGCTCAAAAGAAAACAAATGAAAGGCGCATCGATCGGGCGGAAAAGCGGGCTTTCGGCGAGGTCACGCACTTGCGAAGACGTCGCAATTTAGACGGCGTTCAGGCGACTCTTGATCGCTTGGTCGCTTTGTTGGGTGACCAATGGGCACAAGACGATCTCGAGCTCCCGGTGAAAAAATCGGCGTGTCGCACGCTGAACGATGTCGAGCAGGGTTGCACCGTTTGCCAAGGAGGACGGCCCGAAATTTCCCTTGATGCAAAGCCAACGATCTTAGTCGCCCACGAATGCTTGGCTCCTGGCCGGCTACGATCTTGCAGCTTAGAAGTCACGGCCCAAAAATAACCCTCAACCAACCGATTTGATGGTCGAGCGAGGGGTTCGCACACCAGAGCGGAGCCAGCGTCTAACAAAATTTGCGCGTCCGATTCTTTCCGGATCAACCCTCGCGGATCACGCTAAATTGCGAGATGCGTCTGGGGATCGAAGAAGTGCAACTTGGCCGCGTTGATCGCAAGATTAATCAACTCGCCCGGCCGGACCGCGCTGACGGCTTCAAACCTCGCTACGGCGTTTGCCGCACCGCTTAGATCTTCAACGGCATCTGGGTCGCCGGAATCGATTCGAACCGCATCGACACTCAGGTGAACGACAAGCTCGGATCCCAATTCCTCCGTCGACTTTACGATGGCCGGCAGAGTGGCATGGCGCGATCCCGATTCCAGACTGCTGTCGTAGAGATCCTCGGGGCGTATGCCGAAGATGAGTGTCTTGCCTTCGAAGGCGGTCAGACCAGGCGAGCGCTCAAACGCACTCGTCGGCACCGGGATCGAAAAGGTCGGCAGGTCGATCCTGCCATTGTGCAAACGGCCTTCGAACAGGTTCATCGATGGCGACCCGATGAAACCCGCCACGAAGGCATTGATTGGCCGATTGTACAGTGTCTTTGGCGTGTCGACCTGCTGAAGCACACCGCCTTTCAAGACCGCAACCCGGTCGCCCATGGTCAAGGCTTCGGTCTGATCGTGTGTTACATAAATCGTGGTCACCCCCAACTGTCTTTGCAGGCTGACAATTTCCGCGCGCATTTGCACGCGCAGCTTGGCATCGAGGTTTGACAAGGGTTCATCCATGAGAAAGGCCGCCGGTTCGCGCACCATCGCGCGCCCCATGGCGACCCGCTGGCGTTGTCCGCCTGACAGCGCCGCCGGCTTACTGTCGAGCAGCGTTTCCAATTGCAGGGTCTTTGCAATTTCATGGACGCGCTTCGTGCGCTCGGCCTTGCTCTTCCCCGCAAGCTTCATCGAGAAGGCTATGTTGTCGAACACTGTCATATGCGGATACAGGGCATAATTCTGAAAGACCATCGCAATATCGCGGTCCTTCGGCGCCAGATCCTCAACATTCTCGCCGCCAATGGTCAGGGTTCCGCTGCTGATCTCTTCCAGCCCCGCGATCATGCGCAAGGCAGTCGATTTTCCGCATCCCGACGGGCCAACGAGAATGAGGAACTCGCCATCGTTTATCGTCAGGCTAAGATCCCTGATTGCTTGGAATTTCGTCCCGTAGGTCTTGCAAATCTTGTCCAACACAACAATGGCCACGTCACATCCTCCCTATTATCAGCGCTAGCTAAACGTCGAATAGCCTCCACCCAGCGCGACTGCAGATCGAACCGGCAGTGTCATCGGCGCAGCCAAGGCGCGCTCCCCGGACGTTCCACCAGAAGCGGCAATATCCGAGCGATGAATTCTCAGTCTGGCGACGTAATCGGTATGGGCACAGGCGCATTTTCTTTCGCCATCCACGCGAGACAGGCGTTGTGGTCTGGCAGAGCCATACGGCCACCGCGGCCCGTTACCGAGATCGCGGCCGCGGCGTTTGCATAAATAACGCAGGCGACAGGCTGCCTTCCCTGTGTAAGGGCAAAGGCATAGGCCCCATGGAAACAATCCCCCGCGCCGGTCGTGTCCACTGCCCTGACCTTGTAGGCCGGAACGTGCCACAAAACGGCATCGTCCCTTTGCCGGAGGTAGGCGCCTCGATCGCCATCGGTCAACACGACCGCGGAGCGGTCATCCGACCACAGCTTGCGCAGGATCGCCGTCGCCTCTTTTTCGCCTGTATAGGTCTGCGCAAATTCCAGAGGGAATACGAGGTGATTTGATAGGCGGATCAATCGGTCGGTTGCAGGTCCGATTGTCCACTCAATATCGGCGATCACCGCCAGACCCAGCGTGCGGGCACGAGCAACGACCATCTCCGCCTGCGTGGCGTAGCCGTCGATCAACAATACCTGGGCTTGCGCAAGGACGCTGTCGGCCAGCGCATCTGAGGTCCCGTGCGGCACATCATCATCATAGGCGATGAACCGGTCACCATTAGGCGCCACAGTGATCACCGACCGGATCGGCCTGGCATCGGAACGACGTGGCGCGAACGATATGTCGACACCGTGTCGTTCAAGTTCGCGGGCGCTGACATCTGAATGTGGCTGATCGCTCAGCCAGCCGATGAAACCGGCACGCCCGCCCAACTTGGCGACAGCAACGAGTGCCGTCGCCACATTGCCGCCGTGGTCCCTCGTGCGATTTGTCACCCTCCCTTTGCCGGCACCCAGCGGGCTGTCGACATAGATGATGTCGTCAATCGCCAAGGCTCCGAAGCCCAAGACCTGAAGATCGCCGGTCACGGCTCACGTGCCGCAGCCGCCAAAGCGTCTTGCGGCGCCATCCCGTCGTGAATGACGCCCTTGAACGCACGCGCTGCCATCGTGGTGTCACCATGCCCCCACAAATTGCGCCCCACGACCGCACCCTTCGCGCCGGCGCGCAGGGCTTCAGAGGTCTGGGTCAGAGCGCCCAGAAGATCCTCGGTCTTCGGGCCGCCGGCGATAACGATGGGAACCGGGCAAGTGGCGACCGTTTCCTTGAATGAGTCGAAGTCCCCAGTGTATCCGACCTTGATCACGTCGACGCCGGTCTCAAAGCCAATCCTAACTGCATAGGCGATCTCGTCGGGCGTGAAGACGATCTTGCAGCCGTTTGAATAGTCGCGCGGATAAACATGAGCAACGACCGGCATTTCGAAACGAGCAGCAGCGTTGACCGTATCGGTAAGCCAGCGAATGTAGTGGCCCTCGGTATCGCCCCGCACCGGAATGGCGACGGCCAGCGCATCGGCACCGTAGCGCACGGCATCTTCGGGTGTCGCGATCAACTGACTGATTCGATCGTCGGGCGTAAAGCATCCCGCCTGAATGACCAGCGCCGCCTTGCCGGCGTAAGCCGGCCACAGATGACGCGCCGCACCAGGCTGAATGCTGATGTAATCTGGCTCTCCGGCCATCACTCGCTTGAGCGCGCCGGGGAGATCCGCAAGGCCGCCCTCACGGACGTTGCCATAGCCTACGAAATGGTCGACCGCACCACCGAACAGGTTTCCAGATCGATGCGAGAACAGCCGCGACAAGCGAATTTTAGTTCCAAGGCCCATATCGGTGCAGTCCCTTCGCGATTTTTGATCTGACATTGAGGGACCCTAACTCGAAAGCAAAACAATACTCAATATTTCGATTTCTTTCGTTTTGATATAAGATTGCGATTGCGACCGCTAGCGTTCGCTACGATGACGCGCTATCCCAAGGATTCGCAAACGCTTGCCGGTTTGGGGTTCGATTTTCGAAAGGTTAGCGTGCAGCTATTCAAACAGCAATTCGGGGTCACACATGCTGGCGGAACAACGACGACATCAGATCATGCTCGAGCTTCAACGGACCGGCCAGGCGCGCACCAGCCAACTGGCGGAAAACTTCGGCGTGTCCGAGGTGACCATTAGGTCCGACCTGGAAATTCTGGACGCAAAAAAGCAGTTGATCAAAACGCATGGCGGCGCAATTGCCTTGCCCGCTGATTCGCCCGCCGCGGCCTTCGAAGAACGGATGTACCGCAACTTCGATGCCAAACGGCGTATCGCGCAGATGGCGGCGCGCCAGATCATAGACAACCAGTCCGTGCTGTTCGACAGCGGCTCGACGTTGCTGCAGGTCGCAATGCAGATGCCCCCGGTCAGCAATGTCGTAGTAGCGACAACCGCGATGAACATCGCGCAGCATCTGATGTATCGTCCCGGACTGGACGTGCATATGATAGGCGGTCGGGTCTATCCCGAGACGGTCAGCACGATCGTGTCGGATTTTGACAAGGCCGTGGGCGGTCTTGTGGCTCACCAGGCATTCGTCAGCGCGCATGCGATAGATCACTCATTCGACGTCGTCGATGTCTCAGAAGACATTGCACGTACGAAGCGTAACCTGGTTCGTATGGCCAGGCGTGTGATCCTTGTGGCAGATTCAAGCAAATGGGATATCGGCGCCTCGTCCAAGGCATTCTCGTTGTCACGTGTCGATCTGATCATCACCGACACTGGTATGCCGTATGGGATTCGTAGCCGATTGGACAAGCTGGGAGTCGAAGTGCGCTACGTGTGAGTGCCTTCCGTCTGCCATCAGCCTCTCGGTGCCGCGCTGCGTTTGACGCCGGAGTTCGAATTCGCTGCGGCCGAAGCGCTCCCGGCGAGTGCCGGCGTCATCTTCTCTCGTCGTTCTGCGCCATTGCCAGTGACGTTCCTGGCTTGCCCTCCCGCAGGATCAGGCTTGCCGCGCCGACCAGGCCGGCCTGGTCGCCGAGCTGCGCCTGTACGATCGGCACATCGCGATAGGCGGGCATCGCCCGCGCTTCGACGGTGCCCCTGACAAGCGGCGCCAGCAGATCGAAGCCGTTGGCGAGGCCGCCGCCCATCACGATCAGATCAGGCGAGTAGAGGTGCAACAGATTGGTGAAGCCGATGCCCAGCCACTTCGCCTCGGCCTCGACCAGTTCCAGGGCCCTGATATCGCCGGCGCGAGCGGCCTCGACGACGTGCCTGGCCGAGACATCGCCGTCGCCGGAAAGACGCCTGAGCAGTGAGCCGTCGCCGGGAGCCGTCAGCCGCGTGGCATGCCGCCCGAGCGCGGTTCCCGATGCCACCGCCTCGAAGCAGCCGATGGCGCCGCAGAAACAGCGGTCGCCTTCGCCGGTGATGGTCATATGGCCGATCTCGGCTGCCAGCCCGCGTCGGCCATGATAGATGTGGCCATCGGCAACAACGCCGCCGCCGATGCCGGTCGACACGGTGACGAAGACCACCGATCCGCTACCCCGGCCGGCGCCGAAACGCCATTCGCCCAGCGCGGCTGCATTGGCGTCGTTCTCCAGCCGCACCGGCAGGCCGAAATGCCTGCCCAGAATGTCGAGCAGCGGCACGTCGTGCCAGCCGGCCAGCGTCGGCGGCGCGATCACGATCCCGGCCTTGGGATCGAGCGGCCCCGGCGCGCAGACGCCGATGCCGGCAATCTCTGCCTGCGGCCGCTCGACCAAAAGCCTGCCAGCAAGTGAGATAATCTGGCCGATCACCGCTTCCGATCCCGCACCCGCCAACGTCGGCGCCGAAACGCGGGCGACAACCCGACCGTTGCGCTCGACCAGCGCGCCCCGCAGCTCCGTTCCGCCGAGATCGAATGCAAGCGCAACTTTGGTCATCAGGCGGTGACCTTCAACCCATGCAGCCAGGCCATGCGTTGCGCAAGGTCGGGTTCGCCGAACGCCAGCGATCCGAGCACCACCGTTTCGGCCCCGGCAGCACGCAGGCGCGGCACCGTCTCGTGTCGGATTCCGCCATCGGCAGCCAAGATGATTTGGTTCTCTCGACCTGCTTTTCGCATCAGCGCGCGCGCCTCGATCAGGCGCGGGCAGGCCCGATCGGACAGCGCCTGGCCCTTGACGCCGATCGACGTGCCGAGAAGCGTCACAAAGGCAACTTCGGGCAAGAAGGGCGTGACGGCGCAGACAGGCGTTTCCAGCCTGAGCACCGCGCCGGCCTCGGCGCCGAGCTCATGCGCCAGCCGCACGGCGCGCAACCCGGCCTCGCCGTTTTCAGCATGGACGCTGATGAGGTCGGCGCCGGCCTCGATGAACTGGCGCGTTTGCTCCTCGACGATTTCCGCTTCGACCATCAGATGCACATGGATCGGCTTTGTCGTCAGCTTGGCGATCCGTGCCACCAGATCCGGAAAGAACAGGAAGCCGGGGGTGAAGCGGGCGTCAGCGACGTCGATGTGATGCAGGTCGACATAAGCGTCTATGCGCTTCAGATCGCGCTCCATGTTGGCCAGGTCGGCCGACCACAGGGAAAACTCGCCGAGCAGCCGGTTGCGCGGCAAGGCGGCGATGGCAACACGGCCGGATAAGGATTTGCTCGTCATGAGGCAACAAGGCTCCGGATGTTGAAGTGGGCGTGAAGGAACGTGGTGATCTCGGCCTGCAGCTCCGCGAAATGCCTTTTGCCGTCGAGCGCCTTGGCGGCGATCTCCACAAAGGCCGCGCCGGGGATGGCATCCGCAAGTGTATGCGCGGCCGATAGTGGATGCACCGCATCCACAGTATTGCCGATGACCAGCACAGGAATGCCAAGGGTGGCGGCGTCGCTTGCCGAGACCTCAGCTCCATCGGCAGCGATGTCGGCCAGGACTTGCGCAAACAATGCTGCATCCGGGCGGTCGAAATAACCGAACAGCGAGGCGAGATTGTCTGGTGCCTCGCTCTGCAGGCGCGCGGCGACTTCAGACCGCGAGAAGATCGTCCTGGCCTTGTCGGGGCCATGATCGAGGATGAGGCCGGCGACCTCGGCGATCGGCTGCAGGTTCACTGGCGCGCGTTCGAACGTCCAGGCCGGCCGCACAAGCATCAGGCCGGCGACGCGGTCCGGACAACGGCAGGCAAGGCGTAACGCAATCGCGGCGCCCATGGAAATGCCGCCAGCGACGAAACGGTCGAGCCCGGCCTGGTCGGCGGCGGCCAGAACATCGTCCGCAAACATCGCCATTGAAAACGGTCGGCGGCTGCCTAGATCGGACTCACCGTGTCCGCGGCAGTCCAACGTGATGCGCCGGCAGCCGGCGTCGATGGGGAAAGCCTGCGCGACCTGTGCCTCGCCGCCGCCCAGCCCGTGCTGGAAGACGACGGCAAGCCCGTCGCCCTCATCGGAAATCCGCAGCGTGGCATCGTCGCGAAACAAGGTGGCCGGGCGCGCCATCAGGCCAGCCCCTTCAGGAACCGGGCGACGCCTGGTGCCTCTTCGGCTGAAAGGCCGTGCGTGACCAGCGGCCCGTCAAAGCCTGACACTTTGAGCCGGGCGACGAAATCGGCGAAGTCGACGACGCCGCGGCCGACGGTGGCAAAGCGGCCGTCGGCGAAACGGTCCTTAGCGTGGGCCATGGCGACGTGGCCTGCGGTGCCTTCGACTGCTGCAGCGACGACGGCGCGTGCTTGCCCTGTGCTCGCCTGTTCGAACAGGTTCGCCGGATCGAGCACAATGCGCAGCCGCTTCGAGCCCATCTCTGCGATAAGGCGCATCGCGTCCGCTGCCGATGTGACGATGTTGGCCTGTTCGGGTTCGATGCCGAGTTCGACACCGTGATGCTCGGCCAGAGCAAGCGCCTTTTCCATCTCGCTTGCCATATCGGCCCAGGCCGACGGATCGGCATTGCCAGGGTGATGCGCCCACTGGTCGTCCGCGTTGCGCGTTCCCGTGCACAGGGTGACGAGCGGAACCGAAAGCGCTGCCGCGGCCTCGATGACCGCGCCAAGACGGCGCAGGCCGTCGTGGCGCACCGTCATGTCCGGATGGGCCATGTTGTAGGTGCCCGACAGCGCCACCAAAGCGACGCCGGAGGCATTAGACGCAGCCGCAATAGTGCTGATGGCGTGATCCGGCACCGCATCCGGCATCGACGGCAGGCCGGCGCAGGCAAGGTTGAATTGGGTAACGGCAAATCCGGCGTCGCGCACCGCGGCCAGCACACCGGCCGGCTCGCTTCCCGGAAAGGTCTTGGCGAACACCCCGATCTCCATCAGACCGCTCCTGTTACGCCAGCAATCTCGACGCGTTGGCCGGTTTCGACCGAGCGGGCGATCGCCACCATGGCGCGGATCGAGGCGAGGCCGTCCTCGACGTCGGCGCCACGCAGCGGCGCGCCGTCAAGCACGGTGTCGGAGAGGCCTTCGAGCTGGCGTCGGAAGAAATGGCCGTCCGCGCCAAGCGGCTTGCGCGACGTTGCATCCTTCTCATGGAAGATATCGACCTCGCTTGCCCGGAAGTACCAGGGATTGAAAGTCTTCGCGATCACCGAGCCGTTTTCGCCGTAGAGCTGGAAGCCCTCGTGCCAGTCCATGCGCACAGCCACCGTCAGGTCGAGATGGCCAAGCGCTCCGTTGGCGAATTCCGTTTCGACGAACCAGCAATAGGCGCCGAAACGTTGGTTGAGACGGGCGCGCACCGCGAGGATCTCGCCGCACAGGAAGCGTGCGGTGTCAACGAGGTGCGAGCCATGCGCAAGCATGAAGTACCGCCTGAGATCGGCCTTCGGATTACCGGCCGGCTTGCGCGCCAGCCGGCTGCTGACCGGCAGCGGTTGGATGGCATCGGTGTTGATGTAGCGGTGGGTGGAATCGCAATACCAGGCTTTTAGCGCCAGTATCTCGCCCATCTCGTCGCGGACGAAATCGCGCGCCGCCTCAAGAGCCGGGTCGAAGCGCTTCATGTGGCCGACCTGCAGCACCTTGCCGGAGCGCTTGACCGCGTCGGCGAGTTTTTGGCCCTCTTCGACCGAGACGCCGATCGGCTTCTCGCACAGCACATGCTTGCCGGCCTCGAGCGCCTTGATCGCCATCGGCACGTGATAGGCGTCCGAGGTCGCGACGATCACCGCCTCCAGTTCCGGGTCGGCCAGCATGGCGTCGTAGTCGCCATACATCTTCTCAGGTTCATAGGTCGCGCCCATGCGCGCCAAAAGGTCGGGGGCGGCATCGCAGATAGCATAGAGGTCGGCGTTTCTTGCTTTGACGCAGGATTCGAGATGGGCGAATTGCGCGATCGGCCCGCAGCCGAGCACACCGACACGAAGGCGGCGGTCTTGTTTCCGGATCATGATCTGTTCCTCACGCGCCGTAGCCGCGCATCGTCTGGCGGTTGGTCTTGACCGCGGCGGCCGGATCTGCGGCAGCGGTGTCGGATTCTTCCTCCAACACCAGCCAGCCGTTGAAGTTGGGCGCGGCGCTGGCGATGGCGATCACTGCCTGAGTGTCGCAGACGCCCTTGCCAAGCATTGCCCAAGTGCCGCTGGCATCGACATCCTTCAGGTGAACGTAGCGGATGCGGTCGCGATGGGTTGTGAGGGTGTCGATCATGTCGTTGTGGCCGCGCAATATATGGCCGGTGTCGGGCACCCAACCGACCAGCGACGGATCGATCAGCCCGAAGATACGGTCGTAATCGGCGCGGTCGAACAGCAGCGTGTTGTGGTGCGAGCTCGGATGTACCGCGACATCGACGCCGGCCTTGCGCCCGAGCTCACCCGCCCTGTTGTAGATCTCGGCCGCGATGGCGAACCTGTCGTCGCGTCGGCCGTCCGAGACGACGGTGGCCGAGCCCATCGACACCATCGCGCCCGGAAAAGCGGCGGCGAAGTCGATCCAGCGCTTCGCGGCCTCGAGGTCGGCGCCGATCTGCTCCTTCAGTGTGAAGCCGTTCTTCGAACCGAAGGCAAAGGAGACGAGGGTGAGGCCGGTCGCCTTCAGTGCGGTGGCGAATTCCGCCGGCCTGCCGGCATAGCGGCCGATCATCGTGTCGGTGATCTCGATGCCGGCATAGCCGCCATCCGCGATCGCCTTCACGAGATCGTCGGGGCCGCCGGCAAAGCGGTCTCCCAACATTTCCCAAGTAAAAGTCTGGCAACCGACTTTCAGGTTTTTCACGACCGTCCTTTCCTTCCTTGATGCCGCCCTGCGTCAGACTCCCCCGAGGCGGTGTTGGCAAAGCTCGGCGCGCGACTGGCGCGAGTCCGGCGAACGCCCAGTCCTGCGCGCAAGCCGCGCTACTGCACCAGCTGCCCGGCGCTTCCAGTGAGAAATTGCCGGCGGTCGGCGATCATCACATGAGCACGGGCTTCGAGCCGGCGGCCGGCCGATTTTTCATGTCAGTCATTTCTCCTCCCAGGGCCGGCAGCGCGCCCGACGTTCGTCAGCATTTTCGCATGTTCTATAACAATTTTACGCGCGTCAATATTTAAAATGTTGTATAGCGGCTTGCGAATGTGATCCGTTGCCGCGCAGCGGTCCAGGCCGCTGACGTGTTGGGAGGTACGATCGAAATGCACGGGAAATCAAAGACAAAGCTCGGCATCGGCGTTGTCGGGTGCGGCAACATCTCGATGACCTATTTGCGCAATGCGGCTCTGTTCGGTGAGGTGGAACTGCGCGCCTGCGCCGACATTTCCGCCGACATGGTGGCCTTGCGCGCCAGCGAATATGGCATCCGTCCGCTCAGCGTCGACGCGCTTCTGGCCGACCCGGAGATCGACCTCGTCCTCAACCTGACCATCCCGTCGGCGCATTTCGACATCTCATTTTCAGCACTTTCGGCGGGCAAGCATGTCTTCACCGAAAAGCCGCTGGCGACCTCGGCCAACGACGGTCGCCGTCTTGTCACGGAGGCGGCGAAGCGCGGGCTGCTGCTCGGCTCGGCCCCCGACACGTTTCTTGGCGCCGCCGGCCGGCGGGCGCGCCGCCTCATGGACGGGGGCGCGATCGGCCGGCCGGTGACCGGCACCGCCTTCATGATGGGGCGCGGCATGGAGCATTGGCATCCCAATCCGCAATTCTATTATCAACCCGGTGGCGGCCCGGTCTTCGACATGGGGCCATATTACCTGACTATGCTGGTCAACCTGCTCGGGCCGGTCGGCCGCGTGATGGCCATGGCAACGCGTGGCCAGGAGGAGCGCCTGATCACCGCAGAGGGTCCCTACAGGAACACCACCTTCAAGGTCGGCACGCCAACCAACATCCTGTCGCTGCTGGAATTCCGCTCAGACGTTACCGTCGCCTTCGGCGCCTCCTGGGACGTCTTCAAGCACTCCAACCATCCGATCGAACTGCATGGCACGGAAGGCTCGCTCAAGCTGCCCGATCCGGACACATTCGGCGGCACCGTCTCGCTTTCGGAGCGCGGAGCCGACTGGGCTGACTTCACAAGCGAGAGCGAACTCTACGGCGCTCGCAACTGGCCCTTCGCCGCGCCCGATCGCGCCAATTACCGCATGCTCGGCGTCGCCGACCTTTCACGCGCGCTGTTGAGCGGAAGAAAGCCGCGTGCGTCCGGCGACCTTGCGCTGCATGTGCTGGAGATCATGGAAGCGACCCTCGCTTCGGGAGAAAGCCGCGAGTCGGTTGCAGTCAATGGAACCGTCGATCAGCCGCCACTCCTTGCGGAGGACGAGGCGGCAAGCCTGCTTGCCTGAGTTTGGGGGCCGTCCATGACAATATCGCCTTCGCCCTTGCTCGATCCGGAAGCCCGGCATGTGCTCGACCTCGGCCGGCAGGCGGCCGCCAAGCCGTTCGAGGCCGGCAGCCCTCAGGAAGCCCGCCACGCCTATGAGCAGGGCTTTCCGACACTGCAGGGCGAACGCGAGCCGGTCGCCTCGCTGACCGAGCGCACCATCGCCGGAACAAGCGGCCCATTGACGCTCAGGATCTATCGCGGGCTAGGAGCTTCCGCGCACGGCGCGCCGGCGTTGCTCTATCTGCATGGTGGCGGCTGGGTGATCGGTAATCTCGACTCCCATGACGAGATCTGCCGCTGGTTTGCCAACATGGCCGCCTGCGTCGTCGTCTGTCCCGACTACAGGCTGGCGCCGGAGCACAAGTTCCCGGCGGCCATCGAGGATTGCCGCGTGGCGCTTGCCTTCATGCAAAGTGCCGTCGACGATCTCGGCGTCGACGCGAAGCGCATCGCTGTCGCAGGCGACAGTGCGGGCGGCAACCTCGCCACGGTGCTCTCCCTGCTCGCGCGCGAAAACAAGAATCCGCCGACGGCGCAGCTGCTGTTCTACCCGAATACGGACGCCTCGCAGACGGCCGACAGCTATTGCCGCTTTGCCGAGGGTTTTGGTCTCACTGCGGCAACCATGGCTTGGTTCCGCGACCACTATGTCACCCATGCCGGCGATATCGACGATTGGCGCGTGTCGCCGCTGAAGGCGGCCAGCCTTGCCGGTGTGGCGCCGGCCTTTGTTGCCATCGCCGGCCATGACATTCTCGCCGACGAAGGCGAGGCCTACGCGAAGCGTCTGGAAGATGAAGGAGTGCCGGTCGCCCTGCGCCGCTGGAATGGCCAGATCCACGGCTTCGTCTCGATGGGCCGCCATGGCCCGGCTGCACGGCAAGCGGTCAGCGCGGCGGTCGGCGCATGGCGCGGCTTCGATCTCGCCTTTGGAAATGCTCAGGCCGATTGACGCATGACCAGCGTCGCGTCGAGATTGATCTTGGGTGCAACCGCAGTCCCGTCCTCATCAAGCAGGGCCAGCAGCGTCTCCACACTGCGTCCCGCCATAGCGGCGAAGTCCTGCGCCATGGTGGTCAAGGCAGGACAGGTGTAGCGGCTGAGCGGGTGGTCGTCATGGGCCGCGACGCGCAGGTCGCAATCGCTTTTGCGGCCGACCTTGCGACCTTGCGAATAGGCGGCCGCCATGATGCCGAAGGCCAGGCGGTCATTGGCGCACAAAATGGTCTTACCCGGCAAGCCACCAGTGCTGAGCATTGCCTCCATCTGCTGGTAGCCGATCCGTTCGAAATCCCAGGTGTATTCATGGGTGTCGCCAATGATCACCGGCTCTTGCCCGAGCCGTTGCATGGCGCTTACATAGTTGTGCAGGCGTTCGCGCGTATTGTGATTGACGTGCGGGATGTCGAAATAGACCGGCGCGTCGCCGGAGCGGCAGAGGTAATCGACGATCGTCGAAACGCTCTGGCTGTTGTTGTTGCCGACGAATGGCGTGCCGCTCTCGAGATAGGTGTCGAAATAGACGATTGGTATGGCCTGCGTCAGCTTCTCCAGCGCACGGTGGTCCGAGCGCAGGCCGAGCGGCGCGATCAGCCCACCGGAAACTTTTAGTGACAGGATGGTTCGCGTCGCTTCCACTTCGAGTTCGCGCGAGCCGTGCGAGGAGATCACGATCGGCCAGTAGCCTTCGTGGCGCAGCCTGAGTTCGATGCGGCTGACCATCTCGGAATAGAAAGGATCGGCGAGTGTCGGCACCACGATGCCTATGCTGCGGGTCCGCTTGCGGTTCAGGTTGCGGGCAAACAGATTGGGCTGATAGTCGGACGAGCGGAGTGCCTCCTCGATCCGCTTTCGCGTCGCCGGCTTGACGCTGGTTGGATCCTCGAAATATTTCGACAAGGTCGGCCTGGAGACGCCGCAGGAGCGCGCGAAATCCTCCATGGTCTTGTGCGTCATCGGCATTGAAATCCTCTCGTCACGGACATCTGTTCCCGGGTGGTTCCTCGGCGCTGCCCGCCAGGCGTGCAAACTGCAAGGCGAAAATTTACAGATAATGTCCAAGAGTTTCCATGCGTAAATTTATAAATTGACGCAAAAGGTGAAAGCGGTATTCATCTTTGGGTGAGCAATGGGAAAATTCGAGTCTCGCGGCGAGGCGGGAGCGCAGCGCCGGAACGAATTCCGCGAGATGGAGAAACTGGTCAGTCCGGCGAGATCCTTGTCGAGATCAGCCGACACCCCTGCGCGGTGACCCTGTGGTGCCGGCACGCTACGATGAACAGCTAAACCAGCTTCAAACAGGCTTGCCAAAGGAATTGGGGCTGGCAACTCCGAATCCGCAGAGGCGATGCGGGACTTCCAAACAGTTACTGTGTCTCGAGATCCGTGAAGATCGGCGGCATCGAAGTCGAAACGGGCGTCCAGCGACACTACTGGACGATATGCCTTCCCCACAAGCATCGAACGATCGCCTCCGACTTCGTTGCTGTGGTTGAGCGAAGCTACCATCCTGATCAAGCCATTCCTAACGGCGAATTCGGGTCATTAGGTCGAAATCCCTTCCTTGCTAGGAGCCGGCTAGGCGCGAGGAAGTCGCTCAATAGTTGAAGATCGGCCCGAGTAGACTAAGTTGCATGGACTAAGTCGCGGGGCCCGCAATGCACACCGTCAATATTCACGAGGCCAAGACGCATCTGTCTCGTCTTGTCGACAGGGCGGTCAAAGCTGAATCCTTCATAATTGCGAGATCCGGCAAGCCGATGGTGAAGGTCGTTGCCATAGACGCACCTGCGGCCGGCGAAATGCGTCGCGTTGGGTTTATGGCCGGGCAGTTTTTTCAGTTCCAGACGAGGTTGATCGCATGGCCGATGAGGAAATCGGGAAGCTGTTTGGCGGCGACGCATGAAACTTCTGCTCGATGCCCATCTTTTGCTCTGGGCGGCGGGCGAGCCCGAAGAGCTCCCGCCCCTCGCGCGGGTGACTGCGGCCCTTCGGTGCGGTGGGGGGTTGAAGTCAGCTATCGCCTCAGACCACCCATGAACGCCTTTACTCGAGCAGAGTCGACTTGGTTCCACCAGACGCCGTCGTGCTTCAGCGCGCTGGCGATGATGACCCCGTCGACAATGGCGAGGATATCGTTGGCGTTGTCCGGCGTCACGCCGCTGCCGACCAACGTCGGCAGGCCGGCGGCCTGCTTGATCATGCTTATGTAGCCCAAATCCGCGGCGTGGCCGGTGCGCTGGCCGGTGGCGATGATGGCGTCGGCGTCGAAGAAGACTAGGTCTTTGACCAGTTCCTCCACTGGGCGGTCGGCGACGATGGCGTGTGCGCCATGCTTGACATGGGCATCGGCGAAAATGCGGATGCCGTTGGCGCGCAGCCTGGCGCGGTAGCGTGCCGCACGGCCCGATTCGCCTTCGACAAAGCCCTCATTGGCGACATAGGCATTCGCCCACTGATTGACGCGGACGAAGCCGGCGCCGGCGGCGCTAGCGATCGCCAAGGCCGGGATGGCGGCATTGGCCAGCACATTGATGCCGATCGGCTTGCCGAGCTCGCGGCGGATGCGGTCTGAGACGACAGCCATATAGGCCGCCGTCTCCGGTCCGATATCGTCAGGCTTGGCGAAGGGGATGTCGCCATGGTTCTCGACGATGACGCCGTCGCAGCCGCCATCGAGATAGGCCCGGGCATCGTCGAGCCCGCGCTGGTAAATCGCCTCGATCGCCTCGCCATCATAGCGCGGCGCGCCGGGCAGCGGCGCCAGGTGAACGACGCCGATCACCACCTTGGTGCGGCCGAAAAGGTCCACGAGCGCGTCGCCGCCGGATTGGCCGATCTGGGTCATGAGAGCTCCATTTGATCGATGAGCGCCGCCATCTCGGAGGCGGAAGGACAGGATGCCAGCGTGCCCGGCCGTGTCACGGCGATTGCGGCGGCGGCGAGCGCCAGCTCCAGTGCCGAGGTGACCGGCATGCCCCGGGCAAGCCCGCCGGCGAGGCAGCCGCAGAACACATCGCCGGCGCCGCTGGTGTCGAGTGCTTCGACGCGCGGCGCCGGCAAGCGAAGCGGTTCCGTCTGGTCCGGACCAAGCACGAGACAGCCTTCGCCGCCGAGCGTGATCACGACAATACCTGCGCCTCTGGCCGCCAGCGCCCGGGCGGCGGCTGCCATATCGCTCTGGCCGGTCAGGGCTTGCGCTTCGGATTGGTTGACCACCAAAACCTCCGCCAGTCCGAGATCGGGCACAGATGCCGCATCGATGGGGCTGGCGTTGAGGACGGTGCGCGCGCCGTTTTCCATTGCTGCTCGGAGGCAGGCATTGGTCGCGGCGAGGGGCAAATTTCCCTGGCAGACGAGGATGTCGCCGGGAGCGATCCAGCGGACAAGTGCTGTCTGCGCCACCGGGTCGAAGGCTTCGACGCAGGCGACGCCGCTGACGATGAAATTCTCTCCGCCTCGATCGACGACGATGGTCGAGCGGTCACTCGGCAGCTCGAATTGGCTGACCTCAAGGTCGGACAGCTCGTTGTCGAGGCGGCTCCTGATCCATGCGCCAGCTGGGTCCTTGCCGAGCGCCGTCCAGAACGTCACCTCTGCACCAGTCCGTGCTGCTGCGACTGCCTGGTTGGCGCCCTTGCCGCCGAGCCCGTCGGCATAGCTCACGGCATTCAAAGTCTCGCCCGCGGCCGGGAAGCGGCCGACGCGAAACATGGTGTCGACGCAGGCATTGCCGACGACGTGGACGCGCATGGCTCAGCTCTCACCGGTCGCCCAGCCCAGCATCTGTTCGAACAGGGTCTTGTAGCCTGGCCAGGCGATGAACTGCGGCGGCAGCCAATGCGGCCCGACATCGGATGTCCAGGCCACGGTGCGGCCCTTGCCATAGTGGCCGGTGACGAGCAGCGGCAGCGAGCCATAGTCCGACGACACGGCAGCCAGAACTTCCGCACCGTCCTTCAGCCTCACCTCGTTGAAGCCGAGCAGCATCGGCCAGTCCGAACCAAGGCCCCTGAGGATGGGATGTGTCGACCCTGGTTTCGGTACGGGCGCAAAACCTTCCGGAACCTCGACGCGGTCGTCATAGGCCAGGCAGTTCACAGGCAGCACGTCCTCGACCGGCGTCTTGCGGTAGCGCGCCCCGCCGTTGATGCCCTGGAAACTATAGTAGCCGCCGAACATCAACAGACCGCCGCCGCCGCTGACATAATCGCGCAGCAGGCGCAGGCGGTTCGGTGTCGGCTTCGAGTGGACCCAGGTGTCGGGATGCAGCAGCAGCGTGTTGGCGCCGATGTCGGATAGCACGACCGCGTCATAGGCCGACAGCGCCTCCATCGTCTGCGGAAAGCCGCGCTGCGCCTCATGCGCCGGCATGAAGGTGACGTCGAAATCGGTCGCCTTCAGCGCGCCCAGCAATTCGTCGGCGCCGGTGTGGTAGGTGACGGTCGGAAACTGGTCAAAACCCTTGATATGGGTCGCGGTCGACACCCAGGATTCGCCGGCAAGCAGGATCTTCTTCTTGGACATTTGAACTCCCGTGTAATTCCAGGCCGCTTAGAGCCGCGCGAATACGCTTTTCGGATTGGCGATCAGCATGCGGTCGATGGCCGCCTGCTCGACGCCGTGGCGTTTCAGGCGCGGTATGAAATGCTTCAGGATATAGCCATAGCCGAAGCCGCCGAAGCGCGTCAGCATGATCTTGAGGAAGACATCCTGCGACAACAGCAGGCGGTCGCCGAAACCGGCCTCGACAAGGGCGGCGATGGCGCGTGCGTTCTCCTCGTCGGAGGGCGATTGCGCGTCCTGGTCGGCATAGTAATAGTCCATGCCGATCATGTCGTATTCGAGGAACGCGCCGCGCCGGGCGAGGCTTGTCTGGTAGTCGGGGTCGTCGTGGCTCGGGTTCATGTGACAGAGCACGGTATGGCGGAGATCGGCGCCCTCGGCCTCGACGATATCGAGCACCTCGTGCGCCAGCCGCTCCCAGCCCGGCAGATGGATCGACAGCGGCACGCCGGTGATGCGCGAGGCGCGCGCCGAAGCTGTCAGCGACTTGCGCTCCTCGGCGGTGAAATCCTTGCTGACGCCGACCTCGCCGATCAGCCCGGCCATGATCGGCGGCTGCGTCTCGCCGCCGCCGACATCGTTGACGATGAATTCGGTCACCGCGTCCACATCCATGGCCTTCAGCCATTCGGGATGGGTGTGCTCGAGATAGAAGCCGGTGCCCATGACGATCTTCAGGCCGGACATGCGGCTGATACGGGCGAGCTTTTCGGGATCGCGGCCGATGCCGATATTGGTGGCATCGACGACGGTGTGGCCGCCCAGTGCGCGATAGCGCTGTAGCTCTGACAGCGCCAGGTCGGCGTCGTCGAGCGAAACGTTGTCGCGGTTGACGTATGGGTTCATTCGCAACTCGCCGATGATCTCGATGTTCACCGGCTGCTCGGCGACCGCCATGTCATCGGGATGGCAGGGGCATTTCCAGCTGCGCGCGCCATCGAGCAAGATGTGCTCGTGCATCAGCGTGATGCCCATCTCCTCGACCGGAACCGGGCCGAGCACGGTCATCACATGGCCGGTTTCGACCCCGATCGCCAGCCGCTGGCCGGGCACCGCGTCATCGAACAGACCGCCCATCGGCTCAACGGCTCCGCACGGCGCCGCGGAACAGGCGGAAGTTCAGCCAGATGGCGACCAGGATGATCGTTCCGGTGACAATCGGCGTCAGGAAAGGCGACAGATGCGCCAGGATCAGGCCGTTGCCGATGACGGCCACGGTCAGCGCGCCGAGCACCGTGCCAATGATCGTTCCGCGGCCGCCGAACAGGCTGGTGCCGCCGAGCACGACGGCGGCGATGACTTCCAGCTCGAAACCCTGTCCGGCATTCGAAGATCCCGATCCAAGCCGGGCAGCAATGATGATCCCGGCAAGGGCTGCCGCGGTGGCGGAAATCACATAGACGAAGAGCGTCGTCTGCCGCGTGTTGACGCCGGCGCGCCGCACCGCCTCAGCGTTGGCACCGATGCCGGTGACATAGCGGCCGAACGGCGTCTCGTTGAAGGCGAGATAGGCGATGGCCAGGATCGCCAGCGCGATCAGCGCCGGCACCGGCACGCCAAGGAACCAGGCACGGCCCAGCACGGTGAAAGCGCTTCCGGGCTCGATCGGGATCGAATAGCCGCCGGTGATCAGCAGCGCCACGCCACGGATCACCGAAAGCCCGGCAAGCGTGACGATGAAGGACGGGATGCCCTCATAGGCGACGAAATAGCCTTGCACCGCGCCAAGCAGGGCACCGAGCGCCAACATGGCGAGGATAACGACTGACCATGGCAGGCCGAACTGCAAGAGCGTCGCCGACAGCGTTGCCACCAGCGCCAGTACCGAGCCGACCGAAAGATCGATGCCGCCAGTGGTGATGACG
The DNA here is from genome assembly GCF_040323855.1 of Mesorhizobium sp. M0028. Classification (NCBI taxonomy): domain Bacteria; kingdom Pseudomonadati; phylum Pseudomonadota; class Alphaproteobacteria; order Hyphomicrobiales; family Phyllobacteriaceae; genus Mesorhizobium; species Mesorhizobium sp. M0028. The sequence continues at coordinate 102,031 of NZ_JAMYVG010000012.1, forward strand.
AAAGTCATTGCCGCGGCGACGATCAGCAGCGGCGCCGACTGCCGCAGGATGTTCAACAGATTAGGCGACGTCAGAAAGGCGTCGGTCGCCACCGAGAAGATGATGCAGACGACCAGAAAGAACAGCGCGATCGAGACGACACTGCCATTGGCGAGCAGCGCATCGCGCCAGGTGCCCTTGCGCACTCGTGAGGGCTGGGCAGCGTGGATCGCATCGCTCATGCCGGCGCTCCACCGCGATAGCCGTTGGTGGCGGAACGCGCACTGAATTTGCGGCCGACGATCAGATTGACCACGTCCTCGATATTGGTCTCGCCGATCAGCCGCTCGGCGACATTGCGCCCTTCATACATGACCTGGATGCGGTCGCAGACGAGGAACAGGTCCTGCAGCCGGTGGGTGATCAAAATGACGCTGACACCGCGCGCGCTGACCGCGCGGATCAGTTCGAGCACCGCCTCGACCTCGGCCACCGCAAGCGCTGCCGTCGGCTCGTCCATGATCAGCACGGCCGGCTCGAACGAGGCGGCGCGGCCGATGGCGATCGACTGGCGCTGCCCGCCGGAGAGGTTTTCGACCTTGAGCCGCGTGTCGGCAATGACGATACCGAGCCGATCGAGCATCTGGCGCGTCTCGTCGTGCATGCGCTTCTTGTCGAGAAAGGAAATGCCGGCGATGCGGCGGCGCGGCTCGCGGCCGAGAAACAGATTGCCGGCGACATCGACCGTGTCGCAGAGCGACAGGTCCTGGTAGACCATCTCGACGCGCGCCGCACGTGCGTCCGCCGGCGAGCTGAAGATCACCGGCCTGCCGTCGATCTCGATGGTGCCGGCGTCGGGAACCACAGCCCCCGACAGCACCTTGCTCAATGTCGACTTGCCGGCGCCATTGTCGCCGACCAGCCCCAGCACCTCGCCCGGCTTCAGCGTCAGCGACACATCATCGAGCGTCTGGATGGCGTTGTAACGCTTTGAGATGCCGCTCATCCGCACCCGATAGGTCTGGCCACTGCTCATCTGGGATTCCACGCGATTGCCAGGTATCCGCGGCGCAGCTTCAGGCGGCGCCGCGGCTCGGTCGCCGACGCAGTTTACTTGAACATCGCGCGGTATTGGTCGACATTCTTCTTGGTCACGATCGTCACCGGGATATTGATGATCGGGTCGATTTTCTCGCCCTTCTTGAGCTTGCCCAACGCTTCGACCGCGGCCTTGCCTTCGCCTGCCGGATCCTGCTGCACGACCGCCACCACCCAGCCGTCGTCGATGCCCTGAACGGCCTGCTTGGTCAGATCCCAGCCGAACACCTTGACGTCGCCGGTGCGGCCCTGGCTGGTCACAGCCGAAACGGCGCCGAGCAAGGCGGGTTCGCCGGTTGCATAGAGCGAGTTCATGTCCGGATTGGCGGTCATCAGGTTTTCCGAAGCGCTCAACGCCGTCTCCTGAACGTTTTGGCCGTCGACCGTGTCCAGGAAGGTGACGGCCTGGCCGCTTTCGGTCACCGCCTTCTTGAACCCGTCGAGCCGCTGGTTCTGGATGAATGAATTGAGTGCGCCGACGATGCCGATCTTGGCCTTGCCGCCCATCTCGGTCTTCACATAGTCGGCGTAGAATTTGCCGATGTCGTCGCCCGCCTTGGTGTTGTCCACACCTATGAACGAAACGTTGTCGCCGTCGGGGATCTGCGCGTCGATGGCGATGACGGGAATGCCGGCCGCCTTGGCCGCAGTAATCGCGGGCTTGACGCCGTTGACGTCGATGGCGACCAGAATGATGCCGTCGACTTTCTGCGTGATGTAGTTCTCGATCGCGTCGTTCTGCGCGCTCGGCACATTGTTGGCGTTGAAAATGACCAGCTTGGCGCCGGCGGCGTCGGCTGCCTTCTGCGCGCCCTCGTTGATCTGGTTGAAGAACAGGGCCTGCTGGTTGATGTTGACGAGTGCGAACGTATCGGCAAGCGCCGATCCCATGGCTGCCGAGCCCATGGCAATGGCGGCGGCACAGCCGGCGAGAAGTTTGAACAGACGCATTTTCGGTTCCCCTTGCTTGCGGACCAGACCGGCTGGTTCCCGTTGGTGCTACAGGCACGAGGCAAGCATTCAAGAGACTTGAATATTTGTCAATCCAAATGAACGCTGAGCGTTGCTCAGAAAGTCGCCGGCGTGTTGACCCAGAAGATGCTGGCGCGTTCCTTGCCGATATTGCGGTAATGATGCGGCAGCTCCGACCTGAAAACGAAGGCATCGCCGGTCGCGAGAGCATGTCGCTTGCCGTCGACGATCAACTCGATCCGGCCGGCGAGCACGTAGCCGACTTCCTCGCCGGCGTGCTGAATTGGACCTTCGCTCTCGCCGTCTGCCTCGATGTGATGGATGTTGCATTGTAAGAGGTGGCCGGCCGAATACGGGATGATGCGTTCGAGCGAGATTCCCTCGCCGCGCCGTAACGCGTCGAGCGCGATCAACGGCCGCGCGCCGGCCCGGAACACGATCGCCTCGTCGTCGTCGACCTGCTCGAACATCCAGCCGATATTGGTGTCGAGAACCTCAACCAGACGGTGAAGCATGGGCAGGGACGGCGAAGCCTTGCCGTTCTCGATCTTGGACAGCAGGCTTTCCGAGCAATTCGCAGCCGCGGCCAGGCTCTTCAGCGTCATGCCGCGTGTCTGGCGGGCGAGGCGCAGCCGAGTTCCAAGTCTCGCGGCATTTACGGTGGCGTCCGTTTCCGACTCTGGCCGCCGCCGATCGATTTTATTCATCTGTTCGCCAACCATTCAACGGTCAAGGGCAACTATCGCGCGAGCAAAAGACCTCGGCCGACGAATTGCAAGTGCTGATGCGTCAAATTCGAGACTGCAGCCGACCTCCCGCATCTGGCGAATGCTAATCCCGCATGAATCGCGCTGATGACCCCGCGCTCAGTTGTCCTTATCGCATGGCTATCCATCGTGGCCGAAATCGCCAGCCGCTACCGCGTTGCGTCACGTGGCGAGTGGACCTGGAACAACAATGCCTGCAAGACGGCCACACAGCCAATCTACACAACCACGGCCGTGCCGACACGATAAAATCTGGACTGTCACCGAATTCGCGGAGTCCGCCAGAAGTCACCCGCGGCAGCGCCCTATGGAGTTACGCCCAGGGCGCGCAGGCTCTTGGTAGCCGCGACGTACTCGATAAAATCCCTGGGGCAGTGGCGCACGGCTAGCCGGTAATGTCGCAAAGCCTTGTCGGCATTGCCCTTGAGCTGGTGGAATTCCGCCGCGTAGAAATTGGCCTCACACAGATTTCCGCGCCTCCTGCTCGGGACGAGATCGTCGGCCGCGGCCAAGGCTGCTTCGGGCGACTGCTCGCCAAGGAACATGCGAACCAACGGCGCCGGCCATCTGGTCATGTCCAACTTGCTGGCCACACGGCGCAAATGGCTGGCGCCGCCACCGCGCAGCTCGGCCAGATCCGCCCAGATCGCATAGTAGGCATTGTCGGGTGCAAGTGTCGCCGCCATTGTAAGATCGGCTTGCGCTTTGGCCGGTTCCGGGCCGTAGAAATAGTAAATTCCCCTGCTTCCATAAGGGTTGACATAGGTCGGATCGAGCGTGATCGCCTGGCTGTAGTCAGCGACGGCGCGCTCTGCATCACCCTTTGCGCCCCAGGAGATGGCCCGGTTGTTGTAGGCGAACGGGTGTCGGGGGTTGAGTCTGATCGCCTCGTCGAAATCAGCGATGGCGCGGTCGAATTCCCCTATCCTGTTGAAGACGAAGCCGCGGTTGTTGTAGGCCTCCATATATGCCGGATCGAGCTCGATTGCGTGGCTGTAGTCGGCGATTGCGTGAGCGTCGTCGCCCTTGTGAGCCCAGCCGAGACCTCTGTTGTAAAAGGCCATGGCTTTCCCCGAGTCGAGCTCGATCGCCCGGTCGAAATCGCGGATGGCGCTGTCGTTCTTACCCTTCTCGAACCACAGCAGCCCACGCTCGTTGTAGGCATCAGTGTCGTTCGGATCGAGAGCGATGGCGTTGTCGTAGTCCACCATGGCCTGGTCATTGTCACCGCTGTCGATCCAGGCCATAGCCCGGTTGTGGTAAGCGATGGTGCGACTGCCCGGGCTTCGCGTCCTGTCCTCGATGATCCGCGTGCAGGCCGCGATCCGCTGTGAGCCTGCAGCGGCGCCACCGCAATCGTTGCCGTCCTCAACCAAGGTCGGAGCGCCGAGCGCAAGCAGCAAAACGAGACCGGCCAGTACCCGATGTCCCGCTTGAATTGACCGTTCGATTGGCCGCCTGTCAAACATCATGTCAGCAGATTTCGGATCACTATTGCGGGTTGTTGGTCTCCTGCCAATTTGATCAACAAATTCAGGTTCTGCGGAAGGCATCGCCGCTAAGAAGATGGGCTGATAAATATTGACTTGAGCTGATCGCGAGGTTGTGGGCTTGCTCGCGCTCGGGACCGCGCAGCCAAAGTGGGCCTGGACTAGGACGAAATCACGTAAATTGAGCTTCGACAATTCTAAAGAAAGTCCAACAGAATTAATGGCCTGGCACCTTGCGAAGGTGAATTGCGGAAGCGGAGTTTGGTATTTGCCTTAGCGCTTTAGAAGTATAGACACATCGACACGAGGTGCGAAGAAGCAACGCCAATACAGCTGATTGGTTACAACATATTTATTCTCGCAGATATGGTATTGTCCATCCGGGGATTCCTGTACACGGTCCCGTGGGATGGTGAAATTATGCGGCAAATAAGTGTACCCACCGTCTACCCTGGACCGCACCGAAGACCGAGGTACGGCGCGGCAATCCGAACCACCGCAGCATTTGAATTTGGTCTGCGGGTCAATCTTGTCTTCGTACCAATCATGGGCGTTAGCTGCTGTTGCGGCGACGATACACATTGCCGTGAAGATGAGCCTTCGCATGGCATTCCTCAAATATCTGGCAGGCGCTGCTCGTTGGGGTTTCCATGTATATTAGCGTTCCATTGAAAATACCATTGGCCTCCGATCGAGTAACGCAGCTCCAGCCAGCGACGCTCGCAGCCGAAAGACCACGTTGGGTCAGGTCAGGACGACATTTGCGCCGAACAAAGGTCTGCTCTTGTCGCTCCGGTTCGAAAGCCGCCTGTCTGCTCTGCGCCTAATATCCGACATTGAGGCCTCCTGGGTCGTTTCCCGAAAACAGACAGACAGCTCAGGCGGCATGGTGTCCGGGGACCCGTAACTGCCATTCGCCTGGTTCCCGAGCGTATGACGACTCCCCTTCCAATTTGGGATATGGTTCCACACAGCACCCTTAGTGCTTGGTTGGGAGAAGGACGTGGACATCGCGGCATGGCTGAGTAGCCTGGGACTGGAGCGATACGCTCTGGTCTTCCGCGACAATGACATTGAATCCGAGATGCTTCCTCAGCTAACGGCGGAGGATCTGATAGCACTCGGGATCACATCGGTCGGTCACCGGCGCCGGCTGCTTGCCGCTGTGGCTTCATTCGGAGACACATCCGGCCCGTTACTGATCAAAGCATCCTCGCGCGACCGCGGGAGTGCGCCGGCAAGGTCGCCCGAGCATGGTGACGCGCGGCCACCGCACGCCGAACGGCGCCAATTAACAGTCATGTTCGTGGACCTCGTCAGCTCGACCGAGTTGTCGCAGCGCCTCGACCCGGAGGACATGCGGGAGGTTATTCGCGCTTATCAGATCGCAGTGTCGGAAGAGATCACCCGTTACGAAGGGCGAGTCGCCAAGCTCATGGGCGATGGGGTGCTGGCCTATTTCGGTTGGCCGCAGGCGCACGAGGACGATGCCGAACGAGCGGTTCGCTCGGGCATGGCCGCCGCCGCAGCAACGGCCCGACTTACAGCGCCGGGAGGCGAACCGCTGGCTGCCCGCATTGGCATCGCGACGGGACTGGTCGTTGTCGGCGATCTCGTTGGCGAAGGATCGGCACAGGAGGAGGCCGTTGTAGGCGACACGCCTAACCTGGCTGCGAGGCTGCAAGCGCTCGCCGAGCCGGGCAGCGTTGTTGTAGCTGACGGCACGCAACGACTGGTGGCCGGTCTATTCGATATGGTCGATCTCGGTCGCGGGGAGCTAAAGGGCTTCGCAAAGCCGGTCCGCACCTGGCGCATTGTCGGCGAGACAGCGGCAGAGAGTCGTTTCGAGGCGCGGCAGGACATTGTGACGCCGATTGTTGGGCGGGACCAGGAACTCGAGTTTCTGGTTGACCAGTGGCACCGGGCCTGCGCCGGGGATGGCCGAGTGGTGCTGTTGTCTGGAGAGCCGGGCATTGGCAAATCCCGGTTGATCGCGGCGATGGTTGATCGATTGAGCGCCGAGCCGCCTCCGCGGCTACGCTATTTTTGCTCGCCCTATCACATCAACAGCGCGCTCCATCCCGTGACCACGCACGTCGAGCGAGCCGCCGGACTGGATCGTGACGACACTACGGACGTCAAGCTTGACAAGCTTGAGGCCCTGCTCCGCAGCATCGTCCCGGACGTTGCGGAAGCAATGCCTCTATTGGCGACGCTGCTGTCGATCGACACGACTGGCCGCTACCCGCCCACCAGGCTGCCGCCGTCAGCCCAAAAGGCCCGTACTTTGGCTGCCCTTGTCCAACAAGTCGAGGCGCTGGCCGCACGCGAGCCCATCATCGTCCTCGTCGAGGATGCGCACTGGATCGATCCCACGACCGGCGAATGGCTGGATATGCTGATTGGTCGCTTGCGGGACATGCGGGTGCTCCTGATCGTAACCTTTCGACCCGAATTTCCGTCGGGTTGGAATCAATTTTCGCATGTAACCGCCCTGTCGCTCGATCGCCTCGGACCCGATCAAGGAGCAGCGATCATGGATCGCGTGGCAGGTGGAAAGGCGTTGCCGCCGGAGGTAGCCAGCCAGATTCTGGCCAAAACCGAAGGCGTTCCGCTGTTCGTTGAGGAGCTGACCAAGACCGTGCTCGACTCCGGTCTCCTTGTCGACGCGGGCGACCATTACATGCTCTCAGGTCCTCTGCCTCCTCTTGCGATTCCTTCGACGCTCCAGGATTCTTTGATGGCTCGCCTCGACCGACTGGGGGCGGTCAAGGAGGTCGCTCAAATCGGCTCTTGTATTGGCCGCGGCTTCCATCACCGACTGCTCGCTGCCGTGACGGACCCCGACGAAATCCGTCTCCAAGACGTCATGCCGCAGTTGGAAGAATCCGAGCTCGTTTGTCGGCGAGGCGTTCCTCCAGAGGCGACCTATACGTTCAAGCATGCGCTGGTGCGGGATGCTGCCTATCAGAGCCTGCTGAAAAGCCGTCGGCAACAGATTCACGCCAAGATCGCCGCGACGCTAGAGGCGCAATTCCAGGAAGTTGTCGCGACAGAACCTGAAACGCTTGCGCATCACTATACCGTCGCCGGCGTCAATTATCAGGCTGCCGTTTATTGGCTCAAGGCAGGGCAGCTCGCGCTGAAGCGATCTGCCAATCTCGAGGCGGCCTCCCACCTCCGCAAGGGGCTCGAGCTGGTCGGATCATTGCCCGGATCTGAGGACCGCCTGCGACTGGAGCTTTCGCTTGAAAGCGCAACGGGAACGGCAATGATTGCAGCCAAGGGCTGGGGAGCACCAGAAGTCCTTCAGGCCTTTTCGAGCGCGCGGAGGCTTGCCGATACGCTAGGCGACAAGCCGCAAATATTCGCCGCGATGCGCGGCGAGAGCTCCTACCAGACCATTTCAGGCAACCTGCGCGCTGCCAAGATGCTGGGCCACCAATGCCAATCGCTCGGATTGGAACTCGCGCAAGCATCCGATGATTCGGGGTACATCCTCGAAGCACATCACCAACTCTGGGGGATCTACTATTACCTCGGTGACTACGACGCGAGCGAACGTCATGCAAGCCATGGCCTGGCCACTTATGATTACGAGCGACATCGTCACCTTGCTTGGGGCTATGCCGGACACGACCCCGGCGTATGCTGTAGGGCGTTTTCCGCACAGATGCTCTTCATGCGCGGCCATTCGGTCCAGGCGCTCGTACGCTCACGCGATGCAATAGCGCTAGCCGAGCGAGACTCGCATCCGGTCAGCACAGCACAAGCGCAGCTAAGTTTCTGCTTGGTCCACCTGATGCGGCGCGAGCCCGCCGAAGGCCTTCAATGGGCGAAGAAAGCTATCACTCTGTGTGATGAATTCGTCATGCCGTTGCTGCTTGGCCAGGCTCGTGTGTATTTCGGCTGGGCGCTCGCCGGTCTGGGGCAGTTGGAGGAAGGCATTCGCCAAATGCGCCTGGGAATTGCGGGTATCGCCGCGACTGGCGCGGATATGGGCATGGCCTACTACCTTTGCATTCTTGCGCGTAACTGCGGCGAGCGCGGCGATGCAAGCGAAGGCCTTGCCCTCCTGGCGCAGGCCTTCGATACTCTGGGCAAATCGACCTCGAAGTATCAGCTACCAGAGTTATTGCGCACAAGGGGTGAGTTGGTTTCAGCGCTGGACCCAACCGATGAAGCCGCCGAAAGCTGGTTCCAGCAATCTCTCACGGCGGCCCGCGATCAAGGCGCGAAATCCTCTGAACTGAGGGCCGCGCTTCGGCTCACCCGCCTCTATACCGGCCAAGGCCGCAACGACAAGGCGCGGCATATTCTTGCGCCAGTCCACGCCAGCTTCACCGAGGGGTTTGACACGCCTGATCTCGTAGAGGCCAAAGGCCTGCTCCGAATGCTTTCGCATTCGACGGAACGCGGGTGAAGCATTGCATCCGATACGCAAATTCCTAGTTGGACGACGTCGCCGTGGAAGGAGAAGCGATATGCAAACGTGGGCTGGTCTGTTGGTGGGCGCCGCCATGACATTTGCGAGTGGATCGGTTTCGGCAGAAGAGCTCACTATCTTTTGGGCGGAATGGGACCCGGCGAATTACCTTCAGGAACTCGTCAACGAGTATGAGAAGGAAACCGGCGTCAAGGTAACTATTGAAACGACGGCCTGGCCGGGATTCGAAACCAAGGCCTTTGCCGAGTTCAACGCCAAGGGCGACGCCTATGACATGGTCGTCGGCGACTCGCAGTGGCTCGGCGCCGGCTCGACCGGCGGCCACTATGTCGACCTCACCGACTTCTTCGCGAAGCACGATGTAGCCAAACTGATGGCCCCCGCGACGGTGAAAGTCTACGCCGAATATCCCGGCAACAGCGGCAAGTACTGGGCGATCCCGCTCGAAGGCGACGCCATGGGCTGGTCCTACCGCAAGGACTGGTTCGAAGACCCGAAGGAAATGGCAGCGTTCAAGGCCAAGTACGGCTACGACCTCGGCGTGCCGAAGGATTTCAGGGCGCTGCGCGACATCGCCGAGTTCTTCTACCGTCCCGATCAGAAGAAATACGGCGTCGCCATCTACACCGACAATGTCCACGACGGGCTGGCAGGCGGCTTCGAAAGCTTGCTCTTCTCCTACGGCGGCGAGCTTGGCGACTATTCGACCTACAAGGTCGACGGCATCATCAACTCCGACAAGGCGATCGCCGCGCTCGATGCCTACAAGGAACTCTACAAGTTCACGCCTCCGGGCTGGGCCAACGCCAATTTCATCCACGACAACCAGGCGATCACCGAAAACCTGGCCTCGATGAGCATGAACTTTTTCGCGTTCTTCCCATCACTGATCAACGAAGCGAGCAATCCCAACGCCAAGAACACCGGCTTCTTCGCCAACCCGGCAGGGCCGAACGGCGACCAGTTCGCCGCGCTTGGCGGGCAGGGCATCTCGATCGTCTCCTACTCCTCGAAGCAGGCAGAATCCCTGAAGTTCTTGGAATGGTTCATCAAGGATGAGACCCAGAAGAAGTGGGCAGCGCTCGGCGGCTACACCTGCAGCGCAGCCGTACTGAAGTCGGATGAGTTCCAGAACGCCACGCCCTACAACAAGGCCTTCCACGAGACCATGTTCAAGGTGAAGGATTTCTGGGCGGTTCCCGAGAATGCCGAACTACTGCTACAATTCAACCAGCGCGTCTATCCTTATGTGACCGGCGATTCCGGCACGGCCAAGGAAACGCTTGACGCGCTGGCAGCCGACTGGAACGCGACGTTCAAGAAATACGGCCGCCAGTAGGCCGTCTGGCCTTGGAAGGCTGGAGACCAAGCCGCTGGCTAAGAGGCGACTGAGCGGTGATCCATTGCTTTGTCGCTGTTTTGGTGACCTCAATGGCCGCTCCTGGCGCGCAATGCTGCCATCCCTACGCGCGAAAACTATTGGCTACGGGTCAAGGGCGGACTTTGGCTTGGTGCACGGCCAAGGTCTCGATCGGGGAATTGCAGACGTCCCGCTCTAGACGGGCGGCGCGAGCCACCAACCGTCTGTCAATGGTATGACCCAGCGGCACGACTCTGCGATAATCCCAAAAATGAAGACTGGAATGAATGAGCCGTGCCCTTGCGGGAGCGGCAAGAAGTTCAAGAAATGCTGTTTGAATGCCGCCAAACAGGGTGTGCGGAGCGGGCTAATGCCTGAACGCGACCCCGTCTTCTTGGCGCAAGCGCAAGCCATGATGCGCCAGCATCAGGCTGCGGAGAGCGTGCGCCAGCAGCAGCAAGGGTACGGCAACCCCATCGTGTCGTGGGTGGATGAGGCGAACGGCTTCCGGTTCGTGGCGGCTAAGACGACGGTCCACTGGGGGAGGAATTGGGTCATCTTCCCCAACTTCCTCGACTACTTCATGAAGAAGACGCTCGGCCATGAATGGGGCGAGCGCGAACGCAGCAAGGGCCGGCACCCGCTCTTCCGGTGGTTGCAAAAGACGCAAGCATACAGCAGCCACAAGCCCGGCGACCGGAAGGTGACGACCATTGAGATGATGGGCTTCATCGCGTGCTGGCTGCACCTGGCTTATCTGACCTCTTCAACCGACGATATTGACCGCTCCTTTGCGGATGCTCGCGGGGTATCCTCGCCGCCCGCTACGATAAGGTGCGCGAAGCCGGCATTGTAATGAGCCAGGCAGTGCTGATCGCGGTCGGCATCGAATGGGATGGCAGGCGCCAGATCTTGGCCGTGGAGTGGCCAATCGCGAGAGCCGCTCGGCCTGGAAGGACTTCCTCTCGCGCGCTGAAGGCGCGGCCTCAGGGCGTCGAAGTCGTCTCCGACGATCATGCCGGCCTGGTTGCGGCGATCGGAGAAGTGATCCCGGAAGCACGACGGCGGCGCTACTACCTGCACTTCCTCAGAAACGCGCTCGATCACCTAACGAGGAAACGTGGCGACGATTGCCTGGAGGAACTGTGCTGGCCTACAACCCGCGCGATCTCACCGAGGCCAAGGCTGATTTCGTCGCATGGTTGTCCAAGTAGTCGGGACGTTATCCCCGACTGCCGGCTTGGGTGGAGGAGTCCATCGACGTACGCTGACCTTCTTCCGCCTGCCGCGCCAGCACCACAAGCACCTCAAGTGCACCAATATGCTTGAACGGCTTAAACGAGGAAATCCGCCGCCGCAGCGATGTTGCTATCAAGATGGGCGACCTGCGTGAGCACAAGAAACTCGCTCTGCGCCAAGCCGCATGAGCACCACCACGGCCGCCCCTTTTTGCAGAACTTCACGCACAACCGCCCGAAGGCGATCGATCGGATGGAGAGCTGTGCCGCGTTCGGTCAATGTAGCGATGAAGAGGATAGTCGCTCTAAGAGGTGCCCCGAAACGCCTGAAGATCAAATTAGACGAAGTTCGGCATGCTAGGCCGGGATAATGCGCGGCCAGCGGCAAGGCAACCGAGAAGACTATAGCTGATGCGGTATTCGGCAGCGCAATACCAGCAGTTCCTCAGCAGTCGATTGCCGACTATGCCGCCTGACCCAAATGGGTCAAGCGGATACCAATCAATCAGTGATACGCCTCCTTGTGTTATCAAACACAACATCGAGGTCGTGAAATGATGGGGGTAGCGAAGCTCTTTAGTTGCGACACTCGCTTTGCTGGCGGTAGCCGGCAGCCTGCCTTTTCCACAGGCCGGGGGTTCGCGCCTTCGCTTGCCAATGCGGCGAGGAAGGTTGCCAGGAAGACAGCAATGGGGATGTTTGCGCACCCGGTCGTCAAAGGCTGCACCGCCAGACTCGGCTGCCCTCCGCCACATAATTGCGTTTAAGCCGCGCACTCTGAATCGCTTACTCACCTGACCTCCTCCGCGAGCAGAGAGGGAGGAGGGAAACCTAGGAGGAACAGACCATGCGCTACAAACTAGCAGTTACTATCCTCGCATCAATGATCGGACCCTTCGCGGCCACGACACCCATCGCAGCCAAGACGATCGGCGCGGTGGTATGGGACACCTGCAGAGGGCCAATGTCCAACAAGTACGACAGAATCCGGTATCCGAAAGTGTTCGTCGGCGGCTATCGGCATAGCGACGGCGAGGCATATTGTTTCTGGCGGCACAACAAAGGCCTCAAATATACGATGAAGAACGCCCGTTCCATGATTACCGCCACGCTGAATGATTGCTACAGCGCCGGTTATGACCTGTGCCAAGTAGTCGCCCTAAACGGCTCCCTCACCGAGAACGGGCTCCGAATCCGCAACTTGTCGGTGGCAGACGCCAGGTATTCACGGCAACAAAGGCAGCAACAAACGGCAGGCAACGTGGACGCGTTCTTGAACGCATTCGTTGGCGGGCTCGGCGCGGCTGGGGCTTTCGTACCATCGCCGCCTCGCGAAACGTACCGCCCAGCGCCGCGGTACAACAAACAAGCTGACAATTACATCCGTCAAAACAACAAACAGCTTCTCCCAGGGGGCAGCGTCTGTACCGCCGCGCAGCGGGCGAGAGGTTGGTCAGAGGAACGTTGCATGCTGAACTAGGCTCAAACCGATCAGAGACTTGAGGCGGAAAAGCTTTCCTGATTCACGTATGATGGGAATCTCGGGAAGTGGCGCATGGCGCTCTTCTCGTTGCCGGATGAGGCGTGGGCGGCGATCGAGCCGCATTTACCCGGGCATCAGTCCGGCGCCAGGCCGGTCGAGGCAGCCTTGATCATCGTAGGCCTCTTCGGAGGGACCAGGTGCAACTTGATTTCGGAAGTCCTCAGCTTTTCACGGGGCACGTGACGTCTATCGTTCGATGAGTCCTTCTGGATGATCTCGCTGCGATTGCGCCCAAAGTCTTGTATCGAAGCGGTGCCATCGGTGGTAGTAGGCCGTCCGGAACAATCGTCCTTGGCGAATTTGAATATGGGACGATCCGAGGAGGTTTGGTCGAGTTGCCTCGCGCCAGCGGCAAGGCGGCAAGGCTAGGAAGTGGTGCAAGTCGAATGCTGCATTTCCTCTGTCGGTACGCGGCGATCAGCGACAGCACCAGAAGGGGAGGGAGGACGCTCTTCTCTGTACAAGCTCAACCAAGTACTATTGCCAAGCTTGACACCAGGAGCGACAAAGCTTCTTGGGCTTCTGCGAACAAGAAGCCAATTCCTTCTACCTTTGCACGTGATTGAGTTCACCTGGAGGAGAACTCAATCTTGGCGTTTTGCGCCGCTGCTAGTTCCCTGACTACTCGAGTATTCGCCTGGTTGATCGAAAAGAATGCAGCGCCGCTGCGATGCTGTGAACGAGAACGCCACACATTGATTCAAGGCCCAACATTCGCTCCCGCATTTGTCCCGGCTCCGTGCTGACAGGACATGAAAACCATCCCCCGGGAAAGCCTTGTTGTTGAAGTATTCGAAGTACATGTCGGCCTGCGACGAAGTCGGAGTGGCAAGGCTGGAAAGGACACCGCTGGTGGCGCGGGCGTTCACCAGAAGCTGCCCAGTTCCCTCCTTTAGGAAGCACTTCCTGTTCCAAGCATCGAACGTGTAGGCTCGACACCAAGCGTCAGCGCTTCGACACATACCTTCACATTGGTCAGCATCCAGAGCCCCGATTGTTTCGGTCGCCTCGCCGGTGAGATCCCTATTGCGAAATCTCGTGAAACTCGCAGGCGGTGGCGAAGCCGTGGCTTCCTCGATCGGTGGCTCCGGCGGTTGAGCCGCGACAGGCGGATTCGAGGGCGGATGGTAGCCCATGACCAGACTGCGAGTGCCGGCGATGTGTGGCTGGCTCTCGCTGGCGCCGGCGACGTTCTTGAACAGCCTGCAAAGTCCGTCTGCAAACGAGTAATCGAAACCGGCGCAGCCTGAACGGGTGGAGCAGAGCTTCCTGCAGGACTCCATCGGGATGCCGACCTTCGCACTGACTTCTCCATTGAGGAAAGTCTGTGGATAGTTGAAGAGTTCCTCGGTCGATTGCGCCTTCGCTGACCGAATTCCGACCAACGAAACGACAGCAGCCGTAACTGCGCCAACCAGTGCCAAAAGGAGCCCGGGGATCCTGTAGCTAGAGCTGCCAACCGACATGCACGCTCCTCGTCTGCGCCAGCGCCAATGACCTCGTATTTGTTTTCTTGGCTACAGGCTCCAACGCTACCTTCCTTTCAATCTTGCGCATCCCCACCAAATCGGCCGATTGTTGTTCGAGGCATTTGATATTGCCTTTATCCGGGACTCAGCCAGAGGCTTCCCACCAAACAGGCAATTGCTAGCCAGAACAGAAGCGCGATCCGCCACTTATGGACGAGCCGGGTTACCCGAAAACGCGTTTGCCATTCGTCGGTACCTGTGTCGTAGGCGCGTATGCCAACGAAAACCACGAGCAGAGCTAACGGAGCAACCCACTCTAAATTACCAACGTCAGGATGCCCGAGCCAAGGAATGACAACAATCGAGACTAGAATGGTAAGAAGCAACTCGATCCTTTTCACTTTGTGCCCTTCCTTGACTTCTTCTAGAGAGGTTCGGAGCGCATCAGGCATTCATCCCGGCAATTGAGCCGCGACAGGCGGACCGGCCGACGGAGAGTAGCCGGTGATCAGACTGTGCCGGCGGTATCTAGCTCGGCTTCGCTGGCGCCTTTGAGCCGTCAGCCGACACGTATTCTCCCTACCCAAGCCGCGGCTCGCGCCTGCGCTGACGTTCCCGCAACCAGCGAGCACCCGAATTCACATCCCTGGCGAGCAAAACTCGCCCGCCGGCACTTGGAAAACGCCTCTCACAGTCTTGCACATTTTAAACCGCCCCCCTTGCTTCTTTACCGGTTCTTGCTGCTGCGGCACAACGCGGTGGGCGGCGGCCGGCTTGGATTTGCGAACGCCTTTTTTCCGCGTGCTTTTCGCATTCTCGTGTAGCTTCGGAACCGGCACGTTAAGACCGTTAACCTTTGGCGGTTGAGCCGCAGCAGCAGGCGGATTGGTTGGTGGATGGTAGCCGATGATGAGGCTGCGGGTGCCGGCAGTGTATAGCCTGTTTTCGCCCGCGCCGTCGACACTCGAGAACAGGCTGCAAAGTGATGCGGCCGACGAGTAGCTGAAGCCGGCGCAGCCGGAACGGGTGGAGCAGAGATTCCTGCAGGATTCCATCGGGACACTGACCTGTGCGGTGCCGATCCCGTTCAGGAAAGTCTGTGGATAGTCGAAGAGTACCTCGGTCGATTGGGCGTTCGCTGGCCAGACTGCAACCGATTGAACAACGGCAGCCGCTACTGTGCTAAGCAATGCCGTTAGAAGTTCTACGACTCTGTACCTAGAGCCATCAGCCGACATGCTTCATTTTCCTTGCCCCAGAGGCTCGCGCCAGCATCGTCCCACGCGCTAACGTTCTCTCACAGTGATTGTTTCCTTGGCAACAGCCGGCGCAAGCTTCCTTTTCAAGCGCATGACGTTGCCGTAAGATTCTCGTATTCGTTCAAGCATTTCCGGATCTTCGCGAGCTTCCTCAGACAAGAGATCAGCTATCTTTTCGGGGATCGAAGGGTCAGGATGTTTGTCGTTGGCGAATATCAGGATGTCATTCCCTGCTAGAACGGCTTGCCGCACTGAGTCTTCAAAGCTGAGGCGGTCGGTGATGCCCTGCATCTGCATGTCGTCACTGATGATCACTCCTGAGAAGTGCAAGGCTTTTCTCAGGAGCCCCGTCAACGTCGCGCGGGAAAGAGAAGACGGAACGTTGCTCGAACCGGACAGCCTGTCGTTTATGACATGCGCGGACATGATCATGTCGACGTCGCCCGATCCGATCAGGGCTTCGTAAGGAAGAAGCTCCTCCGTGCTCCATGTCCCGGTGACGTCTGCCATGCCCTTGTGAGTGTCCTTGTTGCTGGAACCGTGTCCCGGAAAGTGCTTCAGCGCGGTCAGAACCCCCTTCGCCCGATGCGCTTGCACGAAAGCCCTCGAGTAGGCCTCGACCTTATGCGGATCCGCGGAAAAACTTCGTCCGAGCTTTCCAATAATGGGATTAGCAGCATTGAGATTGACGTCGACCACCGGGGCTAGGTTGAGGTTGAAACCCAAATTGGAGAGACCTGACGCGAGGTCTAGGTAAACAAGGTTGGCTGCGTCTGGAGTCATGGTCTTTGCGACCGCTGCCTCGCTGGGGGTCTCCTTGAATCCGACGGCGCTCGTGAGCCTCTGGATGCGGCCACCCTCCTGGTCGACCGCAATGAGCAGTGGGGCTGCGGCGACTCGCTGCAAGCCTTCGTTCAATTGCCGCACTCCCTTAAGACTACCTATATTGCGCCCCAGATAGATGACTCCCGTTATTGTTCCGTCTTCGGCTTGTCTGACGACCCTCCTGTAGCCCTCGGCATCCGGGTCGCTGCCGACGAAGCCAACCAGCACCATCTGACCGATCATCTGACGCAATCTGGCGTCTTCGATTATCCGGTGCAAATTGGTCTCTTGAATTTTAGCTTCCGACATCGGTTCCGCCCGCAATGGACTCGAGAGAGCTTCTGCTATGATGCCACCCAAGATGGCACAGGCGACAGCAAGAACAGGTGCGATCCGCGGCGGCATCTTCAGTCCCTCGGAGAGACGGGGCGGACAAAGTCAGGATAAACCGTCCGTTCAGACTTTCGCGCGGATGTCCTCGTTTTGGAGCTCCTGACGGGAGAGAGGTATGTACCGCTTTTCAGGTAGCAGCGATTGGGCCTCGTGACATATGTAAATCCGCCGCATTGGCTGTCCGACCCGCACTGCTGCATGCATTCCTGGTACGAACGCGCCGGCCAGTCATTTAGGTCATTGCCTAGAAAATCGCTGTTCATGAAGAGTTCCCATTCGGTGCTCAGGGTCAAGGCGGGCTGCGAAGGCTTTGCCTTGAAATAGAGGCCCGAAGTTCCGCCCGAGTAAGACTGCACGAAATCGTAGCCCGACTTCAGAAAGCAGCGGTTCGCTTCTTGGTTGTAGGTGAATGCACGGCAGGAGGCATGGCCGTCACACATTACCGAGCATCTTTCGGCATTGGATGCAGCCAAGCCTTTCGGCACGATATCTTGGCCCCAGAGATCAATGCCACTGAAAGACGCGTAGTACCAGGACTCGGAGTTGACGGGATCGGGGTATCCCGGAATCCGTTGGCGCGTGCCGGCAGTCGAAAGCGGATCTGACTGAGCGGAGCCAATTCCTTCGAACAGGCGGCAGATGTTAGTTGCAGAGGAGTGATCAAATCCAACGCAGCCCGAACGTTCTAGACAGATTTTCCGGCAGTCATCCAGAGGTCTCTCGAACCCCGCGCTGGTGGTCCCTTTCAATGCAGTCTCTGGATAGTCGAGAAATTCCCCGGGCTCCTGTGCAGATACTCTGGGCACAATTTCGGGCATCGCTAGCAAAAGGGACAGCAGCAGCGCGGCCGACGCGATCCTTGCCGCGAACGCGCTAAACCGATGACACCTCTGCTGCATACTCGCCTTCCCCTAAGCCCAAACCCCCGATGAAAACGCGGCCTGGTCAGGGATTGATCGACCCTTCGCAGTAGGTGGTGCGAAGGAAGTTTTCGTATGCGTTGGCGTGGTTCGAGCCGGAATCGCTGGATTCGAGACAGAGTGAGTTCAGGAGGCTGTTGGCTTTCGGATTGCCCTCGAGCGCAAGTTCGAAATAGGAACGCGCGGCTTTGTTGGCATCGATTCCGTCGACGCGATCCGGCGCAAACGTCCTTGGATCGTACCAGCGCGCCATTTCGAGTTTCGCATCCTGGTTGCCTCTCTGCGTGGCAAGATTGATAGCCTCCATGCCGACGCTCCGATCTCCACGTTTGAACGCCTCCTGGCTCAGGGCGAAGAGTTCATGACCATCCGTGTCCGTTTCCCTGAGCTTCGCCAGCCTGACTGCGAGTGGAGGATTTGTCGGACCGGGGCAATTCGGTACAAGGCTGCGCGTCTCCGAGGTCGAGCCACTCCCCGAACGGCAACCAACTACGCTCGTAAACAGGCGGCATTCGTTCTTTTCAGAGTGGTCAAAACCTTGGCACCCGGAACGGCCTTCGCAGAGTTGCCGACATGCTTCCAGTTTCATGGGAACCTGGGCGCTGGTGATCCCGTTCAGCACAGTGCCCGGATAGTTAAAAAGCTCGACGGGCGCGGCAGCATCCTGCGCGCCCGCCGACACGGCGGTGCAAAGGAGCATTGCCGCGGCCGCCACAGAAATACGGAGGGGCAGGGCACATAAAGCAAGATACTTCTCTAGGTTGCTCTTCCGCATGCTTCCATTCCTCCGAAGATTCCACAGGCGGCGGGTTGCCAGGCCTTGTCATTTGTCATTATTCTAAAGTCCCTTCGCAATAAGTGTTCACCAAGAACCCGTCAAAACCGGGACCTTGAGGAGAACTCGCGCTTTTCGCGCAGAGGGAACGAAGCAGTTCCTTGGCCCCCGTTTGACCCTCTATCGTCAGCTCGAAATAGGTCCTCGCAGCCTTGTTTGCGTCTGGCCGATCTGCTTTGGCGGGATTGAAGGAACCCGGATCGTACCAGCGCGCGACTTCGAGCTTTGCGTCCTTATTGCCCCTTTCCATCGCAAGATTGATCGCCTGCAAGCCGATCGCTGCGTTGCCTTTTTGGTATGCCTCGCCGCTCAGGGCGAACAGTTCAGCACCGCTACTGTCCGTCCGCTTCAGCCTCTCGAACTTCACGATCAAAGGCTCGGGCTTAGGTATTATCCAGTATCCTCCGACCGCCGACAGCAACACCAACGGGATCAGAAGGTATAGGTACCGCCGCCTCTTCTTTGGCAGTTGCACAGGCGGAGTTCGGTCCTTCGGCTTCTCTTCCTCCTCCTGGGGCGGGTCGACGATCTTTTCTATGACATCGTCGGAGGGCTTCTTGATAGGCGTGAATTTCGGAGGGGGGGTCAGCCCTGCGCCCCAATTACCCGGGCGAGGGGTGATCGGCGGCCAGAAGGCGTTGCCCCATACGTCATGGCCGTCGACTTCGATCCTAACTTTGGTGTCCACCCTAATGTTGTCGCAGACCTCGGGCGAAACAGCCACCGTGGCCGAGTTCGCGGAACGGCTGACGACCACGGCTTCTATGGTCGCCGGGCTCGCCTGCCATCCGGCATCGCCAAGATACGGAGTGTCGGAGGTCTTGCGTGTTATCGTCAGGCGCAACTGCGGAGAGCTGCCCAATTGCTGCGGAAATTTTACCAGGGCATGCCAGAAGAGGCGCTCTTCGTCCTCTGTGACGTCGATCTTAACCTCCGTCATCGAACCGCCCCAGCCAACCCGGCAGGCTGCGTCGCCGACGCATCGAGCGCCTCCAGGATAGCCCTCAAGCGTTCGTTCTCCCCGACGTTGACTGTGACCCCTTCGCCTGAAAGGACATTGTCGGTGACCAGTTGGTTGAAGGCGTACATCCATTCCGAGAGGGCAAGGTAGGAAAAGTTCCGACGCTCCTTGCCAATCCCGTCGCAGTTGGAAACGTTCGGGCGGCGGGCAAACACCTTGACCTCACCGTCTTGGCCGTCAGGAGCCGATGGCCGCTTGTCCTCGGGCACCGCCTCGAAACCGAGCGTGCTGACGAAACGGTTTATGCGGCTCGTCGCCAGGAACCCTGCCTTCTCGAGCAGGATGGCAGGATTCTCGAGAGCTCCCGAGAGCTTGGCAAGGTCCTCGGCTATGCTCTCTTCGACCCCAGAGCGGCGCGCTGCGGCAGTCAGCTCCGCGATCAGCTCGCTTGCCAATTCCTGGCCAAGGCCAATGGCGAGCAATGCGCTGTCGTTTCTCGCAAGAGCAGAAAGCCCGTCCACCCAATGCCTCATCGCGGAGCGGGCGAGATAGGCTTCGCGCGCGGGCGCTTTCTGCGAAACAGACTGCGAGGACACCGCGGCAGTGGCCACCTTCGTTCTCCCAGGCAGATGAGGAGGTTGTCGGGGCCCTGTACGCCTTCTCGAGGTGGGGTCCGATTGGGTGCCTTCCTCCGGCGCGTTCTGGCGCTTGAGACGGTTGCCGTAATCGATGTGAAGATGTTCGGAAATTCCGCTTTGCGAAATCTGCAGCAACTTCATCGCGAGGCCGAACTGGTCCCGCTCCCATGCTTCGGTCAGGCCCCCAAGAATCCGGTCTGTTACCTCCCGGCGCTCGGCAAGGCGCGTATTGATGTCGCTGTCGACGAAATATGGCGCCAGAACGCGCCGGATTTCATTGACAATGATGCCAACGCGGCCGCGGATTTGCCCATATTTAATCTCGGGACGGCAGATTGCCGCAAGGTTCTCCGCCAGATAGCTTACGCCACCGTCGTTTAGTTTCAGAGCCTCGTCGAAAGCCCTGGCCGGTTCACGGAAGTGCTGATTGACTTCATCGACTTCGAGATAGGCTTCGCGCAGGGCGGCCACTTTCGCCACCTTGTCCGGCAAAATTGCGACCTCGTCACTGCCCTTGTACTTGATCAGGAACTCGGCCTTGAAATTCGGGTTCCGGAGCCAGAACGTGTTGTTGAACGGCCTCTTTGGTGTCCACTCGGACGGCCACTTGTGGGCCTTGCCGAAAAAACGCGTCAGCGAAGATCCCAACCGCGCGCCGAAACGATCCGCCAGACTCTGCCCTTCATCCCCTGCTCTTTCGTTGAAGTGCTTGTCGAACATAGTCAGCACCAGGAACAGCGCAGTCTCGGCGTTGGCCCGCTCTGCCGGAGTCGCGCCATGCGAAGTCTGGATCCAGTCGTCGATCATGTCAGGGAGCGTGGCGACGTCCTGGTTCGAGTCTTTGATGCAGAGCAGCATGCTGGAGAGTTCCTGCTCGGCCACGTATCGGTCAAACAGGAAGGCCACCTTGCCTCTGACGAAAAGGTCTTTAAGCCCGTGCGGGTTAAGCTCGAGGAAAGACTCGATCTCCACCTTCTGGCGGCTCCGCGCGCCGGGGAAGTCGAGGAGGTCCGTGTGTTCGAAAAACGGCCATGGCTGTTCAGAAATCGCGATGCGGAGTTCAGCGGCCAAGGCGGTAATGACCGGCTTCGGAAGCGAAATTGCGGAACCCTTCATCGGCTGGATGAGCAGTTCTTCCTGGCCAGGTTTTCCGAGACCGAGCAGTGTTTCGACGTCGATGATGCTGCGGTCCCTCGGAACGATCGCCTCGATCGGGCAGTAGGCCTCGTTGGGGAACCCGAGCTTCTCGAGCGCTTCGGCGAGTTCGAGGTAGATGTCGCTGAACGCCTGAACCCCGCCCCATAGCACGGAAAAGAGGTCGGCCCGCCCGGCAACGGAAAGCCGCGGCGCAAGTGTTGCCGCCTCTTCCCAGTACGCGCCGAGCGTCTCGATGTTCGGCATTCCAGCGAACTGCTTTTCGAAATATTCCTGGATGTCCCATACGTCCTCTTCGGTCATGCCTCCGGCTGGCGCTTTCGAAGCGGCCCGGCCGCGGGCTTCTTCCAATGCGGATACGACGGCATCTGGCGAGAGCGGCGCACGCTTTTTCGCGTCGCCATCAAGGAAGAAACTGTTGCCGAGAATTTTGGCGGCGTCGGCTTCGCTGAGCATTCGCAGGACGACCGGCGCGCCCGGAGGGCTCGGCTCTTCGCGAACCGAGAAACGGGTGACAAGCCCGGTGGACTCCCGATCCCCACCCGGATTGATCTCCCGGATGAAGTCGACCTCCCGACCGAGATCGCCAAAGCGGGCCATCAAGGGCGCGCTTCCATGGCGGGCCAGGACCGACACGAGATAGGACTTGCCGGCCTGGCTCGGGCCGAACACCCCGACGCACATCGGGCGGTCGATCGCCGCCATCGCCTTTCGGGTGGAGACGATCGTCTTTCTGAGCTGCTGCTCGGCTCCTCCGCGCGTGCTGCCAACCCGATCCGAGTTCGCAGCGGTTCCGATCCACGCAAGCCCATCCTGCGCCGATTTCAGCGCGGTGTCACAGGCTTTCTTCAATTCCTTACGCATGCTTAAACCGCCGTTTCACTGGATAGAGATTATTCCCGTGTCGAGCCAGTAACCGTCACCTGTCTCGACCGCTAGCGTGTCCAGCTTCAGCTCCATCAAACGCTTGACCGGAATGCCGTCGGCGTCTTCCGCGTCCTGGATCACGAATTCCTCGCGCGTCGCCTCGCTTGACAGAAGGGCGATCTCGCCCGTCTCGTCCCCTTCCGGAACCTGCACGTTGCGCCCGATAGTGACGCGGACTGGATTGTTTATGCTTCTCGACGAATGCATCTGAGCGGTCGTCAGCTTGTAGAGTGGCGTTGCCACCCAGCGCTCCAGCGGAAGTTGCCTGAAACCGAGGCGAGTCGGGCTGTGATAATCGAACTCTGCCTCGTCTGCAGAGGCAGTTGCGGCATCGAGGTCGACCTCCGAGAAAAGCAGCCTTTCGTCCGGTAGCGTCGCGTTCCCCTGGAGCCGCCCGATGTAGCGGGCGGTCGACTTCATCCTGAGGTACTTGGAATAGAGCGTGAAGTCGGTGAGCTGCCGTTCGGAGAGCGCGCACAGCATCGCTCCCACGACCGCGGTTGTCTTCGGATCGTTGATGTGCGTGTTGCTGAGGCCCCGGAAGGGATACCACGTGCCGACGCGATAGTCCTTGATCGGAATGACGCAGTCGGCGCGGACGGACATCTTGTTCACGAACAGGTTTATCATCTGCGGCAGGCGCATCGGCCGCCCGGTCAGCAGCACCACGTCCACGTCCAGATGGTTGATCGCTTCCGCGATGTTGTCGAACGCGCCGTCGAATATCGACAGGACGCACTCCTCGACCGCCAGAGGGTCTATCGCGATATCGCAGTCAGCGATATTGAAGTCGCCGGCTCCGAGCGCACCCATGTTTTCCTTGAGATAGCCGAGTATGCGCGCGGCCACGGGAATGTCGCCTCCGGACTCCATCGTCCAGCCCCCCATCTCGAAGAAGCTGCCGGCCTTGCGGATTTCCGTCTTGCGGCTTGTCGGCGGCATTGCTTCGCATTCAGAAAGGAGCCCGATTGCGATTGGCTGAAGGACCTGAAGCACGAATTGTCGGCGCAGGTGTTTTTCCTGCTCGGACATGTTCGGATTGTCTCCCGCGAAGCGGGCTTTTAGATAGTTCCGCGCATTTGGCAGGCCTGCCTGGGCGAGCCCTTGCTCGAGCTTCGGGATCACGACTCGCTCGATCACTGCCTTGAGGAGGTCGTCACCCGCGATGCGGAAGCCCTCTCTGAAGTTCTGGTCGGGAAAGATCGCAACGTTGTCGGTCTGGTAATAGGTCGTAACCATGAGGTCGCTTGTGCCGCCGCCCACGTCGACGCTGGCGATGCGCAGAGAGCGCTCCGGCTTCCCCTTGGATTTTGGCGGTGGAAGTGTCGATGGCCTGTCCCTGTCCTTGCCAAGCACGTCGAACAACGTCCTGATGGAGCCGCCCAGCTTGTGCACCGCCTCGCCATACAGATAGACGAGATGAACCGAACTCGCCTCGTCCCACGAGCAGTGAATTTTCGGACGCTCGCTGTTGATGCCGCCGCTGCCCCATTCTGACAGGGACCATAGCAGCTTGACTGCGGCTTCCGCGCGCGACCGGAGGATGCGCTGCTCCTGGACCGGAGTAGCGGACGGGATCGTGATGATGATCCTGCGGAGGCGGCGGGGAGAGTCCTTGAGTCTTCTTTCGCGACGCGCGCCGGGATTGTTCATCATGGAAATCGCCTGCGCGATGATCTCGACGAGCATGAACGTGAAGAAGGACGACCTCGAGAAGCAGAAGCGGCTCGCCGTCTGCATCTCGCTCTCCCTGACCCTCAACTTGAAATCGCGCCTGTCTTGCTCGATCTGTTCGATAACGTCGCCCCTGTCGTTTACGAAACGGTACATTGAGCGCTCGATCGGCGGCTCTGGCGAATTCGAACGGAACTTCCACTCCTGCAGAACAGGATCGGAACTCCACAGATACCGCTTTGGCGAAGAAAGCCCGGTCGCGGCCTCGGTGCCTTCCGACTCGCCGCGCAGGCGCGAGGCTTCGGGGCCAATGCGCAGCAGGCTTGGCCAGAAGAACGCCCGGGGCCGGCCAGACCGCCTTGCGATGTCCTCCGGGCCGAATTCCCCGGCTATCAGCTCGCACTGGCTCTCGAACGGATCGCGATAAACGAGCTCGGGCTTCGAAAGGTCCCGTAGCTCCAGGACAACGGAGTTGTTGAGGTCAACGTTCACGTCGTCCGGAAACGACTGGATCAGAAGTCCGCATGACCGCGAGTTTCCGATGTCCAGCACGAGGTCCACGTCGACGGGCTGAACGTTTCTGTTTTCGCTCACCGTATCGATGAGGGTGACGCGAATCGGCTTGATCGCGCTGGCGAGAAACTGGACGAAGGTCATGTACCGGGCGAGATGCTCGAACTGTTTACCCTCGAAGTCCTCTGGCCGAAGCTCCCGCCCTCTCCTCTGGAGCTTCTTGATCGCAAAGAAAATGTCCTTCACCCAGTCGTCCAGCCACTTCTGCGCGTCCACAGGGCCTTGCCCGGGAAGTTCGACCTTGTGGGACAGGAATGAGATGATGTCCGGAATCTGGCTGACGAACCGAAAAGACTCCGTCCTCATCGCGTCTTCCGGACTGGGCGCCAGATAGGCGCGGTTCGGCTTCCGGGGGGCGAGCGAACTGTCGAACGCGAAGATCGCCCTATGCGTTCCCTTCCGGTCTCCGTAGGCCTTCCTGGTTTCGGTCACCCTTACACGGACCCAGTCGGTCGGGCCCTGCGCGTATATTTCGTTGCCCAGCGCGTCCTTTCCAGGTTCAATCTTGAAGAACGGCATCGGGACCCAACAGTCCAAAAAGGTCTCCAGCGCCTTCGCACTCGAGATAGGGTACTCTATGTCGTCTCCTTTGGGGGGGTAGGGCTGCTCGTCCGATTCGGGATCGTCGTCGTTCCAGTTCGGAAGCAGGCGGACCAACGTCTTTCCATCCGAACCCGTTTCGCCCGGCGACAGCCGTTCGATGAACGACCTCGACAGGCGCGGAGTCGCGTCGACGTCGAACCCGAACTCGACGAATTGGATGCCGCTGTCCGGAACCAGCGTAAAGCCGTCGCTGAAATCGGCGAGGTTGGTCAGCATGCGGTCGCCTCATCGGGCTTTGCCGGGGCAGGCGCTGTCATGGCGTGTCTAACCCCGTGGCTTTCAACAGCAGATTTTTTGTCTGGCGTATCGAGGCCGCCACCCGGTTGTTTTCTCAAGCACATGGTCCTTCGCCCTCTTCGGCCCAGCCTGCGCCACCCGACCGATGCGGGCCGCAGCCTCTGTCCCGTCTCCAACCCGAAGCGCATCTGGTCGAGCTGGGAACCAGAGCGGCCCCTTTGCTCAAGTTGACAACATTCGCCAGCATCCGTGTTTCCTGCATCCTTTGCACTGCCTCTTCAGACGATCTCCATAAATCCGCGTCAAGCGGGGCAACGTCATATCAGTGTCTATTGCTTGCAATCTGTAACACACATGGTAATTTCGTTTGTTTCAAAATTGCAATTAGGCAGAGTATCGCTGTAATTCCAAGTTAGGTGTTTCGCTGTCCCAATGACTCCATCTCCTTTTGCGGCTCCTCGCGTCACAGTATCATGACAAATTGTTTCTTTTCCATCAAGGCGAAACCTAAGATCAAAATGGATACTAATATCCCTGTTTTTAATCTTTGTAGACCATGGATTTACAGTGAAGTCGTAAGTGCCCTGTGGAATGTCGTCTTGCCACACGATGTTCTCGACGGGTTCAGAACTTATGTTTTTCTTCAGATTCCTGTTTGAATCGCGGTCTCTTACGCCATCGCCACAGATCCCAGGACCCGTGGCGCCTTTGTTGCCGCCAAGAATTCCTCCTGGGCAGGAGGCAATAAGGTCAAGGTCGTCCAGGGTTTGCCATGACAATGTCACCTGCAGCTTTCCGGTGTGCCCCTCTCCTAGGCTCTTGTCCATAGCCTTCGACTCCTTCGTCTGCGCCGGCTTGGGAATGCACGAAGTCAGGTGCCGCCGCAGTTGGACCTCGACCGCTGCTGCTTCCGTGATGAGTTGCTGCGTCCGCAGGCTGGCCTGGTCCAGGGGCGGCAGCGGCGCTGCCAGGGCGCAGTAGGCGCCTTCGCCCTTTCCGAAGGCGACGGTCCCGAACGGTAGGATCAGGCCGCAGGCCGGAATCAGCAGCCATGCGGTCGCCCCCGCAAGCACTAGGGGGACGAGCCAGACGAGGCTGCCGACGACCCACCGCCACCAAAAGGCCCCGGCGGAAGTCCCGGCCACCCGTCGCGCGGACTGCTCCGTCTGACGCGCCACACTCGACAGCTGGCGGTCACTGACGTCGATTATCTCTCCCTTGCCGCTCGTTACGGCGTCGTGCTTTTCGTAACCCCACGCCGTGACCACGAGCATTCCGTCGCTGCCGTCCGAACCGCCGGAGACCCAGACGTTCTCGTCTCCGGGGAACGTCACTGCGTTGCGCAGCGCAGTCGCCGTCGACTTGGCCGCCGGGTCGGAGCGGGCTTCGTGCGCGGCCGCCGCCCTGAGAACTGCCTGGACGGCTTGGTAGAGCCGCGTCTTGTAGACGGCAGACGTTTCGGGCGGAAAATCCGTCAGGCGGACGAGAGGCTCGTCGCGCTCGGTGTACCAGTCGATCCCGGAGCCGTCCGTGCGCGGCACGGGCTCGGCGAGCTCAAGACCGATCCCGGCGGGGAATTCCCGGCCCAGCACCGCCTGAAGCCGGTGGACCGAGCGCTCCGCCGTCGATCCGAGGGACCGCATCTGGCTGAGCGTAGTCGTTGTGACGAACTGGCTCATTGGGGCGGTACCGACGCGTCGCTGTCGGCTTTCTTCCCGGCTTCCTGGAGCGGAGGGCCAAAAACAGCGGGGTCTGCATCGCATGCGGCCTTCGCAAGCTCGGCTTTCATTCTGCCGATCTGCTCTTCGACAAGCCGGTTGACTTCCGCGCTGTCCACGACGGGAGCCATCGGCTGGGGCGGAAGCACTTCCGGATAGAGAAGGTGAGTTGGCCAGAGCCAGGCCACGTAGACCAGGCAGGCGGCGAACACCAGCGAAAGCGCCCCAAGCGGCCAAAGCCAGGAACGCCTGGGCCTTGACGAAGCCGCGACCTCCATCCCCAGGGACAAACTGGCGGCCTCGGGTGCAATGACGCGTCGCGGTGGAGTTTGGCCGGCCATCTTGAACCCTCCGACTTACAGCCCACACCTGACCTGGTACCCCGGGCGATATGCCGCTCGGAAGGTATCGGTCAGGCAGGGGTCGACCAGCAGGCCATGGCGGTTCTCCATCAGCCGATGAACCACAGCTTGGTCTCCTTGCCTTGCCCCTTGCAATAGGGCCGCGCATCCAGATCGGTGGTTGAGGCATGCGTGTCGTTCGATCGATTTTGGGATGGAAGCTCGCTTCGACATTGCGCCCGCCCCCTTGGCCGAGCCGTCGTTCGGCACTTCGCAAGCAAAGACGCGTCGATCCCCAACTCGACCAATGGGATTCCGCTGTCCGGCACCGGCGTAAAGCCGTCGCTGAAATCGGCGAGGTTGGTCAGCATTTGAGTAATCCTGCCAGTGGGGCCGACTTGCCGCAGTCATGGGACATCGAACTCCGTGACTTTCAGTTGCGTCGCTTCGGGGGATGTTTCAGTCAGCACGCCGTGGATGGGTGGTTCCGCTGATTTGCCCTTTTTGAGTTTGAGGATGACGTCGAATTCGGTCCGCGGGGCCGGATCTCCGTGCTTGTTGTACATCCTCACGTAAACCTCGTAGTGTCCGGGCGGAGGCTTGCTCGCCCACGATATATGTTCGACAGGATCGGTCCTCTCCCCATTGAGGTTCGTGTCGATGTCGTGCTTGCCACCGCATGCCAAAGTTCCAGATAGAGGCACCATTTCGCCGCCTGGGCATTTTACGAAGAGGTCCAAGTCTGTCCGGTTATTCCAGATGAGCGTTACCTGGGTGTAGCCTTGCTCCCCGTTCGCCTCTATGACGCGTATGTCCGCTTCCTTCACTGGATCAAGCTCGGGCTTTGGTTCTGGAACGGGTGGAGCGCACGAAGTCAGGTGCCGCCGCAGTTGGACCTCGACCGCTGCTGCTTCCGTGATGAGTTGCTGCGTCCGCAGGCTGGCCTGGTCCAGGGGCGGCAGCGGCGCTGCCAGGGCGCAGTAGGCGCCTTCGCCCTTTCCGAAGGCGACGGTCCCGAACGGTAGGATCAGGCCGCAGGCCGGAATCAGCAGCCATGCGGTCGCCCCCGCAAGCACTAGGGGGACGAGCCAGACGAGGCTGCCGACGACCCACCGCCACCAAAAGGCCCCGGCGGAAGTCCCGGCCACCCGTCGCGCGGACTGCTCCGTCTGACGCGCCACACTCGACAGCTGGCGGTCACTGACGTCGATTATCTCTCCCTTGCCGCTCGTTACGGCGTCGTGCTTTTCGTAACCCCACGCCGTGACCACGAGCATTCCGTCGCTGCCGTCCGAACCGCCGGAGACCCAGACGTTCTCGTCTCCGGGGAACGTCACTGCGTTGCGCAGCGCAGTCGCCGTCGACTTGGCCGCCGGGTCGGAGCGGGCTTCGTGCGCGGCCGCCGCCCTGAGAACTGCCTGGACGGCTTGGTAGAGCCGCGTCTTGTAGACGGCAGACGTTTCGGGCGGAAAATCCGTCAGGCGGACGAGAGGCTCGTCGCGCTCGGTGTACCAGTCGATCCCGGAGCCGTCCGTGCGCGGCACGGGCTCGGCGAGCTCAAGACCGATCCCGGCGGGGAATTCCCGGCCCAGCACCGCCTGAAGCCGGTGGACCGAGCGCTCCGCCGTCGATCCGAGGGACCGCATCTGGCTGAGCGTAGTCGTTGTGACGAACTGGCTCATTGGGGCGGTACCGACGCGTCGCTGTCGGCTTTCTTCCCGGCTTCCTGGAGCGGAGGGCCAAAAACAGCGGGGTCTGCATCGCATGCGGCCTTCGCAAGCTCGGCTTTCATTCTGCCGATCTGCTCTTCGACAAGCCGGTTGACTTCCGCGCTGTCCACGACGGGAGCCATCGGCTGGGGCGGAAGCACTTCCGGATAGAGAAGGTGAGTTGGCCAGAGCCAGGCCACGTAGACCAGGCAGGCGGCGAACACCAGCGAAAGCGCCCCAAGCGGCCAAAGCCAGGAACGCCTGGGCCTTGACGAAGCCGCGACCTCCATCCCCAGGGACAAACTGGCGGCCTCGGGTGCAATGACGCGTCGCGGTGGAGTTTGGCCGGCCATCTTGAACCCTCCGACTACAGCCCACACCTGACCTGGTACCCCGGGCGATATGCCGCTCGGAAGGTATCGGTCTATCGTCTTCTCGCTGTGCCGCGCGAACCCCGCGCAAGAGGAGCTGGCTTCCTCCGGCAACATCCCCCAATTCGTGAGGGCAGGGTCCTGGCCGACGGCGAAGATGGAGTTTTCGTCCGCCACCTTGAACATAGCTCGGACGGTCTCGCCGATTTCCTGGTCGGCTTGCGCCGGACGAAGGGCCGCAATCCGCTCGGCCAAGTTCGACTCGACCCGGGACCGCATTCCTTCGTCGAACCGCTTCGGCTCCTGGTCGAAGCTGCCATACCACGCAACAACGACCAGACGGGCACAGCCCTTCCGTTCCTTGACGATCGGCTCGGGCAACAGCCTCGACGCATTTTCCCCGCACAGTTCGTCAATGCGGGCAAAAGTCGTTTCGCAGTCACGCCATAGGGGAGTCCCCGCAACAGCCAATACGTCGCCGGTGCGTGCCTGTGTTGAACGAATGAAGTGGGCGTTGCCCCCCCCAGCCATAGTCTGTTCCCCTGCCACACGTATTGACCGTTAACCATGCGGCATCCCGGCCAGGATATTCGACGGAAAGGAAACGCTATGTCAACGAGCCCTCAAGTAGATTTCTTCACACTTGCTTTAACCGGAACGGGATCGCACTCAGATTTCCTTGCTTAGTCGCAGCTGGGTCTATTTTGGCTCCGATTTTGCCTTGCGGCATCCCCCATTTGGGGCTGGAAAAGTAAACGCTGGAGGACTACTGTGCGCGCCGCGCCAACTTGTCGGACGCCGTGGGGACCGCCGGGGCAAAAGAAAAGAGGGGTAACCTGAAAAACTGCGGTCAGCCATGAGGTTCTGGCCGTTCTATGGCGCCAGAGCGCCATAGCCCGAACGGGCGGCCGCTTTTATGCGCCGTGATCTTATCGTTATTGACATCAAGACACAGAGTTCTCGCCTACTCAGGTCGAGATCACCAGAGATACAGCGGGGGGAAACATGTTTGCGAGCCTTTTTCGCTGCGGATTCCTCGGGCGCCTGCTTGTAGCGGTCGGCGCGTCTTCGACAGCTCTCGTTATCTTGGCTGGAATTCAACTGGCGAGCGCCCAGGCCACGGCAGAACTCTTCGACTATCCAGTGACTGCCCTGGACGGGACCGTAAGCGCGAAGGTCGTCGCGCCCTTGCAAGCATGCCGTTCCCTTTGCTCCTCGCGCTCGGGCTGTGTCGGCTTTGACCACTCGTCCGAAGGCAGCATCTGTCGGCTTTTCTCAATCGTGGGCTCAGCCCACCAAAGCTTGGTGTCGACGGCAGCTGCGCGAAACCTGATCGCCGGATATCGTCCTCCCTCAAATCCTCCTGTGGCTCCCGCTGCCACTCCCGCCGTCCAGCCGAAGCGAGCTGTTGCGCACCCGGAGCCGCCGGACGTCAGCGGCCGCAAGATCACTTATCGTACAATTCCCGGAGACCCGCGCCCGATCGGCTGGGTCTATATCAATGTTTGCAGCGGAGCCCCGGTCGACGCGGAGTCGTTGCGCAGGTCGATCAACGATTATGTTTTCGAGTCGTTGCGGCTCATTCCCGGCAGGATTGAACAGTTCGACAGGGACACCACGCCGCAATGCACGCTAGTGCCCAAGGCCATCGGTTATTCCGCGACGAATGCCGGTGATCGGAGAATCGGAGCGGCGTTGGAGGAATTGGGTTCGACCCTTCGTCCTTTGGGAATCGGAACACGACCAGACGGCATGTTGCCGATGCAAGGCTCGGACCGCTATCGCATCGACATATGGCTTAGTCATCAGTAAAAGGCGGCGCGCGCGGAGCTCTCGACCCGTTTGGGTCACCTGCCTCGCGATAAGCCATTTTGTGCGAACGCAACTGTCGCCTTCGATCAATCCCAAATGGCGCCCGTGTGGGTGCTCATAATGTCGAGATGCTGTTCAATCTGGCAAGTAAGGCGACCAACTCCGCCTGCCGATGAGTCTCAGTTTTCATGAATATGGCTTTGAGCTGGTTCCTCGCGGTTTCGAAGGAGATTCCCAAATGTTCCGCTACGGTCTTCAATCCGTCGCCCGATGAGATCCGGCAGGCCAGCCTTGCCTCGGCTGAGGTCAGCCCAAAACAGGTCCGCACCGCAAACTCGGGCGGTCGAATATAAATATCGGGATCAATGAAGACTATGACAGCCTGACAGGACCCAAAGGCGTTCGAGGTAATTTTTCGAAGGCGCAACGGATAGGCCAGCACGGGTCTGCCATACCGTCGAGGCAATGAGATTGGCGGCATCATTGCTGCCGGGTGCGGATTACGCAATAGAGCGTGTAAGGCGCGGTCGAGGGCATCCGTGGCGTTTCTGTCGAACGAAGCCAGATGGCGGCCAATGAGCAGAAGATCTTGACCAAACATTTTGCCGGCAGGTTCATTGACCAGAATCACTGCCGCGTTCCGATCAAGCATTACTGCGGGCGTGGCGCTTGCGCTAAAAGCATCCATTGCACCTTCGGCCCGTGCGTGGCCGAGCATCCGAGCCAAGGCTGCCGCGGGACCTAATAGTTTTGAGAGCTCGGCAAGGCGCTGCATCTCGGAAGGCGAAAATGGCCCTTGCTGGATCGACCGCTGAATTGATAGGCACCACAAGTCATCGCCAGCTGCAACCTTTACGCCCGCAAACCATCGTAAACCGAAGGGGGTTAGAAATTCCTGATAATACGGCCGCTTGGCCATGTCCTCAGGCGTCAGAACGTCAAGTTCGCTGACAACCCCTCGGCGCACCATCAGCGGCACTAAGTCATAGCGGTCGTCGCGGTCAATCCAGCCATCCCGGACGTATGCTTCGAAAGATGGGCTCATTTTGCGACTGCGCGGGATGCTGGGCAAATGGCTCCTCATATCGAAGAGCATCGCTCCAAAGCTTCCCGTGGCCTCAGCAGCAACGTCCATCGCCGCATCCCACCGCGACGGCTCGACCGCGGCTTCAGCCATCGCGTTGGCCACTCTATCCAGATCGAAAGCTGCACCCATGTCCATTCCGCTATCGCACGAGGGCTTCGAGCTATATTGGCAGATTTGAAATTTCAGTGACATCCCGACTGGAGCTACACAAATCTCTGGCTGCGGCGCGCAGTATCAACTGTATCATGCCGTCTTTGTGATCAATATCAACCGGAGAGGAATTTGTTCCATCTCTATTCTCATGGCGCACTCTATTCTCATGGCGCACGATTCGATCGGCACCCGACACAACATGCTTGTGAAGGCTGAGTGCAGCTGCGGCAACGTCCGCTACTGCCGTTCCGCCTGATGATGGTATATGGCGGCGGCGATCCGCAAAACACGAATTCGATTGCAGCCGCTGCAGCCCCACCGTGAGGACCACGCTCTTCGAAGTCCACCGGAGCACCTGCGGAAGCGGCTTATGATCCACAAGCCGATGAAGGTCGACGGGAAGGTCCATTGCGTCACCGAGTGGTTCCGGGCATGAAGACCGCCTCAACGTTCTCGGCTTGCCCGGAAAGCTACAAAAGTTGAGCTGGCTACCCCCAAGTCCTATTGAGCGCTCTCTGCTATGCACTGTCCATTAGACATATGCTCGCCTGATGGGCAATCTGGGCTGTTTTGGAAGACCGGCGCTGGTCGCTGCGGTGGCGGCGGACGATAAGGGGCAGGTCGACGGTAAACAGGTGCCCGCCGAGGTTGGGAAAGCGTCTGGTTCATCAACGGCACAAATGCGTTCGTGGTTGAATTAATTTGGGCTGTGGTGCAACCAGATGCGCAAGTCAGTCCGACTAGTATAGGAATGATAATCGTACGCACGATAGTTCCTCCCCTCGGTTATTGCTCGTCCCCTTTGTATTAAAATCCCCGCCAACTTGGTTTATAGGTCGTGAGCCATGCTCACCGCCATGCTCGCATATTCTGCTCCTGTTACACGGGTCTTCACCACCTGCGGAATAGTGCCCCAGACATCCCCCGGCCCACAAAAGTGCCGATGCGGCAACCGTTCAAACTAGCGCGGCCCACGGTGGGCTTCATCCATCGATTGGATGACGCGGGTTAGGATGTCGATGCTTTCGAACTGGTTCCTGCCGCATGCGGGAGTGCCGAATTCAAGGGGGTGAGCGAAAACGGGCTCCTGATACCATTCTCGCCCCTGAACAGCCCGACAATTGGCAAACTCCGCGGTAACAAACTGCAATAGAACCAGGCACGTACTCTTAAAGACGGGTTAGATCGTGCCGATCGACCGCCACGCGACGCCACGCCGCCACCGAGACGAGAGAGGTGCGGGCGCCGAAGGTAGTTTCTCAGCAGAATCACAGGCCAGATCTTCCCCGCACTGGCGCAAGTCCTGCTGGGCCTCGATTTGGCACAATTCTCGAAAAATATTGGTAATCTTTGAGGTTTTCCAAACCTCCAATTGCCATTTGCGAAAGCTGCGTGGCTTACCTAATAGTGCAGCGACATATCACAATACTGCTTTCGGGGATCTTGGCTTGTAGCCAGCCTGTCGATTAGAAAGCCGTCGGGGGCTGCAGTCGTCAGAACCTTTGCGACACTTGCCCGGGCCCAATTCACCGGGGTGCCGCGGTGGCGCTTTGGGCGGTGCAGGCACCCTCTTGCCGGCACCAACTTTGTTCCAATATCCTTGCGGCGGCGCCGCTGCCACACGTCGGCTCCCCTTCATTTGATCAGCCAGGTTGTTTCGGGCATGTCTTCGCAGTCGATATGGCCAGGCCAGCCACTAGCACGTAAGGTCAAGCCTGGCATGTTTTGCCGTACCCGCAGTCGTGCTAGGGATACGCTTCCATCATCAAGGCGGCTGCAGATCGGCCGCAGCTGTTTGGCGCTATCGACGAGGACCCCCGGAACACGGCCGAAGACTGATTGCCAGACGCGGTGCGTTCGAGCAGGCGGTGATCCAAGCAGTGGCGGACGATCCGTTGTCAGCCGAGTTAATGGGCACCATACTGTCGGCACGCGCAGTGCTATGGCGAGAGTATTGCCGGCTGCACGATCTCGTCCGTGAAAATGGGGGCGCGCAGCGAACCTTGCCTGCGCTTCATGGCCATCCGCGCAGTCGGCCCGGTGGCGGCGCTTTCGTTCATGACGGAGACCCACGATCCATCGCGCTTCCGCCGTTCGCGCGACCTCGCGGCCTGCTTCGGGCTGACTTCGCCGCGCTCGCTGGCAGTCGGGCACCTCGAGTTCAGGGCCGCATCTCGAAGGCCGGCGACGCGAACATGCGTCGCGTGCTCTACGAAGCGACGTCGAGACTGATGACCCGCTCGAGGGCAAGGACAAGGTCAAGATCTGGAACCGGGAGATCGCCAAACGCTCCTGCATGTCGGCCAAGCGACGGCGAGCCAGGGCGACGCCGCGCAGCGCGCGCATGTCAAGGACCGCAAGCTTCTGGGAGCGCATCGATGAGTGTGCGACGGCGGATCAAACGCATGGCGCCCGCACGCTGACGGACGCCATCTGAACAACGAGATCCGTGGGCCGGATTAGGACCTGATGCAAACCAGGAACAACGGACCGCACATTATCCTGCCTGCGGCCGCGTCGACGATGAGACGGCCGACCTTGCTCGACAGCCCGTGACGATGCTCCGTCAGTCCGATTGAAAAGCGCGCGACGACGATTCGAGTGCTGCGAAACTATCCCGTCGCGGAGCGCCGAAGACTGCGCGGCGCACCGGAACTCGACGCCCAAAGGTGGAATCGTAGCAAGAGAATTGAGGCGTATATTATCGTAGCCGATAGCAGGAACGACGATGCGCACAAAGTATCGCCAAAACACCTAAAACGAGCACACAACCGTAAGCGGTGTTCTCAGGCCACGGCCTTTAGCTCGGCCGCCCGGATGTAGGCCCAAGGCAGCAGGTCGTCGATCCGGTTGTTGGGATGGCCGTTGAGGATCCTGGTGAGGACGTTGGCGAGATAGCCGAGCGGCTCGACACTGTTGAGTTTCGTTTCGATCAGCGACGCAATGACGGCCCAATGCTCGGCGCCGCCGTCCGAGCCAGCGAAGAGCGCGTTCTTGCGGTTGAGCGCGATCGGGCGGATTGAGCGCTCGACGGTGTTGCTGTCGATCTCGATGCGGCCGTCGTCAAGGAAGCGCGAGAGGCCTTCCCAGCGCGAGAGCGTATAGCGGATCGCCTCGGCGAGCTTCGTCTTCTGACTGATCAGGCCGAGCTTTTCACGCAGCCAGGGTTC
Source organism: Mesorhizobium sp. M0028 (assembly GCF_040323855.1). NCBI lineage: Bacteria > Pseudomonadati > Pseudomonadota > Alphaproteobacteria > Hyphomicrobiales > Phyllobacteriaceae > Mesorhizobium > Mesorhizobium sp. M0028. The sequence continues at coordinate 137,755 of NZ_JAMYVG010000012.1, forward strand.
GAGATCGGCGATAATAGCGTGGCTATTTTCCTGACGCATCGCACGGCGTTCATCGGCCGATCGGCCGCGGATATCGTCCTCTATTCTGTATAGCTCGGCGATCCGTCTCAGCGCCTCGCCGGCGATCGGCGCCGGTCCGGACACGGCCAATTCATAGAACCGCCGGCGAACGTGCGCCCAGCAGAAGGCGAGCGTCACGCCGCTCTTGTCGGCCAGCACACGATAGCCGCCATAGCCGTCGACCTGCAGGATTCCAGTGAAGCCTGCGAGATGAGCGATCGGACGCTCGGCCTTCCGGTCGGGTGCATAGACATAGGCGACGCCCGGCGGGTCGCTCCCCTCCCATGGTCGGTCATCGCGGGCATAGGCCCAGAGCTGCCCAGTCTTGGTCTTGCCGCGGCCGCGATCGAGCACCTCGCCGTGGTCTCGTCAGCAAAGAGCTTCGGCGACGCCTTCAGACTGCCAAGCAGCCGCTCATGCACCGGACGCAGATGCCAGGCGGCGCGGCCGACCCAGTCGGCGAGCGTGGAGCGATCGAGAGCGATACCCTGCCGGGCGTAGATCTGCGCCTGACGATAGAGCGGCAGATGATCGGCATATTTTGAGACCAGGACCTGGGCGACCGTTGCCTCAGTCGGAAGGCCGCCCTCGATCAGCCGGGCGGATGCGGGAGCTTGGATCACCACGTCCTCGCAGGCACGGCAGGCATATTTGGGCCGCCGCACGACGATCACACGCAGCTGCGCCGGCACGATATCGAGCCGCTCGCTCACGTCCTCGCCGATGCGATGCAGACCATTGCGGCAGCACGGGCAGGCTTGATCCTCGATGTCGACGACCATCTCCACGCGCGGCAGATGGGGTGGCAGCGCGCCCCGGTTCGCTCGGCGCTTTGCGACACGCGCCTGACGTTCGCCAGGAGCGGTCTGTGCCTGCTCTTCCTCACCGGCGGCCTCGATCTGCTCGGCTTCCTCAAGCCCCAGGAGCAGCTGGTCTTCTGGCAGCGTCTCGGCACGACGGCCGAAGCGGTGACGCTGCAATTCCTTGATGATCTGGTGAAGGCGGGCTTCTCGACGTCGCGCGCCAGGACTATCGCCTTCAGCGCGTCCGGATCGTCGGGAAGCTGGTCAGCAGTCATCGTCATGACCGGATCAGATCATATTCGCCGACAGCCCGCGACAGCGGAATCCAGACTGATTCACTTCGTCGCGGGTCAGCCCGCCTGAACCGGAACGCGGGTCCGGCGCGCCTCGTGGACCCGCCGCCAGTCGAGACCTTCGAGCAGCGCCGATAGTTGCGCGGCCGTCAGCCGCATCATGCCGTCATGCACTTTCGGCCAGCGGAACTCGCCGTCCTCCAGACGCTTGCCATAGAGGCAGACTCCGGTGCCATCCCAGAAGATCAGCTTGATCCGGTCCGTCCGCTTCGCCCGGAAGACGTAAACGGCCCCGCTAAACGGATCGGCTCCCATCGTCTCTCGCACCAGCGCCGCCAATCCTTCCGCGCCCTTGCGGAAGTCGACTGGCTTCGTCGCCACCATGACCTTGACCGCACCCGTTGGCCCGATCACGTCGTTGCCTTCAGCGCGCGGATTACAGCAGCCACCGTCTTGGTATCGGCGCCACGACCAACGCGCATGGCGACACCGTCGATCTCAAGCTCGATCACGCCGGCGTCGCGGACCGTCTTCTGCTTCCGTGATCGTCCTGGGCGCTGCGCCACCGGTTCCGGCGAGGACGCCGCAACCACCGCAGGAACGAACAGAGATTCTGATGCCGTCGCATCTGCCGAGGGCTGACGCGCAGCTCGGCGCCAGGCAAACAGTTGCTGCGGGGAAAGCGCATATCGGCGAGCTACAGCACAAACCGTCTCACCAGCCTCGTAGCTCTCCGCAACGATCCGCGCCTTCTCCTCTGGAGGCCACTCGCGTCGCCGGCCGGAGCCCGTGAACACCTCGAACCGGCGCACCGGCTCCAAATCGTTCGATTTAAGCGTAAGCTCTGAAATCGTCATATGTCGAAGCCCTCAAAGGCTCCGAACATCGTCCTTCACGCCGATCCCCGAAAGGTGCGGTCGGAACATCGCTTACGCTGATGTGGACCTCGATCGCGTTGCTCTCCACCTCGGCGTCGAAGTCGTAGAGCTTTTCCTCGAGCTGGGCTTTGGAGAGCAGTTGGCCAGGCCGCGTCAGGAAGGCCTCCAGCAGTGCCCATTCGCGGACAGTCAGCTGAACGGCCTTGCCGTCCCGACGCACGCTCCGGCGGGCAATGTCTATGTGGGAGCGAACGAAGACGGATGATGGGGTTTGGATTGCCCGAATATCGGCGCGCGACCGAGCCGATGCGCGCCGACAGCTCGTCGAGATCGAACGGCTTGACCATGTAGTCGTCGGCCCCCGCGGTCAGCCCGTCGTCTGACACCTGGTCGAGCGCTGTCAGGATGATGATTGGGGTGACATCCCCGGCCGCCCTCAGGGCGCGAAGGAACACGATCCCCCTTCCATCGGGAAGCAAAAGAGGGCTTTGCATTGTTCATGATGTCGCTCTTCGGGGTCGACCCACGGATTTTTGTCCAGAACATTCCCGATAAATCCGCTATCGTCGATGAGGCTTACCTGGGGAGGGGCGTTTCGGGTTAAGGCTCTTAGGCTGTGCGGGGCACTGCTGAATGCGGTGGCGATCTTTAGTGCTGCTGCCCAAGAGCAGCTTCCGCAAACGCCGTGCTAATCGTTCGAAAATCGAAGGATGCGCCAATCGCTGTTCCCGCGTAACAGAGCTCGACAAGTCTTCATATTTAAACTTCTCGCCAGAACAAAAGTGGCAATAGTTTTACTTGGTGCGCAGACGTTGACGACACCACTTGGCACACGTTTCCATGTCCCACAATACGCTCTTTGATGACGGTTGCGAGTCCGATGATTAAGGGACTTGCTCATAACCCAAACGGGTCAGGCGTGGTCGTTGCTGAGCGGCTAATATCTTGCGTCACGAGATTTCGGACTCATCGCCAAGATGAACCAAATCCAAGGAGGAGGTAGGATGGGTTCGATCGTGGGTAGCAGGTTTCCTGGTAACACCGCCCCGGCAGTCAAAGCAGGGGGGCGGAACAGGGCAGTGGTACGACATTATGATGAGATTGTGGCAGGAGCGCTTGGGCGACGGAGAGCAAGAGGACCGACATGAAATGGCGGCTTTTCAATTGGGCTATAGCTTTGAACTGTGTGTTGAGTCCGGCATTCTTGCCATCCGCGACGTTAGCCCAACAGAGCGGAACTCAGCATGCGACCAGCGTTGCGACGCTTGGATCAATTCCTTGGCAAAATCCACGCAGTGCTTGGGGCCGGCGTTTGACTTTAACTGTGTCTGACAGCCGGTGGTATCCCCCCGGTTGCCGAAACAAGAGAAGTTTTGCGGCCTGCGCGTATGAACATAAGGGCTGCGATCTCACTGGACAGGCGTGCGCAGCAATATGCTCTGGCTTGTGCGACGACCCTTAAACGCATCAGAAACATGCCATGAGCAATCCGTGAGTGAATTTGGCACATCTAAATAAACATCAGCTGCTGGGAGTAGATGCAATGAGCGAACAACAATTGCAGGCTGGACACTGGTCCGTCAAGTTTCTCTACGATATAGGAAGATGTCCAAATTGCATGCGTCAGTCATTCCTCGCATCCTGCATTGGTTGGTTAGCCGTTGGGATTACCTATGGATCGGGGTTCGTTACAAGTGCTGGCCCGATCTTGCACTGTTCCGTCGCGCTTGCGTTGCTCTTGTCAGGTCTTTGGCTGCTGCACCTAGTTGTATATGCCATTCGCTACTCCCTGCGGCAAACGAAGTTGCAGTCCCCTTCAGTGAACGCTGGCGAGTATTCCCCTCTTCGGAGGTCTTTCATCGCAAATTTCTCGACTGCCTTCGCGAGCCTGGCGATTATGACCACTTTGCCGAGGATAAAGGAGTTGGAGACGCCCAAAAAGGGTAGGGGTACGCAACTGGCGATGAATTGCTACGATGGCCAATGCGGCCAAGGCACTTTCTGTTGCCAATGGGGGGACAGCTCATGGTGCTGCCAGGACGGCACATCGTGTGACAGTAGTAACCACGCATGTTTTTAATTCGTGCGGAACGGAAGGTGGACGGGGAATGCGGTCATGATTTCATACCGCAGCTCTGGTGAACCTGGGAGGACAAGATGCGAAGCTTTCTTTTTGGCCGTCTTGGCAATTGCCACATTTGCATCAGGCAGGCGTTTTTAGCTGCCGCAGCCCTTTGGGCGTTTGTATTAATTGCGATATCGTTAGGACAGACAAGCGCGGCAATCTACTTGGCGGCGGCATCATTTATGCTGACTTTCCTGTGGGCCGGACATATGATCGCATTTCTGTTTCGCATTCGGCTCCCGCGCAATGAACAGTTCGACGTTAGTCGACGCTCTAGTTTTGTGTTGATGGGGAGAGGTTTGTCCGCAGCGGCAATTATTTCCTTTTTCCCACACCAGGCCCGAGCCCAATCGTATGGGGGATGTGGCAACGACGACTGCGACCCATGTTTCCGACCATTTTGGGGATCAGATGGAGGCGGTCGAGTTTGTTGGCGTTGCCATAGCTGTGGCAACGACTGTGGCGGGCAGACCTGCTAGTCCCTATGATTGCTGGGCCTGGGGTGAAGCCGGCTGGCCGGCGCAGAGCCTCATGCATAGGAGACGGGCCACATGGAACATATCAGATTGTCGGTTTGGATATTCACAAGCAACGGATTTCGGTCGCGGTGGCGGAGAGCGGACGCTCCGGCACGGTGGAATATCTCAGCGAGATTACCAGCGAGCCTGATGCCATCAGCAAGCTGTGCGACCGTCTCGGGCGTTCCGGCAAGCAATTTGACGAGGGTTTGCATCGAAGTGGCCGATGAGCCTGTCAAGTTCATCCTGGGTCGTTGAGGCGTGCCCGTGACTTCCGCGCGCAAGGCCGGACGCGCCGCAACTGCCTCATCGCTTGGGCGCACCGTGGTGAGGGCACGCAATACGACTGGTAGCTCCTCCTGGATGTCCGGCGGGAGAGCGTCTACGACTTCGTCAGCGCGGCGCGCGATCGCCCCTTCCAAGCCGCCAAGTGCCTGATACGCAGCAAAGGTGAGGATCCGGCGCTCTCGCCCCGCATCGTACAGAGCGTCGAGCACAAATTCGAGAAGGGCAAAGATCTAGGATCAGCAGCTGCTGCCTCCTGCAGGACATCATCCAGCCGGCCCCGTTCGGCTGTCTCCTCGTAGCGCAGCCTGGCGGTGCGTGCCGGCTCGCGGATGATCTGGGCGATCTCAGCGCCGGTCGGCGGCAGGAGTTCATAGCTGCCGAGGCCATCCTTGAGTGCCCAGAAACCGGGGACCTCGCCGCAACGATGAAAGAAATCCGATCGGATCGTCGCGATCACCCAGACCAGTCCGCTGCTGGCGAGTGCCGCGAGGAGCCGTACTAGCACTTCGCGCGATGCCGGCTCCGTCGTGAACAGCTCCTCCATCTGATCGATCGCCACTACCAATCGCACTTGTGAGGAGGCTGAACCTGCGACGGCCGCCGCTTTGGCCTGAGCCTGGCGGACGAGCGCCAGAGCTCGATCAGGCGAACTCCAACAGAGTTGAGCCAGCGCTGCCGGTTCGCAAGCCAGCTCCGGCAGGGCGCCTTCGCGAAGCAGCCCAGCGGCCAGCGAGGCGACCGCATCAGGGGCGTCGGAAGGGCGGATTAGGCAGCGGCGCCAAACCTTGATGCCAGCCGCTGCACCGGTTCGAGTGATGGAAGGCAGCAGCCCTGCTCGAAGGAGAGAAGACTTGCCGGAACCGCTCATACCATAGATGAGCAGGAATGCCTTGCCGTTGGCGGCCTGCTGCTCCAGGCGTTCGATGCAGGCAGCAGTCGCCCGAGCTCGGCCAAAGAAGAGGTCGGCGTTTTCGAACTCGAAGGGGTTGGGACCTCGAAAAGGCGACGTGACTTGCTCCTCTGAAGCGAGAGGCACGCGGTACGCGTGCACAGGCCGGGCGATGTTCTTCATCCTTTGTTCGCCAAGATCGACGAATTCGAGCGAGAGCCGATCGCGGGCCTGCGTGTACACCGCTTCCGAAATGCATATTCCACCTGGAGGTGACAGCGCCTCCAGACGGGCGGCGACGTTCACACCGTCGCCCATGAGATTGTCGCCCTCTACGACAACATCGCCGAGATTGATGCCGATGCGAAAGCGCAGGCGGCTCGACTCGGGCAGCTCAGCATTTTGTCTGCCGACTTGGAACTGGATTTCAGTGGCGCATCGAAGCGCCTCGACGGGGCTTGCGAACTCGGCGATGACGCTGTCCCCAGCGCTCCCGAACACCCGTCCCTGATGTTCCTCTATCAGTCGGTCAATGATCTGACGATGCGTCCGCAGGGTGGCAAGTGTCCCTTCCTCGTCTCTGCCAATCAGCCGGCTGTAGCCAACTGCGTCGGCAGCAAGGATGGTAGCCATTCTACGGTGAACGCGATCCAGGTCATACCTCCCGCCATCTCGGAGCATCCTAACGGAAATGGCGCCCTGTGGGGAGAGGCACCGAATTGGCCTCAAGGGAGCTCTGGCTTACCAACTTCCTTGCCGCATTTGCCGCAGCGCCGCTGACGCATGTGGTCGACTAGCACTCGTCCGTCCCATAGGCGCTCGACTTCGAGCCGGCTGCGTCCGTTTCTGGTGTGCAAAGTGTGGCCGCAATAGCCGCGTTCGGTCAGTCCGCGTGCAGTTCAGATCCTGCTCGGCCACACCAAGATCGAGAATACAGTGCGGTATCTCGGTGTAGATGTAGAAGATGCCTTAGAGCTAGCCGAGGCGACCGAGGTATGACCAAAAGCGGCTCCCACGATCCCGGTGGGGCCGCGAACTGAAATGCGCCTCATGTCGGTCGTTGAGCAGACCATAGCCCTAATCTCAAAAGCGGCCTTCGAGCGAACAGGCGAGATGACACGTTTGCGCCTCAATTCGAGCCGTTCACGGGCTCTTGTCGAAGACCCCGGAAGCCGCCACCTTCATAAGTTAGTTCCGAGTGACTGTGCCATTGCCTCAAAGGGGACGCTAGACTAAGACTAGCGCCAATCGACCTGATTTTTGCGACAGGCTGAAAGTCTCATTCCACCCTCCTGCGACCGTACGGGAACGGGGAAAATCGACCCCTTGCGGAAGTTCGCTACCCTCGGCCGAACTCACACCCATGGACCCTGACCGGACCTTCCGGACGCCAATTAGCATCTCGGAAGCGTACGTTCAGGCGAACCAGCGTCAAATGACCCAACTCAGACGTTCGTATCGCTCACGCCAAATGGCTGCTCACTACTCCAAAACGGGCCTCGGCGATCCGCAATCTCGCGCGCCGTTGGAATTCTGCCAGCGCCACAGTAGCGTTCTCTTGGTCCGACTGAAGCAGCTAAGAAAGCTGCTATCCGTCGACCCCCTGCGGTGGCAAGGCCGCGGACGACATGAACACTGGCAATAGAACTTTCGGAAACAAGAAGCCACAAATGGCAGAGGCACAACTCCGACCATCGCGATGAAGGTCGCGGCGCTTCAGATAATCGACGAAGATCAGTACGTGCCCAGCGTCTTCTACGGGGCGGGTTCGTACAGGCTGGCGAAGGAACAGATCGGCACGCGTTGCGTAGGAACGGCAATCCGCACATTGGCCGATCCCGAGGTCCAAACGACGTCAAAAAGGCCGTCGCCTTGCAGGACGCCGTCAAGGTCGACCAACCAGGAGGACCAGGGAAGTTCGAAGTTCCGAACTAGGACTAGGCCAGCCAGAAGAAGGTGCGCGACGCTCTCCTGATCTGGCCGAGACACTGCCTCACACGAAGGGCGCGTTCGGTGCAAGGGGCGAAGTCAGTGCGGCGCCTCATTTCCGCGGCATCGGCCATTCCAGTGGATTAGGCGGCCGGTGCCTTCCGACACGCCTTCGCCTCGCTTGGACGAATGAAATGGACAGAAAGTGCAAGATAGGATTAGCTACTTGCTGCCGTCTCTCTATCGAGGGGACGCATGCGATGGAGCACAGCATGGCGACAGGTTGGCGCCAGGGATTTGGAGCCCTCTTGCTCTTGGGGCTCACTGAAATGCCAATCCCGGTGCATGCTGTCGGCGGCCAGTTCGGGCTTGAGTTCGCAATTGACGCCCCTTGGCGGCTTGAGCCGGTGGAGGCCGGCGATGGCGGGCTCACTTACACTGCTATCCCGATCTCCGTGACTTTTCACGACGCGATTTACGACGACAACCGAGGCGACACGGAAGCATTATTCCTCGAAAGGATCCATGCGGGAACTCTCCAGGAGATCGAGGTTATCGAAAGGGTCCGAGAGGGCCCGGACAATCCATCGACGATCTACCAACCCGGCGATCTGCGCGAGATCGAACGCCAAGGGTGGATCTCGACGCCTGACGCTGAACCGGAGCATAAACTTTGCAGTCCTTTGATGGGCCGAGATTGTACCGCTGAACTTTTGCAAATTTCACAGTCACACGCTTGGCATGCGAGCTTGTGGTACACCCCCAAAACGCCCGTCTTCCCCGGCCGAGATATTCATCTCCAAGTGAATGTACGAACTAAGTACGGTGGCGACAGCCGCGAGTTTACCAATTACCTCGTTGTGCATGCTGGAGAGGCTCCGCTGCCCCGGTTTCCGGGGTGGATTTATGGCGACCTGCATTACCACGCGCAAATGACGGATAACGAAGGTGAATCGGGTTATTCGTACCGCAACGTCGTTCGGGCCCTGGGCGCAATGGGCATGGATTTTGTATTCGCGACGGATCATGCCTCAGGGGGAAAGCAGGTCGACGGAGCGATCGGCGTATCTCGATGCTGGACCGTAGAAGGCGAGCAATGTTTTCAACGTCCGAATGGCAGACCGGTTGGCAGAACTTGCCCCCGTGCAGAGGTAGCTAGGCCGGCGGATGCCCGCCGCGAAGACGACAGTGGTTGCAAGCGGTTCATCGGATTTGAAGCTCGGGATCTGAACCCCTCGCGCTTTGCTGCTGCGAGGAACATTTTGTATGGGCCAAAGGGCGCAAACTACGACATTGACGAGGATGTCAGGCTTGGCAACGTTCCCGGCTTCACTGGGCGGCGCGTTGTTCCACAGGTCTATCTCGGAGAAGAGCTAGACGCTTGGCCAGAGATGTCCGCGACGGAGCAGCGCAACGGTGCGATCCGCTTCGGCGATGGTCTCGCGTATCTTTGGCCAGATAACGACAGATGTATAGCCGCGGATGGCCTGTCTGCTTGCCGTGCGCGCTATTCCAAACCCTATGGGGCGAATGGCTCCGACAGTTATCTCGTGCTTGACGAGCAAGGGGTGCCTGTCGCGGACTTTATAGGCGACAAACTCGGCAGCGAAGTCGCGAGTGATATTTTAGAGCGCTTTAGGGTTCCTAATCCTACCCCGCAACCTTCTCGCCAGCACATGATTTACTTTCCTCGAAAGGCTGACGATGCAAGTGGTTTCATTCCGAGCAATACTACAAGATTTGGTGGTGCTTCGCGTAGGCTCGAGGATTTAATCGAGGAAATTGAGAAAAAAGGCGCTGCATTCCTGGCTCATCCACTCGTCGGGCTGGCGCCTGACAGCGTAATTGGCCCTGATATTGTACCCTACTCCACCCAGGCGCTTAACCGAGCATGGAGCTCTCCCGCAATCTTGGGCCTTCAGTTTTGGAATGAGGACACACGCCTGCAGTCCCGTAAGGACGAGAGATATCGCATAGTGGTGAGCGCTCTTGATAATAAGTACAAGTACCACTTACCTTGGCACGATGGCTCCGCACTTGGCCATTTCCCTTGGCTTTGGCAGCGCCGCGAGGAGCCGCAGTATCCGCGAAGACTTTTTTCTAACTTGTACCACGGTGCTTACGTTTGGGACTTGTTCCTTCGTAAGGGACTGAACGCAAACCAGACCAGCAATCTTGACTGGCTTCCAAGAGCGGAGCCACGGAAGTGGTTCATGGCTGGGGGATCAGACGCACATGGCGACCTCAACTTCCGTCGAGAGGGACGCCCGTGCAAGGAGCAGTGGTGCGACACGCCGGTAGTGGATACGGCCATCGGAAAACCAAGGAACCTCGTGCTGGTAAATCGTACAGAGGCACCACTTGTGTTTGCGCCCGTCTCTGGCGATCGGGAGACCGCGCGATACCGCAATACGGAGGTGATAGACGCGCTGGCGGCAGGCAGGTTCTCGGTGACCGATGGGCCTGCGCTCCGGATCGCTATTGACAGGAACCGCAACGGCCGGATTGACCTAACGGACTTCCAGATGGGCGAAACGTTCAACCTTTTTCCTGGCGAGCATGTACCGGTTCTTATCGAATGGCAGTCGACGCCTGAGTTCGGTCCAATCAGCAAAGTTGACCTGTACGTCGGTAATGCCCAGCGTACATTTGCCTACCAGCGGAGGGCAAATGAGGGCTCTTCACGATTCAGTCATGGCCCACGTAACCAGTTTGACGATCCGGGCGGTTCGCCAAGCGCCTACGATCCCGATCCAGCCGACGTTCTCCAAGTTGACCTCCAGCGCGAAGCCAATAACATTAGGCTCCATGGACAAGCAAGGATCTTCCTAAGTCCCAAAACATTTGAGCTTGCCACCCAGCATGAAAGCCTTTTCTACGTGCGCGCATTCGCCCAGGCGGACGGTCAGATGAGTTGCCAGAGCGAGCTTGAACCTGGTAGCTGCGGAACGCGCCTCGCCTACACAAACCCAATTTGGGGAAGATACATCGGGGCTTGTGGAACCAACCCAGATCCATTGGCTATCGATGCGGATGGGTCCGGCTTCGCGGATATCTGTGAGCGCGACCTCACCCCCTGTCCTTTAGATGAGGTGGCTCCGCCGCCGGAGGGTGCGGTCATTGTGCCAGGCGACGAAGGCGGTCGAAGGGTTCCTGAATTTACCCCTGATAGGACGCCGCGGACTCCTGCGGAGGTATTGCGAAATCCTGAACGGCCCGGATCTCCAGCTAACAAGCCCGCGCCGCGCGAATCCTGCAAGTTTACGGTCCCCCTATGAGGGGGTGTCCCCAACATCCAAGATAGCGTGCGCTGCGCAGCGCCAAAGCGCTGGACCAGCGTGGTGTTCGGCTATGTATGGACTGGCTATTGACGTGTTCGTGACCTTTCCCCGCGATCAGGGCCGCTCGAACTGGAATCCTCCGATTGGAACTGGGCGCGGCCGCGCCATTCCGGGAACCGGAAGTCATGACCCAACCGCGACGTCCTTTGTTTCCAAAGAGGGTCCGCAACGGGTCAGTTCACGTCGATGCACGCGGGGCGCTTGAAGGTCCGCTTCTGACCTTCCGAGCCTCGAAGCCGCAAGTCCGCTTTCGGCCAGTTCGCCCGGAACGACGACAATCTAGTAGTCGGGAAAAGTCGTCAGTTCAGTCGAATCCTCTGTGTCTCACATGGGCCGAGGTTGTCGAGGTTTACCAACCTTGCACTCGAGCGCAGCCCTGTCCCAATCACCGAGTTCAGCAGCCGCGCGATACGTGCTTTCCAAAAAGGTCATGAGCATGTCTTCTGGATTGTTGGCAAGCCTGACCGCATCATAGGGCAGCAGAAATTCTCCGAGTTTTTCATCGTAATATGCGGCTTCAGGAGAAATTCTTGCAGCTGCAAAACCGGTCGGCATCGGGTATGCATAGGAATAGAACGCGGGAAAGTCGATTGCACCCCCACCTGGCCAGAAGCCAGCTGACGAGACTTCGTGGCTGTAGGCCTCGCGGGTGATTTCGTCAGGCAGGGCCGGAATACCACCTGGATGTGAGGGCGCGTGTCGACCGGAGAAGCGTGTCACGGCAATGTCAAAACTTCCCCAGAAGAGATGCACCGGGCTCACCTTGCCGAGATACGCCGTACGGAAGATCTGGAGCACGTTCGTCACTGCCACACATGCCCTGAAGAACCGTGTCACAGCATTGGCGTCGTAGGGGCGTTCCATCCTGTCTTCGGCGAACGGAATAGCCTGCGGAATCTCGTTCGGCCTGCCATGGAACTCCGGTGTCCCACCGAGAGTACGAATGAGATCCAACGCGCGCCCATGAAAGAAGGCGACCGACATCGGCTCAAGCGGGAACCGGGCAATGCGTCCATCGGTTGCTCGTCCGACCACCTCATGGTTGATCAGATCGAGGCTCAATTCGATCCCGCCTGGTCGATCTGGCACTAGGCCGGTCGTGAGACCGCGAGCGTCGATGTAAAGGGTCGCATGCCAGGAATGGTTCACCCACGGTGAGCGGGCGAGCCGATATTTCCCTATGATCTGAATATAAAGATGCAGCGCGGAACACGTACTGCGCCAAGGACCGTACGGTATAGCCGGCCATCTTTCCTGGATGCGTTCATTCATTGGGCCAACCTAACTCGATGGAGCTTGAATAGAATCGCACTACCGCCCGTATTCATATCACCGGCAAGGAGCCAGTCGGCGACTGATATTGGGTCGTTTGCCGAATGTCCGCTTCAGCCAAATGTGTTTCGAAAACGGACCGGCAGATTCCGGCCCGAAACGGTCATTCCGGATGCCAATTTGCGAGAATCAGTCCGCGTGTGCAGGGTGGCGCAAGAAGGACGGTTCAGTCGAAGAAGCCTGCATCCTCTTCCCCGAGATACTTCCTGGCTGCTTCGGCGTCGATATCGAGGCCCAGCCCCGGGGCTTCTAGCAGGTCCACCATGCTGTCCTTCACGATCTGCGACGGCAGGCCGATTACGAGATCCTCCCACCAGGGGTCGGAGGCGCTCGGGTATTCGAACGCGATGTAGTTGGCGGGCAGGGTGGCGCAGACATTGATCAGCGCGCCGAGGCCGAGAAGGCCGTTCGCGGTGCCGTGCGGTGCCATCAGGATCGAGTGCATATAGGCGTGCTCGGCGACCCATTTGAGCTCGGCAATGCCGCCAATATCGGCCGGATCGGGGCCGATGACGCGCACCGCCTGCGTTTCGATCAGCTCCTTGAAATTGTGCCGCAGGTAGATCTGCTCGCCGGTATGAATTGGTGTCGAGGTGGAGGTGGTCAGCTCCCGATAGGCCTGCGGATTGACCCACGGCACATAGTCGCCGGTCAGCATATCCTCGAGCCACATCAAATTGTACTTCTCGACCGCGCGAGCGAACTTGATCGCATCGGGCAGCATCCAGCCCGGGCCGCAGTCGAGCGCCAGGCTGACCTTGTCGCCCAGCACTTCCTTCATCGCGATCACGCAGTCGAGCATGTGGTTGAAACCGCGCTCGCTGATCACGCCCTGATCCATAGCACCGTGATAGCCGGCCTTCTTCTGCGTCACACCGTAATGGAAGCCCTCGATGCTGTCCTTCATGTTGGAATGGAACGAGATGCCTTGCTTGATCATAAAGAAGTTCTGCGGCTGCTCCATCATCCATTTCACGTCAGCGGCGTAATCCTCCGGCCGGTCCCCCATTCGCTTCTGGCGGATCGAGCCGTTATAGACGCGTACCTTGTCGCGCACCTTGCCGCCGAGCAGTTTGTAGGCCGGCACGCCTGCGGCCTTGCCGGCAATGTCCCACAGCGCATGCTCGATAGCGCTTACCACCGCGCCATAGGGCTTGAAAGAGCCGCGTTGGCGGATCTTCAGCATCACCCGCTCGACGTCGGTCGGGTCCTCGCCGATCAGCGCCTCGCGGAAATGCAGCACCCAAGGCTTGAGATAGGTCTTGGTGAATTCGACTTCGCCAAGGCCATAGAGGCCCTCGTCGGTAACGATGCGGACGATGGGATGTTTGCCGATGACGGCGCAGCGGAGGTCGGTGATCTTCATCTTCGGTTCTTTTCGCCTCAGCTCCAGGTGCGGTCCCAGGAATACTCGTCGTCCCAGTGATCCGTGGGCTGCCAGATGCCGGTGACACCCGGCTGCAGATGCAGCGAGATCACCTCGTCGACGACGTCGTCAATCCCCAGGCCAGGTTTGTCCGGAACAGTGATAAAGCCGTCCTTCACGAGCGGCTTGGAAATGCCGGCGACGATATCGTCCCACCAGTCGACGTCGGCAGAGTGGTATTCGAGCGCCATGAAGTTTTCGGTCGCGGTCGCGACATGTGCCGCGGCCATTGCGGCGATAGGACTTTCGGCCATATGGATGGCCATGGCGACGCCGTGATCCTGTGCCATGTCGCCGACCTTCTTGGTCTCCAGAATGCCCCCGCTGGTGAGCAGGTCTGGGTGGATAACGGAGAGGCCGCCGCTCTTGAGCAGAGGCTCGAAGCCCTCCTTAAGGTAGATGTCCTCGCCGGTGCAGATCGGCACCGTGGTGGCGGCCTGCAGTTGTCGGTACTGCTCGGTGTACTGCCATGGGATCACATCCTCGAGCCAGGCTGGCACGTATTTTTCAATCCGCCTCGCGAGGCGAATACCGTTCTGCAGTGAGATGTGGCCGACATGGTCGATGGCGAGCGGAACATCCATGCCGATAATTTCGCGAACCTCGGCAATGTACTGCTCAAGCAGGTCGAGGCCCTTGTCGGAAAAGTGGAGGCCAGTAAACGGGTGGGGGACATTATGCAAATCATACGCGGCATTGCGGGCGCGCCGCTCCTCCGTGGTCTTGACCGGGCCGCGGCCGGGGTGGACGCGGTACCCTTCAAGTGAGCCGGCAGGGGATACGACCGCACCGGGTACATCCGCGATCTGCATCAGCCCCAGATCCATCTTGAGGAAGGTGAAGCCAAGCGCCATGCGCTGCTTGAGGCGCTTGCCGGTCTCGGTGCCGCTCGGCACGGTCGCATCGGTATCGCAATAGAGGCGCACCTTCTCCCGAAACCGGCCGCCGAGCATCTGGTAGATGGGCACGCCATACGCCTTGCCGGCGAGATCCCACAACGCGATTTCGACCGCCGAGACGCCGCCGCCTTGCCGGCCGTACCCTCCGAACTGCTTGATCCGGCGAAACAGGCGGTCGATGTCGCAGGGGTTCTCGCCAAGCAGCCGGCTCTTCAGCATCAGCGCGTAGGTGGCGCTGGCGCCGTCGCGCACTTCGCCAAGTCCGACGATGCCCTGATTGGTGTAAATCTTGAGCAGGGTTGAGGTGAACGGCGCGCCGACGATTTCGGCTACCCGCATGTCGGTGATGCGAAGCTGAGATGGCTTGGAGTTCGCGTTCACCCGATTGAGCGCCTCGTCGGCGCCACCTGTCTTTGCCATGACTTATCCTCGTTTTCGGCTTGTCGCCCCGTACCCTGGGCATAGAGTGTTGCTAGCCCAGCTCAATCTCGTGGGCCTGCAGATAGTCGCGGTCCATCTCAATACCGAGACCAGGCTTCGACGTCAGCTTGAGGCTGCCGTTCGAAATGTCGAGCGGTCTGTCGATCAGGTGATCGTATTTGCCCAGGTTCCACTCCGACGTTTCGAGTTTGTAGAAGTTGGGGACAGTCATCATCACCTGCGCTCCCGCAACCACATTGATCGGTCCCGCGGCATCATGTGGCGAGACCGGGACGTAGTAGGCTTCGCAAAGGGCAGAAATCTTCTTGAGTTCGGTAATGCCGCCGGTCCAGGTGACGTCGGGCATGATGTAGTCGGCGAGCTTGTTCTCAAGTACCGGCACGAAATCCCACTTCGTGTGGCCGCGCTCGCCCCACGAGATGGCGGTATTGACCTTCTCACGCACCTGCTTGAGGGCGTTAAGGCTCTCGGGCGGGCAGGGCTCCTCAAACCAGTCGATCTGACCGGCTTCCTCGAGACTTCGACAGAGGCGAATGGCGGTGGGAACGTCGAAACGGCCATGCGCATCGATGAGAATGTCGACATCGGGCCCTGCCGTTTCACGGATCAGAGCCGTGAGTTCGGCGGCTTCGCGCTCGTCCTTGCGGGTCATGCTGCCATCGAGATAGCCGTCCCGCTGTTCGCGAGGCAGGCCATCGGCGCTGCGACCCTGGTGCGGGTACGGATCGAACTTGAGCGCAGTGTGTCCGGATTCGACGACGTCTAGAATTTCGCGGACCACGGCTTCCTTGCTGGTGAATTTGGCTTGGTTGGGATGGGTGTAGAGCGCGATTTCATCGCGTACCGGTCCGCCCAACAGCTCGTAAATCGGCTTGCCGAGGACTTTGCCCCGGATGTCCCAGAGGGCTATGTCGATGGCGCTCACGCATTCGACGGCGGCGCCGCGGCTTCCCATGTAGGTGAAGCTGCGGAAGATCTTGTGCCAGAGATGCTCGATACGCGCCGGATCCTCGCCTGTCACGGCGACGCCGATCTGCCGCAGGATCGTGCAGAGCGCGCGGTTGGCGAGCCTTGTGGTGGTGGTGATCTCTCCCCAGCCACTCACTCCCTCGTCGGTCGTCACTTCGACGAACAGGAACTCTCCCCAATAAGAAGCATCGGACTTGATCAGCCACGGCCGAATGCTCGTGATTTTCATCTCAACAACCTTTGTCTGAGAATGGTCAGCCTAACGAGGTTCTGGACTGGACATTCTATCCGGCCCGGGCGGCGTTGCGCGCACGCATCTGTTCGAGAATATGCCGGCCCGAGCCCTCGACATGGCGGGAGACGAGTTCGGCCGCCTTGTCGGCCTCTCCCGCCTTTACGAGCGCGATGAGCTCGCGGTGCTCGCGCATGATCGCGGCACGTCGCGCCAGCGTGAAGTTGAAACGACGGCTCACGGCTCGCAGCACTTCGCGATGCTTCCACCAAAGCTCGGCGGCGTGGCGGTTATAGTGCCGCTGGTACATCACGGTGTGGAAAGCGGTATCAAGCTCACTGTGCCTGAATGTGTCGGCGAAGTTGTTCTCTTCAATCAGGCCTTGGAGACGTTCGAGTTCGGCGATGTCCTCGCCAGTAGCCATATTCACAAACCATCGTGTCAGGGCTGGCTCGATCAGAACACCGATCTCGTAGATATCCCGGACAAAATCCTGATCTATGGGTCGGACGCGCGCCCCGCGGTTGGCGACAAAGATGACAAAGCCTTCGCCGCGCAACAGCTGCAGGGCCTCGCGCACAGGATTGGTCGAGGTGCCGTGACGCCGGGCGAGATCGGTGACTACAAGCCGTTCGTTGGCGGCGAGCCGTCCCTCGATGATGTCTTCCCTGATCAATTCATAAAGCGAGGCGCCCTCGCTGGAGGCCCCGATGGGATCAGTGCCCACAGGTGGCATAGCTTTGAAATCGCTTATTTCGGCCAAGGCCGGCTCCCAATTTAATACATACCTTGCCCGATATCACACACGGCTTTCGCAAACAATGTACGATCCTGCGCGTTGACAGGCAATCCATGATCTGAAAACGTACCAAGGGATCGAGAGAATACATTGAGCATTCTCGCGATCGAAACGAGCAAGGACCGCTTTGCCTTGGCGCAGGGCGGCATGGGAGAACCAGGGAGGATACCTATGACGAGGATTACGCTCGGCAGTGCGATCCTGCGCGGCACTGTCGTCACTGTTTTGATGGCATCCCTGATGCCCACATCGGCGCTGGCTGCGCCACCGGTCGACCTCAGCAAGTGGTCGCCGGAATATGTGCGCTCAATCGCCGGCACACAGGATTTTGACACGGCGGCCGATTGCGCCAAGGTCACCCCGCTCGACTACAAGGGGCGGCTGACTTTCTGGTATCAGGGCGTGTTCGAGGGCGACCCCGACCTCCTGCGCCAGTACTATAAGGATTTCTTCGAGACCTTCCGCAAAACCTATCCGAACATCCAGCTCGAGGAACAAGCCCTCACCTATAACGACCTTCTCGACAAGTTCCGCACGGCGCTCCTGGGCAATGCCGCGCCGATGGCGGTCCGCCTGCAAATCCTGGGTGGTACCGAGTTCGCCTCAAAGGGCTATCTGGCGCCGCTCAAGCCAGAGGATGTGGGGTATTCGACCGAGGATTTCTGGCCCGGCGCCATGAAGGCCGTGACCTGGGAGGGCGTGACCTACGGCATTCCGACCAACAACGAGACGATGGCGTTCATCTGGAACGCCGACATCTTCAAGCGTGCGGGCCTCGATCCGGACAAGGCTCCGGCAACCTGGGAAGACGTCGTCAAATATTCCAAGCAGATCCACGACAAGCTCGGCATTGCCGGCTACGGCCTCGTGGCGCGCAAGAATGCCGGCAATACGCCGTACCGTTTCATGCCACAGCTGTGGGCCTATGGCGGCGGCGTCTTCGACGAAGCCACCGCGAATCCGACCTATGAGCAGGTCCAGCTCGATAGTCCCCAGAGCAAGGCGGCGCTGCAAGCCTCCTACGACATGTATGTTCGCGACAAGTCGGTTCCGGTTTCGGCGCTCACCAACCAGCAGGCCGATAACCAGCCCCTGTTCGTCGCCGGCCAGCTCGGCATGATGATCTCGCACCCGTCCGATTACAACGTCATGCTCGACCTGCAGAAAAAGGCGACGGGCACCGACAAGGACAAGGCGCAGACGGTCATCGACAACATGCGCTACGGCCTGATTCCAACTGGCCCCGACGGCAAGCGCGCCGTCGTGTTCGGCGGCTCGAACATTCACATCCTGAAGCCCGAATATGTCGAGGGCGGCAAGGTAGACGAGCCTGCTGCAAAGGCTATCATCTGCATGTGGACGAGCCCTGAATGGTCGCTGAAGATGGCCTACGCCGGATCAAACCCAGGCAACCTTAACGGCTTCAAGACCAAGTGGATGAAGGAACGTCTGGACAACATCAAGTTCCTCGATGTCACGACCTCGATGCTGCCATACGGCATTCCGTTCCCAGCGCTGCCGCAGGCCCCCGAGATCATGAACATTATCATCCCGGACATGCTGCAGAATGCCCTGACCGGAGCGATGACCGTCGACGAGGCAGCGGACGACGCGGCCAAGAAGGTAAAAGACGTGATGGGCGGACTCTAGTCCAAGCCTGACCTACGACCTGACCGGCTGCGCCGCTGGCGCAGCCGCCTCGTTCCGAAGAATAAGGGCACGCCACAAGTGACGATCGTGACCGGCAAGGCCGAGGCTCGCCGAAGATTGCAACCCGGTACAGCCGGCACGCTGCGGAAGATCTGGGAGCATCGCGCGGACTACGCGTATGTGCTCCCGGCGATCGCCGTGATGCTCATCGTCATCGCCTATCCGATCTACTACACGGTCGAGCTGTCGTTCTTTAAGACACCGCCTGGTCTGCAGCTCCGCGACAAGACCTTCATCGGCTTCGACAACTACACGACGATCCTCACCAGTCAGGTGTTCTGGAAGGTCACCTGGAACACACTGATCTGGACGCTGG
The DNA here is from genome assembly GCF_040323855.1 of Mesorhizobium sp. M0028. Taxonomy (NCBI): domain Bacteria; kingdom Pseudomonadati; phylum Pseudomonadota; class Alphaproteobacteria; order Hyphomicrobiales; family Phyllobacteriaceae; genus Mesorhizobium; species Mesorhizobium sp. M0028. Next base: position 157,003 of record NZ_JAMYVG010000012.1, read on the forward strand.
GGTCCACTTTCATCTCCTTTGTCCTGGGGTTTGCAACGGCGCTGGCGCTCCACCGCGACTTCATCGGCCGTGGTGTCATGCGCGCTATCCTGATCATCCCTTGGGTCATCAGTGCCGTCGCCGCCTCCTATATCTGGAAGTGGATCTACCATTCGGACTTCGGGATCATCGGCGCGGTGCTGGTCGGCCTCGGATTGGCCGACCGGCCGCCGAATTTCATCGACAATGTCAGCACGGTGCTGCCCTCCCTGATCGTCGTCAATATCTGGCGCGAGTTTCCGTTTGCCATGATCATGATGATGGCCGGCCTGCAGACAGTCCCCGACCAATTGCTGCGCGCCGCAAAAGTCGACGGTGCCAGTGCATGGCAGCGCTTTTGGCACGTCACCTTCCCGCACTTGCGCAACGTCTCGGTGGTGACGATGCTGCTGCTCGCAGTGGCCAACTTCAATTCCTTCATCATCCCTTGGATCATGACCGGCGGCGGGCCGTCGAACGCATCGCATATCTGGATAACCCACATTTATGAGCTCGCCTTCGGACGGCAGCGCTGGGGCGTGGCATCGGCCTATTCAGTGCTCCTGTTCCTCACACTGATGACACTGGGCTACTTCTACGTCCGTGCGCTAAGCGGCAACGAGCGGAAAGAGGGGAGCGCATGAGCACGATTGCCGAGACAGCCTCTCGAGCCCCGACCCGTCGCCGCATGCGCGTCGACGGTTGGCGGTGGGCCGGGCGCATATTCCTCGTGTTCATGCTGCTTTTTACTGCGTTGCCGATGATCTGGATGCTGATCACCTCGATCAAGTCCGGATTCGCGGCGACGCAATTCCCGCCGCAATGGTGGCCGGACGAGCCTACCCTCGCCAGTTACCAGAAGCTGCTCGATCCGCAGAACAGCGTCGGCCAGGATTTCCTCCGCTTCTTCTGGAACAGCCTTTTCGTGTCGACCGTTACGACAATCCTTTCGGTGATCGTGGCTGTCCCTGCGGCCTACGCGTTTTCGCGCTTCAGTTTCCCCGGCCGGAATTTCCTGTTTTTTGCCGTGCTGCTGCGCAATATGTTCCCGGCGGTGATCTTTCTCGTGCCACTCTTCATCCTGATGCGCGCGATCGGGCTGGTGAACACGCACGGCTCGCTGATCCTCACCTATCTCACCTTCGGCCTGCCGCTGGCGATCTGGCTGCTCAAGGGCTTTTATGACAACATCCCGGTGCAGCTGGAGCAGGCGGCGCGCATCGATGGCGCCACACGGTTCCAGGCCTTTATCATGATCGTGATGCCGCTCTCGACGCCGGGGATCATCGCCACCGCAATCTATTCCTTTATCGGCGCGTGGAACGAGTACATCTACGCCTACACCTTCCTCTCCAAGAACGAGCAGTTGACCCTTCCGGTTGGCATCCAGCGCTTCTTCTCGGAAAATACGACGGACTTTCCGGGCCTGATGGCGGCCAGCTTCATGATGAGCGTGCCCGTCGTGGTGCTGTTCCTGGTCCTGCAACGATACTTTGTACGCGCCCTTACAGAAGGCGCGGTCAAGCACTAGGGAGTTGCCGATGGCCCACGTGGTCCTCCAAGATCTCGTCAAGAGCTATGGCGGCTTCAAAGCTGTCAATCACGTCTCGCTGACGGTCAATGACGGCGAGTTCGTTGCGCTCGTCGGCCCTTCAGGCTGCGGCAAGACAACCACGCTCAATCTCGTCGCCGGGCTGACCCCGATCACATCGGGCGACATCATCATCGGCGAGCGGGTGGTCAACGACCTCGACCCCAAGGACCGGGATATCGCAATGGTGTTCCAGAACTACGCGCTCTACCCGCAGAAATCGGTCTACAAGAACCTGGCGTTCCCGCTTCAGATGCGCAAACTCCCTAGGGACGAGATCGACAAGAAGGTCAAGGAAGCGGCGCGGGTGCTCGACATGACGCATCTGCTCGAGCGCAAGCCGCGCGAACTTTCGGGCGGGCAGCAGCAGCGCGTGGCCCTTGGCCGTGCCCTCGTCCGCGACCCTGCGGTGTTCCTCATGGACGAACCACTCTCTAACCTCGATGCCAAACTGCGCGTACAGATGCGGTCGGAGATCAAGCGCTTCCACCAGGACCTCAAGGCAACGATCATCTATGTGACGCATGACCAGCTCGAGGCCGTGACCATGGCTGACAAGATGGCGGTGATGAATGGCGGCTACCTGCAGCAATACGATTCACCGGCGCAGGTCTTTGCCCATCCGGTGAACATGTTCGTCGCCAGCTTCATCGGCAGCCCGGCGATGAGCCTTATTCCGCTGGAGGCATCGACGGCAAACGGCAACACGGTGTTGACCGGCGCCGAGGGCTGGCGCCTTGAGCTCTCGCCGCGCAATGCCCAGAAGGTCGCGAGAGCGACGACCAAGAAAGTCGTGCTCGGCGCACGTCACTCGACGATCAAGCTCCACAAGAGCGCGGTCCCCGGTTCCATTCCGGCCAAGGCCTACACGGTGGAACCGACCGGAGACGTCACCTTCGTGCAGGCGTTTCTGTCCGGCGCCATCGTCAACGTCAGCGTGCCGCCGAACATTGCCGTCTCGCCGGACGAGCAGATCTGGCTCGAGTTCGACCAGGAGCGGATGCATCTGTTCGACGGCGAAACTGAAATGGCCCTCAAAGCCAACTGAGATAGGGCCGATGCGTGTGGAACGTGGGCGTGGATGACTGAGAAGCTTAAGATCACCGCGATCAAGCCCTATCCGGTTTGGGTAGGAACGCGCAACCAGATGCTCGTCAAGGTCGAGACCAACCAGGGCATCTTCGGCTGGGGCGAGAGCGGCTTGAGCGGTCGCGAGAGGGCCGTGGCCGGCGCGGTCGAGCACTATCGCGAGTTTCTCATCGGCCGCGACCCGATGCAGATCGGGCGGATCTGGCAGGAGGTTTATCGCAGCCAGTACTTCGAAGGCGGGCGAGTCCTGCAGGCGGCGATTTCCGCCATCGACATCGCCCTTCACGACATCAAGGGCAAGGCGCTGGGCGTGCCGGTCTACGAGCTGCTAGGCGGCAAGCAGCGCGACCGCGTCCCCACCTTCGCCTCGACCGGCGACGAGGCCGAGGGCGATGTTGCCATCGAACGGGCCCGCGAACTACGCGCACAGGGGTGGCAGGCGATCCGCTTCTTCCCCTTTGGGCAAAACAGCAAGGACATCTTCGAGCCGCGCGAGTCGATCGGCGCTACCGCGGGTATGCTGAACAAGGCGCGCGAGGCGCTGGGCGACGACGCCGTTCTCGGCATCGACTATCATCATCGGCTGTCGGTGGCAGAGGCGGCGAGCTTCTGCAACAAGCTCGGCCGCGGCGTGCTTGATTTCCTCGAGGAGCCAATACGGGACGAGACGCCGGAGGCCTATGAATCGCTGCGCACGATGACCGACATCCCCTTTGCCATCGGCGAGGAATTTGCCAGCAAGTGGCAGTTCCTGCCCTACATCGAGCGCGGCATCCATCAGTTCAACCGGATCGATGTTTGCAATGTCGGCGGGCTCACCGAGGCGATGAAGGTCGCTGGCTGGAGCGAGGCGCACTATGTGGACCTGATGCCGCACAATCCGCTTGGTCCAGTGTGCACGGCCGCTACCGTGCATCTCGCCGCCGCGGTACCCAACTTCGCGTGGCTCGAGACCAGGGCGCCCGAGACAAAGCTGGGCTTCGACAATTCCGACTTCTTCCCCGTGCAACCACGGCTCGACGGGACCGATTACCCGGTCGGCGATCTGCCGGGGCTCGGCGTCGAGGTCAACGAAGTGGCGGTCCAGGCGCAGAGTTGGCGTTTCTGGGAAGCGCCTCACCTTAAGCGCCGCGATGGTTCTGTTACGAACTGGTAGTTCCATTCATCCGGAGTCGACAATGACGCATACTTCCGACATCACGCGGCCGCCTAAAGACCTGATCGACGCGCTGAGGGAGATCGGCGCCGCGACGGTTGCCGGCACGCTTGGCCAAATGGGCTTCCGCAATCCGCACATGGTCGGTCCGGTGGCGCAAAACCATGGGAAGTCGATCGTCGGGCCGGCATTGACGCTGCAGTTCCTGCCGCAGCGGCCGGACCTGTTCACCGAGGGAGAATATGCCGATCCGGAGACCCAACTTCACCGGCACGTGCTCTACCACGCGCAGGAGGGCGATGTGGTCGTGGTCGACGCGCGCGGCGACATGAGCTCGGGTGTCTTTGGCGATATGATGTCGACTTATTTCAAGGGCAGGGGCGGGGCGGGTATCGTCATCGACGGGTGCATGCGCGACCGGCCCAATGTCGAAAAGCTCGATCTACCCCTATGGCTGCGCGGCTGGACGCCAAACTATCATGTGCAGACCAGCATCTATCCCAATGCCGTCAACGTTCCGATTGCCTGCGGCGGTGTCACGGTGATCCCCGGCGACATCATCGTCGCTGACGACGACGGCGTGGTGGTGCTTCCCGTCGTGATGGCCCCGAAGGTGATCGAAGAATCACAGAAGCATCACGATTGGGAGGAGTTTTCGCGAGCCAAGCTCATGGAGGGGGGCCCATTGCAACGCTACTATCCGCTGCATGACGATGCCCGCGGGGAGTACGAGGAGTGGCGCAAAGCAAATCGCTTGGAAAACCCGAGTTAGCGCATCAACTACCTCGTGGCGGGGCCGGGGAGTCGAGTTTCGTCGTCGGGCGCCCACTGCACTGCACTGAACGATCGAGACGGTCCGGCTCCCGCCATCTCGTGCGGGCACCAAGCGTTACACCATGCGGACCTCCAATGGCTAACCGGAAGCCTCATCAGCGCCTAGAAGCTGACGTAGCACCGGGCGTTCGGCAGCCGAGTTCCGCGACGATCGACGCCATTGGCGAAGGCGTGACGAAGCTTGTACGGGCTGCTGCAGAGTAACCTCATGTATCGCCAAGACACGCCAGGAGGCGGCTGCTGATCCTTCTCGCAGCGCGGATCACCTAGTCTCTAGGCGCGTCGAAACGCTTTTTCGGCGTCCGCCGGTACGAGGCACGATCAGCCTAGTCTAGTTCGAAAGAGCTCCTGAAGGCGACAAACGGCGGCAGGCTTAACAGAAAATCAGATGTCGGTTCAATTTCGCTCGCTGTCCCCAATGACTAGGTTCTGAACCAGGAAGTCGATGAAGACGCGCATCTTGGCAAGTGGAAGCCGGGTCGCTGGCCACACCACATGAATCGGGATCGGCGGTTGTTCGAACGCTGCCAGGATAACCTCAACCGCCCCGTCGTCTACCAGGTCTCTTACTTGCCAGAGTGGTACCCGACCGATGCCCAACCCCGCAGCGACCGCCGCATGGCTTGCGGCGGCATTGTCGACGTGAAATCGCGCACCCACATTGACGCTCAGCTGCTTGCCGGCTTCCAGGAATTGCCATTTTCCAGCATCGCGGTCGGTGTTGCGGAAGATGCACTGATGGTTCGCTAGCTCCTTCGGATGTTGTGGCCGCCCGTACGTGGCGAAATACGACGGAGCGCCGAAAATGACGAGACGCATCGCTCCAAGGCGCCGGGCCTTGAGATCGTAGTCGCGGAGTTCCCCGATGCGAACAGCAAGGTCGAGTTCATCTTCAATGAGATCGACGAATCGGTCCGACAGTTTGAGGTCGACCTCGATCCTCGGATAGCGCTCCATGAAGCGGGCCACGACGGGTACCAGGTAAGTAGGGCCGAAGAGCACCGGCGCTCCTACTCTTAGGAGTCCGAAAGGTTCGGCACTGCGCTTGCCGGCTTCGGCCTTTGCTTCGACAATCTCAGACAGTGCCGGTTTCACCCGTCGATAAAAGTCGTGGCCTGCCTCAGTCGTTTGCGTGTTGTGGGTGGTTCGGCGGACCAATTCGACGCCGACGCTGGTTTCAAGCGCGGCAAGCGACCGGCTGAAAGATTGCAAGGAGCGGCTGAGGTGCCGCGCCGCGGCTGAGAGATTGCCGCGCTCCACGACAGCGAGAAACGCCTCAATGTCTCGAAATCCGCCCATGATGATCTCTCAAATTTAGAGAGACCATATCACATTTTCCGCGCCTACCATCCGAAAAGCGGAACTCGATATTTCACTCGATGGGGCAGGGACGCCACCTCGCTACGAAAGGAAGAACTCATGTCAGAACCCAAGAAACGAACTGTTCTGGTTGTCGGTGCGTCCGGCCGCAGCGGCGGCTTCGTCGCGGCCGAGCTTGCCCGGCGGGGCATAGCGGTGAGGGCGTTGGTCCGCAGTGAGTACGCTGCTGCGACGGCACGCGCGAGCGGAGCGACCGAAATTGCTTCAGGTGACCTTCGAGATCCGGAGAGCCTAAAGGCAGCGCTGAGAAACGTCGACGGAGTCTATCATGTCGGACCGCCGTTCGTGGCCGATGAAGCGGACCTAGGCATAACCATGGTCAAGGCCGCAAAGCGTGCCGGTATCCGCAAGTTCGTTTTCTCTTCAGTTATCCACCCGGCGAACCGACTTGCAAACCACGCAAGCAAGCTGCCCGTTGAGCAGGCCATTCTCCGCGCGAATTTGGATTACACCATCCTCTATCCGGCGACGCTGTTTCAGAACATGGCAGCTGCTTGGAAAGGCGTGGTGGAAACCGGCGTCTTTGCCGAGCCGTTTGCGAAAACGGCGCGCCTGGCGCGTGTCGACTACCGCGACGTCGCCGAAGTGGCGGCCGAGGCCCTGACGTCCGACCGGCTCGCCTACGGCTCTTTCGAGCTTGCGGCAGAAAGTATGCACGATCGCGTTGAAATTGCGGGGATGATGAGCGTCGCCCTTGGCCGGCCCGTGGAGGCAGCCGAGGTGACGTTCGAGCAATGGACCGCTGTCGCGAAGCCGCCCTTCCGGGGGGAGCAGCTTGCTCAGCTCGAACGGGTATTTCAGTCCTATTCCGACTTCGGTTCCGCCGGAAACAGCCTGACCTTGCGTGCCATCCTCGGACGCCAGCCCCGCACGTTGCATCAGTTTTTCGAGGAACTTGCTGCAGCGTCGCGCGGGGCGGCCGCGGCCGCCTGATCTCATCGACGCCTTCGGCCATTTTCTCGCAAAGAGGGTATCTCCGATGTCGGTCTCCCAATTGATCTTCCAACTCGTGCCACGGCGCAGACACGGAACGTCATCTCTCGATTACCCTGGCAGAAGCAATGCCTCTGCCACCGAGGGCCGCTTGGTCCCAGTTTTCACCGCCGCCATCGCCGCAATCGTATTGAGCCTCTATGCCTCTCAACCGTTGCTCGGCTTGATTGGGACTACATTCGAGGTTGGTCCGGAAATGGCGGGGTTGGTTCCGACCGTCACACTGCTTGGTTACGCAGCCGGACTGATCTTCCTGGTCCCGCTCATCGATCTGATGGAGAACCGTTGGCTTATCGGGCTGACACTTGTCCTCATGGTGCTTTCGCTGATTGCCAGCGCGCTTGCCGCAACGGCGGCACTTTTTCTTGTCGCCTCGACCTCCGTCGGCATCACCTCCACGGTCGCGCAGATGCTCGTTCCGGTCATCGCGAGACTGGCGGCGGAAAAAGATCGGGGCCGCATCGTGGGCACGGTGCAGAGCGGCATCGTGGTGGGCGTCCTCCTGTCGCGCCCGTCCGCAAGCCTGGCTGCCGAGTTTCTTGGATGGCGTGCATTCTATGGTATCATGGCCGTATTGGTTGCTGTGCTCGGCCTGATCCTTGCGCGCGTTGTCAAGGCTCATCGCCCGGCGACCGGTCTTCAGTACGGCGCTCTCATCGGATCGCTTTGGAAGCTGATCCGTGAAGAGCCATTGCTGCGCCGTCGCGTGCTTTATCAGTTCCTGCTGATGGCTGCCTTCAATATTTTCTGGACGGCGGTCGCCCTGAGGCTTGCTGAGCCACCATTCGGGCTCGACCAGATTGGCATTGCAGCCTTCGCACTGGTCGGCATACCCGCTGCGTTGATTGCGCCTTTCACGGGCCGGATCGCCGATCGAGGCTGGTCAGATGGCGCAACGCGATTTGCACACCTGTCGGCTTTCATCGGCGTCGTGCTCATCGGATTGCCAACTTCCGGCGGCTGGGGTCTCTGGGAGGCGGATCGCTTCCCCTGGCTGTCGCTCGCGGCGTTGGCCATTGGGGCGGTTCTGCTTAATCTCGGTACTGTCGCCGACCAGGTGCTCGGCCGCATCGCCATCAACACAGTCCGACCGGAGGCGCGCGGACGCATGAATGCGCTTTTCACCGGGTTGTTCTTCTTGGGTGGGTCGGCCGGCTCCAGTCTCGCTGGAGTATGCTGGGCCCAGGCCGGCTGGGCAGGCATCAGCGGTGCAAGCTTGGTCTTTGCCTTTGCTGCACTGATCGCCAGCTCTGCGAACTGGCATCCGGGGACACCTTCGGTGCCGGGGGAAACCTCAACAAACCTGTAACAAACGAATAGTCAGCTCGCGCCGAGCTCGCCGGTGGCACAACGACGCGCCATGATGTTTGAATCCGGAGCCCACAATATGCGACGAATGAGGCCATGGCGCGGGATGCGTTGTCATCTTACCTCGTACGATGCCACTTGGCCCCGATGGCGGGCTACCTTTTCGCGATTCCCGCAAACCCGCATATTGCACCAGCGACGTTTTCCGCCCCGTGAGATGTCTACGAAGAGCCACCCACATCGTGGGCACACGCGGAGCCTTGCGCGGGGTAGCGTAAAAAACGCCTCGATGGACAAGAACGCAAGGAATGCGGTCACCAAGGCTGGGTCTTCCCATTGATCAGACGCCAGAGCGAGCCGTGTCCCATCCCACGCGACTTGCTGGGCTCCCAACCTGTTTGCGGCGCGTGAGCATAAAAGACCAAGCGGTTGCGAGGGAGGCTCCAGATTTGAGGCGATCGCGTCGAAGAGCGCGTATGACGATTCCCGTATGTCACGAACTTCGTGGAGGAAGTGCCGATCCCGTATCTCGGCAACGGCCACTGCTTCCTGTTCGTCTGCCAACCCCGCGGCGAGCAACCACGTCCCGATATCGCGAGGGGAGTTGAAGAGTTCATTGTGCAGGGGCGGGTTTCGCCGGTCATACACGGCGTTCGAAAGGTCGAGGGCGGCGTGGCCGCCTATGAAGTGCTCTGGCACCCAGGCCGTGGGATCGCGCGACAGGGAACTTAACCTTTAATATTCCGTTACATGGTTACAAAACGTAACCGGATTGACCGATTTATCAGGTTTCTTCGCTCGCTGCAAACCAAAGACGGAAAACGGCCATGCTGAACGTTCATAAAGCCAAGCATCATACGGTCGAAGTGGACGGGGTGAACTTGTTCGATCGCGAGGCGGGGCGGCGCGATGCGCCCGGTGTCCTGCTGCTCCACGGCCAGCCCAGCTCATCGTACAGCTTCCGCGACGTCATCAACCCGCTGGCGGAAGTGGCACGGGTCGTCGCGCCCGATCTGCCCGGGTTCAGCTTCACGGAGGCGCCAGAAGACTATCCGTATACGTTGGAGGCCCTGGCGCAGACGATCGACCCGCTCAAGTCATGTGTATGTCGGGCCGGCGACGCTTCGTGCGCAGCAGCTGCCCTACATCCACACCGACGCCGACAAGCTCAGCTGGCGAAAAGAGGTGGGCGACAAGCTCGATCCAAAGGCTGACCCGCTGGCGGAGAAGCGAAAGGCGTTCTGGGACCGCATCGGCACCATGCCCCCGGCCCAAGAGATCAGCGAGCTTGAGGCCCTTGGATCTGGCCCAGGCGAGGAGCGCTCCAACAAGTCCTTCTGCCCGTTTAGGTAAGTAGCCTCTCACGGAAGCATCAAGCACCGTAGCGGAAGGTTGCCTCGCTGGAGGATTGCTATATGGGAAAGCAACTTTTATCTGCTGCCACAGGAATCTTTCTATTCGTAGGTATCGGAACCGCCGCCGCTCAGGACGTCATCATTCAGCCTGAGCAAGACATGGTGATCCGGGAATATGTAAAGAAGAAGCCGATAGCATCCCTGAGCCTTCCCTGTGCTGAGCTCAACATTGGCACCGCTCTGCCCGACACAGTCAGAGCTTTACGAAGTGCCGGACGTTCAGTACCGCTATGTAGTTGCCGAGGGACGAACCGTCCTGGTTGATCCAGGTACCCGCAAAACTTTTAAGATCTACGACTGATTTTCTACCTGAAGCCCGCCGTGCCGAAAAGGTGCGGCGGGCTTTTTGCGTTCAGCCGATCCAAGCAACTGATCGGGAAGCCTTTCGTTTCGTAGAACCAAAACCGGTGACAATCGTTTCGTAACTATGGCGATCCCGCCTGATGGAGAAAACCATGGACTGGAACCGCGTGGAAGGAAACTGGAAGCAGGTCAAAGGCAAAGTTAAAGAACAGTGGGGCAAGCTCACTGATGACGATCTCGATCTAATTGCCGGAAAGCGTGACCAGCTCGAAGGCAAAATTCAGGAACGCTACGGCATCGAAAAGGACAGGGTCCGATCCGACGTCGATGACTGGTACAGCCGCCAATCATGGTAGCGGACGATGCGCCCGCCGCCGGCATACGGCGGCGGGCAGCCTCACGGAACGCGCGAGATGCCGCGTTTGGTTCCAAAGTCGCCAGGAGCTATGTCGGGTTCTTCATGCTTACTGCCATCAATACTTCCGGTACTCCGGCAAGCGACGAGGTCGATAGCTTCGTCATCCTGCCACCTTCAGGGGCTCGGTCCGAAGCGGTGTTGCGCGAGGTCGAAGCATTCCTGAAGGCCTGCTTCCCGGAATATGATTTTCTTGCAAACGGCTGCGGCACGCCGTTCGACGATGACTACCAAATCGTGCCAATCCGTTGCGTTTGCGGCGAGGAGCCGGGCACGTTGCGCTTGCTCGACTTTCCTGACCCGTCCATCATGATGGGCATCGCTGCCGCTCTGAAAAGTTTCAGGCCAGGGCAGCCGCCGGCGCTGAACTAGAGGGACGGTCGCGCCGCCGGGCTTCCTTTGCGCCCCGCCATCAAAGACGAGGAACGCGACGGCTTTTCCGCTCGTTGATCCTTTATGCCCTCTACCTCGATTCGCAAAACGGAGTACGATCCCGAGCGGAAGGTACTTTCGGTGTGGTTCGTGGCCAGCGGCAAGCGGTACGAGTTTGAGGGTGTTCCGCCAGAGACCTTTGCGGCATTCAAAGCCGCGTTCGCGAAGGGCCGCGAGCGATAGCGACCCGGGATGACCTGACATGTCGTGGCGAGGTGGCGCTAAGTGCGACCAGTCCTTGGGACCTCGTCCAGGAGACTTGGACCTTTGCTCGGTGGCAACTGGCCGTCGGGAGTGAGCTTGTCCACTGCGTCAGGGAGTTCTCTTGTGAGCCGATCGAGAAGCTCGTCATGGGACAATCCGGTCTGCTCGGCCAGATCGTTCAACGTTTGCGGGTCGATTGCTTTTTCAACCTGCTCCCGCTGAACGGGTCGGTTTGATCCTTTACTTACCCACGAATCAACCTGGTCGCCGGCACCTGCATTCCTGAGGCGGTCCAGGATGTCGCCGAGGCCGCCGGGCGAGCCGGCACTATTGGGATCTGTCGATCTCTTTCCCGCGATCAGCTCGCCGATCTTGTCCTTGTTCTTGTAGGCAAGCAGGCCAAGCAACGCTATGGCGACCTTTCCTATGTCAAGGCTCATTTGTCGTCTCCTTCATCCAAAAGGGACAAGGCATGCGGCTCTGAAAGGTTCCGCTGGGTCGGATCTCCCACCGGAATTCCGGGCCAGCCTCGCACATGTTGTATATTAGCATCTGCGGAACTTTCGGCCCTTTCGCGTGTTGGTGCCTGTACTCCGGCCAGACAGCAAATTGTGATCAGCTGTTGGTTGCACTTGGCCCGTCGGCTTCGGTCGGCGGGCTTTTGTTGTCTTGGGCAGAACCCCCGCCTGCGACGATGGTTCGATCAAGCAGCACCGTGCCGCCAGCCGCATAACGGTTCGTTAGGCATGTTGAGGCGGGTGATGGGACTATCTCCAAACGTTCCATCGACCGTCTTCCAAGCGCTCGGTAGGCGGGCAGGCATGCATCATCTCCCAATGGGTGTCGCCCTCGCCATTTCGCTTGCATTCGGTATAGTCGTGACGGCGATTGCCGGGAAGGATCAGTCGGAAGGCTGCAGCACGTGGTGCTCATCGGTCCTGGGCGATGTTCCCATGAGGGGCACGCGTCACGATGTAGAGGCGGAACCCATCGGGCACTCCGAGCCCTAAACAGAGGGCCGTAGCACCCCCTGGACGACCGCGGTGCGCTGAGCCTCGATGCCCAGTCCCGAGCGGCCTTACCGCCGCGTGGAGACACCACTGCGCTCGGCAACTTGACCTCCCCAAGGGTGCGCAAACTGCAACCCACCGTTTGGTGGCGCCAAGCGTCTAAGACCCCGGGCCCCGGTAAAAAGCGGAGCCAATGATTAGATGGCTCTAGTCGGGAACAAAGTCGAATACCCATGATTTTGTACGTTGCCCTGAGTGGCAGGACCGATAGCTATCCAACGGGTGTTCCATGGATTCTCCAACGTTGCCTCCGCCACCTCCGACTGAACTCAGCCAAACACTGAAACGCAATATCCAAGCGATTGAGGAGCGCCGGGCGAAGGAAGCAAGCGATGCAACTTTGGAAGAGAAAATCGCTGAGGCGATTACTTCTTTTACGGGCAGTATGCGTTTCGTGTACCTTCACTTGGCCGTGTATGGCGGCTGGATCGTCTTGAACTTGGGCTGGATACCGATCACTCCGCCATTTGATCCGACATTCGTGATATTGGCTATGGTAGCTTCCGTCGAGGCCATATTCCTCTCGACCTTTGTACTGATCAGCCAAAACCGGATGTCAGTTGCCGCAGATAAACGGGCGGATCTGGACCTTCAGGTGAGCCTGCTAACGGAGCACGAACTCACAAAGCTTACTGAACTTGTCGATTCAATAGCGGATCGGTTGAGTGTAAAACCAGCCTTAAGCGATATAGAAGTCGGCGAGATTAAGAGAGACATTGCGCCAGAAGCAGTACTGGACGAGATCGAATCGAAGCAGCGGGAGACTGCGAAGAAGCTGGACCAGCGCTGAAGGTGGTGACGAAGGTCACTGATGTGTCTCCCTCTAGCTCATGGATCGACGTCTCCTTCCGGCGCGCCCTGGTCTTCAGCCAGAAGATTGCTTCAGTGACGGCCCTCGACCTTCACCGCTCGCCTTGCGGTATAGGTTCTCGGCGACCCGTGCGTCGGCCTTGATGGCGCCGCTCTCGAGCTTATGGGCATAGGTCGCCTTAAACCTGCTCGTCTGTGGCGAGCACGCAGGCAATGTCGCCCGTGCTAAGCCCGAAGCCGGCCAGCGCCTCCACCCTACCCGCGAGGTTCATCTGAGCGGGCCGGAAGCAGGTCAATCAGAACGAGCGCGTCGGCACCGCATGGAAGACGTCGCGAAAGCCGCGAATATCACTCGGTCAAGCTCGACGATCCAAGCTTTCCTGCTCCGATTTATGCAAGCGTGGTCGATACCCAGACAAAAAACGAGTTCTCGCTCATCATTTTCCCGCCGCGCCGCAGAGTGATCCGCCCCAACACGGAGCCCCGTCGCAAAAGGCGGGCTTCGCCACGTTCAGGTACGACACTGCTTGGAGCTCCTTATCGGGTGCAGCACGCTACGCTTTGACGAGTGCCTTGCGCGCCTTCTTCACCGGCGACTTGACGGCCGTTGCGGTTGTTGTCGCCGCCGCGGCGCGAGCAGCTCGTTTTGGTTTTTCTGCCGCTGCTGGTGCGGGCGCCGCCTTGCGCCCGAGCCCAATTGATTTCGCAAGAGCCGAGCGGGTGGCTGCGTAGTTCGGCGCCACCATCGGATAGTCGGACGGCAGGCTCCATTTCTGGCGGTACGCGTCGGGCGTTAAATTGTAATGAACTCCGATGTGCCTCTTGAGGGATTTGAACTTCTTCCCGTCTTCCAGGCAGATGATGAAATCAGGTGACACTGATTTCTTGATCGACACCGCCGGCTCCAGCTTGACTGCGGCCGGAACGACAGGCGTGCCGATCCCTTGCAAAGCAACATAGGTGTCCCCAATCAGCTTCGACAACTCGCCGACCGGCAAGGGATTGTTCGACACGTAGGCGGAAACGATGTCGGCCGTAATTGATGTGAGATCAGCCTGGTTGTTTCGGTCCGGAGAAACGTTCATCGAGTTTTCCTCTTGTCTAATGGCACGCGTTGAAACGGATGAGCTGTTTATTTCGGAATCAGGCAAACAATTCGTCGTTTCGCCAACAAACCTCATTCGTTGCAAATATCAACCGGCACGCTTCGCTTTCATCAGCTCCAGACAAGGTTGGGAGGCGCTCGAGGTCGGCAGCCTGCTGATGAAGCAATGCAACAGCAGCTTATTCGGCGGGGTCGAGGTCCGACACAATGCCACCGATCGGCAGCGGCAGGAACGAGGCCCAGATCACTGGGCCCGCTGTCTGAGAAGTGCCAGGTCAGCGTCCCATTGACGTCGAAGGCTACAGCCGGACCGGTCTGCGCGACACGCGCATGAGCCCGCGGAAGCAGCGGCGATGATATCGCCGAACTCTCGCGCCCTCGGCATCGCCAGGCAGACATCCCCGGCTGTTCGGGTGCCTCGGCGCTTCAGAACGGCCATCCAGCATCCGGAGTTGGTGCGCAATCTGATCGTGATTACGATAGCGTGCTGGCGAGCTTTTCTCGCTTGACGCTTTGCCACGGGTGCGTTTTTCTCTTGGGCCATGCTCAAGCCCTTGCTAGACACCGACGTTGCCGACGAGGCGCCTGGCTACGACGAAGAGCACCTGCTTACCTTTATGCTTGATGCTTCTGACGAAGGGGCCGATTGGAGGGAAGTTTCTAGGATCGTTCTGCACGTGGATTCGGACAAGGAGCCGGAGCGGGCCTTCACAGCCTGGCAGACGCATCTAGCGCGCGCGCACTGGATGACCATCAACGGCTATCGATATCTTCTTTCCGGTAGCGCGCTGCGAAGCCAAGATCTGGTGAAAGTCACCGCGATGAAGATCGGAATGGTATGGACGGCTCGTTTGAACGGCATTTTGAAGTCCCAAATTTCAGTAGCTAAGCAGCGGCGCGGGTATGATCTTTCACAAACCCGCGCACCGGGTACAGCCCAACCCAATTCCACGCCACTGGCGTGGTGCAATGCCTGATAGACCGGTCGTGCTGTAGAGTGCGGCGTGTTTTTCACGGTCGGTCGCACAACTCTTCAGCTTGGATAGGTGAGGACAGCGCCGCCTCGGTCCAATCCGATCTTCCGAGCCTCAAACTCGGTCCTGGATTGCGCAAGGAGATGTGGCATGGTTGGTTCTGATCGGATCGACAAACTGATCGCAGCGGTGCCCGCGGCCTTGGCGCTTCGCGCCGGGCTGGACCTCGGCATCTTCACCCGGCTCGGGAGCAGCGCGGTGACCGCTGACGGCCTTGGGGCCGCGCTCAAAGTCGAGCCCGATCGTCTGTCGCGGCTCCTCTACGCGCTCGCCAGCATCGGTCTCCTCGAAGTCAA
>NZ_JAMYVG010000013.1:0-144024 GCF_040323855.1 Mesorhizobium sp. M0028
CCCCCCCCCGCCCGCCCCCGCCCCCCCCCCCCCCCCCCGCCCCCCCCCCCCCCGCGGCCCGCGGGGGGCCCCCCCGGCCCCCCCCCCCCCCCCCCGCCGCGGGGGGGCGGGCCCCCCCCCCAGGACCGGTCCGCAAGCGGCGGATGGCGATGCCGGCGACAGCCAGCTCGTGGGCGGCCCGCGATGCCGGCGGCAGCGGCGAGGGATCGAAGCCGTCCAGCCTGCGCTCGGCTTCGTCTAGATGACCAATCAGCAGCAGGCGCCGAACTTCGAGGTTGCGCGCATGCGCGGCGTTGACGCGGTCGCCATGCTTTTCAAGCGTCGCCCGCGCGGTGTCGAGTGCCTTGGCCGGCCAGGCGAGGTCGCGCGAGACGAGCGCGATCTCGGCCTCGGCGACGATACACCTCGCGCGGGCCACGGCCTCCCTCGGGCTGAATGCGTGCGCCGCCCTCTTGAGAAGAACCTTCGCCCTATTCAGGTCGCCAAGCTGCGCCATCGCGATACCGCGCAACGCAAGGGCCGGCGCATCGTCGCGCAGCGCAACCCGTTTCAAGGCGCCGAGCGGATCGCCCGCCGCGAGCGCATGCGCCGCGGCCGTGATCAGCGAGTCCATCGGAATCCCGTCACACTTGTCACTCCCATGGCTTCGACATCCGGCGCTAAGTCCATCTCACCAACCAGTCGTATCGAGAATGGCGACTGTAGCCAACCTGAGTTGCGGCGCACCTGAGTTGCGGCGCGATTATGCACTGAGCTCGAACACAACGATAAGCACTAGGAGAGACGCAATGAAGATCGAAGGCACAACTATCCTGGTGACTGGAGCCAATCGGGGCATCGGTCGGGCACTGGTCGAGGAAGCCCTGAGCAGAGGCGTAAAGCGCGTCTATGCCGCAACCCGCCAAGCCATGGCTCACCCCGACCGGCGTGTAACGTCCCTGACCATGGATGTAACGAACGCCGCGCAGATCCGGGAGGCCGTCGAGAAAATCGATGCTCTCGATATCCTCATCAACAACGCCGGCGTATCGCCCTTCGACGACCTCAGCGACCGTCGCGTGCTCGAACAACAGCTCGCCGTAAACCTCTTCGGCGCGTATGACGTGACCCAGGCTCTGCTGCCGTTGCTGGCCCGGTCGCGGGGAGCCATCGTCAACATTCTGTCGCTGGCCTCGATTGCCGCCGTGCCGTTCAGTCCGGCTTACTCGATCTCGAAGGCGGCCTCGTTCTCACTGTCACAGTCGTTGCGCACCCTCTTGGCCGGACGGGGTGTCAGCGTCCACAGGGTCCTTCCCGGCCCCGTGGACACGGACATGACACGGGGCCTGGACATCCCGAAGGCCTCTCCGGAGTCTGTTGCGCGAGCGATCCTGGACGGCGTGGAGAACGGCGAGGAGGAAATCTTCCCCGATCCCATGTCGGAATCCGTGGCGGAGGGTTGGCGCAGCAGTGCGGTCAAGGCGCTTGAACGCCAGTTTGCAGCCTATGCGGAAGCAAGCCCGTCAAGTGAAGCAAGCCCGTCAAGCAGTGGGCACGAAAGAAGCAGCGAAACGATTACCCGCGAGGCCCATCCTTGCTGCTCGGCCTGAAATTGCGGACGCTTGTGCAGGGGGCGGCGGCATCGCCGCTCTGGGCGGAAGCGAATCCCCACAAGCGAAACGGAGCATCATTTTCGCTTGTCGAAATGCGCTTCAGCTTCTTGTCGCCTGATACGCCTCTGATATCGCCGCCGGGCGAAAAAGACGATCAAGTCTGCCAGCCAACCTGGAGCATTGAGATGGAGCAAGGCATCACGCGCGCTATCAATTTGCCGACCATTCATCGCTACATTGGAAAAATCCGAGGGTTCCGTTTGTCGAGCTTCGACCCATTGACGAATACTCGCCCCGTCCGGCAGTTTCGCCGCAAAAGCCAGTTCACGTCTCATGCAAACCCACTCCACCCGGTGGCGCAATTCCTCCTCATAGCCAATGCCTCGCTGATGGAGACGCGCATGCGTCGCCTCATGCACTATCGCGCTGGCGATCTGGTCGGTCAGCGTGTGCTCGCCTAGAACAAATCGCCGATCAAGCTCGCAAGTCGAAGTCGATTTCACAAATTGCGCAGCGGCACCTGGATTGATTGTGATCCAGATCCGTTTGAGATCGCGGACCAGACGGCTGTATCGAACAGGGTCAAATTCTTGAATCAATCGCAGCGCGGCGGCAACCTTATCTGCATCTTTCCCACCGCTCTCGCCATTATAGAAAACTGGCAACCCATCGATCGTTCTCTTGTCGATCGACTTTATAGCCAACCAGCTGAAAACACGGATCACTATCTCTGAACCACGCCGCTTTTCAGTCTTCTCCGGATGGGGCAAGACTTTCCTCAGTTGCGGTCGTCGGGGAAACTTGGAATAGGCATGAACTCGACGCCGTCGTCGGCGAGGCTCTTGGCCTCGCCCAGCGTCGCCTCGCCATAGATGCCGCGCGGATCGCTTTCGCCGAAATGGATCTTGCGCGCTTCCTCGGCGAATTTGTCGCCGACATAGTCGGCATTCTCGCGCACCTTGTCGGCCATGGCCTTGAGCTGCGCCAGCGCCTGCTTCTGCGCCTCGCCCATGGCCAGCGCGATGCTTTCGCGCTTGCGCCCGGTGGAGACGGCAGGCGCCATCAGCGCCTTGTCGACCCTGTGCGAGCCGCAGGTCGGGCAGTCGACGAAGCCGCGCTTCTTCTGGGTGTCGAAATCGTCGTTGCTGCGGAACCAGGCTTCGAATTCGTGCTCGTGTTCGCAGATCAGGGAAAAGCGGATCAAGAGGCGGCACCCCTGAGACGCGGCGCCTGCGCCAAACCGGCGTTTACGGCAAAATCGCGTGCGTTTTTGAGATTCGGTATCTTTTTGCGCGCAGCGACTGACTGCGCCGGGTCGATCTCGGCGACGATCACCGCCGGCTCGTCATGCGCCGCCTCGGCGATGACGCGGCCCCAGGGATCGACGATCAGCGAATGGCCATAGGTTTCGCGGCCGTCCTCGTGCACGCCGCCTTGCGCGGCGGCAACGACATAGGCGCCGTTCTCGATGGCACGCGCCCTGAGCAGCACGTGCCAATGCGCTTCGCCGGTCTGGCGGGTGAAGGCGGCGGGCACCGAAAGGAGATCGGCGCCGGCCAGCGCCTCGGCGCGGAACAGCTGCGGGAAGCGCAGATCGTAGCA
The DNA here is from genome assembly GCF_040323855.1 of Mesorhizobium sp. M0028. Lineage (NCBI taxonomy): Bacteria > Pseudomonadati > Pseudomonadota > Alphaproteobacteria > Hyphomicrobiales > Phyllobacteriaceae > Mesorhizobium > Mesorhizobium sp. M0028. The sequence continues at coordinate 3,195 of NZ_JAMYVG010000013.1, forward strand.
GACGGCAAAGCCCAGCTTCGCGCCATCGATTTCGGTGACGACAGCCTCCGTGCCCGGCTCATAAGCGGCGGATTCGCGCCAGCTCTCGCCATTGTCGAGATCGACGTCGAACATGTGGATCTTGTCGTAGGTGGCAATCGTGGCACCGTCCGGCCCGAACAGAAGGGCGCGGTTGGCAAGCTTGCCGTCGGCGCGCAGAATGGCGGTCGAGCCGATATGCAGGAAGATGCCGAGTTCCTTGGCCAGCCGCCGCGACGTCGAGACGACGATGTCCTTGTCTTCGGAGGTGAAGGAAGCGGCCCGCGCCTGGCTGTCGCGGATCAGCGCGCCGGTCATTTCCGGCGTCTGGATATAGGTCGCGCCAAGACCTGCCGCCTCGCGCACCAGCCGTTCCAGATCGACCGCATTGCGCTCCGGGCTGGTTCCCGAACGCATCTGGATCGCCGCCGCCTTGAAACCACCCATCGTCATGTCCTTATCTGGCCGAGCCGTTGGCGAGCAATTTGTCCAGCCGTCCTTCCGCCTCCAATTCGTGGAGATCGTCGGAGCCGCCGACATGCGTGTCGCCGATGAATATCTGCGGAAAGGTGGAACGGCCGTGGGCCCGGGAAATCATTTCCCGGCGCAGTTCCGGCGAGAAGGAGGCGTCGTGCTCGGTATAGGCGACACCCTTCCTGTCGAGCAGCCGCTTGGCCGCGGTGCAATAGCCGCACATCATCCGCGTGTAGATCGTCACATCGACCATCGGTCAGCAACCCTGCCTCGTTCCGCTGTCATCTAGGCTATATAGGCGCCGATTCGTCGGCCCGAAAGTCCCCCGGCAGCACGCGCGCGAAGGTCAGTACGTCGATTGCGCCGGCACCGCCCTTCTTTAACGCCCTGGCGACCGCACGGACCGTGGCGCCGGTGGTGTAGACATCGTCGATCAACAGCACCCGGCGGCCGGCGATTTCGATCTCCGCTTCATCAGGCACTGTGAATGCGGCGCGCACATTTTCCTCGCGTTCCCGCCGCTCCAGCCCGACCTGCTGGCGCGTGAGTTTGACGCGCTTGATGGCTGATGGCGCGAAGGGCCGATCGCCGAGCTGCGCCACCGCCCGCGCCAGTTCCGCCGACTGGTTGAACTGCCGCCTGAAGAAGCGCCGCCAGTGCAGCGGCACCGGCACGACCACGTCGGCCTCGGCGATGAGCTCGGCACCGGCGCGAAGCATCCAGCGCGCCATCCACGGCGCCAGATCGGTGCGGTCCTGATATTTCAGCCCTTGCACCATCTGGCGGGCAACGCCGGAATAGGCAACCGCCGCCCGCGCGCGCTCGAATGGCGGCGGGTCGGCTATCGCCTCCGCCGACAGGAACCCCTCACCCATATTGTGGGTGAACGGCGTGCCCATCACCGGGCACCATGGCCGTTCCAGCAGCCTGAGTTTCGGCCAGCAGGCGCCGCACAACACGCCGGGTTGCGAGACATGGCGGCGGCAGCCGGCGCAGACCGGCGGGAACAACAGGCGCGCCGGCCAGCCCAATGCCTTGCGGGCAATGCTCTTGATCGCAATACGCTTGATCTCTGGCATGGGATCGGCCACGTGGTTGGTCCTCCGCATCACTATATCAGAGAGCGAAGCACAAGGACCTGCCCATTGCAGCCCGTAATCGACACCTCGCTCTGGCTGGCGCGCAAGCACCGGGCACTGGCCCGCCCTATCGCCGGGGCGGATTTCCTCATGCGGCGGGCGGCCGAGGATCTTGCCGACCGGCTCGGCGCCGTCGAACGCAAGTTCGGCAAGGCGACCTCATTGTTTTGCCAGACGCCGGCAGCAGCAGAGGTGCTCGCAGAAAGCGGCAAGGTAGCGGAAAACGTGCGCGTCGAGGCCGACGCCGCTTTCCTCGACGGCCGGCCAGGAGTGGTGGCGCCGTTGGAAACCGTGCCGTTCGAGCCGGAAAGCCTCGATCTCGCTGTCTCGCTGCTGTCGCTGCAGGCCATGAACGACATTCCCGGCATGCTGGTGCAGATCCGCCGGGCGCTGAAACCGGACGGGCTTTTCCTCGGCGCCTTCGCCGGCATAGGCACGCTCTCCGAACTGCGCGAAAGCCTGCTTGCCGCCGAGACCGAGCTCTACGGCGGTGCCAGCCCGCGTGTGATCCCGTTCACCGATGTCCGCGACGCCGGCGCGCTGCTGCAGCGCGCCGGCCTGGCGCTGCCGGTTGCCGACGTCGAGACGATTACGGTGCGCTACGATTCCCTCTTTGGCCTTGTCGCCGACCTGCGCGCAATGGGCGAGACCAGCGCGCTTGTCGACCGCAGCAGACGGCCGGGCACCCGAGCGCTGTTCGCGCGCGCCGCCGAAATCTATGCAGAGCGGTTTTCGGATGCCGATGGCCGCGTCAGGGCGAGCTTCTCGGTGGTCTGGATGTCAGGCTGGGCGCCCGATGCCTCTCAGCAAAAACCGCTGAAGCCGGGCTCCGCAAAAATATCGCTGAAGACGATCCTGGAAAACCCCGGCGGCCCCTGAGCGTATCCCTGCGCAAAAAGCTAAGCGTAGCCCTGCGCAACAGCCGAGCGAATCACTGCGCAAATGCGTTGGCAAGCCTGCTGCTGTTGTCGCTGAACAGCCACTCGATCGCACCGGCAGCCTGGCCGATGCCTGTGACAATGGCAAGCGACAGCACGGCCACGATCAAACCATATTCGATAGCCGTCGCACCCCTCTCGTCTTCTAAAAATCGTTGCAGCAAGATTTTCATGGGCGCCCATCCCTCTTGCCGGAACCTAGCGCCGACCCGTTAAGAAAGGTTAACGTGACAGGCTTAACGCGCGGTGAAACAGCTGCATTCCAATGCATGTCGCGCAAAAGTGTGCAGCGGTTTTGCGATAACGACATGCATCGAAACATAAGCGCGTCGCACGAGGCCGGTCGAACGCGACGCGCTTCAGATATCTGTTGAGGACGTCAGCAGTCACCGCTGCTTCTGCCATCGGCCCGAATGACGCAAACCGAACTGGGCAGCGGCTGCAGCACGCTCTTGCGCAGCGTATAGCTGTCGCGCTGGCCGATCGAGCCGGTGCTCATTGTATCAAGCCCATCGCGGGCAAACTGCGATCGGGTCCGGCTGTCGAGGTAGGGTGTCGCGATCAAGGCCAGAGCCACCGCGGCCGAGCCGAACAAAAGGGCGATGCGCAATATTCCCATGCCAGCATTGGCGGCGCCAGGAAGGCGATCGGGCCAAGGCAAGTCCCAGTCCTTGTCGAAGCTCATGCAAATCGCTCCCCAGCGGTGGAATCGGCGTAACCGCTTTGCGTCAATTTTTCACGGCCAGATAAATCTTTCATTAACGCTGCTGATATCGCTTCGCGGAGCTGCCCGGTTTACGGGAGATCGGCCGTTACAGCAGATCGATGAGGAACTGGATCAGCGGGGCATCGGCCGGCGGCATTGGAAAATCGCGCATCTGGCGCGGCCGCACCCATTTCAGCACCTGCCGTTCCTTCGGCTGGGCAATGCCGCGGAAGCGACGGCAGACGAACAGCGGCATCAGCAGGTGAAAATCATCGTAGGAATGGCTGGCAAAGGTGAGTGGTGCCAGGCAAGGGATATCGGTCTCGATGCCGATCTCCTCATACAGTTCGCGGATCAGGCATTGTTCCGGCGTTTCGCCGGGCTCGACCTTGCCGCCCGGAAACTCCCATAGGCCGGCGAGTTGCTTGCCTTCGGGCCGCTGCGCCAAAAGCACGCGCCCGTCGGCATCGACTAGCGCGCAGGCCGCAACCAGGAGCAGGCGCTTGCCGACCGTGTCTGAGCCGCTCATGCGCCTTGTGGCCGGCGATAGTGATAGCGATAGACTTCGTCGAATCCGAGCAAACGGTAAAGCGCCAGCGCCGGCGCGTTGTCCGCCTCGACTTGCAGCCAGGCTTCCCGCGCCCCGCGCAGTCGCGCCCATTTCAGCGCCGATCGGATGAGGTGGCGGCCATGGCCCTGGTTGCGCACCGATCTGTCGGTGGCGATCTCGAACAGCCCGGCAAGGTCGCCGTCATGCACGCAGATCAACGTTGCCAGCGGCTCGCTGCCGTTCTCCAGCGCAAACAGCCCGGCCTCCGGCTGGATGGCGCCAATGATCTCCGACAGGCCGGGCCGTAGCGACACGTCCGAACCGCTCACCTTGAGCGCTGCGCCGATGAAACGGCTGATGTCCTTCAACGGAATCTGGTCCATGGCGTCGTCGAGCATGGCGTCCGCCAGCGGCAGCCGCATGACCAGCGACTCCGCGAATGTGCTCCAGCCCTCGCCGTCGAGGTACTTTGAGAGATCCGGCCCAGACAGCGGCGAGACGCGAAAGGTCAGCGGCCTGCCATAGGCGTCGAAGCGACGGCTGGCGCGGCCGATGCGCTCGGCAATGTGCTGGATGTCGCCCGGATCGAGCGGATTGACCGAATTCAGCCGCTTGGCCGGATGGCCGGCCGTCAGCCGCACGACCCAGGTGCCGTCATAATGGACGGCGGCCGCCGGCCAGGCGCGAAAGCCAGCCGCCTCGTAGCGGCGCACGATCGCCAACACGCTTGCCGGATGTCTGGAAGCCAATGTCATCAGCTCCGATAATCGCCATTGATGGCGACATATTCCTTGGTGAGATCGCAGGTCCACACCGTCGCCTTGCCGCGGCCGATGCCGATATCGGCGCGGATGCGGATCTCGTCGCGCTTCATATACGCCGAAGTCGCCGCTTCGGAATAGGCGGCGTCGCGCTCGCCCTGATATGCCAGGCGGTTGTCGCCGAACCAGATCGACAGAAGGTCGCGGTCGGCCGGTTCGCCGGCCTTGCCGACGGCCATGACGACACGGCCCCAATTGGCGTCCTCGCCGGCGACTGCCGTCTTGACCAGCGGCGAATTGGCGATCGACAGCGCGATGCGCTTGGCCGAGCGGGCCGATTTGGCCCCGGTGACGGTGACCTCGACCTGCTTGCGGGCGCCCTCGCCGTCGCGCACCACCTGTAGCGCCAGCGACTTCAACACCTTGCCGAGGGCACGGCGGAACGCGCCGAGGCGCGCATCCTTGGGGTCGGAAATCGCCGGCGCGCCACGCCTGGCGGCAGCAGCTGTGGCGAACATCAGCAGCGTGTCGCTGGTCGAGGTGTCGCTGTCGACGGTGACCGCGTTGAAGGTCTTGGCCGTGCCGCGCGACAAGAGATCCTGCAGCGCCGGTGCTGCGATCGGCGCATCGGTGGCGATGAAGGAAAGCATCGTCGCCATGTCGGGCGCGATCATCCCCGCGCCCTTGGCGATGCCGTTGATGGTGACGTCGGCATTGCCGAGCTTGACCGTCGCGGTCGCCAGTTTGGGATAGGTGTCGGTGGTCATGATTGCCTTGGCGGCTTCGGTCCATAATTCCGGCTTGCCGTCCTTGATCAGCCCGGCCAGCAGGTGGCTGAACTTACCAGTATCGAGCGGTTCACCGATGACGCCGGTCGAGGCCAGGAACACCTCGCCTGGCGTGCAGCCGGCCGCCTTCGCCGCCGCCTCGCCCGTGAGTGCGGTCGAAGCGCGGCCCTTCTGGCCGGTAAAGGCATTGGCATTGCCGGAATTGACGACCAGAACGCGCGCCTTGCCCGCCGTGAGGTTTTGCCGGCAGAAGTCGACCGGCGCCGAGGGGCATTTCGACCTGGTGAACACCCCGGCGACGGTGGTGCCGGCGTCGAACACCATGGCCAGCAGATCGGTACGGTTCTTGTATTTTATGCCGGCCTCGGCGGTGGCGATGCGCACGCCCTCGATGGTCGGCATCTTGGCATATTTCTTCGGCGCGAGCGGCGAAACCTGTGCGGACATGGAAGACCCCGGGCGGGAAAATCGCGAAAGGAACGCCGGTTTGCCCGATAGCGCGCGTCGGCGCAAGCCGTTTTCACAGCCGTTACGGGTGCCGGACGCCTGACACTGCCTCATGCCGCAAGCAGGGCTGTTGCAAATTTGTTGGCATCGCTGCGGCCGATAGCGCTATGATCCTGCCCCATGGGCAGGCTTGTGGTCTTGGCACTGGCGTTTCTGGGCTTTCTGCTGCTGCGCGCGGATGCGCAGACGGCGCGGCGCGTGGCGCTTGTGGTCGGCAACGGCAGCTACGCCAAAGCCGGCACGCTGGCCAATCCCGTCAACGATGCGCTCGACATTGCCGACAAGCTGCGCGCCATCGGTTTCGAAGTGATCGAAGGCAACGATCTCGGCAAGCGCGAGCTCGAACGCAAGATCGGCGAATTCTCCGATGCGCTGCAGGGCGCCGGTGCCGGGCTGTTCTACTATGCCGGCCACGGCCTGCAGGTCGACGGGCGCAACTTCATCGTGCCGGTCGACGCCAGGCTGGACATGCCGGTCAAGCTCCAGCTCGAGGCCGTGCCGATCGACGAGGTCCTCGACATCATGGAGCAGCAGACCAAGGTCAGCCTGGTCTTCCTCGATGCCTGCCGCAACAACCCGTTTGCGCGAAGTCTCAGCCGCAGCGCCACGACGCGCTCGGCGACGGCTCTCGCCGGCCTCGCCCAGTTCCAGTCGACACGCGGTTCATTCATTGCCTTCTCGACGGCGCCCGGCGCTGTGGCAATGGACGGGACGGGGCGCAACTCGCCCTTTGCGGCGGCACTTTTGCGGCATATGGCGGAGCCCGGACAGAGCATCAACGACATGATGATCGCGGTGCGCCGCGATGTCGTTTCCGCAACGCGCGAGGCGCAGCGTCCCTGGGAGCAGGGATCGCTGCTCGAGCGTTTCGAATTTGTGCCGGGCGGAGACAGTGCCCAGCAACCGAAACCGGCCGTCACCCCGGCGCCCGCGTCTGAGGTCGTAGCGCTCGAACGCTCCGTCGGCGACAAGGGCGCCATCGAGCAGTTTCTGCGCCACGACTATCTGGCGCCTGATGCCAAGGCGATGCGCGAGACCGTCAAGCGGCTTTACGGTGCGTCGGCCACCATCTACGGCACGCGCTACGACAGCGAGGCCATCGTCAAGGTCAAGACTGACTGGTTCGCGCAATGGGCGTCGTGGTCGTTCGGTCTTGAGCCCGGCAGCCTTGAGGTGACGCCGCACGGCAAGGACCGCGCCGATGCGGTTTTCGCCATGACCTACGATTATGTGCCGAAGGACCACTCGGCGCAGCGGCTGACCGGCAAGGCACGGGTCATGCTGGAACTCGTGCTGGCCGACGGCGAGTGGCGCGTTGCGTCGGAAACGTCGCAGGCGCTGGAATGAACATCACCGGACCGCTGGGTTAATGAACCCGCGAAACGCCGGCTGCACGCCCGGAATCAGTCCCCAGATCATGATCGAGACCATCAGCGGCGCGATGACCAGTGTACGCTGCCAGATTTGCCACTCCTTGGTCAGCGGAAAAACCATGTACAAAATGGCAGTGATCAGCGGGTAGACGCCGAGCAGCACCAGCAGGGCGAAGCGCAAGCGCGAAAAACGCGTGGCGACAGTCGAGGTCATTGCTGTTCTCCTTATCGTTACGGAACGTTCCGTTACATATGAAACGGATCGTTTCGTTTCGTCAAGGGGCTGTGTATGATGGCTGCTGAGATCGTCGGCAAGGAAGACGAGATGGGCGAAACCACCGATCCCGGGCGCAAATCAGCCGGCGCACGGCGCAGCCCCGAAAGCGCCGATGCCATTCTCGATGCCGCCGAAGCGGTACTGGTCGAAGCCGGCTATTCCGGCTTCTCCATCGAGGCGGTGGCGCGGCGGGCGCGCGCCGGAAAACCGACGATCTATCGCTGGTGGCCAAGCAAGGCCGCTCTGCTGCTCGACGTCTACCAGCGGCAAAAGCGTGTCGACAATCCCGACACCGGGAACCTTGAGCAGGACCTCGTCGGCTTCCTGAAGAGCTTGTTTGCGCACTGGCGCGACACATCGTCGGGCAGCGTGTTCAGATCGCTGATTGCCGAGGCGCAGTCGGACGAAAAAGCGGCCGCCGCCCTTGCCGAATACGCGAGAGGCCGTCGTGTCCACACCGGCCAGATGGTCGAACGCGCCAAGGCAAGGGGAGAGGTGGCAGCCGATGTCGATGCCACTGTCGTCGCCGACCTGATCGCCTCGTACGCCTGGACGCATCTTCTGACGAACCGCCTCGACGAGGACGAAGCGACGCTGCACAGGGCGGTCGGCTATGTCTTGAAAGGCATCGTCGCTGGCGATGCCGGCGATGCCACGGCGGTCCGGCGGCGGCGTCGACGCATCATCGTTCGCCCTACCAAATAGAAGCGACAGGGCGGCAGCGCGCCCTGTCGTAGCTCAATCTGGCCTATTTCGCGCTTTCCAGTGCGTCGACCGTCTTCTTCAGGTTGGCATCGGGGATGTCGACCTTGGCGTTGGCGCGCAGCGACTTGACCAGCGCGAAATACTTGTCGCGGATGACCGCCTGGCGGGCCTGGTCCTTGACCTCGTCGAAGGCCGGCGGCTGCTTGGTGCGCTTGTCCTCGACCTTGATGACGTGCCAGCCGAACTGCGACTGTACCGGCTGCTCGGTGTATTTGCCGACCGCCAGCGCAAACGCCGCCTTGTCGAATTCCGGCACCATCTGGCCAGGCCCGAACCAGCCGAGATCGCCGCCGCTGGTCTTGCCGCTCGGATCGCTGGTGTGCTCGTTGGCAAGCTTCTGGAAATCGGCACCGCCGTCGAGCTGCTTGATGATGGCGTCCGCCTCTTCCTTCGTCTTCACGAGGATGTGACGGGCGTGCACCTCGTTGGTGGGCGGCGTGTTGGCGATTTCCTGGTCGTAGCGGGCGCGGACCTCGGCATCGGTAACTTTGTTGACGACGCCCTTCTCGACCATTTCGCCATGCAGCGCGCGCTGCTGCAGGAATGCCATGCGGCGCTGGAAGTCGGGATCCTTGTCGAGGCCGGTGGTCACCGCCTGGGCCGCCATCACGCGGATTTCGATCGCCGCCGACAGCGCCGCGGCGCGGCGCTGCTCGGGCGGAAGCTGCGCGAACTGCTGCGACAGCTCGCCCTCGGCAAGCCCAAGGTCTGCCTCGGTCAGCGTCTGGCCGTTGATGGTGGCGACCACGGCGTTCGGATCGACCGGCTTGGCCGCCGGGGCGGGTGCCGCCGGCTGGGCAGGGGCGGCTTCCTGCGCCATCAACGGCGACAGCGAGAGGGCCGACAGCCCGAATGCCAGACCAAGGCTGGCGAGCGACGCGCGGCGGAACAATACAGACATTACGATTATCTCCAAAGCGGGGTAGCTAGAGCGGAATGGCTTCCAGACCAGCAGGATTGTGGCGGAATTTGGCGCGGTCGACAGGGCGAGCGCGGCGTTGACATCGAATGAGCCCCCTCTTATCTGTCCAACGACTTTGCGTCCAGAACCGTTTCCGGGCGCTTTTTGCGTTTGTCCGCGTTCACGCGGATTTGATGGGGGCCGGCCGGCGCCCGTCGCAATGACTTGGAATGCTATCGAAAGGGCCATTGGATGGTCAGTCTCGGCGGTCTCGCCCGTAAGGTTTTCGGCTCCTCCAACGATCGTCGGGTCAAATCGACCCGGCCGCGCGTCGAGGCGATCAATGCCATGGAAAACGAGATGCGGGCGCTTTCCGACGCCGAGCTTCAGGCCCGCACCGACAAATTCCGCCAGGACATCGCCAACGGCGCCAGCCTCGACGACCTTCTGGTGCCGGCCTTCGCTACCGTGCGCGAGGCCGCCCGCCGCGTGCTCGGCATGCGGCCGTTCGACGTGCAGCTGATCGGCGGCATGGTGCTGCACAATGGCGGCATCGCCGAGATGCGCACCGGCGAAGGCAAGACGCTGGTGGCGACGCTGCCGGTCTACCTTAACGCGCTCGCCGGCAATGGCGTCCATGTCGTCACCGTCAACGATTACCTGGCCACGCGCGACTCCGAATGGATGGGCCGCGTCTACAAATTCCTCGGCCTCAAGGTCGGCGTCATCGTCCACGGCCTGTCCGACGAGGAGCGCCGCGTCGCCTACGCCGCCGACGTCACCTACGCCACAAACAACGAGCTCGGCTTCGACTATCTGCGCGACAACATGAAATACGAGCGCGCCCAGATGGTGCAGCGCGGTCACAGCTACGCCATCGTCGACGAAGTCGATTCCATCCTGGTCGACGAAGCCCGCACGCCGCTGATCATTTCCGGTCCGCTCGAGGACCGTTCGGAAATGTACAACACCATCGACACCTTCATCATCCAGCTGCAGCCGCAGGACTACGAGATCGACGAGAAGCAGAAGACCTCGATCTTCACCGAAGAAGGCACCGAGAAGCTGGAGAACATGCTGCGCGATGCCGGCCTGCTCAAGGGCGAGTCGCTCTACGACGTCGAGAATGTCGCCATCGTCCATCACGTCAACAACGCGCTGAAGGCGCACCGGCTGTTCCAGAGGGACAAGGACTATATTGTCCGCAACGGCGAGATCGTCATCATCGACGAGTTCACCGGCCGCATGATGCCCGGCCGCCGCTATTCGGAAGGCCTGCACCAGGCGCTCGAGGCCAAGGAGCATGTGGCGATCCAGCCGGAGAACCAGACGCTCGCCTCGGTCACCTTTCAGAACTATTTCCGCCTCTACAAGAAGCTGGCCGGCATGACCGGCACGGCGCTGACCGAGGCCGAGGAATTCGCCAACATCTACAATCTCGACGTCACCGAGATCCCGACCAACCTGCCGGTCATCCGCATTGACGAGGACGACGAGGTCTACCGGACGGTAGAGGAGAAATACAAGGCGATCGTCAAGGAGATCAAGGAAGCCCGCGCCAAGGGCCAGCCGACGCTGGTCGGCACGACTTCCATCGAGAAGTCGGAGCAACTGGCTGAACGCCTGCGCAAGGAAGGTTTCAAGGATTTCGAGGTGCTGAACGCCCGCCACCACGAGCGCGAGGCGGCGATCGTCGCCCAGGCGGGCAAACCGGGCGCCATCACCATCGCCACCAACATGGCCGGCCGCGGCACCGACATCCAGCTCGGCGGCAATGCCGACATGCGCATTGCCGAGGAGCTTGGCGACATGCCGGCCGGCCCCGAGCGCGAGGCCAGGGAAAAGGACATCCGCGACGACATCGCCCGGCTGAAGGAAAAGGCACTCGCCGCCGGCGGTCTTTATGTGCTCGCCACCGAACGCCATGAATCGCGCCGCATCGACAACCAGTTGCGCGGCCGCTCGGGCCGCCAAGGCGATCCCGGCCGCTCGAAATTCTTCCTGTCGCTGCAGGACGACCTGATGCGCATCTTCGGCTCCGAGCGCATGGACGGCATGCTGCAGAAACTCGGCCTCAAGGAAGACGAGGCAATCATCCATCCGTGGATCAACAAGGCGCTGGAAAAGGCGCAGAAGAAGGTCGAGGCGCGCAACTTCGACATCCGCAAGAACCTGTTGAAATATGACGACGTTTCGAACGACCAGCGCAAGGTGGTGTTCGAGCAGCGCATCGAGCTGATGGACGGCGAAGGCTTGTCCGAGACCATCACCGAGATGCGCGAAGGCGTCATCGAGGAGATCGTCGCCAAGAACATTCCCGAAAACGCCTATGCCGAGCAGTGGAACGTCGCCGGGCTCAAGGCCGAGATCGCCGAATTCCTCAATCTCGATCTGCCGGTCGAGGACTGGGTCAAAGAAGAAGGCATTGCCGAGGACGACATCCGCGAGCGCGTCAGCCAGGCTGCCGAAGCCGCCGCCAAGGAGCGCGCCGAGCGCTTCGGCCCCGACGTGATGACCTATGTCGAGCGCTCCGTGGTGCTGCAGACGCTCGACCATCTGTGGCGCGAGCACATCGTCAATCTCGACCATCTGCGCTCGGTCGTCGGCTTCCGCGGCTATGCCCAGCGCGATCCGCTGCAGGAGTACAAGGGCGAGGCGTTCGAGCTGTTCCAGGCGATGCTGGGCAATCTGCGCCAGGCCGTCACCGCGCAATTGATGCGCGTCGAGCTGGTCCGCCAGGCGGCGGACGCGCCGCCGCCCGAGGCCCCTGACATGTTCGGCAGCCATATCGACGGCAGCACCGGCGAAGACGATTTCGACGGCGGCGAGACGGCCGTGCTGGTCCGCCAGGAAAGCAACGCCATCGTCGCCCCCGAAGACCGCGACCCGAAGAACCCGGCAACCTGGGGCAAGGTCGGCCGCAACGAGGCCTGCCCGTGCGGGTCGGGCAAGAAGTACAAGCACTGTCATGGGGCGTTTGCGTAAGGCTGCGCTTTCCTTCTCCCCGTGATGGGGAGAAGGTGCCCTAAGGCGGGGCGGCACGGACGTCTGCGACTAGCCAATCTCCCCACCTGAGGGGGAGATGGCCGGCAGGCCAGAGGGGGGCGGTGTCCCGCCGACACCAAAATACGCATTTCGAATTTTCTGTATCTCGACCGGCGGTGGTGTTTGAGTTTGAAATCTAATAGCCGGGTGACGCACGCGCTGATGTCCGCGCTTCATGAAGATCGGAACCTGCTAAAGTGGGTAAAGACACTACTTTGATTCAATAACCCCGTTCGAGGTCGATCTTGTTGGACAGAGGCTCTCCTCTGGCGACTTGACCGCAGAGATCGGCGGCCTGGTCGATTCCAGAATCCACCCAGAAGCTCGCGACATGAGGTGTGACGGTCACCTTGGGATGAGTCCACAACGGCGATGAAGCCTCCAGCGGTTCACGCTCAAACACGTCAAGACAAGCACCAGAAAGCTGACCTTCGTCGAGAGCGCGGATCAGGTCGGCTTCGTTGACATGCGCGCCCCTGCCGACATTCACAAGGTAGGCACCTCGCTTCATTTTTCCAAAGGCACTCAAGTTCAGTATCCCACGAGTCTCACCAGTCAGGGGAAGTGAACAGATAACGTAGTCCCGACTTGTGAGTGCGCCCTCAAGCTGGGCACGGCCAAAGTAACTGTGTATGCCAGGAAGCGTCTTTTGATGACGAGACCAGACTGCTGTGTCGTAGCCAAAGTCCGCAAACAGCTTTGCGGCCCAGCCACCGATCCGGCCCGCACCAAGCACAACTATTCTTGTCTCGGAGATCTTCCGCGGCGCGATCGGATTCCACAACTTGCGGGCTTGTAGACTCATGTAATCCGCAACATGCCGTTGCTGGCAGAGAACGCGAAGGACGATGTACTGCACCACTTCCGAAGCCTGCTCACGCGTTGCGAGCCTGATGAGCGGAACACTCTTGGGAAAGCTCTGAAGATCAATACCCTCGACACCGGCTCCCAAATAGACGACGGCGCTTAGCCCCGTCATGGCATTAAAAAAGCCAGGACTGGCGCCCTTGTCGATCAGCACAATGTCTATGTCACTTTTGTTCCCGGCGTCTGGCCAAAGCCTGAACTCCAGCTGCGGCACACGGGTTTTCAGCTCAGCAGCCCACACTTGTGCATCAATGTAGTCAGGATACTCATTGACCATCAGAACGGTAATGGGCTCGCCTAACACTTCGCCCCTCCCAGATTCAGGTAATCAGGCATCCACCGGATTACCGTTCTGTTGAGACTGAGGTTTGCGCAAACTGGCACCAGTTGCAAGATCAGACCCCGGCAAAAATGGCGTTGGTGATCCGCCAAAGCCGTGATGTCTGCCCGCTGCCGGCCGAGGATGTCGATTTCGCTTTCTTCAAGGCATAGTTCTCCCCTTGTTTTGCTGAAACGCATGACAACCGGGCCGGTCACGCCGGTGATGGATGGGGCGATGGCCGGAGTTCCGCGATCAGCCGCAGGATGTCGGTGAAGAGTTGCCTCGGGATAGCGACCTCCGCATCTGGAAGGCGACATAACGCCCATGGCTGATAACCTCGGCAACGATCTTGATGAGCTTCTTTGTGAGCTGGTAAGTGGTGCCAGAACATCCTTCCTGGCCTTTAGGTCCGGTTGGCATTCTTAGTTCTCCGCATGGCTAAAGACGACAGCGCCGTTGTCCTTACGAACTTCAACGGACACGATTCCATCGTCACCCTTTCGGGTTTGGAACATGGAGGTTGCATGATCTTTCGCGGTCTTCTCGTCGTCGAAGATCACCTTGTCGACGATGCCCTGCCTTCCATACCAAATGACAGTGTAGACCATTGTTGCTGCCATGCGTTCCGCTAAGCATATAGGCGTTTTCGCATATGGGGCAAACGAGATAGGCGTTTCCGCGTATTTCAAACTGAGACACTAAAGAGCAGGGTGAAGGGTTGCGCGAATGATGAATATGAAGCAGCGCGCCGCCCCTCATCCGCCTGCCGGCACCTTCTCCCCGTGAACGGGGCGAAGGAACACCCACCCAACCGTTTCTTAATGTGTTTTCGCTACACGCATAGCCAGAAAAGAAGCGGAAAACGGAGTGTGATCGGGGTGCGCTTTTCCGCGGCGACGACAGCCGGGCGGTTCCTGCCGCAGCGCTTTGCGCTGCGCATAAGGCCGCTGCTTGGCCTGATCGATGCCGTGCTGTTCAGCGCCGGCGAGCGCGGCGAAGCCGGCCGCATGTCGCTGATCGCCTTTTCGGTCCGCATCGTCAGCGCCGTCATCGCCTTCGTCAGCCAGGTCTTGATGGCGCGCTGGATGGGCTCGTTCGAATACGGCATTTTCGTCCTCGTCTGGGTAACGATGGTCATCGTCGGCAACCTCGCCTGCCTTGGCTTCCACACCTCGGTCATCCGCTTCATTCCCGAATATCGCGAGCGCGGCATGCTGGCCGAATTGCGCGGCATCGTGCAGGCCAGCCGGCTGTTCGTGCTGGTTGCCTCGACGGTGATCGCCGGTCTCGGCGCGCTCGGCGTCTGGCTGCTGTCGTCCTATATCGAAAACTATTACGTCATGCCGTTCATCCTCGGCATCATCTGCCTGCCGATGATCGCCATGTCCGACCTTCTGCAAGGGCTGGCGCGGGCCAATTCCTGGGCGCTGTTTGCGCTGTCGCCGACATTTCTGGTGCGGCCGCTGCTGATTCTGGCGTTCATGGCGCTGATGCTGCTGGCGGGCTACGCGCCCGATGCCAAAACGGCGATCTTTGCCGCAATCGCCGCCACCTACGCCACCACGCTCGGCCAGCTCATCGGCGTCACCTCGCGGATGGACAGACGGATCCCGGCCGGGCCGATGAAGCTGCATTTCGGCCAATGGTTCATCGTCTCGCTGCCGATCTTCCTGGTCGAGAGCTTCTTCTTCCTGCTCACCAATGCCGACGTGCTGATGGTCGGCGCCTATCTCGAACCCAACGACGTCGCCGTCTATTTCGCCACCGTCAAGACGCTGGCGCTGGTGCATTTCGTCTATTTCGCTGTCAAGGCCGGCGTTGCCCAGCGCTATGCGCAGTTCACCCATGGCGAGCCGCACAAGCTCGCCGCCTTCGCCCGCGAAACCGTGTCGTGGACGTTCTGGCCGTCGCTGGCGATGGCGCTGCTGGTGCTGGCCCTGGGCGAGCCGATGCTGACCTTGTTCGGCCCGGAATTTGCCGCCGGCTATCCGCTGCTGTTCCTTTTGGTGTTCGGCGTCGTCGCCCGGGCCGCCGTCGGCCCTTGCGAAAGCCTGCTCACCATGAGCGGCAACCAGAACATCTGCGCCGCCGTCTACGCCATGACGCTGGCCTTCAACATCGCGCTCAGCGTCGTGCTGATCCCGCTCTTCGGTCTGTGGGGCGCAGCGATGGCCACCGTCTTCGCCATGATCTTCGAGGCCGGCGCGCTGTCCTTCACGGTCTGGCGCAAGCTCGGCATCGCCATGGTCATTTTCGTGCCCGCCAAAGGAGCCGCCTGATGGCTGCCGTCCCCTTGCTCGAGGAAACCAGCGGCGGCCCGGCCGGCGCCATGGTGTCCGGCCTTGCCGGGCTTGCGCGCGAAGCCGATCCCGCCCATGTCGAGATCCTCGCCAACAACCGGCCCGAGCGCAAGCTTGCCATCTATCCGGCCTCCGCCGGCTTCGACCTGGTCGAGGAGCTCGACTATCTCTGCACCCGCACGATCGAGCCGAACGTCTTCTTCAATCCGCGCTTCCTGGCTCCGGCCATGCCGAGGCTCGAGGACCGCGAGGTGCGGCTGGCGGTCATCCGCGACGGCGACCAGTATCGCAACCGGCTGCGCCTGCTGGTGCCGTTCTCGGTCGAGCGGCCGATGGTGCCGCTCGGGATTCCCGTCATGCGCACCTGGTCGAGCCCGTTCGGCCCGATCGGCACGCCGCTGGTCGATCGCGACGATCCGATCGGCGTCATCGAGGATTTCTTCTCGATGCTGTCCAGGCCGCATCTCAAGCTGCCGAAGGTCTTCGTGCTGCCCGACATAAGGCTGGATGGTCCGGTGGCGAGCCTGCTCGCCAGCGTCGCCGAGACGCGCGGCCTGACGCTGGTCACCACCGGCAAGGCCGACCGCCCGGTGCTCGAAAGCGAGCTCGACGGCGAGGCGTATCTGAAGGCTTCGCTGCGCGCCCACCATTATCGCGAGTTTCGCCGCCTGAAGCGCCGCCTCGCCGACCTCGGCCGGCTGGAGCATGTCGTGGCGCGCGGGCCCGACGAGATCCGCCACGCCATCGAAAATTTCCTGACATTGGAGGCCGCCGGCTGGAAAGGCCGCGAGCGCACCGCCATGGCCATCGACCGCTACCGCGCCGCCTTCGCCCGCGAGGCGGTGCACCGGCTGGCCGAGCAGGATCTTTGCCGCATCCATTCGCTGACGCTCGACGGCCGCACCATCGCCTGCCTGGTCGTCTTCGTCGAGGCCGGCGTCGCCTATACCTGGAAGACCGCCTATGACGAGACGCTCGCCGCCTATTCGCCGGGCACGCTGCTGATGATCGAGGTGACCAGGCAGCATCTCGACGACCCCAACATCATGATGACCGATTCCTGCGCGGTGCCCGACCACCCCGTGATGAGCCGGCTGTGGAGCGAACGCAAGCCGATGGGCACGCTGGTGATCGGGCTGACGCCGGACGCCGACCGCCCCGCCCGCCAGGCGGCCTCGCAGCTTCACCTCTACCGCGAGACCCGCAACATGGCGCGCCTGCTGCGCAACCGGATGAGAAGCCTGCTGCGGCGACGGTAGCGCATCGGGTCCAAAGGGGGACCCGGCCCAGCCGACCGTCTCCGCACCATCGACCTGCTCCGGCCTAGGTCGTCAGGGTTAATTCTCCCGATCAGCGGAAAGGATTAGCATCGACGCAGTCCCAACAGGGATGAGGCGATCAATTACGGCCGCGCGTCCAGCATCACTGCCGCCTCGGTCCTGCACGGCCAGAAGAAAAATCTGGGAGGAATGCATGACGAAAACAACTCACCTCAGGCGTCTCGGTATCCTCACATTGGCAGGTCTCGTCGGCGCGTGTCTGAACGCCGCCGCTCCTCGGGCCGCCGAACCCGACAAGGCCGAGATCGATGCCCTGCGTAAATCGCTGTCCAGGTATGAAGACTACAAGGTTGCCATTCGCGAGCTTTATCTGTCGACGGTTGGATGCGTCTTCTACAGCGGCGAAAAGGTAGAGGGAGCGATGGACTACCCGAAGGGCGCGATGGGCATCCATTTCGTCAACGTCACGACTGTCGGCCCGACCGCGGATCCGACGCGCCCCAATGTGCTGATCTATGAGCCGGTCGGCGGCGAATTGCGCCTGGTCGGTGTGGAATGGCTCGTGCCCTTGACGCCGGACACCAAGGAGCCGCCGAAGCTCTTCGGCCAGACATTCATGGGGCCTATGGAGGGGCATTATCCGCTCATCCCGAAGGAGTTCCACCACTACGACCTTCACGCCTGGCTGTTCAAGGAGAACCCGCTCGGAATGTTCAGCCCGACGAACCCGGACGTGAAATGCGACAATTATGCGTTTCCGATGCCGGAGCAGCCGACCAAGATGGTGCCGGGGCCGATGTGATAGCGGCTCGGGCTGCGATCCGCAGCTTGCCAGGAAGGGCTGCCGGATCTCAGACGTTATCCCAGAGGACGCTCCTGGGATAACGCCCAAGTAACCTCTCGAGGTTTCCCGGAAGAAAATGGTGCCCTCAGCCCGGATCGAACCGGCGACGCATCGGCAGCCTAGGGCAATTTCGCCATAGCGCATTCGCTGCGGGGCCGTTGGGCTCGCAGCGCGGTCGCCTATGACTTGGCGGGCATGGCTTGGACGAAAGCCGCCATCTGGCGTTCGAGCGCCTTGAACGCGCTGCCGCGCCAACTCTCGGCCATTGATGCCGATTTTGGATCGGGGAAAATTTCCTCCTCCCCTCGCGCCATGCCGTCCAGGATACCTTTCGCGACGCTCTCCGCGGAGCTCTTCGGTATGTCGGCGTCTCTGCTCATGTCGGTGTCTATGGGACCAGACAGGACCGCATGAACGCTCACGCCACGAGCGCCGGCGAGAGCACGTAGCGATTGCGTCATGGAGAACGCGGCGGCCTTCGACAGCGAGTAGGACGGAATAATCGGGAAGGGAACGAGGGCCGCTTCCGACAGGATGTTGACCACGGCGCCGCGCGAACGCGTGAGCAGCGGCAGCATGCGTGGGTTACGCCGTGCACGCCGAGCAGGTTGACGGCGAGGTGTCGCTCGAGCGCAGCACGATCGCCGAGGTCGTCGTAGAGCCCGATGCCAGCATTGTTGATGAGGATATCGAGGGACCCGATCCGCTCGACAGCCGCCCCAATCTGCGCCGTATCGGTCACGTCCAGGATCAGCGGCGTGATACGCTGATCCGCGTGGGCGAGCGGTTTGCGCGCGCCAGCATAGACGCGCTTGGCACCCCGCCTCAATATTTCCTCGACCAGCGCCTTGCCGAGGCCGCGGTTGGCCCCGGTTACCAGAACGGCCTTGTCTGTGACTTCCATCGATTTTGGCACGGCGATCTCTCCTCCTACTTGCATGAATGCAAGCCATTCGTTCTTGCATCATGCAAGTAGGTTATAGGTTTCTGTTCCATGCTTGGATGCCGTCCCCCTTTGCGTTGCTCCAGGGCAGCCGGCACCGGCACCGTCGCCGGGCGAACCCTTGCAATCAGGACCCGACTTCCAATGTCGTGTAGGAGATCGGCGATGGGCGCTCCAGGAAGGCGCCGGTTATGGCCGAGACGAAATTCTTCGCGTCCGCCGAGCGTAGAAAAGCGTCGCGCTCCTGCTTCGATATCCAGCGCTCGACGCAGATCGTAACATGGGGCTCCGCCTCCGAGCGAAAGACGCTGTAGTCGATGCATCCGCTTTGCCTGCGGGCCGCCCCTGCTACGTCCCGCAGGGCATTCCGCACCTTGCTCTCGATGCCGGGCTTCGCCGCTGCCGTCGTCATGACGATCATCTCGGCGCCATCGCTCGCTGTCTTGCGCTCGAGGCCGATGTTCTCGTTTTGCGGCACGACCGTTGGATTGGCGTTCTCTTCGCCCTTGTTGGGCTGCCCCTTGCCCGTCGAAATCAGGTCGCGAAGACTCGCGACATAGAAGCGCCAGGAGTCATGGCAGACGTCGTAGCATTCTTCACTCGGCTTCAGCCCGACATGGGTGAAGCGCAGCTCGGTACCCTTGTCGGTCGGCGCGATCTCGAAGACCACGTCCGTGCCGGTCCACTCGGTCGCATCCTTGACGAAGTTGAAGTAGTTCTGGACGACGTGCCAGACGACCTTCTTGCCGGGCACAAGCTCCGTAACCTTGAAGGTGCCGCGGTGGATATCCTTGAAGTGATAGTAGAATATCGCACCGAGCTTGTTGGTATCGCCGTCGATGTCTTCGGACCACCAGGCGCGCGGATTGACAACCGCCGCAAAAACCTCTTCCGGGCTTTGCTCAACGACAAATGACGTCGTGTAATCTTCATCCTTTTTCATGACATATCTCCTGTCTGGATCCGACGGTTGATGGGCACCCAAGTCTCGGGCGATGAAGTGAGCGACGCTCTCTCGAGCTCCATCGCTTGCATCATGCAAGCACAATGCATACTTGCATGATGCAAGTCAACAGGGTATGTTCACGCCATGCTTGGTCGTCTTTATGAAAAACAGAACTGCTCGGCCTCACGCGCCCTGGAGCTGGTCGGCGAGCGCTGGAGCCTGTTGATCCTGCGCGACGCGATGTTCGGCGGCTACACGCGCTTTTCGCAATTCCAGAAGAGCCTGGGGATTGCCACCAACATCCTGGCCAAGCGCCTCGAGGATTTCGTCGAGGCCGGCCTGATGGACCGTCGTCCGGGTGCCGCCGGCGAGCAGGCCGAATACGTCCTGACCCGAAAGGGGCTGGAATTCAAAACGGTCATCATCGCGCTGACCGAGTGGGGCGACAAATGGGTGCGGCCCGGACCCATCTTCTACTGCGACCAATCCGACGGCAGGCCCGTCGAGGTGCAATTGCGCCGCGCCGACAATGGCAAGCGGGCCGATTTCGCCGACGTCGTGGCGGCCCTCCGCTAGGCACGGCGGCGGGTCCGGCCCGCAGCACGATCCAAGACGAAGCTGTTTCGAATTGTGCCATAAATGTTACCGCATAGCTCACCTCTCCAGGTTGCATCTGTGGCTCGGGTCTGGTGGATAGTCCGCGGGAGGAAACATGTCCGTCGGACAGCGATCGACTTTGCGGCAGCGTCTTTTTGCGTTTCTCGTCGCCGGCCTTGGTGGCCTCGCGGCGGCCGCCGCGTCATTCGCAATGACGGTGTATGAAGCATCCAACTCGCGGCCAACTCCAACGGTCGCAGCCGGCGAGCCCATCGACACCGGGCGCTGGGTTATTACGTTTCGCGGTGCCCGAACCGGCTCGGTTCCGCCGACGGGAACCGAGCCGTCCCAGCCGAAGACCTTTTTGATGGTCGAATTCGACCTCGACAACCGCTCGGCGGCGACCAGCAACGCCTTCGCGTCCATGTTTGACATCGACCCGCCGATCACGGACGTGCAGGCGCCGGCCTTCTATCTTGCACGCGACAAATGGATCGCAAGCGGCGTCCATCCCGGCATACCGGAACACATGATCGCCGCCTGGGAGTGGCCGAAGGCGCAGCCGCTGCCGCAGGATCTGCGTCTCGTGGTGGGCAGCCAGATCTACAAGCGGCGTGACAATCTCTACGGCGGCTCGGGCTGGTTCGATCGCGATCCGGTCGCGATCGTGGCATTGCCGGTAAAGACCGAAATGGTCGTCGGGCCGGGGCAATGAGAACAGGTCTCAAGGAAACCGGCGCAATCATCTTCGCGGCGGCGATCCTCTACGCAATGCAGCGGACTACCCCGCTCTACAGCAACATCACCTCGCCCGTCTCGATTGCTGGCGAGCAGGGTAAGCGCACCGACGCACGCGCCTTCGCGCTGGCCGTCGGCGACGTGCATCTCGCGCGTACCGTAAGGATCGAGCGCTTTGGCCAGACCCGGACCTACACCACTTCCGGGGTCTGGGTCCTGGTCGAGGCCGCCGCCGAAGCAAAACGCGAGAGCCTGACCCTGACCTCCGCCGAATGGCTCGGCCCGAGCGGGTTGCGCTATTCTCTCAGCCAGCGCATTTCCACCATGCCGGCAATGCTGCCGGCAGAGCGGCTGGAGCCGGGACTGCCAAAGCCCGTGCTCATGGCTTTCGAAGTCCCGGAAAACGAACTTGCGGGCGGAACCGTGCTGGTCGCGCCATCGGCATTCACACCGCTGGGTGAAGAGGTCCGGGTGGCAATCACCGAACTTGCGGTGGGCGACATCCCTGGCGCCGTGACGATCCGCCGGAGCGATGGCCCGATGCCTTGGACGCTGGAGACCGAGTGATGGCGGAGGCCATTTCCCGTGCCGAGAGACGCCGCTACTGGCTGAGCCTTGCTGGGCTGGGCTTCGCTCTGCCGGTTGCAGTGCTGGTGCATTCCTGGGAAAGCCTGGAGGCATGGCGATCCGGTAGCGACCGCGACCCGATCGCGGTCGACAGGGGTGAGTCGCAGCGCTACGCCGGGGCCGAATGGCGGCTGACAACGCTGTCGCGCCTGCCCGGCGGCTCGGCAGATGAAGCCGTCGTGCTGGCCGAATTCGAGGCGAGGATCGAGGATCCTGGTCTCCTTGCAGAAAGCCCCTGCGCCGTTGTGCTCACAGACGCCGAAGGCCGCCGCTGGCTGCCTGCCTTCCTGACCCGGCCCGTCGTGCGCAAGATGCAGCCCGAGGCAGCCGACAAGCCCCGCTGCGGCGGGCTGGCCTTCCAGGGCGCCGGCACGCACGGCACGGCGCGCATGGCCGAGACTTTCGTCATTCCGGCGACGGCAAGCGGCCTTGCGCTGTCGGTCACGCTGGCGAACGCCAGGCCGCGCCATCTGCTCTTCAGGTAGCGACCCTCAGCGGCTGCCGTTGCGCCGCCACCGCAAATTCAAGCACCGCCGCCAGCAGCGCGATCCTCAAGGCGTCGAGCACTATGCCGCCGTCAAGATCGCTCGGACTGCCGATGAACACGCTGGCGAAGCTGAAGACGACCTGCCATGTATCGAGGTCTGGCGCGCCGAGCGTCCGCGTCGCGCCAAACCACAGCCAGGCGCAAAGCCAGCCGATCAGCCGGTAGGCGACGACGAAGGTGAGCAGCGTCGCGAGTCCTGCGCCGAGCGTGAGCTTGAGACAGGCCCAAATCGGCGCATAGCGCGAGCGGTAGCCGCCGAGGAAATGCGTGATGAAGTCGCTCAACCATTTGCGCCAGGTGGACCCGCGCGACGGCGGCGGCGCGGCCGCTGCCGAAGCGGCCGTCAGCTCGTAGCCGTTGATGATCGCCGCCATGACCAGCCAGACCATTGGCAGAAGCGCATAGAAGAACAGGCTTTGCGCCTGTTCCAGGATGCCGGGCTGCCTGAACTCGACCGGCGTGAAGCCTTCGGCAGCGTGAGCGGCGATCGACAGGACAAGCGATCCTGCGCCCATGCTGAGTTCGCTGCGCAACGCACTAGCCCCGATCCAGGTGATGAACTCGTCCTTCCAGATATCGAGCGCATAGAGCCCGATAAAAATCCAGCTTGCATCCGCCGCCACGACGAGCAGCCGCCAGTAAGGCCTGCGCGCGCCTTTGTTCATGCGCTTCGCGAACCAGCGGACCAACCAGCAGCCGACAATCGACGCAATGAGGCCGCTGGAGCGCAGCAGGCCGAATATGTCGGCGCTTTCTCCCAGCGGAATGCGTTCGAGCGCCAGCCGCGAATATTCTCGCACACTGTCGCCGAGGAATCCCCATGCGGCGTAATAGGCGAAGAAGGGCAAGATGGCGGCCGCGGTCACCGCCAGCAAGTGGTCGGCGGGCTGGGACGTTTTCTCCTGTTTCGCACCGCTTGCCGACATTTGGCGAAGCGAGGCGAGTGCCGGCAGTCCCGGACGCAGGGCGACGAACATCGCCACGATGACCAGAAGCTTCGTCAGCACCACCAGCGAAAGCACAACCATCCCGCCGAGGGGATTGACGAGGCCCACCGTGACTGCCGCGTTGAGCAGGAGGTCGCGCGCTACATAGCCGATGGCGCCGAGAAGCAGCAGTTGCGGCCAGAAGCGGGCAATAAGACCCACGGTAAGGGAAAGAGGCCTGACAATATCGTCGGTCGTTGTCATGCCATGTGCATAGCCGAGCAAGACCGGCGCCTCAATCCACGGAATGTCCGGTTCGGCTATACCAGCTGACCGCGGAGTTGGCGGCGCATCCCTCGTGATGGCGGGGACCGCAGCACGCCCGATTGCGGTGGTGAGGAACGCCCAATTGCGCTTGGGTCTAGTCCGCGCACCGTTCAGCGGAAGCTTGGGCAGCTTGCGGCAACAGGCAAGACGCAACCATTCGATGCCGTCGAGGGCGTCGTGGACGATCCCACCGACGCCCTTGGGTTTAATAAGAAGTGGCGTGGGAATTTAAGAAATGGTGCCCCTAGCCGGGATCGAACCAGCACTCCTTGCGGAACTCGATTTTGAGTCGAGCGCGTCTACCAATTCCGCCATAGGGGCTCAGGCCGGGCGGCCTGGATGGGCGCGGACTATACGGTTGGAGGCCTGTTCGTCAACTGGCCAATTCCCGAGACCCTATCTAGCCCAAGCCCAGGCTTTCGATTTCGTCGATCGGAGGCTTCGGTCCATAGTGGGCATCTCAGCCCGTTTGAACCCTTCTACCTCAACAGCGGCCACAGAATGCCGATGAATGTTGACACCCCATCCATGAGCCAATGCGCCGTCGCCAGCGGCAGGATGCGGCGCACGCGCAGGTACACGAGGGTGATGAATGTCGAATGGGCGATAGGCGCCAAGAGCCGGTAGAGCATGAAGTGTGGGTCGAACGTCAGCGGCATCACGGCGTGCTGAAACGACCAGGAAAACGCTACGACGGCAACGGCAAATCCCGTGCTTCCCGACAAGACTTGGAAACGCGGCAGAAGATAGCCGTTATAGGTGGTCTGCTCCGTAATGCCCCAGACCAACGGAAAGATCAGCACCCCGTAAAGCGCAGGCAAGAGCGGCAAAGGTCCGTATATTTGCAGTGCATCAGGGTTGCCGTAGACCAACAGGCTGCTGGCGATGATCCCACCGTAGATGAAAACGAGGCTCGGGAGGATGAGCGCGACGCCCAACAACAGATCGCGCCCCAAGCGTTTGCGATCGAAGCTGATAAAATCGAGCAGCGTGATGCCCTCGCGCCCGTGCAAGCCACCACAGGAGACCAAGGCAGCCCGCGTCGATCAAACTGCCGTATGCCGGCAGCCAAGCCCCTGCGTCGCGCCAGGGCGTTGCCGAACCGTGCGCTGCATAAATGGCCGCAACCAGGCCCTGCGCGGCAACAGCGAACGCCGAGCGCGCGAACAACATCAAGGCGGGGCCGGACCATGTCAGCACGCCGGCAGATCGCCGCTCGAGAATGGCAGCACGGGAGTTCGGGACTGTGGCTTCGCTCATGATCGGCTTCCGAACGCTACGGTGGAAACGAGTTCAGCCAATTCCGGTTTCTGGAGTGAAAGCAGAATGTGTCGAGCCGGCCATGAGCAAAACATCATCACCGAGGGCGGCTCACATCTCCTCGATGGCGTCGGCAATGTAGCCGCCGGTCTGACGCTTCCACAGTCGGGCATAGAGCCCGTCGCGTTCCAACAGCGCCGATGGTTTTTCCCTCCTCGACGATGCGGCCTTTGTCGAGGACGACGATCCGGTCCATCCTGGCAATGGTCGACAGGCGATGGGCGATGGCGATCACGGTCTTGCCCTCCATCAGAACCGCGAGCTTGGACTGGACCGCCGCCTCGGCTTCGCTGTCCAGTGCGGACGTCGCCTCATCGAGAACCAGGATTGGCGCATCCTTGAGCAACACCCGGGCGATCGCGACGCGTTGGCGCTGGCCGCCGGAAAGCTTCACGCCGCGATCGCCGACGAAAGCGTCGTAGCCGGTGCGGCCTTCAGCATCTCTGAGATCGGCGATGAAGCCGTCGGCCTCGGCCAGCATCGCGGCGTGCTCCAACGCCTCCGGCGGGGCATCGGGCCGGCCGTAGCGGATGTTGTCGCCGACGGAGCGATGCAGCAGCGAGACGTCCTGGGTGACGACGCCGATGCTCTCCCGAAGGCTGGCCTGGGTCACGCTGCGGAGATCCTGTCCATCGATCAGGATCGCGCCGCCCTTCAGCTCGAAGAACCTTAGGAGCAGGCTGACAAGGGTCGACTTGCCGGCCCCGGAGAGGCCGACGAGCCCGACCTTCTCGCCTGCGCGCACGGCGAGCGACAGGTCTTCGATCACCCTTTGGCCCTCGCGGTATTCGAACTGGATGTTCTTGAACTCGACTTCGCCGGCCGTGACGTCGAGCGGGTTGGCGTTCGGCGCGTCTTTTGTAGTCGGCGGCGTCGTCACGACCGGCATTGCGTCGCGGATGGTGCCCACCGCCTGGAAAATCTGCTGGCCCATCTGCAGGAAGGCACGGGAGTTGGCATTGAGCCGCTGAACGATGGCGATCGATGCGGCGAACTGGCCAATCGTGACAAAGCCGGCGACAAATCCCCAGAGCCCTATGGCAACGTTGGTGAGAAAGAGCGCAACATTGAGCAGGACGACGCCCACGTCGGTCGTCAGATAGATGCGCCTTTCGCGCTGCTGGGTCTCGATGGCGTTTTCCATGACGGTGCGCATTGCGCCCGCCTCGCTGTCTTCCGCCGCAAACAGCTTGACCATCTGGATGTTGCTGTAGAGGTCGGTCATGGCGCCGACAACAAGGCTGCGCCCCCGCGTCGAGCGGCGCGAGCGTTCGGAATATTGGGGCACCGCCACCACCGCAATGGCGATGTTGGCGGCGATCCAGACGAACACCGGAAGCGCCAGCGGCCAGGATACCGCGCCAAGCAGAACGAGCGAACCGACGAGCTGCACCAGAAATAGCGGTATTCTGTAAAAGGCCACGACGATCTGCTGCTGCACCGCGGATGCGACTTGCGAAATGCGCGACGCAACCTGACCTGCGAAGAGATCGTGGAAGAAGGCAAGGTCCTGGCGTTCCACCGCCTTGTGGCCCTGCCATTGCATCGCCGCCGGCATGCATACGGCCACGGTCTGCGAGTTCAGCGCATTGCCCAGGAAGATGAGCAACGGCAGCACGGGGAAAACCAGCACGCCGAGCACGACCAGCGTCGGCCAGTCCTCGTGCAGGAAAACCGCCGCGCCCTTCGCGCTCACCCCGTCGACGACGAACGAGGCCCCCCAGATCGTCGCAAGGTTGATCCCCTCGATCGCCATCATCAAGACGGTAATGGCCGCAAGAGTGCCGCGGAACATCCTCGCGAAATGCAGGAGCAGCGCAAACGGCCCGCTCGCTGGCAGCGGCCCGGGTGGAATATCCAGCGGACGGATGAGCGTCTCAAAGGGGCGGTAAATGAAATCGGAGAACGTCATGGCGGCGCAAAGGGCGGATGGAAAGACAGGATGTGACAAAAATCGCCGTATTTAAACACGGATCGTGTTCGACGGGAAAACCCACGATTTATTAGATATTGCCTTGACGCACTTCAGGCGGGCAGGTGCTCGATGCCATGGCCTGGTCGTCAACTGGCCAAATCCCGACATCTGGGCTCGCTCAAGCCTCAGCCTTTCGATTTCGTGAAGCAGCTGCCATTGTGCAGCGCGGAAAATCTTTCTAGACAGGCGGCGCATGTCATTGAAGCGCACCTTGTCCGACGAGATTGATACGGCGCGCTTCCAAGTCTTGTTTGTACATGTCGTGACCCAAGACCACTACCGGTTTGGGCGTGCATTAGGAGTGCCGATGCTTCGCGGACTTTACGACTGGACCTTGTCGCTGGCGGCCAGCAAATCGGCCGAATGGTGGCTGGCCTTCATCGCCTTCGTCGAGAGCTCGGTGTTCCTGGTGCCGGCCGACGTGCTCTATCTGCCGATGGCGCTTTCGCGGCCGGATCGCGCCTATCGTTACGCGCTGGTCGCCACCGTCGCCTCGGTGCTGGGCGGCATCGCCGGCTGGTTCATCGGGCACTACGCCTATGACGCGGTGGCGCGGCCGATCCTCGAATTTTACGGCAAATATGACGAGTTCGAGGCGATGCGCGTCTCGTCGGGTGTTGGCTTCATCATCCTGATGCTGGTCACCTCCGGCCTCGCCCATCTGCCGCCGATCAAGGTGGTGACAATCCTGTCCGGCGTCATCGGCGTTCCTTTGCTGCTGTTCATCGTGCTGGCAATCGTTGCGCGCGGAGCTCGCTTCCTGTTTCTCGCCTGGCTCTTGCGCCGCTATGGCGAGCCGATCCGCCGCTTCATCGAAAAGCGCCTTGGCCACATTGCGGGCGCCGGCGCCGCTGCCCTGATTTTGCTCTATATCGTCGTCAAATACGCCGTCTGAACGGCATCGAACCGAATGGACTGAGTCCGATGACAGCGACCGTGAATGCCGATACCGGACGCCAGCGGCTGCGCACCGCCCTGTTCCTCGCCGTCGCCATGGCCGCCACAGTCGGCTCGGCGCTGGCCTTCCAGTATGTTGGCGGCTACATCCCTTGCAAGCTCTGCCTCGAGCAGCGCACCCCTTACTATGCCGGCGTGCCCTTGATGCTGCTGGCGGTGCTTGCGTCGGCCCTTAAGGCGCCCGCCTGGATAAGCCGTGGCCTGCTGGCCATTGGCGGCCTGCTGATGCTCTACGGCCTCTATCTCAGCGTTTATCACTCCGGCGTCGAATGGGCGTGGTGGCCGGGCCCGACCGATTGCACCGCAGCCGCCGGACCGGTGGACACCGGCGGCAAGGGCGTGCTCGACGCGCTCGACAAATTCGTCCCGCCCTCCTGCGACAAGGCGGCGCTCCGCATCCTCGGCCTGTCCTTGGCCGGCTGGAACGCCATCGCCAGCTTTGTCCTGGCAGTCGTAGCCTTCCGCAGCGCCTTTGCCCGCGATTGAGCGGTTCACCCTTGCGCCGACGCGAGATTATTCAAGAATTCGGCAGGCTGAGTCGTATCAAGTGATTATCGAGAACCGGAGCGGAGCGTACTAAAGTACGTGAGCACCGGCCTACGCCAGCCGTAGCCTTAACCACGACCGCTCATAAATGCTTCGGCCGGCGAAGGCCGGAAGCGCAGAAAATCGCTTCAGACGGCCAGCCTCCCGAATTATCGGATGATCTCAAGGCTCCAGTTCGACATCCCAGTACAGATAATCCATCCAGCTTTCGTGCAGATGGTTGGGCGGGAACAGCCGGCCGTTATTATGCAAATCATGCACCGTCGGCTGGTAGGGCTTCTGCAGCGGCCACATCTTGGCGTGGGCCGGCATCATGCCGCCCTTCCTCAGATTGCAGGGCGAGCAGGCAGCGACGACATTCTCCCAGGTCGTGGCGCCGCCGCGATGGCGCGGAATGACATGGTCGAACGTCAGATCGTCCGGCGTGCCGCAATATTGGCACTGGAAACGGTCGCGCAGGAAGACGTTGAACCGGGTAAACGCCGGATGCCTCGACGGCTTCACGTAGGCCTTCAGGCTGACGACACTCGGCAGCTTCATCGAAAAGGTCGGCGAAGAGACGGCGTGTTCGTATTCGGCGACGATGTTCACCCTCTCGAGGAACACCGCCTTGATGGCATCCTGCCAGGACCAGAGCGACAGGGGGTAATAGCTGAGCGGACGGTAATCCGCATTCAGCACCAGCGCTGGAAGCCCATCCGGAGATACGGCAACCGTCACGTCGTTGACCTCCTTCACCCTAGAACCGGTCGACGCGGATACTGTAAGCCCGACATGACAGGGATGTGAAGCGGATTGTCGATCATGCCGGGTCTCAAAAACGCATGATTTCAATGCTTTTTTGCGGATTCAGGCCGGAGGCGCGGCATCCCTGCCCTTCAATTCGCGATAATAAGCCCAGAAAAGCCGCGATGCGACACCGCGCCACGGGCGCCATGATTCGGCAAGCTGGATCAGCATTTTCTCCGGCGGACGCGGGTCGATGCCGAGCGCATGGCCGACCGCGCTCTGCAAAGCAACGTCGCGCGCCGGAAAGATATCTGGGTGTCCGGCGGCAAACAAAAGGTAGACTTCAGCCGTCCACGGGCCGATGCCTGGCACCTTGGTCATGGCTGCGATCGCCTCCGTCGCATCGAGCTGGCAGAGGTGATCGAGGTCGAGCCCGTCGGCCACCGCCTGGGCGACGGCAATCAGGCCGCGCTGCTTGGGCCGCGACAGCCCGACCTCGCGGAAGACCGCCTCATCGGCGGCTAGTATCGCCTGTGGCGTCAGCGGATCGAGCAGTTTCGTCAGCCGGCCGAAGATCGCATCGGCGCTCGCGCGGGACACTTGTTGCGAAACGACGATCGAGGCAAGGCTTCTGAAGCCCGGCTCCGACAGCCTGAGCGGCACCTCGCCGGCCATGCCGCGCACCTTGTCCAGGCGCGGATCGAGCAGGCACAGCGCGTCCAGCCCTTGCGCAATGTCGTCGAGACTGGCGATGCGTTGCATGTCTGCTTGTTCCAAAATCAAAAGTGCCGCACGCTCCGTTGCGCGCCCCTCTGGACGCGCGACGCTGCCGGCGCAAAGTAGCAATTGGCGAAACTGCCGCACAACCCGATTGCCGCCGGACAATGACACTGCTGACATTCCGCTTCGCGCCGAGCCCGAATGGCGAATTGCATCTCGGCCACGCCTATTCGGCGCTGCTCAACCAGAAAATGGCCAAGGCGGCGGGCGGACGCCTGCTGCTGCGCATCGAGGACATCGACACGACACGCTGCACGCCGGAATTCGAGGCGGGCATTTTTCGCGACCTGAAATGGCTGGGGCTTGGCTGGGAGGAACCGGTGCGCCGCCAGTCCGAGCACTTTGCCGAATATCGGGCTATGCTCGAGCGGCTGATCGAGGAAGAGCTTGTCTATCCAGCCTTCATGAGCAGAAGTGAGATCCGCGCCTTCATCACCGACAGCGAAAAGCGCGGCCGCGACTGGCCTCGCGACCCGGACGGCGTGCCGCTCTATCCCGCCGCCGACAAGGCGCTGCCGGCGAGCGAGCGTAAGCGGCGCATCGTCGAAGGTGCACCATTTGCCTGGCGGCTAGACGTCGATGCGGCAATGGCGCGGGTCGGCAGGGACCTGACATGGGCCGAATACACGGACGAGACGCTCTCCGAGGCGCGTCGTGTCGAAGCCCATCCGCAGGATTGGGGCGACGTGGTCGTGGCGCGCCGCGAAATCCCGACCAGCTATCACCTCGCGGTCACCATGGACGACGCGCTGCAGGGCGTCAGCCATGTCGTGCGCGGCCAGGACCTTTATTCCGCGACCAGCGTGCAGCGGCTGCTTCAGCAACTGCTTGGCCTGCCGCAGCCGGCCTATTTTCACCATCGCCTGATCCTCGGCCCGGATGGACGAAAACTGTCGAAGAGTCTTGGCGATACCGGCCTTGCCGCCCAGCGTAAGGCGGGCGCCTCGCCCGACGATGTCAGGCGGCTGGTCGGTCTTTAGACCGGTGAGCCGACGGCCATCAACGGCGCTCCTTCAATTCAAATGACTCTATGGATCAACCGTTTGGTTTTGCTTGCCGGCCCGAACGGCATTAAGCAATCGCCGCAGTCGATCCCTCACCCGAATTCACCGCGGCCTCCAGAAAATGCACAGCCTCAAGCGGTTCATCCCCGCCTCTTTCGTCGTCCTGTGGGCGACCGGCTTCATCGGCGCGCGCTATGCCATGCCGTGGGCGGAGCCTTTTACTTTCCTGGCTGCGCGCTTTGTCCTGGCCGCAATCTTGCTTGTCGCGTTGATGGCCGCGCTTGGTTCGAGCCGCGCCACCCGCGACGAGGCGCTGCACGCGGCCGGCGCCGGCATCCTGATGCATGGGGTCTATCTCGGCGGCGTGTTCTGGGCCATCCACCGGGGCATGCCCGCAGGGCTTTCAGCCCTGATCGTCGGCCTGCAGCCGCTGATCACGGCAGTGCTCGCCGGCCGGCTTCTGGGCGAGGCCATCCTGCCGCGTCACTGGGCCGGTCTCGGCCTCGGGTTGATCGGCGTGGTAATCGTGCTCTGGCCGAAGCTCGGCGCGCTCGGCGGCGGCGTGACCGCCGAAACATTGGGCGCCTCGCTGGTCTCCGTACTCGGCATGAGCGCCGGCACGATCTGGCAGAAGCGTTTCGCCTCCGGCGGCGATCTGGTGGCTGCCACGTTCTGGCAATATGTCGGCGGCGCATCGGTGATGGCTCTGGCCTCGCTCGCCTTCGAGACCCGAACGGTGATCGTCAACGGCGAACTGATCTTCGCCACGGCCTGGCTCGTGCTGGTGCTGTCGATCGGTGCCATCTTCCTGTTGATGGTAATGATCCGCGACGGCGAGATGTCGAAGGTCGCCTCGCTGTTTTACCTCGTGCCGGCCGTCACCGCGGTCATCGCCTGGACATTGTTCGGCGAGCAGCTGAGCCCACTCCAGATCGCCGGCATGGCCATCGCGACGCTCGGCGTCGGGCTGGCGACGGCTCAGCCACCGACGCGGGCGCGCGCCTCCAAATAGCGGCTGATCGCGGCGTTGAGCTCGCCGCCGAGGATGAAGATCGCCGAGACGATGTAGAGGAAGACAACGGCGATCATGATCGAGGCGAGGCCGGCATAGGTCGTCACATAGGACGAGAAATGGTCGAGATAGGCGGCGAAGATGGTCGACCCGATGAGCCAGCCGACCAGCGTGAAGATAATGCCAGGCACGATCGAAACGAACCGGCGCTTGCCGGCCGGCAACCAGAAATGCACGGCGAACAGGCCGCCGATGATGACGACCGAGGCGATGACGTAACGCCAGAGGGTGATCGTGCCCATATAGGGTTTTATCCATTCAAGATGAGATTCGGCCAGCCGCGCCAGCAATGGCGCAAAGACCAGCAGCACGCTGATCGCCAAAAACCCGGCCGTCGCGATCAGCACGAAGATGATGCTCTGCACCCGCCGGTAGATGATGCCGCGCGTTTCTGAGACACGATAGGCGCGGTTGAGCGAGGTGCGCAGCGCCTCGATGCCGTTCGAGGCGAAGTATCCGGCAAGCACGATACCGTAGGTCAACAGGTCGCTGCGCCTGACGGTAAGCACGTTGAGCACTTCGCGCGCGATCGGTTTGGCGATCTGCTCGGGCCATGTGTCGAACACAAGGTGCACGGCGGTGTCGGCGAAAGCCTGCGCGCCGAAAAAACTCGCCAGCGTCGTGGCGAAGATCAGGAAAGGAAAAAGCGCCATCAGCGCGGTGATCGCCAGATGGCTGGCCATTGCCCAGCCGTCGTCGGTGTTGAAATGGCCGAGCGCGTCGTAGAGCACGCGTTTGAGGGCTACGATCTTCCGCAACAAGAACCGCGTTCCCTTCGATTGTCCCGACGCCGCGAATATGGGAAGGGTTTGCGGCAAATGACAACCCTCGGTCAAACCACCATTCCTCCCGAAGAAGAGTTGCGCACCATCATTGTCACCGGTGCCTCTTCCGGAATAGGCGCCTATTGCGCCCATGCTCTTAAGAAGGAAGGCTGGCGGGTGTTCGCAACGGCCCGAAAGCCGGAAGATATCGCTACGCTCGAGGCCGACGGCATCGAGGCCTTTTATCTGGACTACACCGAGCCCGGATCGATCGAGGCGCTGGTGGCGTCGGTGCTGGAGCGGACCGGCGGCCGGCTCGATGCCCTTTTCAACAACGGCGCCTACGGGCAGCCCGGTGCCGTCGAGGACCTGGCGGTCGAAGCTTTGCGGCAGCAGTTCGAGGCCAATGTCTTTGGCTGGCACGATCTCACTCGCCGTGTCGTACCGGTGATGCGCCGCCAGGGCCATGGTCGTCTCGTTCATTGCTCATCGATCCTCGGCCTCGCGCCGCTGCCTTTCCGTGGCGCTTACTCGGCATCGAAGCACGCCGTCGAGGGGCTGATGCTGTCCCTTTATCAAGAACTCCTCGGCAGCGGCATCCATGTTTCGCTGATCGAGCCGGGGGCGGTGAAATCGAAGATCGCCAGCAACAGCCTCCCCTGGTTCCTTGCGAACATCGATCACGAGAACTCAGTCCATCGCCTCGCCTATGCTGTGCAACTCAAACGGCTGCGGGCCGGCGGCAGCACATCGCGGCTGAAGCCCGGGCCAGAGGTGGTTTATGCCGCCTTGCGCCATGCGCTTCTGTCGCGGCGCCCGCGCCCGCATTATGTGGTAACTGTGCCGGCCAGGATCGGCGCGATCCTTAAACGCATCCTGCCGTCTTCGGTACTCTATCGTCTGCTCGCCAAACGCGCCTGAACGCAATCCAACTGGAACACACCATGGCAACTGTCTTCAACATCCTCGCTGTTCTCGTCATGGTCGCCGTGGTGATCGTGCTGATCCGCGGCCTCATCAACATGATGCGCGGCGGCTCCAGCATGACCTCCAACAAGCTGATGCAGACGCGCGTGCTGTTGCAGTTCGTGGCCTTGGTGCTGATAATGCTGGCGGTGTATTTCACCCGTAAGTGACGCACCGGCCGGCAGCCGGGAGGTAACCCGTGGTCAAGCTCAACAAGATCTACACCCGCACCGGCGACGATGGCACCACCGGCCTCGGTTCTGGTGAGCGGCGGCTGAAATCCGACCTTCGCATCGACGCCTACGGCACGGTCGACGAGGCAAATGCCTGCATCGGCATGGCTCGCATCCATACAGCGGCGGTAAATCCGGCGATCGATGCGATGCTCGGCCGCATCCAGAACGATCTTTTCGATCTCGGCGCCGATCTGGCAGTCCCCGATAATGGCAAGCCGCTCGACTACGAGCCGCTGCGCATCATCGCCTCGCAGACCGAGCGCATCGAACAGGACATCGACCTCCTCAACAAGGACCTTGAGCCGCTCAAATCCTTCGTGCTCAACGGCGGTACGCCGGCAGCGGCTGCCCTTCACCTCGCCCGCACGGTGGCCCGCCGCGCCGAGCGCATCATGGTGGCGCTGTCACAAGATCCAGACGAGCACGTCAACCGCGAGGCGATAAGATACATCAACCGTGTCTCGGACTTTCTGTTCGTCGCCGCACGCGCGGTCAATGACAATGGAAATGCCGACGTGCTATGGGTTCCCGGCAAGAACCGCTGAATCCGCCGGAAGCGGGAGAGGCCCGATGTTCATCCCGCTTTACGACACCAACCGGCTGCGGCACATCAAGCTGCAATATGTGACGATCAGCCTGATCGCGCTCAATGTGTTGATCTATTTTGTAACAACACTTGGCGGCGAGGACTTCGCCAACGCCGCGGTATTGGGCCTCGGCTTCATCCCGTCGGTTGTGCATGACAGCGTCGAGCTCGCTCCGCAATTTGTCGTCATTCCGGAGAGCCTGAGCTATCTGACCTATTCCTTCCTGCACGCGGATATCTTCCACCTCGGCGGCAACATGCTGTTCCTGTGGGTGTTCGGCGACAATGTCGAGGATGCGCTCGGCCATGTCCGCTATCTCGTCTTCTACCTGCTTTGCGCCATTGCCGGCGCTTTCTTCCAGGGCTTGGTGGCCTGGGATTCGCAAGTGCCGCTGATCGGCGCGTCGGGCGCCATCGCCGGTGTCGTCGCCGCCTATCTGATCCTTTATCCGCGGGTGAAGGTATGGGTGCTGGTCTTCGCCCGCATCCCGTTGCGCATCCCGGCCTTCATCCCGCTCATCCTGTGGATTCTGTTCCAGATCTTCATGTTTGCCCAGGGTGGCGAGGACCAGGTCTCCTGGGCCTGCCACATCGGCGGCATCATCGCCGGAGCCGTGCTGGTGCTTGTCTTGCGCAGCCGCGGCGTGCCGCTACTCGCCGGCGCCGACGAGGAGCCAGCCGTAGTCGCCGGGCCGGCGCCCATTGCCGTGGAGCCGCCGGCAAGCGATCTGCCGCCCGCCCAGCCGGCGCCGCGCTGGGGCCGGGGAAGCGTTTCCGGGCCGGACTGAACCGATTTGAATGCTTTGCCGAGGATCCGAGTGCGCCCGGGATATTGACGGGCGGGGTCGCCGCAACTACGGAAGCGCCACCCTACTGGCGTGGCGAGACCAGAATTCCGTCCGGAATGTCGGCTTTCGACAACTCTGAAGAGGTGCACGCTGCTATAGCGCGCCCGACGAGCGTGAAGAGACTATCGTGAAAGAGGTGACAGGCAAATGAAGATCCTTGTGCCCGTGAAGCGGGTTGTGGATGCAAACGTCAAGGTCCGGGTGAAGGCGGACGGTTCGGCGGTGGAACTCGCCAACGTCAAGATGGCGATGAACCCGTTCGACGAGATCGCGGTGGAAGAGGCGATCCGGCTGAAGGAAGCGGGCAAGGCCGAAGAGATCATCGTCGTGTCGATCGGGCCGCAACAGGCACAGGAGACCTTGCGCACGGCGCTCGCCATGGGCGCCGACCGCGCCATCCTGGTCAAGACCGACGAGCAGACTGAGCCGCTGGGCGTCGCCAAGGTGCTGAAGGGGGTCGTAGAGGCAGAACAGCCCGGCCTGGTCATTCTCGGCAAGCAGGCGATCGACGATGATTCCAACCAGACCGGCCAGATGCTGGCTGCACTTCTCGGGTGGGCGCAGGGCACCTTCGCCTCCAAGATCGTGCTCGACGGTGACAAGGCCACGGTGACGCGCGAGGTCGATGGCGGCCTGCAGACGCTGGAACTGAAGATGCCGGCAATCGTCACGGCCGATTTGCGGCTGAACCAGCCACGCTACGCGTCGCTGCCCAACATCATGAAGGCCAAGAAGAAGCCGCTCGACGAGAAGAGCCCTGCCGACTACGGCGCCGACGTCAAGCCGCGGCTGAAAGTGATCAAGACCGAGGAGCCGGGCGGCCGCAAGGCGGGCGTTAAGGTCAAGAGCGTCGCCGAACTGGTAGACAAGCTGAAAAACGAAGCCGGCGTG
The DNA here is from genome assembly GCF_040323855.1 of Mesorhizobium sp. M0028. Taxonomy (NCBI): domain Bacteria; kingdom Pseudomonadati; phylum Pseudomonadota; class Alphaproteobacteria; order Hyphomicrobiales; family Phyllobacteriaceae; genus Mesorhizobium; species Mesorhizobium sp. M0028. The sequence goes on from NZ_JAMYVG010000013.1 coordinate 39,375, forward strand.
CTGTAAGGCCAGGAAGGGACAACAAAAATGACAATTCTTCTGATTGCCGAACACGACAACGCGACGCTTTCCGACCAGACCGCGAAGGCGCTTTCCGCGGCGCTGCAGATCGGTTCGGACGTGCATGTGCTGGTTGCCGGCAAGGGCGCCAAGCCGGCAGCGGACGCCGCCGCCAAGCTCAAGGGCGTCACCAAGGTGCTGCTCGCCGACGCCGACGAACTGACCGAGCGTCTCGCCGAACCGCTGGCGGCGCTCGTCATTTCGCTTGCTGAGCCATACGACACGATCATTGCGCCGGCGACCTCGTCGGGCAAGAACGTCTCGCCGCGCGTCGCGGCCCTGCTCGATGTCGCCCAGATATCGGAAATCATCGAAGTCGTGTCGCCCGACATCTTCAAGCGGCCGATCTATGCCGGCAACGCCATCCAGACCGTGCAGTCGAGCGACGCCAAGAAGGTCATCACCGTGCGCACTGCTTCCTTTCAGGCAGCACCCGAGGGCGGTTCCGCGCCGGTCGAGACGGTTCAGGCGGCAGCCAATCCCGGCCTGTCGAGCTTTGTCGAGAACAAGCTGTCCGAGACCGACCGCCCGGAGCTGACCTCGGCCAGGATCATCATTTCGGGCGGCCGTGCGCTGGGCTCCTCCGAGAAGTTCCAGGAGGTCATCCTGCCGGTCGCAGACAAGCTCGGTGCGGCTGTCGGCGCATCTCGCGCCGCGGTCGATGCCGGCTATGCGCCGAACGACTGGCAGGTCGGCCAGACCGGCAAGGTGGTGGCGCCCGATCTTTATATTGCCGTCGGCATCTCCGGCGCCATCCAGCACCTTGCCGGCATGAAGGATTCAAAGGTCATCGTCGCCATCAACAAGGACGAGGAAGCGCCGATCTTCCAGGTCGCCGACTACGGCCTCGTCGGCGACCTCTTCGTCATTCTGCCGGAACTGCAAAAGGCGCTTTGACGCCCTCTGCCAAAGCGTATTAAATTCTGCGGGGTGGGGTAGACGAAGTCGCCCCGCCCTTTTAGTTTGCACTGCACAAAAAGCAGGCCGCAAAGGCCTTGACGGGATCGGGTAATGAGCAAGATCGAGACGATCGGCATCATCGGCGCGGGCCAGATGGGTGGCGGCATCGCCCATGTATCGGCGCTGGCGGGCTACAAGGTGCTGGTTTACGACATTTCGCCCGACCGCATCGAAAAGGGCATTGCTACGGTCAGCGGCAACATGGCCCGTCAGGTCGGCTCCGGCAAACTTGAGGAAAAGCTGCGCAACGAGGCGATGGCGCGCATTTCCGCGGCGCCGGCCATGGCCGACCTTGCGGGCGCCGATCTGGTGATCGAAGCGGCGACCGAAGACGAGACCGTCAAACGCAAGATCTATGCTCAGCTCTGCCCGCAGCTCAACCCCGAGGCCATCCTGGCGACGAACACCTCGTCGATCTCGATCACCCGGCTGGCTTCGCAGACCGACCGCCCGGAACGCTTCATCGGCATACATTTCATGAACCCGGTTCCGGTGATGAAGCTGGTCGAGCTGGTGCGCGGCATCGCCACCGAGGACCAGACCTTCGAGGCAGCAAAAACCTATGTGAAGCAGCTCGACAAGACGATCACCGTCTCGGAGGATTTCCCGGCCTTCATCGTCAACCGCATCCTGCTGCCGATGATCAACGAGGCGATCTACACGCTCTATGAAGGTGTCGGCTCGGTCGACGCCATCGATACCGCCATGAAGCTCGGCGCCAACCATCCGATGGGGCCGCTGCAGCTTGCCGACTTCATCGGGCTGGATACCTGCTTGTCGATCATGCAGGTGCTGCATGACGGCCTGTCGGATTCGAAATACCGCCCCTGCCCGCTGCTGGTCAAATATGTCGAGGCCGGTTGGCTCGGCCGCAAGACCGCGCGCGGCTTCTACGACTATCGCGGCGAGCATCCCGTTCCGACGCGCTGATCGCCACCGCTACCGCTGATCGCCACCGCTACCAGCGCACGAAAAGCCGTCCGCCGACCGCCCCGAGCGCGGCAAGGCCGGCGATCGCGATCGTATACCAGGTGCCGACGAAAAGCGGCGAATCGTCGAAGCAATGCGCTGCATAGAAGGTCGCCGCCAGCCCGCCGGCAAGCAGGCCCGCGGTCGCACCGGCAAGCACCGGCCTTGTTGGCGCGCCGTGGCGCAGCACCGCGAGAAAGACGGCAAGCGGGCCGATGCCGATCAACGGAATGAAGGTCAGGCAGATGACCATGTTCGTGCCGACCAGGCGCGTGCCCCAGTCGGACGCAGGCACGACGAGGAGTTCGAGAATCACGGCCATAATCACCAGCAGCGGCGCGGCGATCATCCAGCTCGCCGCCCGCCCTGTCGATGCACCGGGCGTCGACAGCGCGCGGACGAGGGCAAAGGCGCTGACGGCTAGAGCAATCGTGAAGACGAATTTGGACAGGAACCGCATCGTGTGCATGGCAAATGCGATGTCGGGACGTGGGCCGATCGTCAGCCAGAAAACCGCGGCCGCGATCACGATGGCCGTGCCGGTTGCAAGCAACCAGGCGGCGCCCAGCGGCAGCGCCTTGCTGCGGACATCGGCATCGAGCGCCTTGATAAGATCTTCGGTCCTCATGCTATTCCCGCCCCGCCCCGAACCGTTTGGCAATGGCGGCAAGCCCGCGGTGTAGTGACACCCGCACAGCCGTCTCGCTGATGCCGAATTTCGCCGCCGTCTCGCCGATCGAACGGCCTTCGACCGACACGGCCGAGACGACCGAACGCTGCGCCGGCGGCAGGCAGTCGAGTGCCCGGTTGACGTCGCGCTCGCTGACCGGCTCCGATTCTGGCTCGGCAAAGGTCTCGGCGATTTCGTCGATCTCGATCTCGATCCGCCGGCCGCGCCGCCGGAACGCATCGATCAGCTTGAAGCGGGCTATTGCATAAACCCAAGGCAGCACCGGCGCATCATGGCGCCAGGTATGTCGTTTCACATGAATGGCCAGCAAGGTTTCCTGCACGACATCCTCGGGATCGACCCCGCCTTGCACGATCTTGCGCCGGGCAAAGCCACGAACGAGGGCGGCGATCCGGTGCAGAAAGTCGGCATAGGCCCTTTCGTCTCCGGCGATTGCGGCCCGCAGCAGCCGGGAAAGCTCGGCTTCGTCCTTGCCGCTCACAAGAGTTCACTCCCCGATATTCGCGTCTCGCGCTGGTTTGTTACGTGGCCGGCGAAATAATGTCCAAGGCAAATTAGCTGGGCATCACGAAAGTTTGCTCCTTTTGAGCGATTGAGCGGGCCAGCAATGTTGACTGCGCTAGTCATGTATTGATAGGTGCAGCATACCAAGCCAAAGACCATCGAAATCGAGGACGATGCCATGAAATATGCTCTTTCCGCCCTTGCCGGTGCGACAGCACTTGCAATCAGCCTGATCGCCGGCCCGGCGTTAGCCGAGGACGAGGGCATCGTCGTCTACAACGCCCAGCACGAAAACCTGACCAAGGCCTGGGCGGAAGGATTCACCAAGGAAACCGGCATCAAGGTCACCGTCCGGAACGGCGGCGACAGCGATTTCTCCAATCAGATCGTTGCTGAGGGGTCCTCTTCGCCAGCTGATGTGTTCCTGACGGAAAACTCACCGGCCATGGTGCTGGTCGAGACAGCCGGCCTGTTCGCGCCGGTCAACGCCGAGACGCTGGCCCAGGTTCCGCAGGAGTACCAGCCGGCGAGCGGCAAATGGGTCGGCGTTGCCGCGCGCAGCACCGTCTTTGCCTACAACAAGACCAAGCTGACCGCCGACCAGCTGCCCAAATCGCTGCTCGATCTCGCCGATCCGAGCTGGAAGGGCCGTTGGGCCGCTTCGCCCTCCGGCGCCGATTTCCAGGCGATCGTCAGCGCCTTGCTGCAACTCAAGGGTGAGACTGCCACGGCCGACTGGCTGAAGGCGATGAAAGAGAATTTTACCGCCTACAAGGGCAACAGCACGGTGATGAAGGCGGTCAATGCCGGCGAGGTCGAAGGCGGCGTGATCTATCACTACTACTACTACGGCGATCAGGCCAAGACCGGCGAGAACAGCAAGAATGTCGAGTTGCACTATTTCAAGCACGAGGACCCCGGCGCTTTCGTCTCGGTTTCCGGCGGCGGTGTGCTGGCCTCGAGCAAGCACCCGAAGGAAGCCCAGGCTTTCCTGAAATGGGTCACCGGCAAGGGCGGCCAGGACGTGCTGAAAACCGGCGATTCGTTCGAATACGCAGTCGGCAAGGGCGCCGAGTCCAATCCGAAGCTGGTGCCGCTGGCCGATCTGCAGGCGCCGAAAGTCGACCCGACGGCGCTGAACTCGAAAAAGGTGACCGACCTGATGACGGCGGCCGGCTTGCTTTAGCCGGCGTTCGTCCTAAAAGGGCAACCGACTGCGCTCCTGTGGGAATTCGCTTTCCGCGGGAGCGCTCTGTTTTCAAAATGGCATTTGCCCATGACCACAAGCTGCTCGCCACATTGTCGGCCGCCGATCGTTTCCGCCTCCGGGCGGACCCGGCGCAACGTCTGATCTGATGCAGTCTGCGATCGATCTCGCACCTTCAGGCTTGCCGGCCGACACCACGGCCGTGCGGGCACGTCGTTGGTCGGTCTCATGGATTGCGTTGGCTGCCGTCTTTGTCTCGCTTTTCGCGCTGCTGCCGCTTGCCTTCATCGTCTGGGTGGCGGTGCAGACCGGCTGGGAAACGGTGGCGGCGCTGGTGTTCAGGCCGCGCGTCGGCGAGCTTCTGGTCAACACCAGCCTGCTGGTGGTGCTGGCGGTGCCGATCTCGATCGTGCTGTCGGTGGCGCTGGCTTGGCTGACGGAGCGCAGCGATCTGCCGGGTGCCCGCTTATGGGCCTGGCTGTCGGTGGCGCCGCTCGCCATTCCCGCCTTCGTCCACAGTTACGCCTGGATCACCATGGTGCCCAGACTGCACGGCCTGTGGGCCGGCGTGCTTGTGTCCGTCATCGCCTATTTCCCCTTCCTTTATCTGCCGGTGGCGGCGGCATTGCGCCGGCTCGATCCCGCTCTCGAAGATGCAGCGGCAGCCCTTGGTCTCGGCCCGTGGCGCGTGTTCAGGCGTGTCGTGCTGCCGCAGCTCCGGCTCGCCATTTGCGGTGGCTCCCTGCTGGTCGGCCTGCATCTCCTGGCCGAATACGGGCTCTACGTGTTCATCCGCTTCGATACATTCACCACCGCGATCGTCGACCAGTTTCAGTCGACCTTCAACGGTCCCGCCGCCAACATGCTGGCCGGCGTGCTGGTGACCTGCTGCTTCGTGCTGCTCGGGCTGGAGGTGCTGGTGCGCGGCGAGGAGCGCTATGCCCGCGTCGGCTCGGGTGCTGCGCGCCACCAGCAGCGCACGAGCCTTGGGCGCGCCACCATTCCTTGCCTGCTGCTGCCCGCTGTTACCACGCTGCTGGCGCTCGGGGTGCCGTTCGTCACCATCGGTCGCTGGCTCATGGCCGGCGGCGCCGATATCTGGCGGCTCGACGAGATCGGCCTGGCGCTTGGTCAGACACTGTTCCTGGCGATTGCAGGCGCGCTGCTCGCCACCGTCGCGGCAATGCCGATGGCGTGGATTTCGATCCGCGCGCCGGGAAGGCTGCAACGCGTCCTGGAGGGCTGCAACTATATCGTCGGCGCGTTGCCCGGGGTTGTCATCGCCCTGGCGCTGGTCACCATCGCCGTGCGTATCGCCATGCCGCTCTACCAGACCCTGTTCACCATCCTGGTCGCCTATGCGCTGATGTTCCTGCCGCGCGCTCTGATTAGCCTCAGGGCGTCGATCGCACAGGCGCCGGTCGAGCTCGAACGCGCCGCCTCCAGCCTCGGCCGGTCGCCGCTCAAGGCGCTGTGGTCGACGACCATCCGCCTGTCGGCGCCGGGTGCCGCGGCCGGCATGGCATTGGTCGCGCTCGGCATCATGAACGAGTTGACCGCAACCCAGATGCTGGCGCCCAACGGCACCCGCACGCTGGCCATGGCGTTCTGGTCCTATAGCGGCGAGATCGACTATGCGTCGGCGGCGCCTTATGCCTTGATCATGGTGGCGATGTCGCTGCCTTTGACCTGGCTGCTCTACGTCCAGTCGAAGCGGATGGCCGGGCGATGAGCTTTCTCGAGCTGAGCGGCATCCACAAGCACTACGGCCCCGTGGCAGCACTTGCCGGCGTCGACCTCAGCGTGGCCAGCGGCAGCCGTACGGCGATCGTCGGGCCATCCGGTTGTGGCAAGACCACCTTGCTGCGGCTGATCGCCGGCTTCGAGGCGCCCGACCAGGGCCGCATCGTGCTCGATGGCGAGGTGCTGGCCGATGGCGACACGGCCGTGCCGGCGCATCGCCGCGGCATCGGGCTGGTGGCGCAGGACGGCGCTCTGTTCCCGCATCTGAGCATCGCCGCCAATATCGGGTTCGGCATGGGCCGTCACGAGGAAAAGCGGAGCGAGCGCATCGCCGAGCTCGCCTATGTCGTCGGGCTGGACAAAGGGATCCTGAAGCGCCGCCCGCACGAACTCTCCGGCGGCCAGCAGCAGCGCGTCGCGCTCGCCCGCGCCATGGCCATGAAGCCGCGGCTGATGCTGCTCGACGAGCCGTTCTCGGCGCTCGACACCGGCTTGCGCGCCTCAATGCGCAAGGCCGTGGCCGAGCTCCTCGAAACGGCCGGCATCACCACCATCCTGGTCACCCATGATCAGGCCGAGGCGCTGTCATTCGCCAGCCAGGTCGCGGTGATGCGCGACGGCAAATTCTCGCAGGTCGGCACGCCGCGCGAGCTCTATTTCAAGCCGAAGGACCGGATGATCGCCGAGTTCCTCGGTGACGCCATCGTCCTGCCGGCCAGGATCGCCGATGGCGTTGCCACCTCGCCGCTCGGCCGCATTGCCGTCGACAGCACGGAGCGGCGCGACGTCGCGCGCATCATGCTACGGCCGGAGCAGGTGCTGCTGAAACGGACATCGCGTGAAGGCATGTCCGGCACGCCGGACATGCTGTTCGGCGAGGTGACGGAATCCGAATTCGCCGGCTCGATGTGCACGATCGCGGTGCGTCTCTTGAACAGCCCCGATCCGCCCGATGCCGCCGCCATCGGCAACACGCCGTTGATCCTGCGCAAGCCGGGAATGGACGCGCCGGCGATCGGCGAGATCGTCCGGCTGACCGTGTCGGGCAAGGCGCATGTGTTTGCCTGAACGGTTTTGCGCAAGGCCGACCTCAATCGACCCGTTTACCGGCATGATCGAACCAGTGCAGCTTTTCAGACCCGGCCACGACGCGCAATTGGTCGCCTGGCTTGGCGCTGGCGCGGCCTGAGACGCGCACGACGATACGGCTGCCGGCTGCCGCGCAGTGGAGAAAGCTTTCGGCACCGACCGGCTCGACTGCTTCCACTGTCGCCGGCAACGCGAGCGCGCCGGCCGGCGCCTCTGCCGTGAAGGTGATATCGGCATCCTCCGGACGAAAGCCGAGTGTCACCGCCTTGCTTTGTCCAGGCGCCGAGCCAATCACCGTCCCGTCCGTCAGTACCGAGCCTGGAGAGGCCCCCGTGAGGGCCAGCAGATTCATCGGCGGCGCGCCGATGAAGGAAGCAACGAAGATCGAGGCCGGCTTCTCGTACACGTCGAGCGGCGCGCCGATCTGCTCGACCAGGCCGGCGTTCATGACGACAAGGATGTCGGCCAGCGTCATCGCCTCAAGTTGGTCGTGGGTGACATAAACCGAGGTGACGCCAAGCGAGCGCTGCAAATTCTTGATCTCGACGCGCATCTGCCCGCGCAATTTCGCATCGAGGTTGGACAGCGGTTCGTCGAACAGGAAGACTTTCGGGTTGCGCACGATGGCGCGGCCCATGGCGACACGCTGGCGCTGACCGCCGGAAAGCTCGCGCGGGCGCCGGTCGAGCAGCCCCGAAAGCCCCAGCACCTTGGCAGTCGAGCGCACCCTGCTGTCTATCTCGTCCTTCGGCGTGCCGCGGTTGCGCAGACCATAGGCCATGTTGTCGTAGACCTTCATATGCGGATAGAGCGCGTAGTTCTGGAACACCATGGCGATGTCGCGCTCGGTCGGGCCAATGGCGTTGACCACCTTGCCGTCGATGGCGACTGTACCGACCGAAATCGTCTCGAGCCCGGCGATCATCCTCAGCAGCGTGGACTTGCCGCAGCCGGACGGGCCGACCAGCACGCAAAGCTCCTTGTCGGGAATGGCGATGGAAACGCCCTTCACGGCCTCGACGCCGCCGGGATAGATCTTCTTGACATCCTTCAGATCGACGGTCGCCATCGGCTTCTCACTTTTCGGATTCGACCAGGCCGCGCACGAACCAGCGTTGCATCAGCACCACGACCAGGATCGGCGGCACGATGGCCAGCATCGCGGTGACCATGACCAGGTGCCATTGGGTGTCGGCATCGGCGAAGGAAACCATTTTTCGCAGCGCGATGACGATGGTGTTCATGTCGTTGCTGTTGGTGACGAGCAGCGGCCAAAGATACTGCGTCCAGCCGTAGATGAAGAGGATCACGAACAGCGCGGCGATGTTTGTCCGCGACAGCGGTACCAGAATATCGAAAAAGAAGCGCCATGGACCGGCACCGTCGACACGCGCCGCCTCGACCAGTTCGCCCGGGATGGTCATGAAGAACTGGCGAAACAGCAGCGTTGCGGTGGCCGAGGCGATCAGCGGGATGATCAGGCCGGCATAGGTGTCGATCATGCCGAGATCGACCATCACCTTGTAGGTCGGCAGAATGCGCACCTCGACCGGAAGCATCAAGGTGATGAAGATCAGCCAGAAGAAGGTCATGCGCAGCGGAAAGCGGAAGAACACGATCGCGTAGGCCGACAGGATCGAGATGAAGATCTTTCCCACCGCGACGCCGAGCGCCATGATCGTGGTGTTGAGGAGCAGTCTGCCCACGCTGACACCGCCGATACGACCGATGCCGCCGAACAGCGCCTCGCTGTAATTGTTCCATAGCTGGTCGCCGGGCAACAGCGGCAGCGGCGGCCTGAGGATCGTTTGCAGCGTGTGCGTCGAGGCAACGAAGGTGTAGTAGATCGGAAAAGCCACGATCAATATGCCAAGGATAAGCACGGCATGGGCGATGACGGTGCGGAGCGGAGATTGGCCGATCATCGCTGCCCTCAGCCGTAATGGACTTTGCGTTCCACATAGCGGAACTGGATGGCTGTGAGCGCGATGACGATGGCCATCAGGATGACCGACTGCGCCGCCGAGTCACCCAGGATCAGATTGACGAAGCCGTCATTGTAGACCTTGTAGACCAGCGTCTCGGTCGTCTTGCCCGGGCCGCCGCCGGTGACGGCATGAACGATGCCGAACGTGTCGAACAGGGCATAGACGGTGTTGACGACCAGCAGGAAAAAGGTTGTCGGCGCAAGCAGCGGGAAGACGATGGTCCAGAAGCGCTTGGTCTCGCCGGCGCCATCCATGGCCGCCGCCTCGATCAGCGTTTTCGGCACCGCCTGCAGGCCGGCGACGAAGAACAGGAAATTGTAACTGATCTGCTTCCAGGCAGCCGCCGACACCAGCAGGATCATGGCGTGGGTGCCGTTGAGCAGCGGGTCCCATGCGATGCCGAGGCTTCTCAGCAAATAGGCCAACGAGCCGATCGAAGGATTGAACAAGAAAAGCCACAGCATGCCGGCAATCGCCGGCGCGACGGCATAAGGCCATATCAACAGTGTGCGGTAGAGGCCTTTGCCGCGCACGGCCTTCTCGGCCATGACCGCGAGCAGCAGGGCCACAACCATGGCAACGATCGCGGTCGCAAGCGAGAACACCACGGTGACCTTGATCGAGTTGAGGTAGGCCGGATCGGCCAGCACCTTCCGGAAATTGGCAAACCAGACAAACCTGCTCTTCAGCCCGAACGGGTCTTGCCTGAGCATCGACTGGTAAAGCGCCTGACCGGCCGGCCAGTAGAAGAAAACCAGGGTGATGGCGAGTTGTGGCGCCACCAGCAGGTACGGCAGGATCTTGTTGGGAAATACGACGCGTGGAGACAGGCTGATTTCCCTCGCTATCCAGGTATCGCCCACGCGAGCTCGCGTGGGCGATATTCCAACCGACTAATGCATGTCGCCCAAAAGTGCGCAGCGGTTTTGAGATAACGACATGCATAAGAACAAGAGCTTAAAGCGCGTCGCATGTGGCCATTCAAACGCGACGCGCTTTAACCGAGATAATCTCGTCAGTTCTCCAGCGCTTCCTTGATCGCGGCGTTGCCGCGTGTGACCGCATTGTCGAGCGCCTGCTGGGCGGTTTGCTGGCCGGCCAGCAGCTTCTCCAACTCCTCATTCTGAATATCACGCACCTGCGGCAGATTCGGCAGGCGCACGCCCTTCGAGTTGTCGGTCGGCGCCTTGCCCGTCATCTGCAGGATGGGTGTCTCGCGGCCGGGGTTTTTGTCATAGAAGCCTGATTTCTTGGTCGCCTCATACGCGGCGAGCGTCACAGGCAGGTATCCCGACTTCTGGTGCAGATATTCCTGCACATCGGTCTTGGACAGATAGGCAAAGAAGGCGGCAACACCCTTATATTCCTCGTCCGACTTGTTGCCGAACACCCACAGGCTGGCACCGCCCGGCGTGGTGTTCTGTGGTGCGCCCTTGGCGTCGCTATCGTAGGGAAGCTGGCCGATGCCATAGTTCATGCCGGACTTGACGATATCGCCGAGGCCGCCCGACGATTCGGTGAAGATGCCGCATTCGCCGGCGAGGAATATCTGCTTGGCTTCGGAGGTGCGCCCGCCATACTTGAACGTGCCGTCCTTGGCTAGGTCCGCGAGTGCCTGGAAGTGGTTGACGAAAATCGGCGCATTGATCTTGAGTTCGACATCGCCGCCGGCCAGGCCGTTCTGCTGAGTGGCCCAAGGCACGTCATTCCACGCCGCGAAATTCTCCAGATGGATCCAGGTCAGCCAGGTCGAGGTATAGCCGCAAGGGGCGGCGCCGCTCGTCTTGATCTTCCTGGCAGCTTCCCACACCTCGTTCCAGGTCTGGGGCGGGCTGTTCACGTCGAGGCCCGCCTTCTGGAAAATGTCCTTGTTGTAGTAGAGGATCGGCGACGAGGAGTTGTAAGGGAACGACAGCATGGTGCCGTCCGGCTTCGAATAATAGCCGACGATGCCGGGCAGATACTGGCTCTTGTCAAAGGTCATCCCGGCACTGGTCAGCACATCGGCCGCCGGCTTGATCGCACCCTCGGCCGCCATCATCACGCCGGTGCCGACGTCGAACACCTGGAGGATATCGGGCGCCTGGCCGGCGCGGAAAGCGGCGATGCCGGCATTCAGCGTCTCCGGATAGGTGCCCTTGAACACCGGAACGAGCTCATAGTCGCTCTGGCTGGCGTTGAAATCCTTGGAGATCTTGGCGACGACCTCGGCGTTGGCGCCGGTCATGGCGTGCCACCAGCTGATCTGCGTGACGGCGAAGGCGGAGGTGGTGGAAAGCAGGGTCAAGGTGGCGGCAACACCGGCCGCGAAGCCGAAGAACTTCATGTTTCATCTCCCGTTTGTCATTGGCGAAAGGGGCACTCTCGCAAAGCCAATATGTGGCGCTGATGACAATCGGACAACGGTTTTGTTGCGGGTCAATGAACATCGCTTCCGGCTAAAGTGCGCTCGCTACCGAAAGCGTCGCCAGGAACTACATCACCGCCTTCTCGGCGGAGCGCATCGGTTTTCCCCCGAAAAGGCCCGCCTCATGGCCCGCGGGTTAACCATTCGTTAAAATCTCCAAGAGCTAATCAGTCACACCTCCCCTGTTATTTGGCAGACCGAGTGAACCCAGGATGCTGACGGTCTATAATTGTATTGTAAGTCAGCACGACCTGAGACTGGTCGCACTTGCCGCCCTCGTCTGCGGCATTTCTTGCTTCTCTGCAGTAAATCTCCTTAAGCACGTCGGCCGATCGACCAACCGAAACCGGCTTGTCTGGCTAATGATCGCCGCAACTTCGACCGGGTTCGGCATATGGGCGACGCATTTCATCGCCATGACTGCGTTTACGCCGGGAATACCAAACGCATACAATCCGGGATTATCCGCCTTTTCGCTTGCCGCCGCCGTCATCCTGACCGCGCTTGGGATGTGGGTTGCCACCTTGCGCCGCGGCATCGACCATTTCCTCGTCGGCGGTGCCATTCTCGGTGGTGCCATCGCGACGATGCACTACATCGGCATGGCGGCGTTCGAGGTCGAGGGCCGGATCGTATGGAACCTGCTCCTTGTCGCGATATCGCTTCTGGCCGGCGGGACGCTCGCGGCAATGGCGCTCCTTGTCGTCTTGCGCCGCCCGTCCGCGCTCGCAACACTTGGTGGCGCCGCGCTTTTGACGCTGGCGATTTGCAGCTTGCATTTCATCGCGATGGGCGCGGTGTCGATCATTCCGGATTCCTCGATTGAAATATCCGAACATTCCATCGAGCCCATTTCCCAGGCCTTTGCCGCAGCGGTCGCCAGCCTGGTAATCCTTGTGCTGTCAGGCGCCGCGCTGTGGATCGACCTGCGCTTTCGCCGGCAGAGGCTCGAGGCCGATCGCATGCACGATCTCGCCAATGCCGCGGTCGAAGGGCTGATCGTTTGCGATGGCACACGCATAGTCAGCGCCAATGACAGCATGGCGAAACTGACGGGCACGGCGACAGCCACCCTGAACACGATGCAACTCGGCGAGCTGTTCGATGGACAGAGCGCAGCCGATGTATCCGGCTTCGGCGAACAGGCACAAGAAACGAAATTGAGGGGCAGCGACGGCACGAGAATTCCTGTCGAGCTGATCGCCAGGAAGATCGCCTACTGCGGCAGGCCTCATACGGTGCTTGCCGTTCGCGACATCCGTGAGCGCAAGAAGGCGGAAGAAGAGATCCTCCGTCTCGCGCATTTCGATCCACTTACCGGGCTTGCCAATCGGCGGAGCTTTTCTTCCCGGCTCGAAGCAGAAATCGCTTCGATGGAGCGTGGCAGCAAGGATGGATATCTGGCGCTCCTGCTGCTTGACCTCGACCGATTCAAGCAAGTCAACGACCTCTACGGCCACAGCGCCGGTGACGCCATGCTGCAGAAGCTGGCGCACTGCATTTCCGGCATTCCGCGCCACGGACAGATGCTCGCGCGTCTCGGCGGCGACGAGTTTGCCGTCTTAGCTCCGAACCTCCCCGACCCCCTGGCCGCAGGCCGCATAGCCGAGGACTTGCTGGCGGCGATCCGGGAGGAAAACAGGGTTTCAGTCGGCTCCGGCCTTGTTTCGGCCAGCATCGGCATCGCCTTCTTTCCGCTGGATGCCGAAGATCAGGCCGGCCTGATCGGCCATGCCGACACGGCACTCCATCGCGCCAAGACCGAGGGCAGGGACACGTATCGTTTTTTCGAGATAGCCATGGGCACCGCGGCCCGCGACAAGCGCGTGATGGAGCATGAACTGCGCCAGGCGATCGCCCGCAAGGAGTTCCACCTCGTCTACCAGCCGCAGAAGGAAATCCGCAGCGGCAAGATGATCGGCTTCGAAGCCCTGGTCCGTTGGCAGCATCCGGAGCGGGGCGACATTTCCCCGGCCGTTTTCATCCCCGTGGCCGAGGACAGCGGCGCCATCGCGCAGATCGGCGACTGGGTGCTGACGACGGCTTGTAACGATGCAGTTCGCTGGACAAATCCGCTGATGGTCGCCGTCAACGTCTCCGCCGTGCAGCTTCACAATCCGAACTTCAGCCGCAAGGTGCACGACGCACTGGCGAGATCCGGCCTCGCACCCGGCAGGCTCGAACTAGAGATCACCGAAACGGCCCTGGTGAAGGACATGCCCCGCGCATTGGCAACCTTGAGGCAGGTCAAGGCGCTTGGCGTGCATGTGGCGATGGACGATTTTGGCACCGGCTATTCTTCGCTGTCCAACCTTAGCGCCTTTCCCTTCGACAAGATCAAGATCGACGGGTCGTTCATCAAATCGGTCGACAAGAACGGCCAGTTCGCGGCCATCGTCCGCGCCGTGCTGGGGCTTGGACGCGGTCTCGGCCTGCCGGTCCTGGCGGAGGGCATCGAGACGCCGGGCGAATTGCAGTTCCTTGACGCCGAGGCTTGCGAGATCGGGCAAGGCTATTACCTCGGCAAACCGGCTCCGATCGAGACATTCGGCGAGTTGACGGGCGTCACAGCTCCGGCAGTCCGCACCGCCAGCCGGCGCGGCGCAAGCATCGCCGTGCTCAAGCCGCGCCTGCGCACGGTCTGAGCCTATCCAGAAGCGCCGCCTCGATTTGGCGCTTAGCGCGTGCATTTGCGTAGCTTCGTATGCTAACGGCGTACTATCCGCGCGTGAGATGAGCATTGGACCAAGGCTCGGCGCCGAAGCGCCGCCGTGGAGCGGAGGTCAAAGTTCCTGCTGAAAACAGGCTGTCGCTGCCACAACCGGTGGCTGACATCCCGGTAGTCGATAGCCTACCAGGGGACTCTGAGTATTTCATTCGCTGTCGATCGTTGCCTGACCAGCACCTCAGTGAAGACCGAGCAAAACCAGGGGCGAGGCGCTACTCCCAAGAGCCACGAACCCCTATGAATGCCGAGTTCGACATCGCCACGCTTGGCCCGTTTGATCGGCCGACTGGCCACTGTCGGTGCTTGTCCGTATTAAAATCATGAAGCTACAAATCGGAGCGGGCGCCATGCCACTTAACAACATCAACGTCCACAACAGCGATGGTCCAACATTAAGCGGAAGAATTTCTGCCAGCAGGTGCAGTTGTTCTGTACGGTGGGTCGAAATGCATATTGCATAGAGCATACCTCGGTAAGCTGCTCAGAGTTGTCGGCTTGTGCCGTAAAAGGGGCGATATGGAAGTTCAGACCGTTACGGTCGCCGTACTTGGCGGAGGGATGACCGGCGTTGTCCTCGCTGCAACACTCGCCCGCGACGCGCGTTTCCGTGTTTCGCTGTTCGAGCGCGGAAGCTGTCTCGGCGGCCTTCATAAAAGCCCTGTGATTAATGACTATGCGTACGATATCGGCGCCTTCTTCTTTGAGCCGGACCATCCGGTATTCGCTACATTTCCCGGTCTAATCGAACAATTTGTGCCGTTTGACGTGAAGGTCTGCTCCATCTTCGAGGGTGGATTTCAAGATTTGTATCCGTTGACAGTCAAAGGATACGTGCGCAGCCGCGGGTTAGGCGGACTTGCGCGGGCGGTCGCTAGCTTGACACTAAGCAAACTGCGTTACCGGCGCCGTGACACGGTGGCGGCATTTTGTCGTTACTATATTGGAGGCGAGCTCTACGAAACCAGTGGCTTACGCCGCTATATCGAACGCTTGTACGGGCTTCGTGACACGGAGATCGACCTCATGTTCGCCCAGCAGCGGATGGCGACACTGGCGAATTGGGCGAGCCTCCGAACTATTGCACGTCATGCCAGCACCTACCCCGCGCGACTCTGGAGGAGTGGCTACGCCAAGCCGCGCGCGCTGGCTCGGCCTAGGGAGGGGTTCCAAGCTGTATACTCGCATATCGAACAATCGTTGAGCAATGCTGGCGTATCGGTTCACAAATCGGCGCACATCTCGAAGATAGACCGCACAAGTCAAGGATTTTCGGTCACCGGCGATGGCGTGCAAACTCAGTTCGACCGCGTCGTGTCTACGGCGCCTGTCCCCGTAACCGGCCGGCTAATAGGTGTTGAGATGCTTCATCGTTTCGAAACAATGGATCTGCTCACACTGTTCTACCAATTTGAGGGCGATCCGGGTTTTAACGCGGTGACGCTCAGCAATTTCTCGCAGGGCGGTCGATGGAAACGCATCATTGATTTTGCAGGTTTCTATGGGACGAAAAACGGCCGGCACTATCTATCGGTTGAAATTACGGTCGCTGCCGGGGCATTGCTCGACGTCAAGGACGAGGTCCGCCAGTTCGAGGAACATGCCAGATCACTGGGGCTCTTCCACGTGGGCAGGCTCATCTTGGAAGGGCACCATGTCACTGCGAACGCCTATCCGGTCTTCCGTCGTGATAGCGTTGACCTGATCGAACGGGACAAGCAACTTGTCTCGGATTGGGGAGTGGTCCTGGCCGGTCGGCAAGGAGAGTTCGAGTATATTTCGTCGGAACAGGCAGCCATGAGCGCCATCGCGCTCGCCCACAGAATGACGGCTGAGCTAGGATTGCCAGACAATGCGATGACACCCGGCTGAACTGCCGCTCGCTGCCGGTGGCGCCACCCGGACCGGGAGTGATATCTTCGCGGACATCTCAGGCGCTCGGCGTGCATGTGGCGATCGATGATTTTGGTGCCGGCTACTCTCCGTTCGCACCGTGCTGGGGCTTGGACGCAGTGTCGGCCTGCCGGGTCCTGGCGGAGGGCATCGAGCCTTGCCTGATCTCGCTTTCCTCGACTCCAGGAGTTGCAACTTGCCCGGCGCAAGCATCGCCATGCTCAAGCCGCGCCTGCGCACGGTCTGAGCCTATCCCGGCTGAAGCGCTGCCTCGACCAGACGCTTGGCATCCGGCCCCGACCATTCGGCCGGGCCGTTCATATGGGCGATCAGGCAGCCTTGCCCATCGATCAGCATGGTGACCGGCAGACCGAGCGCCAGGCCGCGCGTCTTGACGTCGTTGAACAGTGCCATGGTGGCATCGCGATAATAGCCGAGCGCCTTGACGCCGGTGTCCTCGAGGAACTTCTTCGGCTTGGTATCGTCGCCGGCATCGACGTTGACTGCAACAACCTGAAAAGCGTCGCTGCCCATCTCCTTCTGCAGTGCATCGAGCGCCGGCATTTCGGCGCGGCAAGGTGCGCACCATGTTGCCCACAGATTGAGCAGCACCGTCTTGCCGGCATGATCGGCGATCGTCGTCGGCTTGCCGTCGGGGCCGTTGAAGGCGAGGCTTTTCAGCGATTGCGGCGGATCCGCCGGCAAAAGCGCGGCGACTTGACCGGTAGCGGCCGCGGCGATCTTCTTGGCATGGTCGGTCCTGGCGGCGCAGGCGACGTCGTCCTTGCCGCCGCCGGCGGCCACTTGCGCGGGCGCGTTGTTGCCAGAACCGCTTTCCCTGACATATACCGCGACCGCGCCGGCCAGCACGCCCGCAACCAAAGCGGCGAGGATGAGACGCAAAGCCGGGAAAAATCTATTGCCGTCTGCCATTTTTCAAAAACTGCTCCGGAGCACGGGTTATAGCGATGAGCGACAAGAAGGCCAGCAACCAGATGTGGGGCGGACGTTTTGCCTCGGGTCCGGCCGCAATCATGGAAGCGATCAACGCGTCGATCTCGTTCGACCGCAAACTCTATGCCCAGGACATTCGCGGCTCGATCGCCCATAGCGAGATGCTGGCGCAAACGGGCATTATTTCGGCGGCCGATCAAGAAAAAATCAGTCACGGGCTGAACACGATCCTGGCAGAGATCGGGGCCGGCACATTCGAGTTCTCGACCAGGCTGGAAGACATCCACATGAATGTCGAGGCCCGCCTCGCCGATTTGATCGGCCCTGCCGCCGGCCGCCTGCACACTGCCCGCTCGCGCAACGACCAGGTGGCGGTCGACCTCAGGCTCTGGGTCAAAGACGAGTGCTTTCGTGTCGCCGAGGCGCTGAAAGGCCTGATCACAGCGTTCCTCGCCCGGGCCGAGGAGCATGCGGCAACGGTGATGCCGGGCTTCACCCACATGCAAGCGGCGCAGCCGGTGACCTTCGGCCACCACTGCATGGCCTATGTCGAGATGTTTGCGCGCGACCTGTCGCGCGTCCGCGACGCGATCGAGCGGATGGACGAAAGCCCGCTCGGTGCGGCCGCCCTCGCCGGCACCAGCTTTCCGATCGACCGGCACCAGACGGCAACGGCGCTTGGTTTTCGCGAACCGATGCGCAATTCGCTCGACAGCGTTTCGGACCGCGATTTCGCGCTGGAATTCTTGGGGCTGGCGGCGATCTGTGCGACACATCTGTCGCGGCTGGCCGAAGAGATCATCATCTGGTCGACGCCGCAATTCGGTTTCGTCAGGCTGTCGGATAGCTTCTCGACGGGTTCGTCGATCATGCCGCAGAAGAAGAACCCCGACGCCGCCGAACTGGTGCGCGGCAAGACAGGCCGTGTCACCGGCCATCTGGTCGGCCTGCTGACGGTAATGAAGGGCATGCCGCTGACCTATGGCAAGGACATGCAGGAAGACAAGGAATCCGTCTTCGACGCGGCAGAGACGCTCGACCTGATGCTGGCGGCGATGACCGGCATGATGCGCGACATGACGGTGAACACTGCCGCGATGAAAAAGGCGGCGGGCGCCGGCTATTCGACTGCGACCGACCTCGCCGACTGGCTGGTACGCACGCTCGGCCTGCCGTTCCGCGAGGCGCACCATATCACTGGCCGGGCGGTGGCGCTGGCCGAGGACAAGAAGGTCGGGCTCGACAGGCTTTCGCTGCAGGATTTGCAGTCCATTCACCCCGGTATCAGCGCCGACGTGTTTTCGGTTCTGGCCGTGCAGAATTCTGTAAGGAGCCGCACAAGCTTCGGCGGCACCGCGCCGTCCGAGGTGCGCAAGCAGATCCGCTACTGGAAAAAGCGGCTCGCCAAGGCGTAAGACGCGGGGTGCAATGGCCGCAAAACTCGGATAGAAGCGCTGCGGGCAACAGTTTCGGACGGATGACGCGATGACCGGAAGCAGGATTTTGGTGACGCTGACGCTGCTAGCGGCGATGGCGACCGTTGCGGCCTGCGGCAGGAAGGCTGCGCTCGATACGCCCTACGCGGCAGCCGTGCAGGCGCGCAAGGACGCCGAGAAGGCCAAGCAACCTTTGCCGCCGGAGCCGGAAAAACCTGTCGAGGACAAGAAATTCATCCTCGACCCGCTGCTCTGATTTTCGGACCGATCTCGTGAACCATTTCGACTACCGCGACGGCGTACTGCATGCCGAGGACGTGGCGATATCAGATATCGCCGCCAGTGTCGGCACGCCGTTTTATTGCTATTCGACGGCGACGCTGACCAGGCATTTTCGCGTCTTTGCCGAAGCTTTTGCCGGGCTCGACGCGCTCGTCTGCTATGCCATGAAGGCGAATTCCAACCAGGCTGTGCTGAAGGTGCTGGCAAGGCTTGGCGCCGGCGCCGACGTGGTCTCGGAAGGCGAACTGCGCCGCGCTTTGGCTGCCGGCATTCCGGCAAGCAAGATCCTGTTTTCAGGCGTCGGCAAGACCGCGCGCGAAATGGATTTTGCGCTCTCGGCCGGCATTCTCTGTTTCAACGTCGAATCCGAACCGGAGCTGGAGCTGCTGTCGGCCCGCGCCACCGCGCTGGGCAAGATCGCGCCGATCTCGCTGCGCATCAACCCGGATGTCGACGCCAGGACGCACAAGAAGATTTCGACTGGGAAGGCCGAGAACAAGTTCGGCATTCCCTGGCAGCAGGCGCGGAAGGTTTATGCCCGCGCGGCTGAGTTGCCGGGCATCAGGATCACCGGCATAGATACCCATATCGGCAGCCAGATCACCGAATTGCAGCCCTTCGACGACGCCTTCGCGCTGCTGGTGGAACTGGTCGGCGCGTTGCGTGCCGACGGGCATGCCATTGAGCATATCGATGTCGGTGGTGGCCTCGGCATTCCCTACCGCGTCGACAACAACCCGCCGCCTTTGCCCGAAGCCTATGCCCAGATCGTCAGTAAGCATGTCGCCAAGCTCGGGCTGAAAGTGATGTTCGAGCCGGGCCGGCTGATCGTCGGCAATGCCGGCATCCTGGTCTCGGAGGTCATCTTCGTGAAAGAGGGCGACGCCAAGAACTTCCTCGTCGTCGACGCCGCGATGAACGATCTGATCCGGCCGACCCTTTACGACGCCTTCCACGACATCAGGCCGGTGGTGCAGCAGCCGGTCGCGGCACCGCGCATGAAGGTCGACGTCGTCGGCCCGGTCTGCGAGACCGGCGACTATCTCGGGCTCGACCGTGACCTGCCCAGGCTGAAAGCCGGCGACCTGATCGCTGTCGCCACCGCCGGCGCCTATGGCGCCGTCCAGGCCGGCACCTACAACACCAGGCCGCTGGTGCCGGAAGTGCTGGTCGACGGCGACCGCTTCCACATCGTGCGCCCGCGCCAGACCTATGACGAATTGATCGGGCTGGATTCGGTGCCTGATTGGTTGACCTGAGAGATACCTTGCAGCGCTACAGCCGGTGCTGGATGAGCGCCCTGGCCTCGGCGATCCTGTCCTCGTTCCGGCGATAGAATATCCACTGCTTGATACGCTTGCTGCGCAAAAGCCTTGCCTGGGTGAGCACGCGCATATGCTCGCTGAGCGTCGCCTGCGTGATCCCCAGCTTTTCCGCGATCAGCAGCGCGCAGACCCCGTCCTCGACCAGATCACCGTCCGCCTGCGGCGGAAAATGCGCGCGCGGGTCCTTGAGCCAATCGAGGATCTGCAGTCTGCGCTCGCTGGCAATCGCTTTGAAGACGTCGACCTCTTGCATTTAGGCAGTTTGCCAAGTTACTAAATAATGTCAACTCTGAATGGCAACTCTGGGAGTGAAGCATGCTGCATGGCCACACGATCACCCGCGAGCGCATTGCGGCGATGGAACCCCGCATCCGGCCCTTCGTGCGCCACACGCCGGTGCTGCGCGTCGACATGGCCGATTTCGACCGCCCGCCTCTGCCTGTCGACCTGAAGCTCGAATGCCTGCAGCATTCCGGCTCGTTCAAGGCGCGTGGCGCGTTCACCAATCTCCTCGAACGGCCGGTTCCCGCAGTTGGCGTCGTCGCCGCATCGGGCGGCAACCACGGCGCCGCGGTCGCCTATGCCGCCATGCGGCTCGGCCATAAGGCGACCATCTTTGTTCCCGAAGTGAGCCCGCCGGCCAAGCTGGACCGCATCCGCGGCTATGGCGCCGAGCTGATCGTCGGCGGCGCCCGTTATGCCGAGGCGCTGGCCGCCAGCGAGAGCTTCGCCGAAAAATCCGGCGCGCTGCAGATCCACGCCTTCAACCAGGAGGAGACGCTGGTCGGGCAAGGCACGCTGGGCCTCGAGATCGAGGCCGACCTGCCGAAGCTCGACACGCTGCTGGTCGCTGTCGGCGGCGGCGGCTTGATCGGCGGCATCGCCGCTTGGTTTTCCGGCCGCATCAGGATCATTGCCGTCGAGCCGGAGGGTGCGCCGACGCTACACCGCGCTTTCGAGGCGGGCCGGCCTGTCGATGCTCCGACCGAGGGCATCGCCGCCGATTCGCTCGCGCCGAAGCGCGTCGGCGAAATGATGTTTCCTATCGCTGAGGCGTTCGTCGAGCGCTCGATCCTGGTCGGCGACGGCGACATTATCGCCGCCCAGGCGGCGCTGTGGGATCATGTGCGAATCATCTCCGAGCCGGGCGGTGCGGCCGCCTTCGCGGCGCTCCTGTCCGGCCGCTACAGGCCGGCTGTGGGCGAGCGCGTTGCCGTTCTGGTCTGCGGCGCAAACGCCAATCCAGCGAAATTTTGACAATATCCGGGGCATTATTGTTCACGTTTTGGGGAACCGCCTCGCCTTCGCCGTGTTTGTTGGTATCCTTAGGGCGACGTGCAGCCGCCTGAATGCACGAAGTATGCGCTAAGATTTTGGGTCTTCGCATCGTGCTTCCCGAAAAATCGACTTTTCGGGTCCATGCGATAGACTCGTGAGGTCCGGGCTATCCCGCCCGGCCAGGAAGGGCCGATGACGCAACGACCCATCTTCACCAGCGATCGCAGCCTGGCCGGGCGCCTTGCCTTGAGCCGGCTGGCGACGCAGGTCTCGATAATCGTCGAGCGCGGCTGGCCGTTGCTGCTGCCGCTGATCATCGTCGCCAGCCTGTTTCTCAGTATCTCGTGGCTCGGTCTGTTCCCGCTTTTGCCCGATTTGGCGCGAATCGGTCTCATCACGGCATTCGGCGTCGCAGCGCTTGCCGCACTCTATCCATTGCGTTTCTTCCGCACGCCATCCAGTGTCGAGGTCGACCGCCGCATCGAGGCGGCCAACCGGTTGCTGCACAGCCCGGTGCAGGTCCAGACCGATCGCCCGAGCGGCAAGGAAAGCATTTTTTCGCGAGCCCTGTGGCGCGAGCATCAGCGGCGCATGGCCGACCGGCTGGGCGAGCTTGGCGGCGACGTGCCGCGCACGCGCGTCCCCGAGCATGACCCGTGGGCGTTGCGCGCCGTTGCGGCGCTTTTGTTGGTCACCGCCTTTGCCTTCTCCTTCGGGCCGTCGGGCGGCAAGCTGACTGACGGGTTTGTTGCCCGTGCCGCGCGCGACGTCGTGCCGCCGCGCATTGATGCCTGGGTGACGCCACCGGCCTATACCGGCAGGCCACCAGTATTCCTCAACGCCCCTGTCCTTGCCAACAATGCCAATCAAGCGGCGCCGACCTTCACCGTTCCGGAAGGCAGCGACGTGTCGCTGCGCGTCACGGGCGGTTCGGGCGAGGAAACGCTGAACTACGCCGACGCCGGCGGCAACACCCGCGCCATCGATCCGACCGGGCCGCAAGCCAAGCCAGAGGCAAATACTGCAACGCCTTCCACCGTGCGCCAGTTCAGCGGCAAGTTGACGGCCGACGGCATGCTGACGCTGCAATCCGGCGACGGCGAGCTCGGCCGCTGGGCCTTCGCCATAATCCCCGACAAGCCGCCGCAGATCCGCTTTGTCGGTGAGCCGAAACGCGCCGTCAACGGCGCCTTCGAGCTCAACTACCAGATCGACGACGACTATGGCGCGGCCTCCGCCAAGGCGGTTTTCGCATTGGCCGATCCGCAGGTGCCCAACGCGCATCCGCTCTATGGCCCGCCGGATATGCCGCTGACGTTGCCGCGCCGCGGCGGCAAGGCCAATGCCGCCAAAACGACGAAGGATCTGACCGACCATGTCTGGGCCGGTGGCAACGTCAAGCTGTCGCTTGTCGCCACCGACGGCGCCGGACACACGGCGACCAGCGAAACCAAGACGCTGGTGATGCCGGAGCGGCCATTCTCCAACCCCTTGGCGCGGGCCGTGGTCGAGCAGCGCCGCATGCTGGCGCTCGACGCCTATGCCAAGGACCGCGTCCTCGACCTGATGGATGCGATCACGCTCAGGCCCGAAGACACGTTCGACAATATGGCGCACTACCTCGCCATCATGAGCGCCCGCACCCGGCTGAAGATGGCCGACAGCGACGACCAGTTGCGCGACGAGGTCGCTTACCTTTGGGAGATCGCGCTCGGCATCGAGGAAGGCAATCTGTCGGCGGCCGAGAAGCGGCTGCGCCAGGCGCAGCAGGCGCTGCAGGATGCGATCAAGAACGGCGCCAGCGACCAAGAGATAGAGAAGGCGATGAAGGAACTGCGCGAGGCGATGAACCAGTTCCTGCAGGAATTCGCGGCGCGGGCGCAGCAGAATCCGAATGCGCCACAGATGCAGCAAAACGGCCAGGAACTGCGCCAGAGCGACATCGACCGAATGATGGACCAAATCGAGAACCTGGCGAAATCCGGCAATCGCGACCAGGCGCAGCAATTGCTGTCGGAGCTGCAGGACATGATGAACAATCTGCAGGCAGGCCGCCAGCAGCAAGGCGGCCAGCAGGACAGCGAGATGCGCCAGCAGATGGACAAGCTGGGCGAGATCATGCGGCGCCAGCAGGAGATGATGAACGACACCTTCCGTATGGACCAGATGCAGCGCGGCCAGCAACAGCGCGGGCAGAACCGCGACGAGCAACTCGGCGAGAACGGTGAGCAAGGCCCGATGGGCGAAGAGGGCAAGCCCAGCCCGGGCGACGACCGCGATCCGCTCGGCCGGCCGAAGCCGATGACGCCGCAGGAATTTGCCGATGCGCTGAAGCAATTGCAGGAAGGCCAGGGCAAGCTGCAGAGCGAGCTCGATCAATTGAGGAAGGGCCTCGAAGGCATGGGCCTCGACCCCAATGAGGGGTTTGGCGAAGCCGGCAAATCCATGGGCAATGCCGAACAGGCGCTCGGCGAGGGCGAGGGCGACCAAGCCGTCGGCCACCAGGGCCGCGCATTGGAAGCCTTGCGCAGGGGCGCCAAGGATATGATGAAGCAATTGCAAGCGATGCAAGGCGACCAGGGCGGCAACGGGCAGGGCGGACGCCAGCAGAATGCCGACCGTGACCCGCTCGGGCGGCCCCGCACCAGCGAGGGTCCCGATGACGGAAGTTCGGTGAGAGTGCCTGACGAGATCGACGTGCAGCGCGCCCGCCAGATCCTCGAGGCAATCCGCAAGCGGCTCGGCAACGCGCTCAGCCCCGATATCGAGCGCAGCTATCTGGAGCGGTTGCTGGAGCTGAAGTAAGGCTGCACTCTACATTTTTGGAAGATCGCCGTGCGCGGTCCTCCGTGGTGGCAGCTATCGCCGGACCGAGCGACGTGTTTAACGGTTGGTGAACGCCTCGCGGATCGCCTCTTCCATGCCGTCGATCGCCTCGCCGGAAGCGTTCGGATTGCGCCGCAGCACTACGTTCGAGGAATCGATGTCGCCGAAGCCGTCGGCGGCCGTAAGTTCGCGGCAGCCGGCCGGAATGTTGCTGCGCGAGATCGGCGCAATCGCCAGCCCGGAGGTGACGGCGAGCCGCAGGCCGCCATTGGTATCGCTGGTGTAGGCGACACGATAGGCGAGACCGCGCTGTTCCAGCGACTTTATCGCGAAATCCTTGCACCAGCCGGCGCGGTTGTAGAGCGCGATCGGCACCGGCCGGTCCTCATGCATGTGATGCAGCTCCGACGTCACCCATACGGTCGGATCATGCATCAGCACCTCACCGCCCGAGAGATCCTGCCATTCGAACACCACCGCCAGATCGAGCTCGCCGGCGGCGAGCGCCGCGATCTGCGCACCGGAATGCGCGTAGCGGACGGTGATGTCGACCTGAGGATGGCGCTTGGCAAAGGCACCGAGCGCGCGCGACAGGATCGCGTGGCCATATTCCTCCGGGATACCGATGCGCACCGGCCCGCCAAGCGGCGCCGCGACCATCGATGCCGCCGTCTCGTCGAGCAGCGAAACGATGCGCCTGGCGTTGGCGATGAGCTCGCCGCCGCGCCGCGTCAGCGCCACACCACGCGAGCCGCGCTCGAACAGGCTGTCGCCGACCATGCTTTCGAGCTTCTTCATCTGCATCGAGACCGCCGACTGGGTGCGGCCGGCCCGCTCCGCCGCCTTGGTGAAATTGCCGGTGTCGGCGACCGCGACGAAGGTGCGCAAGAGGTCGCTGTCGAGATTGGGTCGCATGTGCCCGCCATAAGAAAATCTGATTGCTGGCATCATTCCAATTCGTTTGCAACATGTCAAACGGCGGACGATAGTCGCCTCACCCATTGGATATGCGGCCGCGAAATCGGCCGCGGACCAATCAAAAGTCCTCACTCGTACCCGCTGCCCGAAACGGTGGCGGGTTCTTTTTACCCGGATGCAGGCCTGCTTCCGGCCGGCGCGCAGGAGACCGGAGCGCCCATGCAGAATCGGCTTGTGCTCGGCATCCTCAGCCTCTGTCTCGGCGTGTTGGTCTTTTCACTGCAGGACCCGCTGGTCAAGGCGGTGTCGAGCCGCTATCCCGTCACCGAGGTGATGGCGATCCGCTCGATCGTCGCCCTGCCGATCCTGGTTTTCCTCGTCCACGCCGACGTCGGATTGCAGGCGATCCAGTCGAAGCGGTTCGGCATGTTGACGATGCGCGCCTTCATCCAGTTCACCTCCTACACGGCCTACTATCTGGCAATCGCCGCCCTGCCGCTGGCCGACGCGGTGGCGCTCTATTTCATGGCGCCACTGTTCATCATGGCGCTGGCCGGCCCGTATCTCGGCGAACGCGTGTCCTGGCAGGCGCTCGCCACCGTCCTGGTCGGCATGCTCGGCGTGCTGGTGATGGCGCGCCCGGGTGCCGGCGTGTTCGACTGGGCGGCGCTGCTGTCGCTAGGCTCGGCTCTGCTCTACGGTTTTTCGCAACTGATGGCACGCAAGATCGGCGACACCGAATCCTCGACCGTTATGGCGTTTTACCAGAACGGCGCCTATCTGGCCGGTGCTGCCCTGGTGGCGGGGCTGTTTTGGCTGGCAGACATCGACCATGCCGTGCATCCGAGCCTCGAATTCCTAGTCCGGCCATGGGTCTGGCCGACGACGTCGGATCTGCTGAAGATGGGGGCATGCGGCTTCGTTGCCTCGGCCGGCATGATCCTGTTGTCGCAGGCCTACCGGTTGGCGCCCGCCAACAGCGTCGCCACCTTCGAATACACCGGTATCATCTGGTCGCCGCTATGGGGTTTTCTGTTCTTTGCCGAAGTGCCGCGACCGGCGACGGCGGCCGGCGCAGCCCTCATCATCGGCGCCGGCCTGTTTGCGCTCAATGCCAGCCGGCGCCGGAGCGGCGCGCCAGCCATCGCTGCGACCTGCGACCCTGCGTGAAGGGGTCGGCCTTGGGCTTTAGGCGAAACAGGCGAGCGCCTGTTCGACGCGGGCGCGAATTTCAGCCAGCGTGAACGGCTTTTGCACGACATCGAGAATAACGCCGTCCAATTCCTCGGCGCGCTCGCGCTGATCGGCAAAGCCGGTCATCAGCATGATCTTCATCGCCGGGAACAGCGCCGCTGCCGCCTTGGCCATCTCGATGCCGTCCATCTCCGGCATGCGGATGTCGGACAGCACAAGGTCGTAGCCCCCTTGCGCCGCCCGGATCAGAGAAAGACCGTGCGCGCCGTCGGCGGCAATAGTGACATTATGCCCGGCGCGTTCGAGCGCACGGGCGGCGAGGGTGCGGACGGATTCATCGTCCTCAACGATCAAGAGCTTTGCCATGGGCAGGATATTTGGCGAGGAAAAGTTGATGTTTCCTGAAGGCGCTGAGTGTCGATGAGGCCTTTTCAGAATTCGCTCCGGCGAGTCAGATGGCGTGGTTTTCGAGAACCGGAGGGGAGCGGACGTTCGAGTCCGGGAGCTTCGCGCTTGATCCCGAACTCGGTTTCGATTTCGGAAAGCATCATGCGCAAAATCAAAAGTGCTACAGCGTCCTTTGCGCGTCCAAAGGACGCGCTGCGCTGCAGGAAGCGCAGAACACTGCGTCAGGTGTCCGCCGGAGTAGAATTATCAAAAAGGCCTCAAGCGTCGCCCTTGACCATGCCGACGAACGGCAATTCGCGAAACGCGTGGGCGACGTCCATGCCATAACCGACGACGAAATAATCGGGGCAGTCGAAGCCGACATAGTCGGCGTTGAGCGTGGTCTGGCGGCGCATGCGCTTGTCGAGCAGCACGGCGATGGCACAGCTCCTCGCGCCGCGCGACAGCATGAGGTCGCGGGTGAAGCTCAGCGTCTTGCCGGATTCGAGAATGTCGTCGATGAGAAGCACATCGCGGCCGGCGACCTCGTTGTCGATGTCGCGCAGCACCCTCACCTCACCGCTGGTTGTCCCGGCGCCATAGCTCGAGATGAAGATGAACTCGACCTCCGGCGACAGGCCGACATCGTGCATGGCACGGATAAGATCGGCGGCGAAGATGAATGATCCCTTCAGCACCGAGATTACCAGAAGGTCGTGGTAGTCGTGCCCGGCGATCTCCTTGGCAAGTTCCAGATTCCGCCGCGCGATGGCGGACGCCGAAAACAGGACTTCGATGTCCTTGCCGCGCACAACTGGCATTGGCCGCCTTTCCAGAAATGATCGCCTTGTAGGCGAAGCTGACCGAAAACGGTCTTCAACCCGTTTCTAGGCATGTCGAGCCGTCTGGCAAGGCCAAATCTTTGGCAGGGCGCCCGCGAACCGTCCCCTGCGCGTCGCAAATCGTTTATCTGGTGACCTGTTGATTTTCTGGCGCCGTTCTAACGAACCAGCGCATGGCCGCCCGAAATCCAGAAGGCGGCCAAGGCGGCACCGACGCCGGCAATCCAGAAGATCGGCCCACCGTGCACCCATAACGGCCGTTCGACGGCGGTTTCCGGCTTGCGCAACATGTCCATGCCTTCGATCGAAGGGGCGGAAATCGTGCGCGCAGGCGGCGGCGCAAAGTCTGGACGCGTAAAATGGCGGGGCAGCACCTCATAATCGGCATCGATGACGTCGGCGGTCACGTCGCGCATGATGCGTTCCGGCTCGGCGGCCGCATCGGTCATGATTTCGCCGGAAACCGGGCGCGCGGTTCGATCCTCAGCCATCGTGGCCCAACACTACGGCACCTGTTCGCTGTTCGTTTCTTTGGGTAAACGGAAATGGTTAACGCTTCCCCACCGGAACCCCTGTGACTCGTTTGAAAAGCCCCCAAATTAACCGTCGGTTAACCATGCCGGCCGATGGTCTTTCCACAGAAAGGGCTGGCATCTTGCCGCCGAGAATTTCAGGTCGTCGAAAGTGATCCGCTTCGAAAATGTCGGCCTCCGCTATGGCATGGGTCCGGAGATCCTCCGCGACATCTCCTTGCACATTCCGGAGCGCTCCTTTCAGTTCCTGAGCGGACCTTCAGGCGCCGGCAAGACGACGTTGCTGCGGCTTTTGTTCATGTCGCTGAAGCCGACGCGCGGCCTGATCACCATCTTCGGCAAGGACCGCTCGCGCATCTCGCGCACCGAATTGCCGCATCTGAGGCGCCGCATCGGGGTGGTGTTCCAGGATTTTCGCCTGCTCGACCATATGACCACCTACGAGAACGTGGCCTTGCCGCTGCGCGTGCGCGGCCGCGAGGAGGCGACCTACCGCACCGACGTCACCGAGCTGCTGAAATGGGTCGGCCTCGGCGAACGCATGCATGTGCTGCCGCCGGTGCTGTCTGGCGGCGAGAAGCAGCGCGCCGCGATCGCCCGTGCGTTGATCGAGCAGCCCGAGATCCTGCTCGCCGATGAGCCGACCGGCAATGTCGATCCACCGCTGGCACGACGCTTGCTGCGGCTGTTCATCGAGCTCAACCGGCTGGGCACTGCCGTGGTGATCGCCACGCACGACCTCGGCCTGATGGAACAGGTCGACGCACGGCGCATGATCCTGGCCGGCGGAAGGCTGGACATCTATGACTGAGCTCTCCGTCGAACACTTCGAGGGTCACGACGCCGCGGCGGCCAAGCCCCGCGTCCAGCGCAAGATGGCGCCGATCGTGCCGGCGCAGAACATCGCCGGCCGGGCGCTGGTGCTGGTCATCGCCATCATGACCTTTCTGTCCTGCCTGACGTTTGGCGCAGTCACGCTGGTGCGTGACACCGCCTCGGTCTGGGAGAACCAGATCTCGCGCGAGGCGACCATCCAGATCAAGCCGGTCGACGGCCTCGACATGGAGGCCGCACTTGCGCTGGCCTCGCAGATCGCCGGCGAATTCCCCGGCGTGAAAAGCGCCAGGATCGTCGACCGCGAAGCGACGGCCCGGCTGCTCGAGCCTTGGTTGGGCTCGGGCCTGAACATCGATGAGCTGCCGGTGCCGCGTCTGATCATCATCACCATCGACGAGAACAGTCCGCCCGATTTCGCCGCACTGCGCGCGGCGATCACGCCGAAGCTGCCGAGCGCCTCGCTCGACGATCATCGCACCTGGGTCGACCGGCTGGTTGCCATGGCCCGCACCACGGTAACGATCGGTATCGCAGTGCTGGCGCTGATGCTGTCGGCGACGGTGCTGACCGTGGTGTTCGCGACACGCGGCGCCATGGCCGGCAACGGCCACATCATCGAGGTGCTGCATTTCGTCGGCGCCGAGGCGCGCTTCATCGCGCGCGAATTCCGCCGGCATTTTCTGGTCACCGGCATGAAGGGCGCCGCGGCAGGCGGCGCCGCGGCAATACTCGTCTTCATCGTCTTCTCCTGGTGGTCGTCACGCAATATGGCGACGCCGCAGGCCGACCAGGCGACCGCCCTGTTCGGCAATTTCGCCATCGGCTCCGCAGGCTATCTCGGGGTCGCTGTCATGGTGCTGGTGATCGGCGCGCTGACCGCGGCAACCTCCCATTTCACCGTGGTTACCTATCTCAGCGACATCGACATTCGCCAGCCGGACGCCGGCTAAAGGAAAGATCGATCACGGATGAAAACGCATCGTCACGAAAATTGCATTTTTTTCCTACCAAAGGCCGTATTTCGGGATTAACCATTTCATGATGGACGTTCGGGACTCGACCGATACCGCTGGGTGCATGCCAGTGCTGGTTGCGCGTCCGCATGAATTCGCCGGGCCTGATGAATTTGCCAAGCCGGATCAATTCGCCACACACGGGCGGCTGCTGGCAGCCCGCTCCTTGCGACTTTCGGCCCTCGTTCTGCTCGCCCTTGTGGCGCTGTTTGTCGCCGGCTTCGGCTGGTTCGCCAACACCGTCAGCCGTCTGACGACGCCCGCCAATCCGGCAAGGGCCGACGCTATCATCGTGCTGACCGGCGGTCAGTCGCGCCTCGACGCCGCAATGGGGCTGCTTGCGTCAGGCAAGGGCGAGCGGCTGCTGATCAGCGGCGTCCATCCCTCCGCCAGCCGCCGCCAGCTTCAGGCCGCGACCGGCGGCGACAAGAGGCTGTTTTCCTGCTGCGTCGACATCGACCGCGCCGCGCTCGACACGATCGGCAATGCCGAGGAAAGCGCCAAATGGGTCGAGGACCACGCCTACGGCACCGTCATCCTCGTCACCAACAATTATCACATGCCGCGCAGCCTGCTGGAAATGGGACGGCTGCTGCACGGCGCCAGGCTTGAACCCTATCCGGTGGTCAACACCAACCTTGGGAATGGCGGCTGGCTGACCAAGCCGGAAGCGCTGCGCGTGCTGTTCACCGAATACAGCAAATACCTGCTGGCGCTGGCGCGTGGCATCATGCCGGTGAAGCAACCGCCCAACAGCGTCACGCTGGCCGACGCCGCGGGCGGAAACTGAACGGCACCGGCAGTTTTTATTCCCTGGCTGTTGCACCCGAGCGCAAGCGCGCGATCTCCTGCTCGAGCCGTTCTATACGCCTGTCGCGTTCGGCCAGAGCCGCCGCCACATCGGCCGCTTCGAAACGCTGCGGGATGTGCTGTGAGCAATTGGAATCCCAGGCAGAAACGGTAAACAGGATGACCTGTTCGGGTCGCGCTTTGTAGTCTTGCGGCACCAGCTTTGCCATCAGTTCGGCATCGCCCTCGACGACCTGCGCTGTGCCCCAGATCTTGATGCGCTGCCGGTGGGCATAATCGATGAGGAACAGGAAAGCCTGTGGGTTGTCGCTGAGATTGCCTTGGGTGATGAACTGCCTGTTGCCGGAAAAATCGGCAAAGCCGATCGTCCGTTCGTCGAGCACCTTGAGGAAACCGGCAGGCCCGCCGCGATGCTGGATGTAAGGCTGCCCGTCAGCATTGGCGGTCGACAGGAAGACGCTGGTCTGCGCCTCGATGAAGGCGGCGAGATCGGGCGTGATTGCCGCCTGCCAGCCACCACGCTCCTCAACACGGGCATAGGCCTGGCGCGAGCCCTTGCGGGCTTGGATCGCCTTCACCGTCGGTGTGAAGGCAACATCGCTGGTGTGAGCGTTCATGAAGACCCTCCTCAACTGCCGAGCTACGCTGCATTACTCACCGAAAAGTAGATACTTCCATCTTCGAGAAGCAGATGCCATATCTGCGATGCGTCCTTCCATTCTTCGGAAGGGCCAATTTTTTCGGGAAAGTTATGGATCGCCTCCACTCCATGTCGCTTTTCGTTGCCGCGGCGGAGACAGGCAGCCTTTCGGCTGCCGGGCGTCGCTTCGGCATTCCGCTGACGACGGTCAGCCGCAAGGTTTCGGACCTGGAAAGGCACCTGAAGACACGGCTGTTGAACCGCTCGGCGCGGCAGCTGTCGCTGACCGATGCCGGCCACGCCTATCTCGCCGCCTGTCGTCGCATTCTCGACGAGGTCGGCGAGGCCGAGCGAATAGCCGCCGGCGAGTACAGCGCCCCGACCGGCGAACTGATCGTCACCGCGCCGATCGTCTTCGGCCGCCTGCATGTGCTGCCGGTCGTCACCGCCTTTCTCGCCGCCTACCCCGACGTAAGTGTGCGGCTGACACTCGCCGACCGGATAACCCAGTTGGTCGAAGAGCACATCGATCTCGCCATCCGCATCGGCGCCCTTGCCGATTCGAGCCTGGTCGCCATCCGCCTCGGTTCGATCCGCCGCGTCGTTTGCGCGAGCCCGGCCTATCTCGCCGAGCACGGCACGCCGAAAAAGCCGCAGGAGCTTGCGGCACACAGTGCGATCACCTTCGAAGGGCTCAACGCCTCCGCCTGGAGTTTCGCCACCGGCAAGGCCGAATTCACCGTACCGGTCCGCTCCAGGTTACGGGTCAACACCGCTGAGGCGGCAATCGATGCGGCGATTGCTGGCGTCGGCGTGACGAGGCTGCTTTCCTACCAGATCGCCGCCGCGGTTCGGTCGGGTACGCTGCGCCCCGTGCTGCAGGAGTTCGAGCCCGAACCATGGCCGGTGAGCCTCGTCCATGCCGGCCAGGGCCTGCTGCCGGTGAAGCTGCGCGCGTTCCTCGACTTCGCCGCCCCACGCCTGAAGCAGCGCCTGCTGCAGGCGGCGTGGCAGGCGTGACGAAAGACGGCCTACCGCAAAACCGGGCCGATCGCCGGCCTCGCACCGTTTCCTTTTTGCCGGCGCTTGGTGTAACCAACGCACACCTCCTCACCGGGCACTTGCTGTATGCTCTATTTCCGCTCGCTGGCGTTCAATCTCGCCTTTTACCTCAATCTGATCGTCCAGATGATCCTCTGGACCCCGTATTATTTCCTGTCGCCGCGCCACCGCGCCTGGTTCGTGCCGAAATTCTGGTCGCGCACCAGCATGTGGCTCTACGACAAGATCGCCGGCACCAGAAGCGAGATCACCGGCCAGGAGAACCTGCCTGAAGGCTCCTTCATCCTGGCGCCGAAGCACCAGTCCTTCTGGGACACGATCGCTTTCCTGCCGTTCCTCGACGATCCCGTTTACATATTGAAGCGGGAGCTGACCTGGATCCCGTTCTTCGGCTGGTACATCTTGAAGATGCGGATGATTCCGGTCGACCGCGGCAGCCGCTCGAAGGCATTGAAGATGGTGATCGCCGCGACCAAACAGGAATTGGCGCGCAATCCCCGCCAGCTCATCATCTATCCCGAGGGCACGCGCCGGGCGCCGGGCGACGAGCCGGTCTACAAATACGGCATCGTCGAACTCTATGCGCAACTTGGCATTCCGGTGGTGCCGGTCGCTCACGTCGCCGGCCTCTATTGGCCGCGCCGCAAATTCCTGCGCTATCCCGGCACGATCAAGGCGCGCTTCCTGTCGCCGATCCCGCCCGGCCTCGGCAAGGACGAATTCATGCAACGGCTGATCGGCGAGACGGAGGCCGCCTGCGACCAGCTCCTCGTCGAGGCGTCGCAAACGCCGAACCCGCCGCCGATGCCGCCGACTGCGGTGAAAAGGCTTGGTGAGCTGGACGCGAAACCTGAATTGAAAGGCTGAGGCAACGGCCTCAGATGCCACAAGGGCTCACGGCAGGGCAGCCAGGGCGGCTGTTGCAACCAGCGTCACGGCAAACACCAGATTGATGATCCGCGACGCCAGCGGTTTGCGCAGCAAACGTGCAAAGGCTGCGCCGGCGAGAAGCCACAAGAGATGAATGGCAACGATCATCAAGGTGAGAACCCCCAGCTTGGCTGAAATACCGAGACCGCCGGCGCCGGAAGACGCGCCGGCGAACACGGCGGCAATCGCCACATAGGCTTTCGGGTTGGCAACAGCCAGAAGAAACCCGCCAAGGAAAGTGGGAAGCGCCGCTCCACGGACGCGTGCCGTCAGTGGCGGCGCCGTCGCTATCTTGAACGCCAGGTAAAGGATGTAGGCTGCCGAGGCGACCGCCAGCAGCGCCGCGAGCTTCGGCAACGCGGCGAGAACGGCCATGATGCCCGTCGCCACCACCACGAGCACGAGGATCGTGCCAACAACGATCCCCGAGGCATAGCGGAGCGAATCCCGCAGGCCGAACGCGGCGCCGATCGCGGTGACGCTTATCGTCGCCGGCCCCGGGCTGCCCATGACGATGGCCGATGCCAGCACAAGCGCCAGCAATTGCTGCCATAGCTGCTGATCGAGAAGAACCTGTCCGGCCATGCGGCGTCCCTGCATTCCTGTGACGATGTAGGACGGTAGGCAAGGCAGCGGTGCGGGTCTTGAACGATCGTGCGCGGCTATGCGCTGGCCTTGTCGAGCTCGGCGATATCGTCCGGACTGAGCTGCAACGACGCCGCACGCACCAGGCTGTCGAGCTGGCCGAGCGTCGTCGCGCTGGCGATCGGAGCGGTGACGCCGGCGCGCGCCATGATCCAGGCCAGCGCCGCTTCCGCCGGCTTGGCCGAATGTCTGGCCGACACGGCGTCGAGCGCTGAGAGAATGCGCATGCCACGCGCGTTGAGATACCCTTTCACACCGCCGCCGCGCGGGCTTTTGCCGAGATCGGCTTCGCTGCGGTACTTGCCGCTCAAAAACCCTTTGGCGAGGCTGAAATAGGTGATGACGCCGATGTCCTCGGCCACGCACAGATCACGCAGCGGACCATCGAAGAACGAGCGGTCGTAGAGGTTGTATTCCGGCTGCAGCACCTCGTAGCGCGGCAGGCCGCGCAGGCTTGCTACGTCGAGTGCGGCGCGCAATTGGGCGGCGTCGAGGTTGGAAGCGCCGGCATAGCGGATTTTGCCCTTGTCGAGCAGTTTCTGGTAAGCACCGAGCGTTTCCTCATACGGGGTCGCAGGGTCGGGCCAGTGCGACAGACAGAGATCGACGGTATCGACCTGCAGCCGCTTCAGCGAGGCATCAATGGCCTTTTCGATATAGGCGGCGGACAGATCCCTTTTGCCCTGCCCCATGTCCGA
Organism: Mesorhizobium sp. M0028; assembly: GCF_040323855.1. NCBI lineage: Bacteria > Pseudomonadati > Pseudomonadota > Alphaproteobacteria > Hyphomicrobiales > Phyllobacteriaceae > Mesorhizobium > Mesorhizobium sp. M0028. Next base: position 74,221 of record NZ_JAMYVG010000013.1, read on the forward strand.
ACCGACCTTGGTGATGACGACAACCCTGTCGCGGTTGCCGCGGCTCTTCATCCATTTGCCGATGATGGTTTCGGATTCGCCGCCCTGGTGGCCGGCAATCCAGCGCGAATAGGAATCGGCCGTGTCGATGGCGTTGAGACCGGCGTCGACAAAGCGGTCGAGCAAGTCGAACGAGGTTTTCTCATCGGCGGTCCAGCCGAACACATTGCCGCCCAGAACCAATGGCGCGATGGATAGGTCGGTGCGACCGAGACGACGTTTCTGCAAGGCTGATCTCCATGGTGATTCATGCTGAGGCGGGTGGGAGCCGCCGACCGGGCTAACCTATGTCGCGCCATGGCAACGTCAAACGCATAGCCTCTTTTCCAACCCGCTGGCGCTTCACAAAACCGCGACCCGCCGCGCCGTGTCCGGCTTCCAAACCAGCCCCTCTGAGGAAATTGGCAAGTTTAGCACATAGATTGTCAAATCTGCCAATTCTGGCCTTTGCCGGCTGGCCATAAGTTCCGCGGCGCCGACGCAAATTTCGGCACGGTCTGGCCAAGCCCAGACTGTTTGCCCCGGATCGTTTGTTATGGAGACCGGCATGAAAGCAATTGTATTTGACGCCATCGGCTCGCCGCGCGACGTGCTCTACGTTGACGACCTGCCGATGCCGCGGATCGGCGATGGCGAGGTGCTGGTCAGGATGGTCTCGGCCTCGATCAATCCGGGCGACTTCCTGTTTGTCCAGAACCTCTATCCCGAACCGAAGAAGCCGCATTTTCCCCAGCAGATCGCGGGAAACCATGGCGCCGGCATCGTCGAAGCCGTTGGCGCGAACGTTTTGCTGGAACCGGGCACGCTCGTCGCGTTCAGCTATTATGGCAGTTGGGCCGAGTACGCGGCCATTCCCGCCGAATGGCTGATCCCGTTGCCTGCCGGCTATCCGGTCGAACGCGCCGGGCAGATGGTGAACCCCATTACCGCGTGGGATCTGATGGTGGATTCCCGTGTGCGGCCTGGCCAGTGGCTGGCTGTCACGGCCGGCTATTCGTCGATTTCGACAATGGTGATGCAGTTCGCCCAACGACGCGGCATCAACGTCATCGCGCTGGTGCGGCGCTCGCACCAAAGCTTCGATCTGAAGACGCTTGGCGTCGCCGCCATTCTTGACCTTTCGGACTTGAAGGCAAGTATCCGGGAAGCCGTGATGGATATCACCGGTGGCGCCGGATTGAACGGGATTATCGACAATGTCGGCGGACCTGTCAGCGGCGAATTGATCCGCACCCTGGCGCTCGGCGGGCAGATGGTGATCAATGGCGGCATGAGTGCCGAGCGCTTCGAACTTCACAATTTCGATGTGTTGCTGAGCGGCGTGGAGATCAGGGCGAATATTTATCGCTACTTCTTTTCGCCGCCGGTCGAAGCCGACCGACCTGTGCTACGCGAGATCATCGACATCTTCGGCCAGCCCGGCTTCCACGTTCCTGTCGGCGGTCTCCGCCCGTTGACCGAGTTCAAGCTCGCCGTGGCAAACAGCCTGGATCGCGCCGATCTTGGCAAACAGATTTTCAGGATGTAGCCCGGACCACGACGCCGAAAGCATCATGGTCAACGACCAAAGAAGCTACGTCGCGACCCGTCTTGTCACCTCTTCCAGCCAGCGATCGCTTATACCCAGTGCTTCGAGGTGCTCCAGCGTGCTGAGCACGTAATCCTCATTCCTCCCCGACTGGCCGACGGCGCCGCGAACGACGGCTGCTGCCTCGGCGGCGTCGAGCGCACCGGCGTATTGCTCATGGCTGCGGTCCACGACATAGGCGATGGCTTCGACCGTCTCGCCCCCATCCGTTTCACGCTTGTCGAGGCGGACGCTGAGCACACGCTCGAGATAGACGTTGGTGACCAGCTCGCGTTCGCGCAGATAGGTGACGACCTCGTTGCGCAGCTCGCCTGGAACCCGGAACGCCAGCCCGACGCAGGAGCCGCCGCGGTCGAGGCCGAGCACCAGGCCCGGCCGTTCGCGCGAGCCGCGATGCACGAAAGAATAGACGCAGAGCGAACGGCGATAGCCATGCAGGCGGGCACGCCGCGTCTCGACATGCGCGAATCCCGGCCGCCAGATCAGTGAGCCGTAGCCAAAAACCCAAAAATCGCCCATATCGCCAAGCCTGATTGTGACGAACCACCTCACCGGTGGTGTTTCAGTCCGTCTACCTGTTGTTGCCGAAAGCGACAGCCCGCCCGTGCCACCCGCGTTAACGAAAGCCGCAGCATGACGTCAAGTGACGAGCGCCCGCCGCCCAGCCAACGTCGCCGCCTGTTGTGGCTTGCCGCTTTCATCCTCGTGCTGTTCGGCATCTACAGCGCCGGCTGGTTCTACCTGGCGGACCTGGTCGAGAGTGCAACCGACAAGGCGGTCGCCGATCTCGACGACAAAGGCATCAAGGCCGACTGCGCCAATCTCGCGGTCAGCGGCTATCCCTTCACCTTCACGCTTTCTTGCGAAAGTCTGGCTTACGAGGACGACAGCCGCAACGTCGCTGCATCGACAGGCAAAATCAACGCCGCCACGCAGATCACGCGGCTTCTGTCGCCTGCCGCCGAGTTCAGGGGGCCGCTCAGGACCTCTGTTCCCGGCATGACGCCGCTGTGGATCGACTGGGATGATCTGCGGGCCGACATGAAGCTGTCCTGGCCGCTGCCGGGGCGCCTCTCGCTGCAGGCAGAAGGGCTGTCCGGCCAGACCGATCCGGCGGACGACACCGATCCCGTCTCGCTGTTCAGCGCCGGAACCGCCACCGGGCAATTGCGCCCAAACGGCCAGGACATCGACTATGCCGGCAATTTCACCGATCTCGAAATCGACGCGGAGGCCATCGGCGGGCGCGTCTTGCCGCCACTCGACGGCAGCGGCGACGTGACGCTTAAGAACGGCGTGACGCTGATCAAGGAAAATCCGAAGAGCCTGCGCGGCCAGGCGGCCGAAATCCACGAGCTCGATCTGTCTTCAGGAACCGCGCGCATCACCGTTTCCGGACCGCTGTCGGTCGATGACGACGGTCTCATAAATGCCGACCTGATGATCAAGGTCACTGACCCGAAGGCCGTGGCGGCAATCCTCGCCACCGCCATCCCCGAGCAGAAGAAAGAAATCCAGACCGGCTTCGCCGGACTGGCGCTGCTCGGCAACGCACCGTCGATGCCGCTGAAGATCGTCAAGGGCAAGGCCTCGCTCGGCTTCATCCCGCTCGGCAAGATCAAGCCGCTCGACTAGAGCAATTCCAGGAAAATTGTGAACGGTTTTCCGTCCGGATTGCGTCAAACAAAAAGATAGACCGGTTCGGCGTTTCCGTGAAACGATGAACCGTTCTGGGGCGGTACGGCCTGCGATCGGCTTGCCGCGGCTTATCCCTTCGGCGGGTGTTCGACTGCCTGGCGGCCGAAATCCGGTACGTCGATGTCCTGGCCGGCCTCGATAATCGAGCGGCGGACAGCGCGGGTGCGGGTGAACAGGTCGAACAGCTTTTCGCCGTCGCCCCAGCGGATCGCCCGCTGCAGCGAGGACAGATCTTCCGAGAACCGCGCCAGCATTTCGAGGATGGCGTCCTTGTTGTGCAGGCAGACGTCGCGCCACATGGTCGGGTCGGACGCCGCGAGACGGGTGAAGTCGCGAAAGCCGGAAGCCGAGTATTTGATGACCTCGGACTTGGTCACCGACTCCAGATCGTCGGCGGTACCGACGATGTTATAGGCGATGATGTGCGGCAGGTGCGAAACGATGGCCAGCGTCATGTCGTGATGCTGGGGGTCCATCGTGTCGATGTTGGAGCCGCAGCGGCGCCAGAATTCCGAGAGCTTTTCCAGCGCCACGGGATCGGTGCCGGCCAGCGGCGTGAAAATGCACCAGCGGTTCTCGAACAGTTCGGCAAAACCGGCATCCGGTCCCGATTTTTCGGTGCCGGCCAAAGGATGGCCGGGGATGAAGTGCACGCCATCAGGCACATGCGGCTGCATCTGCGCGATCACCGATGCCTTGGTCGAGCCGACATCGGTGAGGATGGCGCCCTTCTTCAGCGCCGGTGCGATCTCCTGGGCGACCGTGCCTGAAGAGCCGACCGGCACCGAAACGATGACCAGATCGGCATCGCGAACCGCTTCTTTCGCATCTGTCGTGTAGGTGTCGCCAAGGCCGAGTTGGCTCGCCCGCTCCAGCGTCGCTTCGCTGCGCGTCGAAATGGCGACTTGGCCGGCAAGTCCCTCGCGGCGGATGACGCGGGCCAGCGACGAACCGATCAGGCCGATGCCGACCAGCGCGATCTTTTCGAACATCGGTGAGGTCATGGTGCCCTAGCTTTTCAGGAATGTCGCGAGTGCTGCGACAACGCCGCGATTAGCCTCTTCGGTGCCGATGCTCATGCGCAGCGCGTTGGGAAAACCGTAGCCGGAAACGCGCCGCAATATGTAGCCGCGCGCACTGAGGTAGTCGTCGGCGGCCGCCGCCGAATGCTTTTTGTCCTCGGGAAAGTGGATCAGGATGAAATTGCCGACGCTCGGGGTCACCCGCAGCCCGAGCCCGGTCAATTGCTCGCTCAGCCAGGCCAGCCAGGTCTCGTTATGCGCGACGCTGCGCTCGATATGAGCCCGGTCGCGGATCGCCGCGATGCCTGCCTCGATCGCCGTCGCATTGACGTTGAAGGGCCCGCGCACGCGGTTGATCGCGTCGATGACGTGCATTGGCGCATAGATCCAGCCGATCCGCGCGCCACCGAGGCCCAATTTCGAGAAAGTGCGGGTCATGACCACGTTTTCCGCGCTGCCCACCAACTCGACGCCAGCTTCATAGTCGTTGCGCCGGACATATTCGGCGTAGGCGGCATCCAGCACCAGAAGCACGTTTCGCGGCAGGCCCGCATGCAGGCGGCGCACCTCCTGGAACGGCACGTAAGTGCCGGTCGGGTTGTTCGGATTGGCAAGGAAGATGATCCTGGTACGCGGCGTCACCGCGGCGAGGATCGCATCGATGTCGGCGCGTTCATCAGTCTCCTTGACCGTTACCGGGACGGCACCGGCCGACTGGATGTAGATCTTGTAGACCATGAAGCCGTGTTCGGTGATGATGGCTTCATCGCCGGCCGCGAGGTAGGTCTGCGCAAGCAGGCCCAGGATCTCGTCGGAACCGTTGGAGCAGACGATGTTCGCCGGATTGAGCCCGTGCACGTCGGCGATCGCCTCCCGCAGGCGCCTGGCGCTGCCGTCGGGATAGACCGCGAGCTTGTCGGCGACCGCGCGCGCGGCCTCTATCGCCTTTGGCGAAGGACCGAGCGGGTTCTCGTTCGCCGACAGTTTGTGGACTTTGACGACACCTTCAGGCGCCGCGCTCTTGCCGGGCACATAGGCTTCGATGTCCATGATGCCGGCGCGGGGCGTTGGACGTGTCTGATCCGGTGTCTGGCTCATTCCATGAAATCCGTCGAGGAAGCCTCCATCCGGAAGCCGCAGCGGAAATACAAGCCGTGGCCCGGAATGTCGAGGGGCGGCAATTCGGGATCAATAACTTGCCGTTGACGAAGCCATGCGTCAGTCCTAGAAGAGCAGCGACAGTTCCGTGGTGATTTGGCCGGTCGGCTTGCAGCCACGTTAAACAACTTGCTAAAGGGCCGTTTGCATCTTGTAACCGGCTTTGCGAAGGCATGGCCGGTTTTTTGTTGCCCTGACTGGTTGTTGCCCGGACCGGCGGACAACTGAAGGCCGGGCAAGGAGATGTGATGGTCGCTTTGCGCGCGCGAAAAACCAACAACGAGGCCGACCAGCCGTCGAGCCCGGTGTTGCGTTTCGGCGCCGACAAGCCGCTCAAGCTCGACGCCGGCACGCTGCTGTCGCCGTTCCAGATCGCCTACCAGACCTATGGCACGCTCAACGACGCGCGCTCCAACGCCATTCTCGTCTGCCATGCGCTGACCGGTGACCAGCATGTCGCCAACACCAATCCGGTGACCGGCAAGCCGGGCTGGTGGGAAGTGCTGATCGGCCCCGGCAAGATCATCGATACCGACCGTTTCTTCGTCATCTCGTCCAACGTCATCGGCGGCTGCCTCGGTTCCACCGGCCCCGCCTCGACAAATCCCGCAACCGCCAAGCCTTACGGGCTCGACCTGCCGATCATCACCATCCGCGACATGGTGCGGGCGCAGCTGATGCTGGTCGAGCATTTCGGCATCGAACAGCTGTTCAGCGTGCTGGGCGGCTCGATGGGCGGCATGCAGGTGCTGCAATGGGCCTCCAGCTATCCCGAGCGCGTCTTCTCGGCCCTGCCGATCGCCACCGGCGCCCGCCATTCCTCGCAGAACATCGCTTTCCACGAGGTCGGCAGGCAAGCGGTGATGGCCGACCCCGACTGGCATGGCGGCAAATATTTCGAGCACGGCAAGCGACCGGAAAAGGGGCTGGCGGTGGCGCGCATGGCCGCCCACATCACCTATCTGTCGGAAGCAGCGCTGCACCGCAAGTTCGGCCGCAACCTGCAGGACCGCGAAGCGCTGACCTTCGGTTTCGATGCCGACTTCCAGATCGAGAGCTATCTGCGCCATCAGGGCATGACCTTCGTCGATCGCTTCGATGCCAACTCCTATCTCTACATGACCCGGGCGATGGACTATTTCGATCTCGCCGCCGACCATGGCGGCCGGCTGGCCGATGCCTTCGCCGGCACCAAGACCCGTTTTTGCCTGGTCTCCTTCACCAGCGACTGGCTGTTCCCGACCGAGGAGAGCCGCTCGGTCGTTCACGCGCTGAACGCGGCCGGCGCCTCGGTATCGTTCGTCGAAATCGAGACCGACCGCGGCCACGACGCCTTCCTGCTCGACGAGCCGGAACTGTTCGCCGCCATCAAAGGCTTCATCGCCTCGGCGGCCCGGGCTAGAGGGCTCGGCGCATGACCTCGAAAAGTTGCACGCTTTTCGGATCAGGACGATGTGCCAGGCATCAGCGCATGACCCTGAAAAGTTGCAGACTTTTCGGATCAGGATCATGCGCCAGGCATCAGCGCATGGCCCCGAAAAGTTGCAGACTTTTCGGATCAGGACCATGCGCCAGGCAGGAGGCGAGCCCATGAGCGTCAACCGCGCCCAGCGCGTCGACCTCGAAGTCGTCGCCGATCTCATCCCGCCGCAGTCGCGGGTGCTGGACGTCGGTTCCGGCGACGGCCTGCTGCTCGAATTGCTGCAGGCGACCAAGAAGGTCGACGGCCGCGGGCTGGAACTGTCGCAGCGCGGCGTCAACGAATGCGTGGCGCGCGGCCTGTCGGTCATTCAAGGCGATGCCGACAAGGACCTCCAATTCTATCCCGACAAGGGCTTCGACTTTGTCGTCTTGTCGCAGACCTTGCAGGCGACCCGCAATCCGAAGCTGGTGCTCGACGAACTGCTCCGGATCGGCAACCGCGCCATCGTCTCATTTCCCAATTTCGGCCACTGGCGGGTGCGCTTTTCGCTGCTCTTCAACGGCCGAATGCCGGTGACCAAGGACCTGCCCTATTACTGGTACGACACCCCCAACATCCATTTCTGCACCATTCGCGATTTCGTCAATCTATGCGACGAGCTGGGCGCGACGGTGGAAAAGGCAACCGCGCTCGACGCCAACGGCCAGCGGATCGGCTTCTCGATGCCGTGGTGGTTCTGGAACTTTTTCGGCCAGCAGGCGGTATTTCTGCTGAAACGGTAGCAGGCCGCCCGCGAGCCGATCATTCCCCTTATTCAAGCACGTCGGTGGCCTTGTGCGGGTGCTCGACGCCGTCGACGAAGACCACGTCGGACTGAGAATTCGCGGTGCGCAGCGGCAAGATCTCCTGATAGGCGGGCGAGCGGTACCATCCGCGCGCCTGCTGCATGTCTGGAAACTCGATCATGACGAGGTGCCCCGGCCAATTGTTTTCAACCACGTCCACCTCGCTGCCATGCACAATGAAGCGCCCGCCGAACGGCTCAAGCGTGGCATCGATCTTCTGCAGGTACTCGACGATCGGCGGCCCCGGCGTGACCTGGCGCATATGGGCGACGGCGTAGGCGGTCATGGTGTAACTCCTTGTGGTCGAAAGCCGGACAACCGGCTTGATGGGAGCAGTTTGCCGGGACGTTGCGCGCTGGTCGATTACCCCCGAGGTAATGACACCGAATACAAAACTGGCGCGCCGCTGCCGTCACCTGAAAGATATTTCTGCCTGGCACCGATGATTTCCGCCCACCTGCGCTGTCCTTATCGATGGGCGCGCCTGGATGGTCCGGCGGCCGGGAACAGAGAGGTGATCCATGGGATCGTTGCAAAATCAGAATGTCGTCGTCGTCGGAGGCAGCCGGGGTGTCGGCCGCTCCATTGCGGAGGTCGCCCTCAAGGAGAAAGCGACGGTGCTGGCGGTCGCCCGCGGAAAACAGGCCCTGGCGCAATTTGCCTGGGAGGTCTCCGGCGTGAAGACGCTCGCGATCGATGCGACGGTGGACTCCGCCCCCGATAAGGTCTTCGCCGCGCTTGAGCCGGACGTGCTGGTGATCTGCGCAGGTGCGCTGGCCCCTTCCGCGCCGGTGCATGAACAGAACTGGAAGGCCTTCTCGGCAAATTGGGACACCGACGTCAAGGCGTCGTTCCTGTTTTGCCGGGCCGCTCTGCGCCGTCCGCTCAAGCCGGGAACCCGGATCGTTCTGATCTCCAGCGGCGCGGCCTTGACCGGCGGACCACCCAATGCCGGCGGCTATGCCGGCGCAAAACGCATGCAGATGTTCCTGGCCGGTCATAGCCAGAAGGAGTCGGACCGGCTTGGCCTCGGCCTGCGCTTCATGGCGCTCGCGCCGATGCGGATCATGCCGGAGACCGGCGTGGGCAAGGCCGGCGTCGACAGCATCGCGGCCTATATGGGCATCCAGCCGGCGGACTTCATCGCCGCCATGACCGACATGCAGACGCCGGCCGATGTCGGACGGGCGGTGGTCGCACTCGCCACCGGCCAGCCGCAAGGCAGTTCCTTCATGGTGAGCGGGAGCGGGCTTGCCCCGGCCGCCTGAGGCGCGCGTAATGCAAACCTGACCCGGAACCCGAAAGTAGCATGACAGACGCTCAACCACCTCTGGAACCGGCACGCCAGCCGATCCTCGATCGGCTGGCCTTCGAGAAGGTCACGGCCGCGCATCGCCGCGAGCTCAAGCTGCATTGCTATCGCATGATGGGTTCGCTGCACGAGGCCGACGACCTCGTCCAGGACACGTTGCTTCGCGCCTGGCGCGCAAGGTCGGAGTTCGACGGGCGGGGTTCGGTTCGCGGTTGGCTCTATATGATCGCGACCAATGCTTGCCTTAACGCCATCAAGGCGAGGTCGAGGGCGCGTCGCATTCTCCGGGAACCCGGACGGCCGCCGTCGCACGGGGCGGCCATAGGCGGGCCCGTAGCTGACGTCGCGTGGCTGGAGCCCTACCCCGACGCCGAGCTTCCAGACATTGCCGGCAGCGAGCCAGGTCCGGAAGCCCGTTACGAGAGCCGCGAGGCCGTCCAGCTCGCCTTCGTCGCCGCTATCCAGGATCTGCCGCCCAGGCAGCGCGCCGCGCTGCTGCTTGCCGACGTCCTGGGATGGTCGGCCGTCGAGACGGCGCGTTTGCTGGGCGGATCGACGGCTTCGATCAACAGCGCGTTGCAGCGCGCCCGCGCAACGCTGACGGCGCGCTATCCTGGCGGACGGCCGGCCAGCCGATCACGGCCCAACCCCGAAGAAGGCCTGCTGCTCGAACGTTACATGCAGGCCTGGCAGGCCGCCAATCTCGAAGGTTTGATCGAGCTCCTGCGTGAGGACGCCATCTATACCATGCCGCCTTGGCGCGAATGGTATCAAGGCCGCGAAGCGATCCGCGGTTTCTTCGAGACCGTCTGGCCGAGGTTCGGCGGCTTCCGCACGCTGGCCACCGCGGCCAATGGCCAGCCGGCGGTCGGGGTCTATTCCCGCAGCCACGATGACCCGGCGTGGCGGGCCCATTCCCTGCATGTGTTCGAGCCAGCCGAGGGCGGGATCGCTTCCTTGACGATCTTCATAGGGCCGCTCGGGCCATCTCTGTTCCCGGCCTTCGGCCTGCCACCGGCCTAGCTTACCCGTGGGCAAGCCTTACCGGTCGAGTTCCGGGAAATACGGGTCGGAGAAAAACCGCCGGTCGCGCTCGCCTTGCAGGCAGTCGATCGGTGCGTCGATGCGGATCGTCCTCGGATCCTCCTTGGGATACTCGACGCCGCTGACCTCGAGGATCAGTTTGCGGCGAGTGGCGGTGGCGAATTCGGAAACCGCATAGATTGGCAGGACGAACGAGCCCGGTCCGCCGGTGACGCATTCGGCATAATACCGGTCGAGATGGCTGAAGGTCGGTGACGGGCTGATCAGGATCGGCAACCCGTTGATGACGATGCCCTTCGCCAGCGCCGCATCGCGTGCCGTTGTGACCGGCAAGCCGGTGTTGTTTGGGCCATCGCCAGAGACGTCGATGACGCGGCGTTTGGCCACGAAGGCCGTGCCATCGAAAAGCTCGGCGCCGAAGGCCACGGCACCGGAAATCGAGGTGCCGCGGAAGCTCCTGAACGGGCGGGCCGCGATCTTGTCGGCGAAAGCGTTGGCGCTCTCCTTGCTGTCGATGACGTGCCAGGCAATGACCGCATCGTCCCGGATGGTGCCGGCCCATTCGAAATAGGCGATGGCGATGCGGCCGGAAGGGCCGGCACGCACGGCATTGATGAAGTCGGGATGGCGCAGCGCCGCGACATAGCCGGCGCGCTGCAGGGCAAACTCCCTTTCATCCATCGACTGCGAGATGTCGACGGCCAGCACCAGCTCGACGTCGACGGCAATGGCATTGGCGGGCGCGGCCACAGGTGCTGCCGGGGCGCAGGCAAGGCAGGCGAGCAGGGCGAGAGCGTCAAGCATGGCCGATCGGAACGTTCCCATCTGAAACGATCGCGATAGTTTTTCGCCGCGATCGCGGCGAAATAAAGCTTGGCTTCTATTTCTTTCGGCGGGCCGAGGCGATAATCGGGGGCGGTTCGATGGCGCCTGCCCTGACACGGGCCGGCTTGAGGGGCGGTTGGCCGGCATCCTTGACGATGGTCAACGCTCGCGGGAAGAAGCGGGTATTGTGCTGGCCGCGGCCGATATTGAGGATCGCGGCGTCGGGAAGGCGCTTGTCCAGCATCGACAGCACTTGCCTCAGCGTCGCGCCGTCGAACGCGTCCAGCGCCTCGTCGATGATCACCCATTTCGGCCGTCGCAAGGCGAGCCTGGCAAAGGCCAGCAGACGCTGCTCGTCGTCGCTGAGCTCACGCTCCCAGCGCGCCGAGTGATCGAGCGAGGACGACAGGCGTTGCAGCCCGACATCGGCCAGCACCTCCGAAATCTCGGCATCGCTCGCCTCCGCCGCGCCGTCTGAATGGTTGAGCACCTCGCGCAGCCTGCCGAGCGGGAAATAGGGAGTACGCGGAACGAAGATCGGCGCTTCTCCGGCCGGCATGCCGATCCGGCCGCTGCCCCATGGCCACAGACCGGCAATGGCGCGGAAGAAAAGCGTCTTGCCGGCGCCCGGATCTCCGGTGATCATGACGCGGTCGCCGGCTCGGATTTCGACATGCGGCTCGGCAAGCTTGGTGCATCCGTCCGGCGAGGCAATCTCGAGCTTCTCGAAGGTCAGGCTGCCGTCGGGATTTTCGCCGAACGAAATGCGCCTTTCCGTATCGTGCAGCGCGTCGGTGTCGCCAAGCGCGATGCGGAAGTCGGCGACCCGCATCAGCGTGGCGCGCCAATCGGCGATGCCGCCGATATTGTTGATGAACCAGCGCAGCGAGGAATGGACCTGATTGAAGGCGCCGACCGCCATCATCAAGCCGCCAAAGCTGATATCGCCGGCAAAATAGACCGGGGAAGCGACGAGGATCGGCGCGACGACAGTGATCCAGCCATAGGTGTCGGTTACCCAGGAAAGATTGATCTGGGCGCTGTAGATGCGCCGCATGGCGCCCAGCACCATGCCAAGGTCGAATTCGAGCCGGCGCCTGGCATCGGCCTCGCCATGCGCAAGCGCGATGGCATCGACATTCTCGTTGACGCGAACCACCGAGGAGCGCAGTTCCGCCTCACGCGTATAGCGATCGTTGTTGAAGCGGATCAGCGGCCGCCCGACCAGCCAGCTCAACCACGAAGCTGTGCCCGCATAGAGGATCGCCGCCCAGACCATGTAACCGGGTATGGCCAGCGAATGGCCGCCTATGTGGAAGACGAAGCCGGAAGACAGCGACCACAAGACGCCAACGAACGAGGCAAGCAGGATGCAGGACTGCAGCAGGCCGATGCCGAGACCGGTCGAAAGGTCGGAGAGATGCCCGGCATCCTGCTGCAGGCGCTGGTCGGGATTGACGCCGATGGCGCCGGCATGGGTCAGCCGGAAGGCACGCGCCGGCCGCATCCATTCGCCGATCAGGTCGAGCGTCAGCGCCTCGCGCAGCTTCAGGCGAAGCATCTGGTCGAGCCAGGTCTGGCTGACATTGAGCACCACAAGCCCGCCGGCGATGCCGGCGAAGACCAGAAGCTGATGCAGGAAAGCCGGCATGTCGCGCCGCGCCAGCGCGTCGTAGAAAGGCTGGTTCCAGCGATTGAGCAGAACCTGCCCGATCGAGCTCGCCACGATGACGGCGACGATGCCGATCGCTGCCCAAAGCAATTGTTTTCGCACTGGCGAGGTGGTCAGCGCCAATTTGATTGTTGCCAGCTGCTCACGCAGGCTGCTGGCTTCGATCGACGTGGCAAGCTTCTGGGCGCTGGGCTCGACATCCGGATGATCAGCCATGAGTGGATCCTTGCATTCGGAAGCGGTGCTAAACCCCGGTCATAGGATCGACCGCGTATGCCTTCAATCGGGCAGCGAACCCGTCCGCGACAGATAGGTGAGAAAAAGCCTGCGTCGGATCACGAACGCGTCATCCTGGCGACGCCGGACGTTCGGCCGGCGACAGCCGGCCAAGCGTCGGCGCACCATGCGGCGAGAGAACCGGCACGAAGACGCGGCGGGAGGCGCGCTGCGCCACCGGGACGCCCTGATAGAGCCGCTTCTGCGCCTCGACAACGATGACGCCCGAAAAGATCGGCCAGAAGCGCCGGCCGGCACGTTCCAGCACATTGTGGAACTGCATCATGAAACGTCGCGGCGACGGCGGAAAGAATAGCGCATCGGACCATGCCGCCGGCGTGAAATTCGCTTCGCGCAGCAATTCGGTCAACTGGCCGCGCGAGAACGGCCGGCCATTGCCGAAAGGCGTATGCTCGAAGCGCGCCCAGACGCCGCGCCGGTTGGGCACGACGATGACGACACGGCCGGCCGGCGACAGCACCCGCCAGATCTCGTTCAGCGTCTCGCGCGGGTTCTCGACATGTTCGAGCGAATGGACGAGCAGCATGCGGTCGATACAGGAATCGACCAGCGGCAGCTCCTCGTCGAAGACCAGCGCGGTCGCCGTCGGCCCCGTCGCCGGCCAGACCACCGCGCCCTGCGTCGCCGGCATGAAGGCAAAGACACGCTCGGCATCGCTGCCGAAGCGCTCCAGCCACGGCAAGGTGTAGCCGAGGCCGACCAGCCGCTCGTTGGGCACGACAGCCCATATCGAGGACAGGGCCATGGTGATCGAGCGTTCGGCCAGGCGCCCGAGCGTGGTCGAATAGAAGGAACGGAGGTCGACAATATCTGAATGCATGGGCGGAACGGTAGCTTCGAAGCAGTCCAAGTTCAACAAAGGCAGATGACATCGGCTGGCAGGCGCCCTATGTCTGCGCCTGTAAACGGAGAGATATGATGCCGGTCGAGATCGAACAATTCATGTGCCGCAGCGACAATTTCGGCGTGCTGGTGCATGACCCCAAAAGCGGCCAGACGGCGCTCATCGACGCACCAGAAGAGGCGCCGATCCTGGCCGCCATCAAGCGCACCGGCTGGGCGCCGACGATGATCCTGACCACCCACCACCATCTCGACCACGTCGAGGCCAATCTGGCGCTGAAGGAGCGTTTCAAGCTGCGCATCGTCGGGCCGGAAGCCGAAAAGGCAAAGATTCCCGGCATCGACGAAACCGTCGAGCAAGGCTCGGTCGTCCACCTCGGCGATGAGCGGATCGAGGTCATCGCCACACCCGGCCACACCGCAGGCCATGTCACCTATCACCTGCCGGCGTCAAAAGTGGCATTCGCCGCCGATACGCTGTTTGCGCTCGGCTGTGGGCGGCTGCTCGAATGCAAGCCGCCGGTGATGTACGAATCCCTGAAAAAGCTCGCAGCGCTGCCGGCCGAGACGGTCGTCTATTGCGGACATGAGTATACGCTGGCCAACGCCCGTTTCGCGCTGACCGTCGACCCGACCAATTCGGCGCTGAAAGAGCGTGCCGCCAAGATCGAGGCGCTGCGCGCCGACGGCAAGCCGACGCTGCCGACGACGATCGGCGAGGAACTGTCGACCAATCCGTTCCTGCGCTGGCACGATCCGGCGATCCGCAGGCATCTCGGCCTGGAAAAGGCCTCCGACGCCGAAGTGTTCGCCGAGATCCGCAAGCGCAAGGACAATTTCTGAGCGGCACCAGGAGCTAGGGCATGACCAGTTCCGCCGAAATCATCGCCCTGCTCGGCCTGAAGCCGCATCCGGAAGGCGGCTGGTATGCCGAAACCTTTCGCGACGGCGCGGCAGGCACGCGCGGCCATTCGACGGCGATCTATTTCCTTCTGGAGAAGGACCAATTGTCGGCCTGGCACCGGGTCAAGGACGCGGCCGAGGTTTGGCACTTCTATGACGGTGCGCCGCTGGCGCTGTCGATACATCGAGAAGGCGGTCCCGTCATCGAGGAGATCCTTGGCACGGCGCTTGCCGCAGGCGAGCGGCCGCAGATCGTCGTGCCGGCAGGCTGGTGGCAGTCAGCACGCAGCCTCGGCGAATGGACCCTGGTCGGCTGCACCGTGGCGCCGGGTTTCGATTTCTCCGCCTTCGAACTGGCCGAACCAGGCTGGCTGCCGGGCACGCCGTAGTGGTGAAGACCTGACGCTTGGTACCCAACGACAACAGCCGCTCAGGATGGAAAGCCGTCGTTCAGGTTGTCGCAAGAGTCACTCTCGAACCTCCGAAATTTTGCAACGGAAACTACCCTTGATATTCAGGGGGCGACCAATATGTCCCAACACTTAGGATTTCTGCGAAACTACCCGACGATGATCACTTGGCCGGTGATGGCCCCTTCCACGCTCTTCGCATAGGCGAGCCCACCCGTTTCGACGAAACGGGCTCGTGACCGGGGAACCACTCGCCATATCTCGGCACGACACGTCCAGAAGTCCGGGACTCACAACATTGATGCGAAGACCGCGCGGCATCTCGATCGCCGCACCAAGGACAAAACCGCCGAGCGCGCCGTTCGCTGTTGCCGCCCCTGTTCCCATCCGAATGGGATCGCGGTCGAGCACTCCGCTAGTCAGTGTGAACGAGCCGCCATCGCTGACAGTGGCCAACCCTGCCAACACCAGATTGACCTGGCCCATGACCTTATGGCGCAGGCCAAGCATGAACGTCTCTTCGGTGTACTTGCCAAGCGACCCGAAATGGACATTGCCTGCGGTAGAGATGACGGCATCCACCTTGCCACATTTGGCGTACATGGCATCGAGCGATACGCGGTCAGCCATATCAACCTGAAAGTCGCCACTAGAGCGGCTGGCCTTGATGATCGCGTGGCGGGAACCCAACTCGTCGCAAACCGCTTTGCCGATGTCACCTTCCGCGCCGACGACAATAATTCTCATGATATTTCTTCTGCCATCTCGTCATATCGTTTGAGCTTGTAGGCAAGGAGTTCGGCGCAGCCATCCAACGCAGCTCGCCGCTTGTCCAGATGCGCTGCGTGATCAAGAAGAACCGCTTTCCGTTCGGGCAGAGTCTCGCTGCCCCGCTGATAAAGCCGCGCAAAGTATCGCATCTGCTCCATGGGCATACCTGTCTCGCGCAGCGAGGACAGGAGTATTAGCCATTCGACGTTCTCTGCCGAGAAGTCCCGCCTCCCGTCACGTCCTCGCCTGACCTTCGGAAGCAAACCCAATTTTTCATAATAGCGGATAGTGTCGATACCCAGTCCGCTTGTAGCTGCCGCCTCCGAAATGCGCATGTGTCGCCTACCCTGCCGATTGTGCGCTAGGCTACCAAGCTGGAGCAGCAAGCGAGAATTTTTACCCTCTGATCTGACGACCTCGAGGATTGCGTCACAAAGGCTTGCCCATGGGCACCAGGCGTCGGATCTTTCGCCGTTTGCAGGCCGGCATCATCTGAATATCGACATGCCTAGCCTAAAACGAAACCCAGGGTGATCGCCAGCTGGCCGGCGTAATACAGCGCCCAGACCGCATGGCGCATCCAGGCACGGTGCGGCGAGATGGCGGGCAGCAGGAACTTTTCCGCGGCAAGCAGCCCGTCGGACAATATGAGCAGGGCGACGCCACCGATGACCCAGGCACTACTCAGGGTAAGCGCGCCAATGCCCATGGCGAGAATTGCCGCCACACGAAGGCCTATCGGCAGGCGCAGTGCCGGGCCGACGCGGCGCCGGAGCGCGAAAACCATCGCCAGCGCCAACACGACCATCGCCAGCACGATCGCTGCCCGCCACGGCTCGGCCAAAAGCAGCCCGAGGCCGCCGCCGGCACGCAGGAACAGCACGACGTAAAGCACATGCGCGGCAAGAAAACTGGCCGCGCCGCCAAGAAATGCCTTCTCGCCGTCGCGCGACAGGAAGGCGTCGCCGACGGCGCTGACGCCCAGTGCGGCGACGAGCAGCCATGGGCCGCTCTGCTGCACGACCAGCACCGCCAGCATCGCCACCGCCAATGTCCTTGCCGCCGACCGCGAAAGACGCGGCGGCATGCCGAGGCTGAACGCATAGATCACCGCCGCCGCCAATGAAAACAGCAGCGTCGCATTGGCATTGGCATCGATGCCGCCGGGAAACGGCATCAAGCGTTTGCCTCGCTCGTGGCCCTCTTGCGCAGCAACAGCGATTTCGCCGCCAGTGCCGCGCCGCCGGTGATCAGCACGCAGGCGGCGAGGATGCGCCATGACGGCTCGGCGAAGCCGGCGGCGATCAGCACCAGTGTCGACAGCAGCGGCGCGGCGTAGCTTGCCGCCCCCAGCACCTGGATGTTGCCGCGCTTGACACCGATGTCCCAGGCATAGAACGCCGCCCCTACCGGCATCAGACCGAGGCCGAGCACGGCCAGCCACTGGCCGGCGCCGTTGGGCAGCACCGTTTCTTCCAGCAACAGATGGCAGACGAGCGAAAGTGCCGCCGTGGCGGCGCAGAACCAGGTGACGATGCTGGTCGGCACCGACGGGAAGCGCCGCGATAACAGCGAATAGGACGACCACAACACGGCACAGACGGCGGCCATCGCATAGCCGAAGGCATAACGTGCATCGAAGGCAAGTCCGCCGCCCTTGGTGACGATCAGGACCGTGCCGGCAAGGCCGAGCAGCGCGCCGACGATATGGTTCCAGGCCAGCCGCTCGCCAGGCATCAGCGCCGATCCCAGCACGATCAGCAGCGGCCACAGATAGGCGATAAGGCTGGCCTCGACGGCCGGCGCATTGCGCAGCGCGGTGAAGTAGAAGAAGTGGTAGCCGAACAGGCCGGCAATGCCGATCACCCAGACTTTGCGTGGTATTTTGACTTGGCGCGGTATCTTCGCGGCGCCATCGGCTGCCGGCATGAACAGCCGGGCAACCAGGCCGACGCAGGTGCCGATCGTAAAGGTGATTGCCGAAAGCAGGAACGGCGGCACCGAACCCGAAGCATCCGTAAACAGCGCCAGCAGCGCCCACATGGCGACCGCGGAGAAGCCGATCAGTGTTGCGCGCGCCATACCCGTCGCCCCGTGGCCCATTGGCGGCGCACCATCACGCCTATTCGTCTGCTTCGAACCGCTCCGCGCTGACCGTCAACGGGCCGATTTGCGTGCTGACCGTGGCGCGGATCGGCGCATATACGCCGCTTTGGCCGACCGGTGCAAACGTCACCATGATGCGGCTGCGTTTCTTCAGGTAGTTCAGCGCCTTGCGGTTCTTGCGGTAGCCGGCCACCGGCTCGAAACCCAGCCTGCAGGTGACCGTATCGCCCTCGTAGCCGGCCACCGAGATCGACCCTTTCGACTCGTAGGTCAGTTTCAGATCGGCACGCATTTCGCCGTCATAGAGCTTCACCGTGCGCCCGCAGACCTGGTCGAGGCTGTCGGCATGGATGACGGTCGCGGCCATCGGATCGAGGACGGATACGAGATCGCTGCCGACCAGCGGTATCCAATTCTCGGGATTGCGCTTCTTTGGCTCAGGCACGACCTTGGTCGAGGTGACCACGCCGTTGGCAAACTGGATGTCGATCATCGACGCCTTCTTGCCGGACGTGTAGTCGGCGCGAAACGCCTGCGGCTGCAACTGCTTGCCCGAAATCTTGCCCTTCGATGAGATCGTGCCTCGCGTATCGTCGAACAATGTGGCGAGCCCGGCGCTGGAGACGCTGCCCTCGATCGAATAGGTGTCGCCCTCGTAATGGCTGGAGAATTTCGCCTTGGCCACGGAAAGGCCGAGGAACGACACCGAATACTCGCCCGTGAAGGATTGCGGCTCGGCGGCCGAAACCGTCGTCGACAGCGCGACGGCGAACAGCACGACCAGGGCATGGAGGAAAGAACGAGGCATGGCGGGTCCTTGATTGTCGACCGGAGACGGGCGATCTGGCATGTCCCTGTGTGACCGCTTATAGGCTGAATTCCGGCCTTAATGTGAAGGCGGCGTCGGCAGGGAACGCTGGGGCTGGTCGGTGGGAGGTGACGGAAGCCAGAAATGAAAAACCCGCCTCGGCGGGCGGGTCGTCGGCGCGAATCAGCACCATACCCAAATTAGTAGCATAGCTGCCGGCACAAAGCAAGAACAAAATGTGGCGCTCGATGAATTTGTCGATCTCCCCCTTGCGGAGGAGATGCCCGGCAGGGCAGAGGGGGTGGGAAGGATCGCCAAGATCCAGCTTATCCTCCCAGTGCCGAGAGTTTTGGCTGCAACGGAGCTAAGTCGGAGGGACAGCACCCCCTCTGGCCTGCCGGCCATCTCCCCCGCAAGCGGGGAGATCGGCAGCTTCGCCACTGGTGCTCATCTCTTGAAGGTGCAATTCCCTCTCCCGAACCAACCCCAAGCTTGACGCATCGGCGAAATGCAACTATGGAACGCCAACTTTTTCCATAAGGCCGCCTGACCGAAACCGCGCGCCACCCGGCGCGGGTCGAATGTTTGGCCAGGACCGAGAACCGAAGGTTAGTATCATGTCCCGCACCTGCGAACTCACTGCCAAGGCAGTCATGTCCGGCAACAATGTGAGCCACGCCAACAACAAGACCAAGCGTCGCTTCCTGCCCAATCTCGTCAATGTGACGCTGATCTCTGAAGCGCTGAACCAGAATGTGCGCCTGCGCATTTCGGCCAACGCGCTGCGTTCGGTCGAGCATCGCGGCGGCCTCGATGCCTTCCTGGCCAAGGCCGATGCCAAGCAATTGTCGCAGCGCGCCCGCCTGTTGAAGAAGCAGATCGCCAAGAAGCTCGCCGAACAGCCGGCCGCCTGAATTTTTCGGCGGCAGCCGCCTTCCAGGGCGTGATCCGAACTCCGGATCGCGTTCCGCTGGTTCCATTACCCAGGATAAAAAAATGATTTTCCTCTCGCGATACCTGCCCTTCGTGGCCGCCATGGCGCTCGTCGTCGTGGCCTCGAACATCCTCGTGCAGTTTCCGATGCAGGGCGCAATCGGCGGGTTGTCGCTGGCCGACATCCTGACCTGGGGCGCCTTCACCTATCCGTTCTCCTTCCTGGTCACCGATCTCGCCAATCGCCGCTACGGCCCGGCGGTGGCGCGCAGGATCGTCTTTGTCGGGTTCATGACAGCGGTGGTCTGCTCGATCGTCATCCCGCCCTTGCTGTTTCGCCACGGCCTGATCGAATTCGAGACCGCCGCCGACCGGCTGGTGCGTATTGCCGCGGCGTCGGGTGCGGCCTTCCTCACCGCGCAATTGCTCGACGTCACCGTGTTCAACCGACTGCGCCGGCAGAGCTGGTGGCGCGCGCCGATCGTCGGCACGCTGGTCGGCTCCGTTTTCGATACGGTGGTGTTTTTCACCGTCGCCTTCGCGGCGGCTTTCGCCTTCGCCGGGCCGAACGATGGCTTTGCGCTGGAGACCGCACCGCTCATGGGCATGCTGCCAGTCGAGACGATGCGCTGGATATCCTGGGCGCTCGGCGATCTCAGCGTCAAGCTGATCATAGCGGTGGTAGCGCTGATCCCTTACCGGCTGCTTGCCGCCCGCTGGAGCCAGCCGGCACTGGCGGCATAGAGCATGATCCCGAACCGAAGGTCCGCGTTAGCGAAAAGTGGGAACCGGTTTTCGGACAAGATCATGCTCAAAGACTATCGAGCATGATCCCCTGGCTTCAGCTGGACTCGGCAAAAACGCCTGACGGCGGACAGGAGCTTCGCCTGAAACGGCGCGGCGGCGAATTCTCGATCATGCTTGGCGCCAACGAGCTGATGAACAGTCGGCTCAGCGGTTCCGAAGAGGCGCTGGCCAAACTGTCCCGTCAAAGGATTGCCGGCCGCCGGAACCCAAGCATCCTGATCGGCGGCCTGGGCATGGGCTTTACCTTGCGCGCGGCGCTGGCCGAGCTCGGCGACGATGCGCAGGTCACTGTTGCCGAACTGGTGCCGGCAGTCGTGACGTGGGCGCGCGGCCCGATGGCCGAGGTTTTCGACGGTTGCCTTGACGACCGGCGCGTCAGTGTTCACGAGACCGATGTCGGTCAGCTCATCCGTTCGAAAGCATCGGCCTGGGACGCGATCCTGCTCGACGTCGACAACGGTCCCGAGGGCATCGTCTACAAGGCCAACGATGCGCTCTACAGCGGCACCGGCCTCAACGCCGCACGCGCCGCGCTCAAGCCCGGCGGTGTGCTGGCGGTCTGGTCGCAGGGCCCTGACGCAGGTTTCACCCGAAGGCTCAAGCAGGCGGGCTTCACGGTCGACGAGGTTAAGGTGCGGGCTCACGGCAAGCGCGGCGCTCGTCACATCGTCTGGCTCGCGAGTAAAGCATAGCGGAAGCAATTCGGGCGGATTGCTGTTTGGGCTCCGCCCGGCATGCCGACACCTACTACTTCGCTTTCTGAAGCTCGGCCGCGAGCGCCTGCAGCAGCCCGCGCGTGCCCTCTTCGCGTCCTTGCGCTGAATCAATGCCATCGAAAAACGCACCCTGTTCGGTATAGGTCAGGCGAGTGCCGTCGCCGGAGGGTGCGAGCTCGACGGTGGTGAGCGACGCCGACAGCGGCTGCGGCCCGACCGCCATCCGGTAGGAAAATACGATGCGTCGGTCAGGGACGATGTCCTGGAACTGCGCATCGAGCCTGATTTCCGGGCCGCCCTGATAGCTGAACCGCGAAACCTCGCCGCCGCCGACATGGAAATCGAAGGTGAACTCAGCGATGGTGAAGCCGTCACCTTCGACGCGCCAGCGCCGCACTGTCGCCTTGTCGGAAAAGGCGAAGAAGACGCGCTCGGGCGATTGCGGATAGGTCCGCTCGATCGTGAAGGTCGAATGGATGACGGAGTGGTCGTTCACGGGCGCAATCTGGTTCATTTCTCTTCGTCCTTTTCCTGGTCGTGGAGTGTTGCGTTCGGTTGGTCAGTCTCCGCCAGAATCTGGCCGAGACGGTCGAGGTGGCGTTCGGCCGGCGTGCGGCGCGCGGCGATCCAGTCGGCGAGCGGGGCGAGCCCGCCGGGCTCGATCCGGCAGGTGCGCACGCGTCCGATTTTTTCGCTGCGGATCAGCCCGCACGCTTCCAGCGCCTGGAGATGCTGGAGCACCGCGGCGAAGGTCATGCCGAACGGCTCCGCCAGCTGGCTGACGGTGGCCGGCCCGCGGCCCAGCCTTTCCAGGATTGCCCGCCGCGTCGGCTCGGCAAGAGCCCGCAGGATGCTGTCGATCTCGGAATAGTTAAGCATGGACTTGAGTATTTCGCCGATGACACAAATTGTCAAGCCACAACTAAAGTATTTTTGCAGATGGTGAGAGCCGGTTGGAAAGCGCGACGCGGGTCATTGCGAGGGGAAATCGCCATGGGAAATTGCATGCGCTGCGAAACGGCGCGGAAATGCCAGCATCGCCAACAGCCGATCAATGGCCGATCGCGCGTCAATCCTCGTGCAGGATGAATTCCAGATAGAGGTTGCGCTGCAGGATCGAGTGGTTGTCGTCGGACATCAGCGACACGATCAGCGCGCCGTCGTCGCGGGTCCAGACGTCGAGCGCTTCCATGTTGTCGATCTGGTAATCCATGTCGGCTTCAAGCAGCACCGGCCCGTCGGCGACGGCGCCCTTCTCGACGCTTTCGCCATAGATGCGCCGCAGCCGCATCTTGACGCCGCCGGCCATCGAAAAACTGCGCTCCAGAAGCAACAGGTCGCCATCCGGCAGGAAGGCGCCGTCGGTGATGTCGAAGTCGCCATTGCGCTTGACGGTGAAGACGCCCTTATGCGGCCCTTCGATGATCGCCGCGAAGATGTTACCGGCCTTGTCGAGGCTCTTTTCCGACACCACGACCAGCCCGCCCGCGTGCTGTCCGTAAGGATGGGCGCGGGCGACGGTCTCAAAGCCGCGATTGCGGCGAAGTTCCCAGGCCGGGATCAGGAAGTCCAATTGCTTGAACGGCGCCTTCATGTCGTCCGGATCGATCTTGACCTCTGCGATACGGTGATCGCGCTCGAAGCCGACCGTGGCGATGCCGTCCTGGACCGCGAGGCCTTCGGCATCGACCGCCCATTTCAGGTCGATGGCCTGGCCGGCCGCATCGACCATCTGCTGCATGCGAAAATTCTGAATGCCGGAAGGCCGCTTGTCGGCATCGTGGACAAGGGTGCCGAAGAACCAGAAGCCGGTATCGGCGACGCCGATGAAATCGCTGCCCGGC
This sequence comes from Mesorhizobium sp. M0028, assembly GCF_040323855.1. NCBI lineage: Bacteria > Pseudomonadati > Pseudomonadota > Alphaproteobacteria > Hyphomicrobiales > Phyllobacteriaceae > Mesorhizobium > Mesorhizobium sp. M0028. The sequence goes on from NZ_JAMYVG010000013.1 coordinate 97,285, forward strand.
TTGAGGAACCGAAGCGCCGACAGCGCGCCGAAATCGCGCGTCGGCGAGGTCATTTCGAGCCCGCCGACGAATTCGAGCGGCCCGAACTGTTTGTCCGGCCGGCCGATATGGAATTCGCTGATCGGCCGTGCCGAGATTTCGGCCGGCTCGACCGGGGCCGGCCCGGCAGCGACAGCCGGCGCCAAACTGATGCCTGACAACGCAATGGCGGCCAAAAGCGTCTGCCAAAGGCCGCCGCGGGAAAAAATCATCCGGCGCGCCGCATGCCGCCGCGCCGCGTGTCGCGCACGGTTTCCTCGGCGAACAGCGAGGCCAGTTGCTCGGTCATGGCGCCGGCCAGTTCTTCGGCATCGACGATGGTGACGGCGCGGCGATAGTAGCGGGTGACGTCGTGGCCGATGCCGATGGCCAAAAGCTCGACCGGCGAGCGCGTCTCGATGAGCTCGATGATGGCGCGCAGATGCCGCTCGAGATAATTGCCCGGATTGACCGACAGCGTTGAATCGTCGACCGGCGCGCCGTCCGAGATCATCATCAGGATCTTGCGCTGCTCCGGCCGCGCGATCAGCCGGTTGTGCGCCCAAAGCAGCGCCTCGCCGTCGATGTTTTCCTTGAGCAGGCCCTCGCGCATCATCAGGCCGAGATTGCGGCGCGCCCGCCGCCACGGATGGTCGGCGGATTTATAGATGATGTGGCGCAGATCGTTGAGCCGGCCGGGGTTCGGCGGCTTGCCTTCCTTCAGCCATTTCTCGCGCGCCTGCCCGCCCTTCCAGGCGCGGGTGGTGAAGCCGAGGATTTCGACTGAGACGCCGCAGCGTTCCAGCGTGCGCGCCAGGATGTCGGCGCAGGTCGCCGCGACCGTGATCGGCCGGCCGCGCATCGAACCCGAATTGTCGAGCACCAGCGACACCACCGTGTCGCGGAATTTGGTATCACGCTCCTGCTTGAAGGACAGCGGCTGCATCGGGTCGATGACGACGCGCACCAGCCGTGCCGGATCGAGATAACCTTCTTCGAGGTCGAAATCCCAGGAGCGGTTCTGCTGCGCCATCAGGCGGCGCTGCAACCGGTTGGCCAGCCGCCCGACGACGCCGGACAGGTTGGCGAGCTGCTTGTCGAGGAAGGCGCGCAGCCGGTCGAGCTCCTCCTCCTCGCACAGTTCCTCCGCGCCTACGGTCTCGTCGAAGGCCGTGGTGAAGACCTTGTAGTCGATCTCTTTCGGCAGATTGGTGAAGGGATTGTCGTTGCGGCGCGCCTCGCCGGGCGTCTCCGCGTCGGCGTCGTCATCGTCGGAAAGGTCGTCGGCAGTGGCGTCGGAGGCCTCGGTCTCGGCCGATTGCTCGTCGTCGGACGATGCCTCGGTATCTTCGGACTGCGACTGCTCGGAGCCGGAATCGTCTTCGCCGCCCTCCTCGCTCTGCTCCTCGCCTTGCGGCTGGTTTTCGTCGTTGTCCTCCGAGTCTTCCGTCTCCTGGTCGTCGCCGAGTTCCTCGGCCATTTCCATGGAGGCGAGCATTTCGCGCACGACGCGGGCAAAGGCCTGCTGGTCGTCGAGCTTTGCCGACAGCCCGTCGAGGTCGGCGCTGGCCTTTTCCTCGACCCAGGGGCGCCAGAGATCGACCAGCCGTTCGCCGCTCTTCGGCACAGTGCGGCCGGTCAGCTTTTCGCGCACCATCAGCGCCAGCGCTTCCTCGATCGGCGCGTCGGCCTTGTCCTTGACGTCGACGAGGTTGGCCCTGGCGTATTTGTCCTCGAGCATCGAGCCTATATTGTCAGCGACGCCCTGCATGGCGCGAGAACCGATCGCCTCCACCCGGGCCTGCTCGACCGCGTCATAGATGGCGCGGGCCTGCTTGCCTTCCGGCGCCAGCCTGGTGTGGATGCGCGCATCATGGCAGGCGCGCTTCAGCGCCATGGAATCGCCGAGCCCCCGGGTGATGGCGATATCGGCTTTCGATGCCTTCTTCGGCAGTTCGGGCAGCCGGGCGCGGCTGCCGGCCAGCGCCGGCCGGTCCTTGGCGAAGCCGACTTCGAGGTCCTTGTCGCCGGCGATGGCGCGCATGCAGACGGTAACCGCGCGCTTGAAGCTGTCGTTCTCAGCGCCGGTCTTGGATTTGTTTCGCGTGTTGTCGCCCGGACCCGCCATCGAGACTCTGCTTAGCCCAGCACCACATTGGCAGCCGATTCCGGCAGATCTTCGCCGAAGGCGCGCTGGTAGAACTCGGCGACCAGCGAGCGTTCCAGCTCGTCGCATTTGTTGAGGAAGGTCAGCCGGAACGCCATGCCGATATTGCCGAAGATCTCGGCATTCTCGGCCCAGGTGATGACCGTGCGCGGGCTCATCACCGTCGACAAATCGCCGTTGATGAAGGCCGAGCGCGTCATGTCGGCGACGCGCACCATCTTGTTGACGATCTCCTTGCCCTTGCCGTCGCGATAGTGCTTGGCCTTGGCCAGCACGATGTTCACCTCATTGTCGTGCGGCAAATAGTTCAGCGTGGTGACGATCGACCAGCGGTCCATCTGCGCCTGGTTGATCTGCTGGGTGCCGTGATAGAGTCCGGTGGTGTCGCCCAGCCCAACCGTGTTGGCGGTCGAAAACAGCCGGAAGGCCGGATGCGGGCGGATGACCCGGCTCTGGTCGAGCAGCGTCAGCCGGCCCGACGATTCCAGCACGCGCTGGATGACGAACATCACGTCCGGACGCCCGGCATCGTATTCGTCGAAGCACAGCGCAACGTTGTGCTGATAGGCCCAGGGCAGGATGCCGTCGCGGAATTCGGTGATCTGCAGCCCGTCCTTGACGACGATGGCGTCCTTGCCGACGAGGTCGATACGGCTGACATGGCTGTCGAGATTAACGCGCACGCAGGGCCAGTTGAGGCGGGCGGCGACCTGCTCGATATGCGTCGATTTGCCGGTGCCGTGATAGCCCGACACCATGACCCGGCGGTTGTAGGCAAAGCCGGCGAGGATCGCCATGGTCGTGTTCTTGTCGAACAGATAGTCCGGGTCGATGTCGGGCACATGCTCGCTCGTCACCGAATAGGCCGGCACCACCATCTTGGAGTCGAAGCCGAATGTCTCCTTCACCGACACCGTGGTGTCGGGCAGGTTGGCGATATCGCGATCGACCTTGTTCATCTCTATCAACGTCTCCACAAGCGAAACGCCGCGTTTCGCTGGCAATCGATTTTGTTCGGGGGCGGTCTTAGAGCCTTTTCCAACCTTATGAAAGTTGGAAAGCGACACGAACCGTAAGGTCGCTCAGCACAAACCTGCCTGCTTGAGCACGCGATAGGCCTGGAGCACATCGCGGAACCGGTCTTCCGAACCTCTGTCGCCGCCATTCGCATCCGGATGGTGGCGTTTCACAAGTTCCTTATAGCGCGCCTTGATATCCTTGCCAGTCGCCTTTGTATCAAGGCCAAGCGTTTCCAGTGCCTTGGCCTCAAGCGGCTTGGCCTTGCGCTCGCGTGCTTCGCGCGGGTCCTTCGGGCCTTTGAACAGATCGAACGGATCGCGCATGCGGTTGTAGTAGCCGGCGCGACCGGAGCGCGCCTGGGCGAAGTCGGGCGAGGAGCGTGTCGAAGCACCGTTGACGCCCATTTTCCAGGTCGGCCGGTGGCCGGTCATGGCCTCCTTCTGGAAGCGGGCAATCTCGGTGTCGGGAACGCCCGAGAAATAATTGAAGCCCTTATTGTACTCGCGCACATGATCGAAGCAGAACTGGAAGTACTCGCCTTCCTTCATGCGTCCGACCGGGGCGCGGTGGGTGCCGGCCTCCTTGCAGCCATCCCACTGGCAGATCGGTGAGCGCGACTTCAGCTCCGCGTCCTTCTCCGGGCGGATGCGAATCTTTTCGAAATATTTTGGGTACGGCTTCATCTCACCCATTTATGGGCTGTTCGCTGATGCGAAACAAGAATTGACATTTTCGCGATGATCGCCCTAACCGCTGAATCGCGGCATAAAACCGGCGAACGGCGAATTTTGTGCGATGACATAGATGTGGTGAAGGGAAGCGGCGATGTCCATACAGGCAACGATGGAAGACAAGCTGAAAAAGGCGTTTTCGCCGGAACGGCTGGCCGTCATCAACGAAAGCCATCTCCATGCCGGCCATCATCATCTGGATTCCGGCCATCACGCCACCTTCGACGGCACCGGCGAGACGCATTTCCGCGTCCGCATCGTCGCGCCCGCCTTTGCCGGCATGAGCCGCGTCGAACGCCACCGCGCCGTCAACGCATTGCTGGCCGAGGAATTGAAATCCGGCGTCCATGCCCTGGCGATCGAGCCGGCGGCGCCCGGCGAAAAGACCCGCTGGTAACTCCGCCGAGGCTCGCCCTCAGGAAAGCCATCACCGCGGCGGTCAACGCATCGCCTTCGGTGCCGAAGTCGCGATTGATCGACATGTGCGAATAGGCGCTGCCATCGAACAGCGTGACCCTGGTTCCGGTGGCGCCCAGACGCCCGGCAAAGGCCTGCGCGTCCGCCGCGCGGGTTTTCGCCCGCGAATAGGCGATGAACGTCGGCGGATGCTTGCGGCCGTCGACATAGGTGACCGGCGACAGCGCCCGCCACTGCGCCGGATCGGGAAAGGCGCGGGCATAGACCCCTGCCATGCCGCCGCTCCTGGCCAACGCCTCCAGATCGTAGGCCCTGGTATCGTCGAGGACCAGCGCCGCGACGCCGGGCAGGCCGCCGCGCAGGCCGGTCAGCGCGACGAGATGGCAGCCGGCCGAATGGCCCATCGCGACGATCCGGTCCGGATCGCCGCCATGGCTGGCGATGTTGGCGCGGACGTAGCGATACGCCAGTTCGACATCGGCGGCCTGGGTGGCGACGTCGGCTTCAGGCAGCATCCGGTAGTCGATCGAGACGAAGCAGAAGCCATTGTCGAGCAGGAATTGCGGCTTGGAGTTGACGTTGTTGCGGTTGCCGACCTGCCAGGCGCCGCCATGGACGAAAAAGACGACCGGCAGGCCGCTTGCGCCATCGCGGGAATAAATGTCGAGCTTGGCCGGCCCATAGTCGAAGGTTTCGGGTGATGGCGGACGCAGCTGCAATGCCGCTGCAGCCTGACCCGGCAGCAGCGCCGCCATCGACACCAGAAGCAGGGTTCGCCGATCGATTGTCATAGACTCCTGACTGCCCACGGCTGCCATAAGGCGTGCACTGTCATTCGCCAAGCATCGCCGGCTTGATCCTCAGCCGCGCGATCCGATTCTTGTCGCGTTTCATGACGACGAAGCGCTTGCCGTGAAACGTAAAGGCCTGCTTTTCGTCCGGAATCGACTGCGCCTCGTGGATGACAAGGCCGGCAATGGTGGTGGCTTCCTCGTCCGGCAGGTTCCAGTCGAGCGCCCGGTTGAGGTCGCGGATCGACACCGTGCCGTCGACGACGACGGAGCCGTCGGCTTCCTGCTTGACGCCCTGGATGTCGATGTCGTGCTCGTCGGCGATCTCGCCGACGATCTCCTCGATGATGTCCTCCAGCGTCACCAGTCCCTCGACCTCGCCATATTCGTCGACGACGATGGCGAAATGCGCCTTGCGGCGCAGGAAGGCGTTGAGCTGCTCCTGCAGCGTCGTGGTGTCGGGCACGAACCACGGCCGCGACGCGATCTTCATCACGTCGATCCTGGAGAAATCATTGCCGACCTCGTTCAGCGCGCGCAGCAGGTCCTTCGCGTGCAGCACGCCGACGATGTTGTCGAGCGAGCCCTTCCACAGCGGCATGCGGGTATGCGGGCTCTGCAGGATCTCGCGCACCACCGCTTCCGGCGGGTCGTCGGCGTTGACCGAGCGCATATTGGTGCGGTGGACCATCACGTCCGACACTTCGAGCTCCTCAAGGTCGAACAGGCCGCCAATGCGGGCACGATCCTCGCGCACCACCTGGCCGTCGCGGCGGAAATCGTCGACGGCGCCACGCAATTCCTCATGCGTCGAGCGCTGCGGCTCGATACGCTGCAACTCGTAGCCGAAGGCGGCGAACAGGTGCCGACGCAAGACGAAGCCCAGCAGGCCGAGGCCGGCAAGCGCAGCAGCCGCGATCCAGCCGGCCTGGCTCATCCCGGATGGTTCTCCCCGAGGAACGCCAGCACTTCCGAGGCCGGCACATCCCTGGCGATGAAGGCCTGACCGATGCCGCGCGTCAGGATGAAGGTCAGCGCGCCGCGCGACACCTTTTTGTCCTGGGTGATGAAGGAGAACAGCTTTTCGGCGTCAGGCAATTCGCCTGGAATGTCGGCCATGCACCACGGCAGGCCGACGACGCGAAGGTGCGCCTCGACGCGCGCCGCATCGTCGGGGCTCGCCAAATTGAGCCTTGAAGAAAAACGGTGCGCCAGCGCCATGCCGATGGCAACGCCCTCGCCATGCACCAGCCGCGTGCCGTCATAGCCGGTCGCCGCCTCGAGCGCGTGACCGAAGGTGTGGCCGAGATTGAGCAGCGCACGGTCGCCGGTCTCGAATTCGTCGCGTGCAACGACGTCGGCCTTGGCGCGACAGGCCTCGGCAATCGCTTTTGCCCGCTCCGGCCCGCCGGCAAACACGCGAGACCAGTTTTCCTCCAGCCAGGCGAAGAACTCCGGCCGGTCGATCAGCCCGTATTTGGCCAGTTCGGCATAGCCGGCGCGAAACTCGCGGATCGGCAGCGTGTCGAGCACTTCGGTGTCGGCCAGTACCAGCCTCGGCTGGTGAAACACCCCGACCAGGTTCTTGCCGCGCTTGCTGTTGATGCCGGTCTTGCCGCCGACGGAGGAATCGACCTGCGCCAGCAGCGAGGTCGGGATTTGCACGAAGTTCATGCCGCGCCGCGCGATGCCGGCGGCAAAGCCGGCGAGGTCGCCGATGACGCCGCCGCCGAGCGCGACGACGACATCGCCACGCTCCAGCTTGGCGGCCAGCACGCCGTCGACCACCTCTTCCAGGTGCGCAAAGCTCTTGGTCTTTTCGCCGGGCGGCAGCGTGATGACTGCATGTTGGATGCCACCGCTTGCCAGGCCGGCCGCAAGCGTTGCGAGATGCGCGCTAGCGACGTTTTCGTCGGTGACGACCGCCGCCCTTGTGCCCGGCAGACGGCGCGCAATTTCGGCGCCGGCGCGTGACAGCAGGCCGGGGCCGATCAAAATGTCGTAGGTACGCTCGCCAAGCCCGACTTCGACAGAGACCGTTGCATCAGCGCTCACGACCGCACCTCGTCGATGTCGGCAACGCCGAGATGGCCGCGCAGCGCGTCCACCACTTCGGCGGCAATGATCTCCTTGCGGTCGTCGCGGGTCGGCACGATGACATCGGCCGCGGCGTAAACCGGGTAGCGTTCCGCCATCAGCCGCTCCAGCACCCCCCGGGGATCGGCGCTTTTCAGCAGCGGCCGGTTCTGCTTCTTGGAAACGCGCTCCATCAACAGGTCGATCTCGGCCTTCAGCCAGACCGAAACGCCATGGCTGGCGATCGCCTCGCGCGTCTGCGCATTCATGAAGGCGCCGCCGCCGGTCGACAGCACCTGGGGCCCGTGCTCCAGCACGCGCAGGATGACGCGCTGCTCCAGTGCCCGGAACTCCGCCTCGCCATAGCGCTCGAACAGGTCCGGGACGCTCATGCGCGAAACACTTTCGATCTCCTGGTCGCTGTCGATAAAGGGTAGCGCCAGCATCGCCGCCACCTTGCGGCCGATCGCCGTCTTGCCGGCGCCCATCAGCCCGACAAAGACGATGGAACGGTCGCCCAGCCGGCCGAGCAGCGCGGCATGGCTCTCGCCCGGAGGGTTTGCTGGTAACGCGTTCATGTTTCTAGGGCCTCTTTGCCGGCGTATCGACATCAAAAGCCTGTTTGCGTCAAGCGCGGCGCGCCCGGGACCTGTTATCGGCTTCACCCTTGAATTGGTGGGATTGGCGTCTCATAAGGGCACAGGGTTGGAAATGCAGAACAAGACGACGGGCGAAAATTAATGCCGACACTGTTTCGCTTTGTCGTGACGCTCGTGATTCTGGCCGGCATTGTCTACGGCGCGATGTTCGCCCTGGTCATGTTCGTCGAGCCGAGAAAGGCGGAAATGAGCGTGCGTATCCCTCCGGAAAAGCTCAATCCCAAAAAATGAACAGCGCCGCCCGCATCGAAGCCTTTCTCGAGATGATGAGCGCCGAGCGCGGCGCTGCCGAAAACACGCTTTCCTCCTATCGCCGCGACCTCGAGGACGCTTCCGCCGGGATCGGCGGCGGGCTCGCCGCTGCCACCAGCACCGACATCCGTGCCTATCTCGACGACATCGCCGCGCGCGGCTTTGCCGCCACCTCGCAGGCGCGCAAATTGTCGGCAATCCGTCAGTTCTTCAAGTTCCTCTACGCCGAAGGCCTGCGCGGCGACGATCCGACCGGCACGCTGGACAGCCCGAAGAAAGGCCGGCCGCTGCCGAAGACGATGAGCGAGGCCGATACCGGCCGGCTGCTCGACCGCGCCACGCAGGAGGCGATCGACCCCTCGCTCAACGACGACGACAGCCTGGCGGCGCTGCGCCTGCACGCACTGGTCGAGGTCCTCTACGCCACCGGCCTGCGGGTTTCGGAGTTGGTCAGCCTGCCGGTGACGGTGGCGCAGCGCGACGACCGCTTCTTCATGGTGCGCGGCAAGGGCAACAAGGAACGCATGGTGCCGCTGTCGGCCAAGGCGCGCACGGCGATGCGGACCTGGCTTGCCGCACGGGCGGCGGTGCCGGCTCTTGCCGACAGCCCGTTCCTGTTTCCGGCCGCCTCCGAAAACGGCTATCTCTCGAGACAGGTCTTTGCCCGCGAGCTGAAAGGGCTTGCCGCGCGAGCCGGCATTGCCGCGGCGAAGATATCGCCGCATGTGCTGCGCCATGCTTTCGCCAGCCATCTGCTGCAGAACGGCGCCGATCTCAGGGCCGTGCAGCAGCTGCTCGGCCATGCCGATATTTCAACGACGCAGATCTACACCCATGTACTGGAGGAGCGGCTGGTGCGTCTGGTCAACGATCATCATCCGCTTGCCGACTAGGCGTCATGTCGCTATGTGAGAACGACGTTCCACCGCGCCCAGCCTGCATTTTCGGGCTTGCGTCAGTCATTGCCTTCCGACCTGCCGGTTCGCCCAAGAATGTACAATTACCTCGATTTCGAAAAGCCTGTGCAGGATCTCGAAGGCAAGATCCTCGAGCTGAAGAAGCTTGCCGAGAACGGTGAGGCGGTCGACGTCGGCGATGAGATCGCCCGTCTCGAGAAGCGCTCACGCGATGCGCTGCGCGACGCCTATAAGGCGCTAACGCCATGGCAGAAGGTGCAGGTGGCGCGCCATCCGGACAGGCCGCATTGCATCGACTACATCAAGGGCCTGCTTACCGATTTCACGCCGCTCGCCGGCGACCGCAATTTCGGCGAGGACCAGGCGATCGTCGGCGGCTTCGCCCGCTTCCGTGGCGAGCCGGTGGCGATCATCGGCCAGGAAAAAGGTTCCGACACGGCAAGCCGGCTGAAGCATAATTTCGGCTCGGTGCGGCCGGAGGGCTACCGCAAGGCGGTACGGCTGATGGAACTCGCCGACCGCTTCCAAATCCCGCTGCTGACGCTGGTCGACACTGCCGGCGCCTATCCCGGCGTCAACGCCGAAGAGCGCGGCCAGGCGGAAGCCATCGCCCGCTCGACCTCAGCCTGCCTTGGCCTGAAGGTGCCGTCGATCTCGGTGGTGATCGGCGAAGGCGGCTCCGGCGGCGCCATAGCGATCGCCACCGCCAACCGCGTCTACATGCTCGAACACGCCATCTATTCGGTGATCTCGCCGGAGGGCGCCGCCTCGATCCTGTGGCGCGACACCACCCGGTCCAGGGATGCTGCGACCAACATGAAGATCACGGCGCAGGATCTGCTGGAGCTGAAGATCATCGACGCCATCGTCGCCGAACCGCTCGGCGGTGCCCATCGCGCCCCCGAAACGGTGATTGCCGCCACCGGCGACCTCATCGCCAGGACGATGAAGGAATTTTCCGGCGCCAACACCGACTTCCGCGAGCATCGCCGCGAGAAATACCTGGCGATGGGCCGCAATCTGTAGCCAACGCAGGTGCGCGGCCTGAAATGTGACGGCGTGGAGCAATTTCGCCACAAAAATGCCGCTGCGTTCGTCACAGTGAGCTTGCCGTAGGGGACGCGCCAATTTCGTTTGGGGCAAGAGGGCTGCTTGGCGCAAGGTCGCTTGCGGTAAGGAATTTTCAAGGTTAACGGGCTTAAGGTCCGTCAGTGGTCAGTTTAGCAGCCGCGGCATCCGCGGCGCAGAGATGAAGACGATAGCCATATCCATGTTTGCCAAGCTTGCCCGCACCGGAGTTCTGATCGCTGCGATCGGCGTCGCCGGCTGCAATGATGCTTCGATGAAGGATTTTGCACCGCAGGCCAACAAGCCGCTGCCGGACAAGATCCTGGCCGAGATGAGGGCCAAGGGCATGGTCCGCACCTCTTCGGTGATGGCCCGCATCTTCAAGGAAGAAGGCAAGCTCGAAATCTGGAAGGCCAAGACCAACGGCCGCTACGACCTGGTCGCCAGCTACGACATCTGCAAATGGTCGGGCAAGCTCGGGCCGAAGTTCACCGAAGGCGACCGCCAAGCGCCGGAAGGCTTTTACACGGTCCGCCCGGCGCAGATGAACCCGCGGTCGAATTATCACCTGTCCTTCAACATCGGCTACCCGAACGCCTATGACCGCGCCAATGGCCGCACTGGTTCCAACCTGATGGTCCATGGCGCCTGCTCGTCGTCGGGCTGCTATTCGATGACCGACGCGCAGATCGAGCAGATCTACGCTTTCGGTCGTGACGCCTTCCAGGGCGGCCAGACCGAGTTCCAGATCCAGGCTTTTCCGTTCCGCATGACTGCAGCCAACATGGCGCGCTACCGCAACGACCCGAACTACGAATTCTGGAAGATGCTGAAGGTCGGCTACGACAATTTCGAAGTCACCAAGGTGCCGCCGAAAGTCGACGTCTGCGAGAAGCGCTACGTCTTCAACCAGGTTGCGGCCGACGGCTCGACCTTTAATCCGACCGGCGCTTGCCCTGCGACCACCCAGCCCGATTCACTGAAGAGCGCCATCAACGCCTATCAAAGCACCTATGAGGCGGCCTTCAACGGCGCCGTCAAGGCCAGCGTGCCGGCACCCAAGCCGACCATCGCCGGGATCAAGGAAGCCAGCATCGTTTCCGACTGGTCGAAACGGCGTGCCCGCGGCGAACGCGTGCCGATCGAGCCGCCGTCGCTCAACCCAGACGGCACGGTGACCGAGACGGCGCGCATGGGCCGCGTCGATTCGCCGGCCGGCCGCAAGATGGCGGCACTCGACGCCGAAAAGGCCGCCAAGCAGAAGGCCGAGGAACAAAGGCTAGCCGCCATTGAAGCGGCCAAGGCCGCCAAAGAGGCAGCCAAGGCGCAGGCGCTGGCCGAGAAGGAAGCGGCCAAGGCGCAGGCACTGGCTGAAAAGGAAGCTGCCAAGACCGCCGCCGAGATGCCTGTCGCCACCGCCACTGTAGCGCCATCGGAGGCCGCCCCGGCAGTCGAAACGCAGGCTGCGGACGCCGAAAGCACGGCGACAAGGTTGAAGAAAAAGCTGCTCGGCATGTTTGGCGGCTGAGCTTCATGCTTGAACAAGAAGATGGGGGCCAAGGAGACAGGCCCTCAACCAGCCCCGCCGCCGTCTACGACCTCAAAGGTCTGAACTGCCCGTTGCCCGCGCTCAAGGCCAAAAAGCGCTTGGCCGCAATGCCGCCGGGTAGCCGCCTCTGGCTCGAAACCACCGACCCCCTCGCCGTCATCGACATCCCCGCCTTCTGCGCCGAGAGCGGCCATCGGCTGATCGAAACGGCGGCAATATCGGGCGGCCACCGCTTCCTGGTCGAGCGCGGCGGCGGCCGAGCCTGGACTTAGCTCGTTCTGCTGACGGTGCGCTGCCCCTCATCTGCCTGCCGGCATCTTCTCCCCGTATAGTGACGGGGAGAAGGGGCTGGCCGCAACTTTGGCGCTCTTTCTGCGGCGCTGGAGATTGGCGAAATCGTCGACGAGAGCGTCCTTCTTGAGAAGATGCCGGCAGGCAGATGAGGGGCAGCGCGGCGTTCGACTTAAAACTGATGAAAGCCTCTACCGCCCGGCAATAGCCAGCGGGTTGCTTTCCAGTGCCGCGCGGTCCGGCGTGTCGATCGACGGCCGGTTGGTGAAGGCGGCGAACAGCCGGCGGATATAGTCTTCCGGCATGTCGAGCGTGATCAGCACCAGCCTGGTGCCGCGCTGGCTGTCCGGCCAAGCCGGCAGTTGCACCGGCGGATGCAGGATCTTCTGCACGCCATGGATAACCAGCGGCCGCGACGGGTCTTCTGCAAGCTCGATGACGCCCTTCATCCGCAACAGGCGCTCGCCATGCGCCGAGCGCAGCAGATCGAGGAACATCTCGATTGCCGAAAACGGCACCGGCCCGTCATGAACCAGCGAATACGCGCGGATGCGGGAATCGTGCCTGTGGCCATGGTCATGGTGACCGTGGTCGGCATGACCATGACCGCTGTGGTCATGGCTGCCAACATCATGGTCGTGGCCGGCTTCTTCGCCGAGCCAACGCTGCACATCGACGGATTTGGTGGCCGGATTGTAGAGGCCGCAATCGAACAGGGTCGCCGCGCTTGCCTGGCTCGCGTCGAGCACCACGGCGCCCGGGTTGATCTGCCTGAGCCGCGCCCGCAACGCCTCCGCGTCGCCGGCATCCGTAGCCAGGTCGGCCTTGCTGAGCACGATGCGATCGGCGACGGCCACCTGCTTCACCGCCTCGACATGGGCATCGAGCGTCGCATTGCCGTTGATGGCGTCAACCAGGGTGATGACGCCGTCGAGCCGGAAGGCCTGGACCAGGGCCGGGTGTGCCATGATCGACTGCAGCACAGGGGCGGGATCGGCGAGCCCGGTGGTCTCGACGACGACGCGGGCAAGCCGGTCGATGCGGCCGGTCTGCAGCCGGTCGACGAGATCGGCCAGCGTGTCGACCAGCTCGCCGCGCACCGTGCAACAGAGGCAGCCATCGGAAAGCTGGATGATGCCGTCGGACGCCTGCTCGACCAGAAGATGGTCGATCGCCACTTCGCCGAACTCGTTGATGATGACGGCGGTGTCGGCGAGCGCGGGATCCCGGAGCAGCCGGTTGAGCAGCGTCGTCTTGCCGGCGCCGAGAAAGCCGGTGAGCACCGAAACGGGGATCGGGAAGCCGGCCATACGGCTAGTTCAGCGCCTTGGCCGGCCGTTGGACCTGCGCGGCGGTGGTGGACCCGGCCACGGCCGGCTCAGCGCCGGCCGGCGGCGCCCGGTCCGGCCGCCATGTCGGCAGCGGCACGTCGGGATATTCCTGCCCGGAGGCATCGAGCATCGCCTTCGGCTTCGGCCCCGTGGCGCCGCCGAGGCCGACGGCGATCAGCGTCGGCACATGGTCGAGCTTTTCCTGATAGGGCGATTTCGGCACGTCCTTGCCCTTGTCGCCGACGGCGGGTGCGGCTTCCGACTGCTCCTCGACCGGCTTCTTCTTGCAGATCTCGTCGTTCATGTCGTTGGCCGACATGGTGTCGCCATAGGCAGGCAGCGCTGCGACCGTCAGCCAACTCGGGGCCGGGGTTGCAAAGCCCTGGTCGAGCAGTTTTGCCGCCGCCTCGGCGCGGGTGACGGCCGATTGCTCGCCGAGCACCACGGCGACCAGGGTGCGGCCGTTGCGGGTAGCCGAGCCGATCATGTTGAAACCGGACGAGCAGACGAAACCGGTCTTCATGCCGTCGGCACCCGGATAGCGGCCGATCAGGAGGTTGTAGTTGGAGATCGCCTTCTTGCCGACGGCAAGGCCTTCGATCGAGAACCAGGGGGCATATTGCGGAAATTCCTTGCGGATCGCCATCACCAGCAAAGCGAGATCGCGCGCTGTCGTATACTGGTCCGGCGAATAGAGCCCGTTCGGATTGACGAAATGGGACCCGCTCATGCCGAGCCTCCGCGCCTCCGCATTCATGCGTTCGGCAAAGGCCGCTTGCGAACCGCCGATATTCTCGCCGACCGCCATGGCGATATCGTTGGCCGATTTGACCAGCATCATCTTCAGCGCATTGTCCAGCCGCATCACCGAACCCGGCTTGAAGCCCATCTTGCTCGGCGGCTCGCCGGCGGAATGTTTCGTCACCTTGATCGGCGAATCGAGCTGGACCTCGCCCGCGGCAATCGCACGAAACGCCACATAGGCGGTCATCAGCTTGGTCAGCGATGCCGGGTACCAGCGCCTGAACGCCTCCTGATGCTGCAGGATCTTGCCGCTGTTCAGGTCGAACAGGATGGTCGGATTGGCCAAGGCAGGCCCGGCCAGCGCCGCAAGCACCACCGCGCCCGCCACCAACAGTTTGAGGAAATGCCTATAGCGCATCATGAAAACCGAAATAGCCTCTTGCCGCAGTCGCCCCTGGCTCCGTAAGATTTCGTTACACGATCGCCAGGATAATGGTCCGGCTCTCTGTTCCCGGACCACAGTCGCGGTGCTATTTACTCTATGTGACGTCAACATGGCAAAGTGCTGCCGATCACAATGTGGAAGCAGCAGCACAATGCAAAGCAGCGTGCATGGTTGCAGGGCAGCAGGCACAATTGCACAGCAGCAGGTCAAGACCGCCTGCTCCAACAGCGAAATGGAACCATCATGCCGATCCTGAACCGAGCCGCCGAAATGCAGGATGAGGTGGCCGGCTGGCGCCGCCATTTGCATCAGACGCCGGAGCTGAATTTCGACGTCTTCAAGACCGCCGCCTTCGTCACCGAGAAGCTGAAGGCTTTCGGCTGCGACGACATCGTGACGGGTTTGGGCAAGACCGGCGTCGTCGGCATCATCGGCGGCCGCCACGGCGAAGGCTCGACGATCGGCCTGCGCGCCGACATGGACGCCCTGCCGCTCAACGAGATCAGCGGCAAATCCTATGCCTCGACCATCCCCGGCAAGATGCACGCCTGTGGCCATGACGGCCACACCGCGATGCTGTTGGGTGCCGCCAAATACCTCGCTGAAACGCGCAATTTCGCCGGCTCCGTCGCGGTCATCTTCCAGCCGGCCGAAGAGGGCGGCGGCGGCGGCAACGAGATGGTCAAGGACGGCATGATGGAGCGCTTCGGCATCTCCAAGGTGTTCGGCATGCACAACATGCCGGGCCTGCCGGTCGGCCAGTTCGCCATCAGGCCGGGCCCGATCATGGCGGCGACCGCCGAGTTCACCATCACCGTCAAGGGCCGGGGCGGCCACGCGGCGATGCCGCACGGCACCATCGATCCGATCGTCATCACCAGCCAGCTTGTCGGCGCATTGCAGACGATCGCCTCGCGCAGCACCGATCCGGTCGAGGCGGTGGTCGTCTCGGTGACGAAATTCCATGCCGGCGACGCCTATAACATCATTCCCGAGAGCGCCGAGATCGCCGGCACCGTACGCACGCTGAAGAAGGAGGTCGCCAAGAAGGCTGAAGAGCGCATCCGCGCGCTTTGCCAAGGCGTGGGCGCTGCCTTCGGCGCGACAATCGAGGTTGATTACAATGCCAACTACCCCGTCACCTTCAACCATCCGGAAGAGACGGTCTTTGCCAGCGACATCGCGGCCGACGTCGCCGGCGACAGCCATGTGCACCGCGCCATCCAGCCGGTGATGGGCGGCGAGGATTTCTCCTACATGCTGGAAGCGCGGCCGGGCGCCTTCATCTTCATCGGCAATGGCGATACCGCCGGCCTGCACAACCCGGCCTACGACTTCAACGACGAGGTCATCCCGCACGGCATGAGCTATTGGGTGAAGCTGGCGGAGACGGCGCTGGCGGCGTAGCCGTTCGGCATCGGCGGTGGGGCGACCGCCGCACCTCTGGGCGGCAAAATCGGGCAGGACATGTTCTGCTGGTCACTTCCGGCCGGACGACTTCCGGGCAAGGCCGAAGGCAATGCCCAGAGCAATACCTATACCACTGCCCGCAACAATGTTGTCCAACACGACGCCGATGGCCACGCCGATCACGACGCCGAGCGTGAGGTGTTTGGCATCCATTATGCCCGGTCATGTAGCGTGGAAGGGAAGAGCCGCAACCGCTACGGTCCGCTCTTCGGATCCTCGACCTCCAGCGCCTCCATAACCGGCGCCAGCTCATTGTCGTCGGCAGCCTGCGGCTCTTCGCCTGTCCTTGCCTTCTTCAGGGCTGCCTCGATCGCCTCCTGGATGTTGCCGAGCTCGTCTTCGCGAACCTCGTGGCCGTAGCCGGCAGCATCGGCATCCTGCTCGAATTGCTGCGCCAGGACGGCGACGCTCACCTCGCTCTCGGCCGGCAGATTGCCGACATTCTCCTGCAGCCAGGTTTCAAAGAACTCTTTTGTGGCGCTCATGAGGTGTCTCCTTCGGGACACTAAAGCGCGCCGGCATCCCGAAAGTTCCGCTATCTTAACCGTCTTTGCACCGCTCGCCATGTCGGCTACGCAGGAACCCGCCGCTTCAACCAATCGACCATTAGCGTGGTGACTTCGCCCGGCTTCTCCTGCTGTGACCAATGTCCACAGCCGGCGACCACATGTTTTTCGAGATCGGCGATGTGGGCGTCCATTCCATCCATCATCGCTGGAGATAACACGACGTCGTCCTCAGCGCCGATCATGAGCGAAGGCACTTTTATCGTCTGGTCGACATTCAAGCCGGCTCTCCAATTGCGGGACAAGTTGCGGTACCAGTTGATGCCCGGCGTGAAACCGGTGCGCCCGAAGCTCTCGGCATAGAAAGCAAGCTCGTCTGGCGTCGGGATCAGCTCGCCGGGCAGCGTCTTCGGCTCCGGCTGCGAGAGCGCCTGTAGGAATGTCATGTGTCGGGCCTGCGGCGGCAGCTTGGCGTATTGCGCGGCGGTGATAATACCCTTGCGCATATTGCTCCTGAACACCCGCGCCACGTCGTGCGCCATCAAACGGTCCGCGAGATCACCATCTTCGAACATCAGCACATACATGTCGGGATTGTAGACTTCGCGCATCTGCGCGATCGGGTCTTTTGCCGGGTTGGCAACGAACGGCTTGTCCGGGGCGGTCAGCCCCTTGGTGAGGCTCGGATGCAGCCACAGCATTTCATGGGGAATGAATGGCGTGTTGACACCGATGACGCCAGTGACCCGGCTCTGATGCAAAAGCGGCATCTGCCATGCGACCAGGCCGCCCCAGTCATGGCCCGCGAACACGGCCTTTTCGACGCCGAGAGCATCGAGGAGACCGACGAGATCGCCGGTCAGGTGGACCATGTCATAATCCTCGACCTTGGACGGCCGGTCGGTCAGACCATATCCGCGCTGGTCGGGAACAATGACGTGGTAGCCGGCGGCCGCGAGCGGCGCGATCTGGTGACGCCAGGAAAAGGCGAGTTCGGGAAAGCCGTGCAGCAAAACAACCGCCGGTCCCTTGCCGGCTTCATAAACAGCCATATCGATGCCGTTGGAGCGAACGTATCGGACCGGCGGCATGGCCGGCGACGCGCCAAAGACCGGCAGGCAAGGCGCAAGAAGACTGCCGGCGGTGCCGAGAAGCACCGCCCTGCGGGAAAGGGTGATCATGGCAGAAGTTTCCTTAGCTGCTCGAATTCTGATCGAATGACGGCCGGGCAGGCCGAGACGTCTCGGCCGGCGCGGATCAGCACGAGAATGCCTTGGTAGAGAAGCAGAAGCCTGACGACGTGGAGATCGACCTGCCCTCCACCGATCTGGCGCTCCACGACCTGCCGGATGGCGGCTTCCAGCACGGCGAAGCCTTCCGCGAGACCTTCCGAGGCGACCGACGGTTGCGCACCGAACTCGACAGCAGCGTTCGTTAACAAACAGCCGAGGTCGCCGGATTCCGGGGCGGGCAGCAACAACGACAGGAACAACTGTTCCAAACCATCCAGATCGCTTGCTTCGCCGATGTAGGTCTCGATACGGTGTCGGATGACGGCATCGATATAGTGGCCGAAGGCCGCCCGATAGAGACCTTCCTTGTCGCCAAAGGCATTGTAGATCGAGCCAGACGTCAGGCCGGTGGCATCGCTCAGATCCTTGATCGAAATTCCCGCGAAACCGGCCCGTCGAAACGCGTTCATCGCGTCCCCCAGCACAGTGGCTTCGTCAAATAGTCGCGGTCTGGTCATGGAGCAACCCAATGTAAAATGATCATTCTAGAATGAGCATTTTACATCGCCAGTCAAGCGACTCTTTTTGCAAAGACAGCTCGATGGGCACACAGGCACGCCAACGATGCCAGGTTGCATCGCGATCTCCCGGAGCTTGGCCCCTCTGTGAGATTAAAAACCAGGCGGCGTTGGCGCCGCCTGGCCCGGCTGCTTACTGGCTGGCAGCAGTCGTCGGTTCGCACGACACGTTCGGGTTCATGTCGGCGAACGCGCCGGTCGGGTTGCCCTTCCAGGCCCAGACATGCAGCTCGTAAAACGGGCCGAGGCCATAGCGGTTGGGCGCGCTGTTGAAGTTGAACAGATGCCCATCGAGCGAGGCCGGGCCTTTCGAGGTGATGTATTCGACCGCGATCAGTTTTAGCGTGCCGTCGGCCATCGGCTCGTACATCACCGCTTCGGGCTTGGCGACATCGACAGCGTCGTCCTTGAGGTAGCCGGGATTGACGTAGTGGATGCCCATGGCGCCGCCGGTGATGCCGCTGGCGCAGGGGATCGGCGCATAGCCCTCGGCGGTCGCCGCCGCCACATTCTCGAAGCGGCTGTTGGCGGCGCGTACCTTGTCGGCCAGCGGATTGGGACCGGACGCGGGCGCTGCCTGATGCGCCTGCGCCAATGCAGTGCAGGCCGACAGCAGCGCCGCGGCAGCGAGGAATTTGTTGCGAAAGTTGATTGTCATAGTCATTCCATTCTTCTTGAAAAGCACAGCCCGGGCGGCCGCCGGAAGTAAGGAGGTCCGGCAGGTGGGCGCTGTGGCTGTTGTTGCTGGGAGATCCCTGTCCCGATGCGACAAATGCAGGGGAAGATCATCCCTTCGGCAGATACGGGATGGTTCCGGCCAGATCGGAGTTGTCGATTAGCTGGAAACGGCTGTCGCTGCCGCCCTGACGGGCCGAAACAAAGGGTGCGTAGGCGGGATCGTCGGTGAAGGCGCGCGCCGCGGCCTCGGTCGGGAACGCCATCAAGGCAATCAGCGTCGTGTCGAGCGGCTTGCCTTCGAGCGTCTTCACATTGCCGCTGCGCGACAGATATCTGCCGCCGTGCTTGTGAACGAGGTCGTGGACCGACGCGGCATAGGCCGGCATCCACTTCGGGTCCCTCACCTTGATGTCTGCGATAACGTAAGCGGTCATGGGTCATGTCTCCTGGTCGTGCACAGGGGTATCCCGTGCAGCGGCAGAGGGGTCGCATGGCAAGGCCGGCGCCAGCCAGTCCGCGATCTGTACTGGTGCGGCGAATTCGAAATTCGCATTCACTTTGGAGCAACGCAGCGAGCGAATTTCGGATTCAAAAGCCACACCAGCAAGTGCTTGGATTTCCAGTGTGGTTTTGGATTTGAAGTTCCTAACGCTGATGCCACCCAGAAAGCAGGAACTTCAAATCCACCACACTTGGGCCGGTACAGTTTCTGTACTCGCCGCACCGCTGGGAAAGGCCTATGCTCCCGGCTGAGTTTGAGGGGAAGCCAACATCATGACCCAGGCCGGATACAAGCAGTTCTGCCCGTTATCGATGGCCGCGGAGGTGCTGTGCACCCGCTGGACCATGGTTCTGCTTCGCGAATTGGTGGCGGGCTCGACCCGTTTCAACGATCTGCGCCGCGGCGTCCCCAAAATGTCGCCGACCCTTCTGTCGCAACGGCTCAAGGAGCTCGAGCTGGCCGGGATCGTCGAGCGCAAGGAGGTGCGCGGCGAGAAAGGCATCTTCGAATACCGGATGACCGAGGCAGGCAGGGATCTGCGGTCCGTCGTCGAGGCGATGGGCTTTTGGGGGCAGAAATGGGTCGAGTCGCGGCTGTCGCTGAAGAACCTCGATCCGTCGCTGCTGATGTGGGACATGCGGCGCAATCTAAACGCGTCGCCGCTGCCCGACGGGCGCACGGTGATACAATTTCTGTACCAGGAGCTCCCCGCCTCCAAACGGTCGTGGTGGCTGATCGTCGAGAAGCACGGCGAGGTCGACCTCTGCTGGTACGATCCGGGGTTCGATGTCGATCTCTACGTCTCGACCGACCTGCACACCATGACCGAAATCTGGATGGGGCTGATCACCGTCGAGAAGGCCGGGCCGAAAGTCATTCTGACGGGCGATCAGGATATCGCCCGCAAAATGCAGACTTGGCTGGGCCTGAGCCCGTTCGCTGTCGAACCCAAGCGAGCAGCCTAGCTGCCTCTTGGCGAAACGATCCGAAGCGGTTATGTGTCGGGCGCGATGGTCCCGTAGCTCAGTAGGATAGAGCGGCAGATTCCTAATCTGTAGGTCACAGGTTCGATTCCTGTCGGGATCACCAAGTTTTTCAAGCGCTTAGCCAACAAGCCGCCGTACTTTTTGGTAAATTAGTACGGCAATTAGTACGGCGAATTTCGCATGAACTTCGGCTTCAGCTGCTCAATCCAACCGAGTTGTGGATTTCCATGATTCTGGAATTGAGTAGATTGTTGGGACGGGCGGCCACCGATGTCGCTTCAGGTGGCGATTTGAGGTGGGGTCTGTCGAGACGCAATGCCGCGCCTCGGCAGGCATTGATTTTACGATGTTTTTTCTAGTCTAGGAGCCCACAGCGATTTGTATCACAGTTTGTATCTCAGTCCGTATCGCACGAGGCTGACCTAGCCACCTGGTAAAATGGCACGTCTTACGAGGCCTGAGCCGTAATCAATGTTGTCGTGCCAGCGCTACATACGGTCCCTTGCACGACAGCCATGGAGCCGAGAGCGGACTGGCAGCTCATAGGTGTGGATCACGGAAAAGTTCGCATTCGACGATTAAGAGCTGGATGACTGCTACCGCCCCCCATTTCCGACATTGATGGATGGGACGCGCGTCCCATAAGCAGCCAACGTCAGTGCCGAGGCTGCAAGGTCAAAGGGTGGCTTTCAGTAGGCCGGCTGTGGCTGCCCTCGAAAAATGCGGTACTGCAAGAACGAAATTTGTTGCCGAGGACCTGATCTGCAGCGCCATACTCTCACAGGGTCCTCAGCTCCTCGTCGGCAATCGCGGCTTGGATCGATCGACAGATCTTTCAGCGAACCTACAAATTTGAAGGGGCGCTTACCGGCGCAACCTGATCGCCACGCTTCAGGAACGCGAGGTTGACCGTGCCGGTGGGGAACTGGCGGCGAAAAAGGCACTGCCGTTCCGAGCTGCCGCCGAGGGCGAAACCGTGACCGGCACCTTCACCGGGGCCGCGCAGCTATCCAGTGGCAAGTTCGCCATCGTCGAGAAGTCCCACGAGTTCACGCTTGTCCCGTGGCGGCCAGTCATCGACCGCCAGCTCGGCCGCGAGGTCAGTGGCATCGTGCAGGGCGGATCGGTGTCCTGGCAGTTGGGGCGGCAGCGGGGATTGGGGCTTTCGCCCTCAAACCCCTTGACCGACTTCACTGAGCACCCGTCGCAGCCATTGATGCCCTGGGTCGGCGTCGTGGCGCGCATGCCAAGTCTGCACCACTCGAAATGAAGGAATATCCAATGGCGGCGGAAAAAGTCGGAGCGGTAGCCGCCCTGCCAACGGTGCGAAGAGACGACGGGGTTCCGTTGCCACGAGCTCGGAGGCATCGACCAGCATCGGTGCCATCAAGAAGTGGCCGACCGTCACGACGACATTCCTCTTCAATCCTTTCTCGGTGAGCACAGCATCGACATAGCCGCTCGGATTGCCCTTCATCGAAACCTGAAGATGGCGCAGCGAGAGATAGCGGTCGAGGTCGAGACTATCGGCCAGATCGGTGTGATCGCCGCGGCCAGCGCAGATGAAGTCCTCTTCGTATAGCAGTTCTTCTCGCATATGGGTCGGCGGCTGGGGGAAGTTGCCGGCGATGAGTTCGACTGCGCCGTCGTCCAGCATCGGCAAACCGACGCTGCGGCTCGTGTTGCGGACCACCAGAGAAACGCCTGGTGCTTCGCGGCCGAGCCGTGCAGTCAGACGCGGTAGCAGCACGAAAGCGGCATAATCGGAGAGACCGACCACGAATTGCCGAGTGCTTTCGGTCGGATCGAACGAGCGCCCGCCGAGCAGGACGCCTTCAACCTGTTCGAGGATCGACCGAACACTCGGCGCAATGTCCTGCGCCAGTGGCGTCGGCGTCATGCCGCGCGGGGATCGGACAAACAGCGGGTCTCCGAACAGAGCCCGAAGGCGATTGAGCGAATGGCTGACCGCCGGCTGGGTCAGCCCAATCCGCTCGGCCGCGCGCGTGGCGTGCCCTTCGGCAACGAGGGCGTCGAAGACGACCAGCAGATTGAGATCGACGTTAGCGATATGAATCTTCTTCATCACGGCGATGCTAATAATGAATTTGATTTATCGCAATCGCCGATGCAAGGTCTGACCTGAAATAAAGCGGGGGCGGGCAGAGTTAGAGAACATGAGTGTCAGGTCCCACCACCGCAGCAACGGGAAGAGTAAGTTCTCGCCGACGCTTTATTGAGGCTGCCTTCATCGCAGCAAGTTCTTTCGCCATCAGTCGGAGCGGGCAAGCCATGGCCTCGGAAACTCATGAGGATCGATTTTCACGCGGCCTGGAGATGCTCCGCCGGATCGGCGGGGAGAATTTCGATGGACCGATCAATGCTCTGGCGGAGACCTCCGCCGATTTGTCGCGCTTCACCGTCGAATATCCCTATGGCGATGTGTTGTCCCGCCCGGGGCTGGATCTCCCGCTAAGGCAGCTCTGCACCGTCTCGATGCTGCTGGCCGACGGAAGCGCCCAGCCGCAATTGAAGTTTCATATCGCCGGCTTTCTCAATGCCGGCGGCACCCCCGAAGCGATCGTCGAACTGCTCTTCGTCTCGGTCGCGGTCCTGGGCTTCCCTGCAACCGTCAATGCCGTCGGCATCGTCCGGTCGGTATTCGCCGAACGCGAGCTGGCATTTCAGCCCATCAAGCCCGCGACGGGTGACGGAGCGGGACGCGGATGGGCCGGACGCGAGATGCTGGAGCGGCTCGTAGCGGGCGACGCCCAGGGCTATTTTGACCGCTTCGCCGGCACCGCGCCCGACCTCGCGCAGCTTTCGATCGATTTCGGGTTCGGGGAGGCGCTGGCTCGGGACGGCCTCGATCACAAGGCCAAGCTGCTCGCGATCACGATTTGGCTTTCCCGGTCCCGATCGACATAGGTCCGCGACCTTCGACCCACCATGAAGCATCGAATTTTCGACAGCGAATGTATAGCGCTTATCCGGCGCGCATGTCGCTCTGTTCGAGCCTTTGAACCCCGGCGCTGACCACGGATGTGCTGGCAGCATTGGGATCTTTCCGGTTCGGATGGAAAAGATGCAGGAGGGGGCGTCGGCGTGCTCCTGCGGAAAGCCGCACCCCCTCATGCAAACGCAGCCTCCCCGCGTGGGGAGCGCTTGCCTGCGCTACGGCGGCGGCTTTCCATGCGAGCCGCTTCAAAAATGATGCTGCGAAACGGCTCCGGCTTTATCCGACGAACGCCTCACGCATCCGAGCGAACATGCCTGGCTGTCTCCCGGCAATCGCCGCACGGATGTGACGGGCGGCCGTTACGGCGCTCACCGTCGCGCCGAAATGACAATAGCAGATGATCTCATGCAATTGCCTGTCGGTCAGTTCGAAGAACCGCTTCGCTTCGCCGTAGTTGTCGTTTTCCAACCCGGCGGCGCGGAGGACAGGATCCTCGAAAGCGACTGAGATCGGCGAGCCGTCGCCGCGCATGGCCCCGCGTGATCTAACCGGCTGATACTCGGTCTGGTGTAGCGTCGAGAGTCGCCGGTCAGGGTTCCGTTCAAGGAGCTCCGCCCAGCGTTCAAGACGTTCGCTGCGCGACATGGCCTGGCGCAGGTAGTCCTGATCGATCTCGGCGACGATCTGCAGTTGCTCAAGCGTCTGGTGCTTCATTTTAGCCTCCTATTCGGACGATAGTTGGCCCACCCATATCTTCTTATACCTGCGGCCAGCGTGACTCCGGCCGATCGTGAAGTCCAATCACGATGATGCTGGGAGGGCTTCCCCCCACGAAAATGCGGAGGCTTCGCAAAGATCCGGCCATTAATTTGGCGAACGCGGTCAAATGCGCGGCTGTTCGACGATGTCGGTCTGGAGTCCGTGCCGATCGAGGTGATCGACGGGCAGAGTCTGTGCTGGAGTAGCCCGGCTCCATCGCTGGCCGGGCAGCGGGATCAAGCGAGTGGCAGTTTAGCTTCGAAACCGCCGAAGGCCGGGCTGATGCGAGTTCTCCGCCCGGTCGTTGGGCCCTTGTGGCTCCAGTGTACGACTTCCGGCATGACCTGGCGCCTGGCTACTCCGTAGGATCGCAGTTTGTCCGTGTCGAAACCATTATCGAAGTTGCCCGGCCCGATGGCGGAGTGTTGCGGATTGCGCGATCCAAGGATCGGTCCGTCCAACAACCAACAAGTTGCGCGGAAGCCATCTCAAAAACGGTCCAGGCTGTGCGTCGTCAGGATGGTAGCCGAACCAGCGAAACAGCCAATCAGGTGTCCCTTCCTTCGACCTTTAGAGACTGAGCAGTCAGCTGCCGCCAAGCGAGAATGACGATCGCTCTCACTGCTGCGGCGCTGGTATCGGTGTGCCGCCAAACCAACCAGCCGCATACGCAATCACGACCAATACCACGATCACGGCTACCACGCCGTACCAGAGGCGCCTGTCCTTGAGATCCATCGTTACCTCCTGCCCGCTACGTGTTGGCCACTGGGCGAATTCCTTGAGCCTTTAGCCGTCATTTCCCAGATGAGCGACCCATTTGCCGTCTGGCAGGCACACAGTAGGCTGGATAAGGGGTCTTTGAGAAGCGCGCAATACGACCGCGCCGGCATGATCGCCAGCGGCTGCGACCGGCGGCGGCAGGCGTGCTCGACGAGTGGCGTTGCGGCATGGATGTCAAAAGATCGGCGATGCCATCCAGCGCCTGTGTGATCGATGCGGCGCGCGTTATCCTGATCTTCCAGCACGGCTCCGCGCAGCCGCACCCCTCATTAGACCGTTTCGAGACGGCTGAACCGAACCGGGATGAGTTTGCGAGTCTTCAGTTGCCCTGCCGCATCCTTGTCGATGACCGTCAGAAACTGTGCATTTTCAGATCCCAAAGGCAGAACCAAGCGTCCTCCCGGCTTGAGTTGCTTCAGTAAAGCCGGCGGTGTCCGCTCAGCCGCCACCGTGACCAGGACCTTGTCGAATGGGGCGTGCTCAGGCCAGCCGCGAGACCCGTCTCCGACACGAATGCCGACATTGGAGAAGCCGAGACCCTGCAGGAGAGCCTCGGCATGGCTTGCGAATTCCTCGATGATTTCGACGCTCCAAACTTGCCCGGCAAGGTCCGCGAGGATTGCGGTTTGGTAGCCTAGGCCGGTGCCGATCTCGAGCACTACCTCGTGCGGTTGCGGCGCAAGGAGATCGGTCATGAGAGCAACGATGAAGGGCTGCGAGACGGTTTTATCAAAGCCGATCGGCAGCGGCATGTCTTGGTAGGCATAAGGCGCAACTGATGCTGGCACGAAGAGATGCCGCGGTATCCGCCTCATCGCCGCCAATACCCGCTCATCGAGCGCCGCCTTGCCAAGTTCATCGCTTGCAAGATCGGTGTGAATTGCAATCATCTCGACCATGTGCCTGCGTAGAACCGCGAGATGCTCTTCGTTCATCGGCTTCATGACGGTGGGGCGCTCCTCAACCAGTCTGCTGCCTCATAGCCTTATACCCTGTTCGTCTTGTCACAGTAACCATGTCGTCGAGAACGCGGCTTCGGTTGGGGCGGGTTGTACCGCCCTGCTATTTCGTCGCCGTCCTTGGTGCTCTCCCGTTCCTCGCACCGGGGTGGAACGGCGTGCGCATCAGAAGCTCGCCAGCCAGGCGACAACATCGATATAGCGGATCGCCAGCCAATTGAGCACCAATAGGCCGAAGGCCAAAACGACGCCGAACCCTGCGCTGTCGTTCACCGGCTCCATCCCGTGCTGATCGTGCGTGATCTGGCGATTGACGATGGCCGAACCTGGGCGAGCCAGCAGCGCGATTCGCGCTGCAGGCCGGCCATACGATAATCAGCGTTAGCCCGCGTGGCGCTGCTGAGAAGAACCGGAATTTCGTGATGGCTTGCCGCCGCCATTGGCGCGGCACTGGGGGACTGGCTGTCCTTCTGGATCGGCAAACGGCTTGGAAAGCGGGTTTCGCACTATTGGCCCCTCTCCTGTTCTTCGAGCGGTGGGGGGCCGCCGGCGCTTCTTCGGTCCCTTGCGTGCATCCGTACCCATGGTGGCGGGCATCTGCGCGATGCCCGCTCTGACGTTTCAGTTTGCCAATATCGCTTCGGCTCGCCGGAGTTCGTAGCCGACGTTGCACGGTTTTTCGACGTCACGAGAGGACACGTCTTGCTCGCCGGTCCCAAGACGATCGCGAGCGTTCCGGATTTTGCTCGCGCGGATCGGGAACTTGTCGTCGTTCGCTCCAGTATGGATCCCGAGGACACGCTCAAGCGCTTTGCCGGCCGTGTCGTCTTCATCGGCGGCGGTCCACCGGTCTGGGACGCCTACGCGCGCTTCGTCAGCCACTGGGATGTCACGCGGCTGCCCTATGACGGGCCGGCGGACCGCTGGTTCGATGCAAGATGGCTTACGGCGGGTGGCGAAGTTGCCAGAAATCACCGCGACCAATGAAGGCTCGGCTCGTATCGATCTGGGATTATTTAGACCACCTCGCGACTCAAGTTCCAGACCGCATTTTATGCAACTTTACATCGAACACAGAACCGACAGCGGTGCAGCTTGCAATTATTTCGCCGAACGGCGTCACACGGTGATGGTCGTGCAGCACCAGCCCGCGCACAAAACGATCGCGGACTCCTTCCTGCAACTGGTGCAATCCCCGAAAGTCCTGCGGAACCGTTTGCGGAGGCCTTCACCTCGATACCGACGACCCGACCGCGTCGATCCTCGATCACGACGCCGACCTCGTCCTGATTCTTGGTCCGGTAGTGTGAGAAAGACACCCGTCGCTCTGACCACCATGCGAGCTTCAGGAATTCCGACACCACGAACCTCTCGAGCAAAGCACCGAACCGCGATCGGTCCTACGTTCTTCGTCTACGGCCGCTCACAAGATTGTCAACAATCCGATAAAGTTTTGTTGACAGGTGATTGATTTGAGCCTTCACTCACAAAAATCCGCGTATCGGTCGAGTTCTGTCGCAACAATGCGCGGCCTCCAAAGGGGAAAGAACAATGATCAACAGACGTTCAATAATCACATCCGCGGCGCGCGGCGCCGTCTCCGCGCTGGCAATCATGGCCGGCGGCACAATAGCGGTGCACGCCGCCAACAAGGAACTCAAGATCGGCTTTGTCGGCGTGACGAGTGGCGCGGCCGCTGCGTGGGGCACATCCAACGTCCGCTCGATGCAGACGCGCGCCGCCTGGATCAACGAAACCGGCGGTGTGAAGATTGGTGACGAGACCTATGACGTCAAAATCGTCACCTTCGACGACCAGAAGGACCCGAAGCGGGCGATCGCCGGCATGGAGAAGATGGCCCAGGAGGGCATCCACTATGTCGTCGGTCCGAATGTCGACGACGGCGCGGCGGCGGTGCGTCCCGTGGCAGAATCCAAGGGCATCATCTATTTTCCCTACGCATTCCCGAAGGAACTCTACACCCCGCCGGCATCCAACGCCGTGCTCGGCATGATCGCCAACTACCAGTCGGCTCCGGCGATCTACAAATATCTCATGGAAAACAGGGGCGTGAAAAAAGTTGCCTTTGTCGCCGCCAACGAATCCGATCCGCTGAGCCAGCGGGATGGCGGTGTTGCCGCGGCAAAGGCGCTCGGGCTCGAGGTTGTGGCTGCCACGGATGTCTACCAAAACGATACCCGCGATTTCACGCCGGTACTGACGCCGATCGTTTTGCAAAAACCGGACCTGCTGGTGCTTTCGGGCGTCGCGCCGGGCAATGCGCCGCTGCTGATCCGCGCCGCGCGCGAGCTCGGCTACGAAGGCCTGATCTCCACCGAAACGGCGCAGGATGCCAAGGTGTTGGAAGAGGGCGCGGGCGAGTTGGCCAACGGCTTCATCTCGGTCGGCGGCGCATCGACGCCCGAAATCGCGTCCGACACGATGAAGGAGTTCGTCGAACGCTATACGAAAATGTTCGGCGAATACAATGACGAGTCCAACACCAAGGTCTACGCGCTCGAATACATCATCGAGACGCTGAAGGCGAACCCGGCCGCGATCGACAATGTGGAGGAGTTCAAGAAGACGATCGACACTTTCTCGGCGCCCAATCCCTATCTGAAGGACGATGCCAAGCTGACCTATGTCGGAATGACGTCGTTTGGCCAGAAGCGCCAGCTTTCGGTCCCGATGGTGGTCACGGAATACCGCGACGGCAAGTTCGAGACGCTCTTCGTCGCTCAAGTCGATTGACGCAACTGCACTGAAGCGGATTGCCGCAGAGACTCGAGCATTCGTCTTCAGCCTCTGAACGGCCGGAACCATCCTGATGGAACAAGTCATCGCCAACGGGCTTTATCTTGGCGCGCAATACGCCTTGATCGCGCTCGGTCTGACCCTGATCTTCGCGCTAATGAACGTGCTTAACTTTGCCCATGGGCAGATGTACGTTCTCGGCGGCTTCGTCACCTACACCGTCTATGGCCAGCTCGGCATGCCTTTCGTCGTCGCGCTCGTCGCGTCCGGGGTCACGCTGCTGGTCATTGGAGCGCTTGTCGAGAAATTCCTTTTCAGGACGGTGATTAAGCGAAGCGTGCGGGAGGAAAGTACGATGCTTCTCGCGGCGGCGGTCGCATTCTTCCTCGACGCCGTGATCCTCCTCCTGTTCGGCGAAAAGCAGCGCGGCGTGCCGAAGATCGTCAAAGGCGTCTTCGTCTCCGACAGCCTCATAATGCCTTACGACCGGCTGCTGGTCGGCGCACTCGCCATACTGTTCATCGCCTCCTTCGTGCTTTTCATGCAGTACAGCAAGCCGGGACGTGCCATGCGGGCGCTGGCGCAGGACCGGGTCGCGGCGCAGCTGATGGGCGTCGAGGTCGACCGCTATTCGATGATCGGCTTTGCGCTCGGCGCCATGCTTGCCGGCATAGTCGGGGGGCTGCTGGTCGCCATCACCGGCGTCAATTCGGGCATCGGCGGGCCGATCTCGATCAAGGCGTTCTTGATGGTGATGATCGGCGGGGCCGGCGTGGTCAGCGGAGCGATCGCCGGCGGCTTCATCCTCGGCATGATGGAATCGGTCGGCCTGACGGTGCTACGCCAATATGGCGACGTCACTTATCTCGTCATCTTCGCCGCGCTGATGGTGTTCCTGAGCATCCGCCCGAACGGGCTCATGGGCAAGCCGTGGGGATGATGGACATGAAGCGTACACGCAACATCCTCGTCGTCGCTGTCTTCCTGCTGGTCGTACTCGTCGGCGTGCCCTGGCTGATCGAGGCGACCGGTCGGCTCGACCTCTACTACACGCTGACCTCGGTCGCGCTGCTCAGCATCGCCAGCGCCGGGGTGTGGGTGACTTTCTACATCGGCCGCATAAATATCGGCCAGGGCGCCTTCGCGCTTATGGGCGGCTATGTTTCGGCCATTCTTGTCGTCCAGTACGGTGTGTCGTTCTGGCTGACACTGCCGCTGGCTGGGCTATTCTGCGCCGCTGCAAGCGTGCTGATCGGACTGCCCATCCTCAGACTTCGCGGCGTTTATTTCGCCATGGTCACGCTGGTTTTGACCGAAGTGGCGCGGCTGCTCGCGCTGGCGCTGCCGATCACCAACGGAGCCAAGGGCATGGTCAGCATTCCGCTCCCCGGCGGCATCTCGATCTTCGGGCTGACCATCCTTCCAGATTTCGCGGCGCTCCCCAATCCGCGTCCCGCCTTCTATCTGGTGTCGGTTGTGCTGATGGTGCTGTGCTTTGCGGCGCTCTACCGCCTAGTCCATTCGCGCATTGGCAAACTCTGCCAGTCGTTGCAGCAGAACGAGGAACTGGCCTCCT
Source organism: Mesorhizobium sp. M0028 (assembly GCF_040323855.1). NCBI lineage: Bacteria > Pseudomonadati > Pseudomonadota > Alphaproteobacteria > Hyphomicrobiales > Phyllobacteriaceae > Mesorhizobium > Mesorhizobium sp. M0028. Next base: position 127,506 of record NZ_JAMYVG010000013.1, read on the forward strand.
CGATCGGCGTCAACATCGCCTATCTGCGCGTTATCGCCTACGCCATCTCCTCATTCCTCGGCGGTCTCGGCGGTGCGATGTTCGTCGCCATCTCGCAGTCGATCTATCCGTCGAGCTTCACCGTCACCGACTCGGTGAACTTCATGCTGAACTGCTTCCTCGGCGGGCTCGGCCACGTCTTCGGGCCGATGATCGGCACCTTCGTGCTCTATTTCGGCTGGGATTTCCTGTTCGAGACCGGCGAGTTCCAGTTGCTGATCTTCTCTTCGGTGCTGATCGCGCTGATGCTGTTCCTTCCCAACGGCCTGCTCAGCCTCAGGCTGTTCGGCAAGAAGCAGGGCTAGGACCATGACTGAGCTTCTCCAGATCAAGGCAGTGACCAAACGCTTCGGCGGGCTGGTCGCGGTCAACAATGTTTCCTTCGCGGTCCGCGAACGCGAAATCCTCTCCGTCATCGGCCCCAACGGCGCCGGCAAGTCGACGCTGTTCAAGTTGATTTCCTCTTTCCTCAATCCGACCTCGGGCGAAGTGCTATTCCGGGGAGAGCGGATTTCAGGCCTGGCGCCGCATATCGTCGCCCGGAAGGGCGTGGTGCGCACGTTCCAGGAGACGACGATCTTCAAGGGCATGACGGTGCGCGACAATGTCATCATCGCGCATCACCTGCGTTCCAATGCCAGCCTTGCCGGCTTCTATCTCGGCACGAACACCGCACGGCGCGACGAGGATGAATTCGGCCGCTCGGCCGACGAGATCATCGACTTCCTCGATCTCGGCACGCAACGGCATGAGATCGCCAGCACGCTGCCGCACGGCCATCTGCGCGCGCTCGGGATTGCCATCGGGCTCGCTACCAACCCGACCGTGCTTCTGCTCGACGAGCCCTTCGCCGGCATGAACCATGACGAAACCGTGCGCGCGGTGGAGATGGTGCGCGGCGTGCGGAAGCGCGGCGTGACTGTCCTGCTGGTCGAGCACGATATGCCCGCCGTCATGAACATTTCCGACCGCATCGTCGTCCTGAACTTCGGTGTGAAAATCGCCGAGGGAACGCCGAAGGAAATCCAGGAGAACGAAAAGGTCATCGAGGCCTATCTCGGCGTCGAAGATGAGACGATCGGATTTTAGCCATGAGCGAACTGCTGAAAGTCTCCGACATCGAACTCTACTACGACCATGTCTATGCACTGAAGGGCGTGTCGCTCAACGTCAACGAGGGCGAGACCGTCGCGCTGATCGGCGCGAACGGCGCGGGCAAATCCTCGATCCTGCGCGCCATCACCGGCCTGAAGAAAGTCCGCAGCGGCGAGATTCATTTCCGGGGCCACCGCATCGACGGAACGCGCCCGGACGAGCTGGTCAGGATGGGCATCGCCATGGTGCCGGAGGGTCGGCGCGTCTTTTCCTACATGACGGTGCGCGACAATCTGATGATGGGCGCCTTCACCCGCACCGACAAGGCCGAAATCGCCAGGACGCTGGACATGGTGCTCGCGCGCTTTCCGCGCCTGAAGGAACGCTATTCCCAGACGGCGGGCACGATGAGCGGCGGCGAACAGCAGATGCTGGTGATCGGGCGGGCGCTGATGGCCAAACCGAAGCTTCTGCTGCTCGATGAACCCTCGCTCGGCGTCGCGCCGAAGCTCGTCCAGGACATCGCCCGCTCCATCGTGGCGATCAATCGCGACGAAAAGGTCAGCGTTCTCTTGGTCGAGCAGAATTCGCGCATGGCGCTGCGCATCTCGCAGCGCGCCTACGCACTGACGACCGGAAAGATCGCGCTGGCCGGACATTCGGCTGAGCTGCTTGGCGACGACCGGGTCAAGAAACTCTATCTCGGCGGCGAAATATGAAAGCGCAAATGGACATACTCGTCGTCAATCCCAACACCACTGCGTCCATGACCGAAAAGATCAGCGAGGCGGCGCGCGGCGCGGCTTCGGCCGGCACCAGGATCATCGCCGTCAATCCGAAGGACGGGCCGCCGAGCGTCGAAGGCTATTTCGACGAGGTCTTCGCCATCCCGGGAATGATCGGCGAGATCCAGAGATATCCGGCGGCGAGCGCCTGCGTCATCGCCTGCTTCGACGACACCGGCCTCGACGCAGTACGCTGCGTCGGCGAGATGCCGGTGGTCGGCATCGGCGAAGCGGCGTTTCACATGGCAAGCCTAATTGCCGGCAAGTTCAGCGTGGTGACGACGCTGTCGCGTTCGGTGCCGGCGATCGAGCACAATCTGGTGCGCTACGGCCTCGCCAGCCGCTGCGCTAGGGTGCGGGCAAGCGACGTTCCCGTTCTGGAGCTCGAAGTGCCCGGCTCCAACGCCCGCCATCGAATTTCGGAGGAGATCGAGCGCGCCATCCGCGACGACCGGGCCGAAGCGATTGTGCTGGGATGCGCCGGCATGGCCGACCTCGCCGCCGCGCTCAGCCGCGAACATGGCCTTCCTGTGCTCGACGGCGTCGCCTGCGCGGTACAACTCTGCGAGAGCCTCGTCAGCCTTGGCCTGTCGACCTCGAAGCGCGGCGGCTACCAAGTTCCACTCGAAAAGTCCTTCGCCGGAATCTTTGCGTCCTTTTCGCCCTCCGGCCGTGTATCCTGATGCGTGCAAAATTGTTGACATTCCCACACAGGATGTTCGATGTCCGGCCGGAAACGCGGTGTTCGCGCCGCTATGCGATCCGGCCGCCGGGACAATGAGACGATGGACCTGCTTGGACCAAAGACACGGGATGGCGACAAGCCGACGATGCGCTGGTTTCCGGTCTATGCCGGCCTGCGCGACGCCATCGTCAGCCACCGCCTCGCACCGGGCACAAAGCTGCCCGAGGACGAGCTCGCCTCGATCTATTCGGTGAGCCGCGCGGTGATACGCGCGGCGCTGCAGGCGCTGTCGCATGACCGCTTGGCTCGGCTCGAGCCGAACCGCGGCGCGTTCGTCGCCCAGCCGACCAAGCAGGAAGCGCGCGAGGTGTTCGAAGCGCGAGCGCTGATCGAGCCCAAGGTCGCGGCGCTTGCCGCCGAAGTGGCAAAGCCGGCCGAGATCGCGCAACTGCGGCTTCATCTCGAAAAAGAGCACGAGGCCCTGCATGCCGGCCGCGACAGCGACGCCATAATGCTGTCGGCAAAATTCCATGTCGGCATCGCTGAAATCGCCGGCCATTCGATCCTGACCGGCTTCGTCAAGGACCTGTTGTCGCGGTCGTCGCTGATCATCGCGCTCTACTGGCGCCGCCGCGACACCACCTGCGAAAGCCACGCCCATCACGCCCTCGTTGATTCCATCGAAAAGCACGACGCAAAAAACGCGTCCGACCTGATGCAAAGTCATCTCATCGACCTTCTGTCGGGCCTTGATCTGTCGCTTGGCGAGAAGAAGCCCGAGAGCCTGTCGGACATCTTGCGCTGATCTCCGCTGTCAAACTCTTCGCCGGAGTTCGCCTATGTCCGCACGTGCTGGGCGTGATCGAAGCAATGCATAGCATGCATCGGTCCATGAGGACTGCTTCTTCGTTCCTGCCGTCATAACAGTAGCGCTCGTTGAGTCCGCGGCGCTGCCCTCCAGCTTCGGCTACTCCTGCTGCCGCACAACGGACGGGCAATGCGCCGATCAGAGCTTGAGGCACGCAGTCGCAGCAAGGATTGGCAAACTGCCGGTTTTTCTTACGGCCTTTAGATACGACCTGATGCGATCGGTCGATGGCCCTCGCGAGAGGCCAGTTCCAGACTGTCTGTTTATGCGACTTTGGAAGCACAAAAGGGGAACATCTAGCGGCTTATGTGTTTTCGACGTCAACAGCCTCTGGCGGTCAGATCGGCGATCGACCGGCATTGTGAATGCCTGGAAGGGGCCGGAACCGGACTGTCAGCTTTCAAGATGACTGGACAAGATAGCCGGCCCTTGCGTCCAGCCTCGTCTGACCGCTGTGCGCCAGAAGCGACCTTTCGGACCACCGGGGCTAATGGACGACCTCCTGGCTTTGGCCGGGCGGGCTCGTCAGGGCGCCGCGATAGGTGTACAATTTTAGCCATGTTGGGTCCGGGGCCGGATGATGATCGTCCCTCCATTGAACCGGAAACTGCTGGCAATCCTTGCAGCGGATATGGTCGGCTATTCAACGGCGATCGAAATTGACGAAGCTGGCACCATCGGACGCCTGAGAGCTATCCGGGCCGACGTAACCGATACGGCGATCGCTCTGCACCAGGGTCGAATTGTCAAACTATTAGGAGATGGCGCACTTGTCGTCTTCGACAGCGTGGTCGATGCGGTAATCTGCGCAGCCGAAATTCAAAAAGCTGTGGCCGTTCGCAATGGTGCACTGCCGGAGCATGAGCGGATTGTGTTCCGCATCGGGATAAATCTTGGCGATGTGGCGCTCGTGGATGGCGATGTGTATGGCGACGGCGTCAATATCGCCGCTCGGTTGCAGCAACTCGCTGACCCGGGCGGCGTGATCGTATCGGGCACGGCCTTTGACCATCTGCAGGGCAAGCTTGATTGGCCCCTCGATTTCGCTGGCGAGCAGCAAGTCAAGAATATCAATCGCCCCGTGCGGATGTACCGGCTGAGGCTCGATGGCAAGCCGGCGCGCCGCCCGCTTCTCGGAATGATGCCGCGCTGGGCCAGGACGGCTGCGGCGGCCACCGTGGTGCTGGCTCTGGCGGGTGGAGGGACATGGTGGGTCTTTCAGCCTGCGCCACTGGGGGCCAAGCCGTCGATCGCGGTGCTGCCCTTCAATAATTATGGCGGCGACGGGGCCACCGGGCGTTTGGCCGATGGCCTCACCGAAGACATCATCACCGATCTCGCGCAGTTTCCCGAACTCGACGTCGTGGCACGCAATTCGACGCAAGCGTACAAAGGCAAGTCGCTGGATGTCCGCCAGGTCGCGAGTGCGCTCGACGTCGGCTATGTGCTGGAAGGCTCGATCCAGCGCCTGGGCGGTCGGCTGCGGATCACCGCGCAGCTGATCGATGCAAAAACCGGCAACCATCTGTGGTCGGAGCGATGGGACCGGCCTGCTGAAGACGTATTCGCCGTTCAAACCGAGATCGCCGAGCAGGTCACCAACCGCCTCGGCAACGGCGTGGGGCTGATTCAAGGCGCGGGGCGGGCTGCAGCGAAGCGTAAACGGCCGGACAACTTGACTGTCTATGATTACTACCTGCTCGGAACCGAAAGGATTGAAAAGATTGCCGTAGCGGATGAGGAGGAGGCCATCAGGCTGCTCAACCTCGCTGTCGAGCTGGACCCGGGGTTCGCCCGCGCCTGGGTGGAACTTTATCATGCTCATAACATATTGGCTGGCTTCGGTATCAATCCCGAGAGCGAGATCAAGGCGGCTGCCGATGTAGCCGAACGCGCGGTGCGGCTCGATCCGAGCGACGCCGAGGCGCACGCCGTTTTTGGCATGAGCCTCAAAGACAAGGGCGACAACGCCCGCGCCAAGGTCGAGCTGGACACGGCCCTCCGCCTCGCTCCGGGTTCGGCCGAAATCCTGACATTCTATTCCGGCTTTGCGGCAGGCTTCGACGAACCCGAACGCGGCGCTCAGTTGGTCGACCAAGTTATACGGCTCGACCCGAATTACCCGATGTGGGCAACTGCTTTCTACTCCACTGCCTATTTTATGGCTGGTCGCTATGAGGACGCCTTGAAGATGCTGGAGCGCAAGACGCCCGATAACTACGGCAAAGGGGGTTGGGTGGTGCGTAGCAGCTCCTTTGCGGCTCTGGGTCGAATCGATGAGGCGAATGCTTCGGTCCGGGAAACCCTTAAACGGTATCCGGACCTGACCGTCGAGGGCATGGTCAATGAATTCAGCTTGAGCAAGACGGAGCGCGGTCGTTTCATCGAGACAATGCCGCTAGCCGGCTTCCCGGCGTGCGCCAAGACCGGGTCGCTGGCAAAACTCGCCAAACCTGTGCGGCTGCCGGAATGCGAGGCGGGGGAGGCGCAGCCTCTCCGGCAGCCATAGAACAAGCTCGGCGCAAAAGGGAGACGTGAGCCGCGAATCGCCCCGGCACTGGCGGGCGCTGTCGCCGAAGGTTGGAGGCGATGACACATATGGTTGTGACGCCGCGCGAGGCTCCCGCTAGCGAACGAAGAACTCAGGGTCAAACGCTCAAGTGAGTATCCCTACGGTGGAAGCCGGCTGAGCAAGTGATGTTCTGAGCAGTGGCGATTATGTCAGGAATGGGCCGACAACGGATCGGCCGCTTCGAGCCCGTGGATATCGAAAGCGGACATTCACGTCGATGTGGGCATGATCATCATCTGACCCTGAACAGACTGGGAGCGAGGTGCCAAAAGCTTCAACGCCGAAGAGCGATTTAGGTCAAATCAGACGATCCTCATTACGACATCGATGTTGCCCCGTGTCGCTTTGGAGTAAGGACAAATCTCGTGCGCTTCATCCACCAGAATTTGTACCACATCGCGCTCCAGACTCGGCACGGCAATATCCAGTTGGACGTTAAGAAAGTGGCCGTTTTCTCCGTAGTTCAGATTCACCTCGGCCTCGATGCTCATCCCTGCAGGCAGCGCGATTTTTCGTTCGTGGGCCGCAGATGCGATTGCGCTTGCGAAGCTGGCCGACCAGCCGGCCGCGAGCAACTGCTCCGGATTGGTGCCGATGCGCGCCGATCCAGGCGTCGATAGCCAGATGTCCAGAAGGCCGTCGGAACTGCGCGAGGCGCCATTTTCGCGACTGCCCGTGGTTGCGGTCCTGGCCGTATAGACAACCCTTGTGATGTGGCTCATGGGCATTCTTTGCTGGTAGCGGTAACCGCCGCTTCGGTGGTTGCCGCGAACTCGATCAGGCGTCGACTTCGACAACGGCATCGGCAAAGGCCTGCGGCGCTTCCTGGGGCAGGTTGTGCCCGATGCCGCCGGTGACGACCCGATGCGCGTATCTGCCCGGGAACATCGTGGCGTATACGCTGGCGTCCGGATGCGGCGCGCCATTGGCGTCGCCTTCGAGGGTGATCGTCGGCACGCCGATGACCGGTGCCTGCGCGAGTCGCTCCTCGAACGCGTCGTATTGCTGCTCGCCGGCGGCGAGTCCGAGCCGCCAGCGATAATTGTGGACCACAATGGCCACGTGATCGGGATTGTCGAAGGCTGCGGCGCTGCGCTCGAATGTGGCATCGTCGAAATTCCACCGCGGCGACGCGAGTTGCCAGATCAGCCTGGTGAAATCTCGTGTGTATTTCTCGTAGCCGGCGCGGCCGCGATCGGTGGCGAAGTAATATTGATACCACCATTGCAGCTCGGCCTTGGGTGGCAGCGGCAGCTTGCCGGCTTGCTGGTTGCCGATGAGGTAGCCGCTCACCGAGACCATCGCCTTGCAGCGTTCAGGCCATAGTGCGGCAATGATGTTCGCGGTGCGCGCGCCCCAGTCGCAGCCGCCAATCGTCGCCTTTTCGATGCCCAGTGCGTCCATCAGGGCGACAATGTCCGCGGCAATCGCTGACTGCTGACCGTTGCGCATCGTGTCGTCCAACAGGAATCGGGTCGTGCCGTATCCGCGCAGGTAGGGAACAATCACGCGGTGGCCTTTCGCTGCCAGCAGAGGAGCGACATCGGCATAGGTGTGGATGTCATACGGCCAGCCATGTAGCAGGATGACGGGCGGGCCGTCGGTCCGTCCAAGTTCCGCATAGCCGACGCTCAGCACGCCGGCCTCGATCCGCTTCAAGGGCCCAAAGGACGCCGCAGGCTCTCCAGTCGTCTGTTGCGCTTGTGCCGGGCCGATCAGGCCGAACTGAGTGGCGGCGACAGCCATCGCGGCGGCGCCAAAGAACCGACGGCGATCTTGGTCGATTTCATCGGGGATATTGAGCGAATGCATTTGGGAACCTCTATCCTTGCGCGGGCGATCAGCCGAACGTGAATGCAAAGACCTCCACGCCTGAGTCGAGAAACTCGATCTCGAACTGGCGATCGACGATGGGTTTCGATTGTCGGATCAGTTGGTACAGGCGCTGCTCTGTCACTGCGCCTTCGCCCATTTCATTGACGTCGATGCCGTGAGCCGTGCCTGGCGGCTGCCCGTCGATCAGCACGCGAAATCTCACAGACGTTCCCGGCGCTGCCGGACCCATGACCAAATGAAGGTCGCGCGCGTGAAAACGGTACGCGATGCGGGCATCGGACTTGTTCAGTACGGCGGTTTCTTTCGTTACCGTCCAACTGCCAGACAGCCCCCACTCATTCAGGCGTAGTCGCGCCGGCACGTCGTAGATGTGCGGCGCGTCCAAGACCGCTTCACCGCCGGAGGCAAAATTCTGGGTGCGTTCGTAGCCGAGATAATTTTCCGGAGACTTGAGGGTCTCCCAATCGGCCGCGGCTTCGATGCCGCGGGCATCCACCGACACAGGCTCACGGTCGAATCCGCCGGCGCCAGCCTCAGTCAGCAATTCCTGGATGACCATTTCCGACTGTTGGTATGAGCCCTCGCCAAAGTGGTGATACCGGACGCGTCCCCGCGAATCGACGAAATAGAGTGCCGGCCAGTACTGGTTGCTGAAAGCCCGCCATATGAGATGGTCGTTGTCGACGGCGATCGGGTAATCGATCCCCAGGTCTTTCACCGCCCGGTGCACGTTGTTCAGGTCTTTTTCGAACGAGAACTCCGGCGCGTGGATTCCGATCACCACCAAACCATGCTTCCGGTATTTCTCGTCCCAGGCCTGAACGTAGGGAAGCGTGCGCAGCCAGTTGATGCAGGTGTAGGTCCAGAAATCGATGAGGACGACCTTGCCATGCAAAGCCGACGCCGTCAGCGGCGGCGAATTTATCCACTCGTGCGCCACGCCAAGCGAAGCAAGCTCGGATTGACCCTCGAACTGGTCGGAGGAAAGTCCGTGAAGGAACGGAACCCTCATCGGTGCGGAGGCTATCGGCTGAGCCACATCCGTGTCTCCCAGAAAACTGGCAATCGGAGCCCCGATTGCCATTGCGAGCGCCACGGCGACGAGCAGCTTAAGTGCTTTCATCGACGACGCCTTTTCAGTTTCGATCGATATCGCCGCGCAGACGGTTCAGCGGCGCGCTGCGCGCTGAATCCTTCAGAGCGGAAGCTCTTTGCCGGCCTGCTCAGCCACCATGTATTCCGCGTACCAGTCCGGCCAGTTCTCATCGCGCTGGCCGCCGTTGCGCTTCTCGTGCTCGCCGTGGGCCTCCGACGCGCGTCGCAGCGCGGCAACAAGATCCGCTCCGGAAGCGTAGGTCGTGGTGTCGATCCGGCCGGGAAAGCGGGTGGTGATTTCCTGCAGCAGCCATTCGTTGCCGTCCGGGTCCTTGAACGTCGCGAACGAGGAGTAGCTGCGCCGCTCGGGATCGCGCCCCTTGACCGCCGGCTTGCCGGGACCTGTGCGGTGAAACGCCTCGCTGACCTCGGCGCCGTGGCCAATGAGCTCGGCGCGCGCCGCCTCGATGTCCGACACGACAAGATAAAGCCCGCTTGCCGAGCCGGGCTCCGCCGTCGTGACCCCCGTGCCGAAGTGGATCGAGGCAGGCGAGCCCGGAGGTGTGAACTGCACACCCCGGAACGTATCGCCGACGACGAAATCGCCGTCGAGCCGCCAGCCCAGGCCGATATAAAAGCTCTTGGCGCGATCGACGTCCGAGACGGGGATGACCACGACCTCGAGCTTCATGTCGAGCGCCTGCTTTTTGAGGGTCCCGGTCGCAGTTTCGTGCTTTTCGTCACGGGGCGTTTTCATGGTTTGAGACATTTGTCGTTCCTTTCGAGTGAGGTGGTTATTTGGTTTGCCGCAGCGGCCTGAACGCGGCGCGCAACTCGGCAGAAAAGAGCTCCGGCCGCTCCCACGCGGCGAAGTGGCCGCCTTTGTCGACCTCATGGAAGTAGATCAGGTCGGGGTAGGCGCGCCGGGCCCACGTCTCGGGGGCCTGATAGCCTTCCCCCGGAAAGACCGTGATGGCCACCGGCAGCGAGACTTCGCTGGTCTTTTCAGGGTCGGCAAAAACGGGACTGCGCCCGCCGCCGTACTCCCAGTAAATTCGCCCGGACGAGGTGGCGGTGTCCGTCAGCCAGTACAGCGTGATATCGTCCAGCACCTCGTCAGGCGACTTTTCGGGGTCGCTTTTGTCGTAGGTCCAGCCCGAAAAGCCCGGATGCCCGAGCATCCAAGCGGCGAGCCCTGCGGGGGAGTCATTGATGGCGTAACCGATCGTCTGGGGCCGGGTGCCCATCATCGTGGCGTAGGATCTGTTCCCCATCTTGGCGGCCATGCTGAGCGCATCGAACGCCGCGCGCTCCTTGTCCATGAGCCCCGCCGGCGCCGGTCCGCCGGCGGCGAGCACCGCGGCAATCTCTGGCGGTACGACAGCCGGCAGGTTGACATGAATGCCGAGCAGGCCTGCCGGGGCCAGACGTCCCATTGCATTCGAAACGGGAGAGCCCCAGTCGCCGCCCTGGGCGACGTAATCTGTGTAGCCAAGGCGCTTCATCAGCTCTGCCCAGGCTCGTGCAATGCGGTCTGTACCCCAGCCGGTATCTGTGGGTTTGCCGGAGAAGCCGAAACCCGGCAACGACGGCAGTACGAGGTCGAACGCGTCTTCCGGGCTACCGCCATGCGCCGTGGGATCGGTGAGAGGGCCGACGGTCTTGAGCAGTTCCAGCACCGAGCCGGGCCAGCCATGCGTCATGATCAGCGGCAAGGCATTGGGATGTTTCGAGCGAACGTGAATGAAGTGGATGTCCACTCCGTCGATCGTGGTCATGAACTGGGGCAGGGAATTCAGCTTCGCTTCCGCTGTCCGCCAGTCGTAGGCCGTGCCCCAATACTCGACGAGCGGCCTGATCTTCGCGAGCTGTATGCCCTGCGACTGGTCATCGACCGTCTCCCGGTTGGGCCACCTTGTCTGCGCAATGCGACTGCGAAGATCATCGAGCGGCGCTTGCGGCACATAGACTTTGAAGGGCCGGATCGAGCGATCCTCGACCGGGTTGGCGGAGGCGGGCGCGGAAAGGATGCAAAGCCCGAATGCCAGCACGGCCGCCAGTTGGTCGAGCCTCATGGCTGCACCTTCTTGTCCGGAGTGTGGAACGTCACCGTTTGTTTGGTGAAGACTTTGCCTTCGGGATCCACCACCTCGATCAGCACCTTGTGCTGGCCGCTTGGCATGCCAACCAAGATGATGGTGTTGCTCTGACCGTAGTCCGCCCACGCCCAAGGCAGGTCGTCGACGGTGACGTGCAGATGCCCGACCCGCGGAGACACGTTGCGCGCGGCCGCCCCGCCCACAGGCAGGATGCGCAAGTTCTCCACCCGGTACGGGATGAACACGACGCCGCTGGCCAACGGACCCGGAAGCGGCGGCTCCACGATCAGCTTGGGTGCGGGCTCGTTGTCGATGGGAACGACCGTGCTCTGGGCAAACGCGCCCGTGGCGAGCACGGTGCAAACCGCGAGTGCGGTGAGCGTCTTGATGAGGGGGTTCATTGCAGTCGCTCCCTTCGGAGGTTGGCTACGCAGCTATCGCTGGGCGGAAGATGACGAGCGTCCGGCGCGCCATCCCCCGCCAACACGTCATGTCTGCAACGTCTTGAATGTTGCGCGCACCTCATCGGTGAAACTCTTCGGCTGCTCCCAGGCGGCGAAATGGCAGCCCTTGTCCGTGCGGCCATAGTGCAGAAGCTTCGGGAACGCGCGTTCGGTCCAACTCTTCGGTGCGGTGTAGATTTCACTGGGGTTCGCAGTCGCACCGACGGGAATGGTGATGCCCTTGGCGTCGAAGAAGCCGGCCTTCGCCGTTTGCGTATGTTCCCAATAGAGACGTGCCGACGAGATCGCCGTGTTCGTCAGCCAGTAGAACGTGATGTTGTCGAGGATGTCGTCGCGGGTAAGGCCCTCCGGCTCTCCATCGAAGGAGCGGGCGATCAGCGCATAACTGTCCGCATCGTGATCGAGGATCCACGCCGCCAGGCCGGCCGGTGAATCGACGATCCCGTAGAGCGTTTGCGGACGAAGAGCCATCTCGTTGGCGTAGCCCAGGCCGTTTTTGTAGAAGAACGCTACCTGCTCGTAGGCACGCTTCTCGTCGGGGCCAAGATCAGCGGGGGGCGGACCGCCGGAGGCCAGCGCCTTCACGATCTCCGGCGGAATGGTCCCCGGCATATTCGTGTGGATGGCGACCAGCTCGGGAGGTGCGATCAGGGCCATCTGTTCCGTGATGAGTGCTCCCCAATCGCCGCCCTGCGCGACGTAGCGGTCGTAGCCAAGGCGTTTCATCAGCACGATCCACGCCCGCGCGATGCGCCCGGGATCCCAACCGGTTTCGGTGGGCTTGCCGGAAAAGCCGTAGCCCGGCATCGACGGGATCACCACGTCGAACGCCTCCGCCTCCGTGCCTCCGTGCGCAGTGGGATTGGTGAACGGGTCGATGATCTTCAAAAGTTCGATGACCGAACCGGGCCAGCCGTGCGTGATGATGACAGGCAGGGCGCCCTGATGCTTAGACTTCACATGGATGAAGTGGATGTCGAGCCCATCGATCTCAGTGACGAAATTCGGCAGCGCCTTCAACTGCGCCTCGCACTTGCTCCAATCGTATTCCGTTCGCCAGTACTGCATGAGCTTCTGCATTGTGGCGAGTTGCACGCCCTGCGTTGGCCCTACAGTTGCTGGGGTCGACCAGATCCGCCGGGACGCCTCGTGGGAGACGAGTTCGCGCTCGGGCCAGCGCGTGGCGGCGATGCGCCGGCGAAGCTCATTGATCTCCTCCTGCGGGAAACTGACGGAGAAAGGGCGGATGGCATCGCTCGTGGATGCGGCGGCCAATTGCGACGGGAGCAGGCTCGCCGCGCCGGCGGCGGCGATGCCGGCCGCCGCAGTGCCCAAAAGTCGCCGGCGATCCTGGTCGATTGCTTCGGAGGTTCTGGTCGTGTCCATGGGTCTCTCCTGGGTTGATGGGTTTGCGATCTATCTACGTAGCTTGAACTACGCCCAGGAGGCGGGATTAGCCCGTTATGCGTCGTGAGCTTGTGTTAGCCGCTGCCAGCCTGCCGCTTTTTTGAGCAGATAGGAGGCGCCTAGACTGTGAGACTCCCTATGGTGCAGGAGCGCTCCTTGACTTAAACTGCGGCGCTGGGTGCAGGCGGCTCCAAAAGAAGACGCCATGACGAAAACGGGAATACAAGCCAAAGACAGATTGTCGTTTGGCCCTTTCCATTTTGCTGCGGGTGAAAGGCTCCTGACAAGAGAAGGCGCTCCCGTAGAGTTGGGTTCGCGCGCCATCGACATTCTCATAGTCCTGACCTCTGCACCGAATGAAGTCGTCAGCAAGAAAGATCTAATGTCGCGGGTTTGGCCGGATGTCGTCGTCGAGGAAGGCAGCCTGCGGTTCCACATGACCGGACTGCGCAGGGCGCTGGGCGATGGAAAGGATGGCGCGCGGTACATCGCGACGCTTCCGGGGCGGGGCTATTGCTTCGTTGCGCCGGTTTTGCGATTAAACAGCCCACGCGACGAAGCCCTATTCATTGCCGCTGAGTTTCCGCACGCGAATCTTCCAAACCGCTTGAGCCGGATGGTCGGACGGGACGAGGATGTTCTTAAGCTGTCGGTGCAGCTGAATGCTTCGCGGTTCGTCACCATCGTTGGCGCCGGTGGCGTCGGCAAAACCACCGTCGCGATCGCAGTCGGGCATCACCTGATCGAAGCATTTTCAGGGGCGGTCTTGTTCGTCGATCTGGGAATGATCGGCGATCCCGGTCTGGTGACGACAGCCGTCGCCTCGATGCTTGGACTAACGGTTCAAACAGAGGATGCGACGCCCAACCTGATCGCTTACTTGCGCAACAAGCGGATTCTGTTGATCCTCGATACCTGTGAGCATCTCGTGGATGCGGTGGCGCCTCTGGCCTCGAGCATCGTCGATGCGGCGTCACAGGTCTACATCCTGGCGACGAGCCGCGAGGCGCTTCGGGTCGAGGGCGAACATATCTGCCGGTTGGATGCGCTTGCGTTTCCGCCCGACGAACCGGGGCTAACGGCGGCCATCGTCCAGACATTCCCGGCCACCCAGCTGTTCGTCGAGCGAGCGGTGGCAGGTGGCGCTCGTTTGGACATCGGCGACGCCGAGGCCTTGATCATCGCAAGCATCTGCCGAAAGCTTGACGGGGTGGCGCTCTCGATCGAACTGGCGGCCAGACGTGTCGAATCCTATGGGCTGCAGCAGACAGCCGCGCTTCTCGATCAACGCCTGACACTGCTGTGGCTCGGTTCACGGACAGCGCCGCCGCGTCAGCAGACCTTGCAGGCGACACTAGACTGGAGCTTTGGGCTCCTGACCGACGTTGAGCGCGTGGTGCTTCGCAGGCTCGCTGTATTCGTCGGTCATTTCACGCTCGATGCCGCCCTGGAGGTCGTGACGAGCGCGACCCTCGACCGATCGACCGTCCTTGGCGCCATGGACAGTCTTGTCGGCAAATCGATCGTGGCGACGCGTCCGGTTGGAGCAATGATGCGCTACAGGCTCCTCGATACGACGCGCGCCTACGTTCTCGACATCCGGATCGATGACGCCGAGGCTGCCGATCTGGCAGTGCGCCACGCCGCCTACTATCGGAGATGGCTGGAGCAGACCGGGATCGAGTGGCCAAGCCTGGCGACCGGTGAGGAGCGGGCGCCCCACTTCGCCGCCATCAACAATGTCCGGGCTGCCCTGGAATGGTGCTTCGGCGACAGCGGAAACGCCAACATCGGCGTCGGACTCGCCAGCGCTGTCGCGCCGGTTTTCCTGGCAATGTCCTTGTTGCCGGAGTGTCATCGCTGGTCTGAAAGAGCAATATTCGCTTTCGACGATGCCGCCCTTGGCGGACTTGACGAGATGCATCTTCAGGCAGCCCTCGGCGTGTCCTTCATGTTCATGCGGGGAGGACGCGACAGGGCGCGCGTAGCTCTGGAGAGGAGCCTGGCGATCGCCGAGCAGCGCGGCGATCCGCTGGACCGGGTGCGTCTGTTGGGTTCGCTCAACATGTTCCATCTGCGGACGGGCAATTTCGCAACCGCCCTTGAGTTTGCAAGGCGTTGTTCAGCCACAGCCGCGACCTTGGACGACTCGGTCGTCAACGCGCTGGCACACTCGATCCTGGGCATCTCGCTCCACCTGCGAGGCGACCTCGCGGAGGCCCGCGCAGAGCTGGAGGCGGCGCTCGACCGTGGGCCGCGCTCCCAGCGGACCACGACGATCTATCTGGGCTTCGAAGGCAAAATCCTGGCCAGGGCCATCCTGGCGAGGAACCTTTGGCTACAAGGCCATCCGGACCAAGCCATGGCACACGCCCGACAGGCCGTCGAAGAGGCTGCCGCCATGGATCATTCTCTAACGTTGGCGATCGCGTTGATCTGGGCGATATCGGTCTTCCTGTGGACCGGTGACCTGAAGAGCGCCGAGGCGTACATAGATATGCTCATCGCCCGCGCGGAATCCCATTCCATGACTCCGTACCTGCTGGTCGGTCGGGGCTTCAAAAGCGAAGTCGCGATCCGTCACGGCGATGCAAAAAGCGGCGTCGAGGGCCTGCAGACATCTCTTCGGAAGCTCCACGCGGCGCCTTATGAATTGCTCACGACGCCGCTCAACCTCTCGCTAGTTAGGGGACTGTCCGCGATCGGTCAGGTTGATGAAGCCATTGCGTTGATCGACGAGTCGCTTGGTCAAGTCGAAAAGAACGGCGACCAGTTGTACCTCCCGGAGTTGCTACGGATGAAGGGAAGCCTCCTTCTCCAGTCGGAGCGCAACCGTGATGAAGCTGCCGCCTACCTCATGCAGGCACTGGAGTTGAGCCGAAGTCAGCGCGCACGGGCATGGGAGTTGCGAACCGCAATCGACATGGCGACGCTGATGGCCGGGCGCGGGGAGATCAACAGCGCTCGCGAGCTCTTGCAGTCGGTTGCGGCGTATTTTGTGGAGAGCCTGAATACGGCGGATGTCGGGGCTGCCGAACACCTGCTGGCGACACTGAGGTAGAGCCTCAATGCCACTTCTCCTAATGGTGTCGTCCCCTCTCGGCGCAATTTCGACGGTGGTGTGGGCACTATTAATGTCGGCTTCGGGAGGACAGGAGTGGCTGGCTGAATGACCGACATGCTGAAGGGTTTCGGGTGCCGTCAGGCGTACGAAAGTCTCTCATGCAGGAACCCGCGGGCCGCAGACGACGGCCTATGGGGATTTGTGTTTCGGAGCGTGCCTGGGTCTGTCGCGAACTTCCGCATAGGATGCGGTGGGCATGGCGTGGAAGCGGCTTCCGGGCCCGGTCGCAGAGCCTGGAGCGTTGATTCCGACGGGATTGGTGTGCGTGACGACCGGCTCGACGGCAATGTGCACATAACATCCCGTTGACCGTCGCCGGCGTGGCGCGGTCGTACGAGCAACTTGGTCATGCCGGGTCATGAGGTGGGGACTGTCGGGAATTCTGTGCGCGAGGCCATGATGATGGAAAGGAGAGAATCATCGCATGGCTATTGAGAAGGAACTTCTGGA
>NZ_JAMYVG010000014.1:0-140185 GCF_040323855.1 Mesorhizobium sp. M0028
GGCGTTTCGGCGCCCCGTTTTCGGTCGCACCGCAATGCAAATAATTGCGAGATATTGGCGCGAGGCACCCCCCTCTGTCCTGCCGGACATCTCCCCCTCAAGGGGGAGATTGGACGTCACCTCGGCTTTCGCCAATCACGGACGTTGCAGGAGCGAGCGGATCGCCGAAGCTGCCGATCTCCCCCCTTGAGGGGGAGATGTCCGGCAGGACAGAGGGGGGTGCTGTCCCGCCGACATTTCCTACCAAGGCACGACACTGATCTCCGGCCAGTTCTCCCTCGCACGCGCGCCCTTCATCTCGTGCGTCTGCTGATTATCTAGTGCACGGTTCGGGGTAACGCGAAACGAGAAGATGTCGTCGAGCCCGAACGGCGCCACGAGCGCGAGTTGCCCATCGGTGCCGAATCTAACGCCGACCGCATGGGTTTTCGAAGCGAAATAGGACAGCGCCTCGGCGGACGACGACAGTCTGGGATAGGAACCGCCAAAGCGCGCCTCAAACCACAGATGCACCCGCGCCTGGTTGCGCACTTCGACCGGCAGCGTCAGTCCTTCGAACTGCTTCGCCGCCCGGCGGATGACCGTGTCCTCGGCCTCGTAAGACAGATCGCTCTCATCGAAATAGAACAGATCGACATCACGAATGCCATATCCCGAAGGCTTCGCCGTCAGATGATTCCAGACGCTGTTGTAAAGCGCGCCGGACACGACCAGCCAGTCGGGGAGGTCGAGCGCCCGTACCCGCGACAGCGTCTCGCCGACCAGCGGATCGGCCGAGACGATATCGAGAAAGGCTGCACGCTGTTCCTCGAAGGGCAGCCCTGAATAGCGCAAATGGTTCATCGCCCTTTGGAGGGCGATTCGCCATGCGTCCGCAATCCCTCAGCCGCGCAGCACGCCGCCGGTCTGTTTGCCGACATTCTCGACGATGCGCTTGGCCAGCGCCTCGAAATCCTCGTCGGTCAGCGTCTTTTCGACCGGCTGGATCGAAACTTCGATGGCGATCGACTTCTTCGCCGCGCCGAGCGCTGCACCCTCGAAAACATCGAACACCGAGACGCCGGAAATCAGCTTCCGGTCTGCGGCAAGGGCGGCGCGAACGAGTGTGCCGGCTTCGACCGCCTTGTCGACGACGAAGGCGAAATCGCGCTTGACCGCCTGGAAGGCGGACAGATCGAGCCTCGGCTTTGTCCGCGTCGGCTTGGCCTTCGGCTCGGGCACGGCATCGATGAACACCTCAAACCCGCAAAGCGGACCGGAGACGTCAAGCCCCTCCAGCGTCTTCGGATGGAATTCGCCGAACGTGCCGAGCACGACCTTCGGCCCGAGCTTGATCGTGCCGGACCGGCCGGGATGATACCAGGCCGGGCCGCCGGCCTCGATCTGCAGCCGCTCGACCGGCGCGCCGCAGGCTTCGAGTGCAGCGATGGCGTCGGCCTTGGCATCGAAGACGCCGACGGCGCCGGCATTGCCTGCCCAATGGCGGCCGGAGCCCTCGAGCTTGGCGGTGCCGCGCCGAACGCCGGCGGCAACACGCCGCTGCTGGTCGGCGCCGTCGCCCTCGTAAGTGCCCGACACTTCGAACAGCGCGACATCGCCGATGCCCTTGTCGGCGTTGCGCTGCGCGGCCGCGATCAGGCCCGGCAGCAGCGACGGCCGCATGTCCGACATATCGGCGGCGATCGGGTTGGCAAGCTTCAGCGCCTGCTGGCCGCCGCCGAACAAATCGGCGTGTTTTGCCGGAATGAACGACCAGGTGACGGCCTCCATCATGCCGCGCACGGCAAGTGCCCGCTTGGCGGCGCGGGTGCGGATCTGCAGCACAGTCAGGATCTTGGCGTTGACCGCGTCGTGGCTGCCGAGCGGCTGCGGCGCGATATTGTCGACGCCGTGGATGCGCATGACCTCCTCGACCAGGTCGGCCTTGCCGTCGACATCCGGCCGCCAGGACGGGACCGCCACATTGACGACATCGCCCGTGCCCTCCGGCTTGAAGCCGAGGCGGGCAAGAATGTCGAGGCTCGTCGAGCGCGGCACTTCGATGCCGGTCAGCCGCTTCACGTCCGACAACGGGAACGAGACGATCTTCGGCCGATGGCCGGCATAGCCGACGACTTCGGTTTGCGTCGGCGTACCGCCGCAGAAATCGAGCACCAGCCTCGTCGCCAGCTCCACACCGGGAATCATCATTTCCGGGTCGACGCCACGCTCGAAGCGGTAGCGTGCATCGGTGATGATGCCGAGCGTGCGGCCGGTGCGGGCGGTGGCGATCGGGTCCCAAAGTGCCGACTCGATCAGCACGTCGGTGGTGTTCTCGTCGCAGCCGGAATGCTCGCCACCCATGATGCCGGCGATCGACTCGATACCATCCTGGTCGGCGATGACGCACATCTCCGGCGTCAGCGTGTATTCGCGGCCGTCGAGCGCCAGCACCTTTTCGCCGTCGCGTGCCCGGCGCACGGTGAGATTGCCGGTGACCTTCGCAGCGTCGAAGACATGCAGCGGCCGGCCGCGATCGAAGGTGACATAATTGGTGATGTCGACCAGCGCACTGATCGGCCTCAAGCCGATGGCGAGAAGCCTTTGCTGCAACCATTTCGGCGACGGTCCGTTCTTGACGCCGCGCACCAGGCGCAGCGCAAAGCCGGGACAGAGCTCCGGCGCTTCGATCGTCACCTTGACCGGCGTCTCGCCCTTGCCGGGGATCGGCTCTATCGGCGCGCTCTTCAGCGTGCCGAGCCCGCTCGCCGCCAGATCGCGGGCGATGCCATAAACGCTGGTCGCATCCGGCCGGTTCGGCGTCAGATTGATTTCGATCAGCGGATCGTCGAGATGGGCATAGGCGGCGAAACTGGTGCCGACCGGCGCATCGGGCGGCAGGTCGATGATGCCGTCATGCTCCTCGGACAGTTCGAGCTCGCGCTCGGAGCACATCATGCCGTGGCTTTCGACGCCGCGGATCTTGCCGACGGTCAGCGTCACGTCGATGCCGGGAATATAGGTGCCGGGTGCTGCAAAGGCGCCGATCAGGCCCGCGCGGGCGTTCGGCGCGCCGCAGACAACCTGCACCGGCGCCCTGCCGTCGCCGGTGTCGACGGTCAGCACGCGCAGCCGGTCGGCGTCGGGATGCTGGACTGCCGTCAGCACCTTGGCGATGACGAAAGGTTTCAAGCTCGCCCGGTCGTCGACATGCTCGACCTCGAGGCCGATCGAGGTGAGACGTTCGACGATTTCCGCCAGCGAGGCATCGGTCTCGAGATGATCCTTGAGCCAGGAGAGGGTAAGTTTCATGACTGTGTTCCGTCTGGTCTGGGCACGCTGGGCTTGAAGCTATGCGGCCGCGCGTCGGACATGTGCAGGAAGGCTAGCTGCCCGCGGATTTGCTGCGGCCCGGTTGTCACGCGCTTAGCCCGCCAAACAGCGTCGGCATGTCGAGCGGCCTAAAACCGTAATGCGACAGCCAGCGCACATCGGCGTCGAAGAAGGCGCGCAGGTCGGGCATGCCGTATTTCAGCATGGCGATGCGGTCGATGCCCATGCCCCAGGCGAAGCCCTGGTATTCGTCGGGATCGAGGCCGCCGTAGCGGAGCACGTTGGGGTGGACCATGCCGCAGCCGAGGATCTCCAGCCAGTCTGAGCCTTCACCGAAGCGCACCTCGCCAGGCCGCGAACGGTCGCACTGGATGTCGACCTCGAGGCTGGGCTCGGTGAACGGGAAGAAGGACGGCCGGAAGCGCATCTTGACGCTCGGCACCTCGAAGAAGGCCTTGCAGAACTCCTCCAGTACCCACTTCATGTTGGCGACGTTGGCCGATTTGTCGATCACCAATCCCTCGACCTGATGGAACATCGGTGAGTGGGTGGCATCGGAATCCTGCCGGTAGGTCTTGCCAGGAATGACGATGCGGATCGGCGGCTTCTGCATCTCCATGGTGCGGATCTGCACCGGCGAGGTGTGGGTGCGCAAAAGCTTGCGTTCGCCCTGCTCGTCCGGCTGGAAGAAGAAGGTGTCGTGCATCTCGCGCGCCGGGTGGCCTTCCGGGAAGTTCAGCGAGGTGAAATTGTAATAGTCGGTCTCGATGTCGGGACCTTCGGCGATGGCAAAGCCGAGATCGCCGAAGATCGCCGCGATCTCGTCGATAACCTGGCTGATCGGATGGATGCGGCCGCGCTCGGCCGGCGATTGTCGCACCGGCAAGGTGACGTCGACCTTCTCGGCGGCAAGCCGTGCCGTGATCGCCACATCTTTCAGCTCGGCGCGACGGGCCGAAAGTGCCTCGGTGACGCGGTTCTTGAGGCCGTTGATTGCCGGGCCTTTGACCTGGCGCTCCTCGGCGCTCATCGAGCCGAGTGTCTTCAGTATCTCGGAGACCGAACCCTTCTTGCCGAGGGCAGAGACACGCACCGCCTCGATTGCTTGCTCGTCGGCGGCAGAGGCGATCTCGGCCATCAGGGAATTTTCGAGAGTTTCCATGTCACTCATGTTCCAGACCCGATTGGAAGCAAAGAAAAACCCGCGCCAGCCCTGCCAGCGCGGGTTTCCCAAATCAAGTGTCGAATAGCTTGGGAAGCGCTGGTCTTAAGCGACAGCGCTTTCAAAAGCGTTCGGCGTGGTGTTCTTGAGGTATTCGAGCGCGACCTTGGCCTTGGCCACGAGTGCGGCAAAAGCCTGCGGCTCGTGGATGGCCATGTCCGACAGGATCTTGCGATCGATCTCGATGCCGGCCTTGTTGAGACCGTCGATGAAACGGCCATAGGTCAAGCCATGCTCATGCGTCGCCGCATTGATGCGCTGGATCCACAGCGCGCGGAACGAACGCTTGCGATTCTTGCGGTCGCGATAGGCGTACTGCAGCGACTTTTCCACCGCCTGCTTGGCGATGCGAATGGTGTTCTTGCGGCGGCCGTAAAAACCCTTGGCGGCTTTCAGGACCTTCTTGTGCTTGGCGTGCGAGGTGACGCCTCTCTTTACGCGTGCCATGTCATGATCTCCTTAAAAGCAATTCCAGGAAAAGTGCCTAGCGGTTTTCCGTTCGGAATTGCGTAAAACAAATGCGTGTCCAGACCGAATGCCCTTATTTGGCGCATGATGTTTTCCAAAAAGTTTGCAACTTTTTGGCATCATGCCCTAGAGGCCGTTCGGCAGAAAATTCTTGATGACCTTCTTGCCATCCGGTTCAGCCAGAACCATCGTGCCGCGGGCATTTCGAATGAACTTGTTGGAACGCTTGATCATGCCGTGACGCTTGCCGGCCGCAGCCGACAGAACTTTACCCGTACCTGTGATCTTGAACCGCTTCTTGGCGGCCGATTTGGTCTTCATCTTGGGCATTTTGCTACTCCGTTTATATGCGCACCAATGCGCTTTTTGTTCGCTTCAGTCCGACCAAAGCCCGAAAAGCAAATGAAACCGCCACGGCATGCCCTGCCGGGCGGTTTTTTTGGAACGCGGTCATATACGTCAAAGCGAGGGCGCGCGCAACACCCAGCGCTCAGCAGCCTTGTAGTGCTCAGGGGAAACGGAACAGCACCGGTAATATGCCCGACTGCTGGGCGCCGTCGATCAGTTCGAAAGCCGGCAAGGCAAGGAGGAACACCAGCCCGTCCAGTAACGTGGTTCGCAGCAGGCGCGGCTTGAAGCTGGCGGTGTCGCCTTCCTGATACAGTGACAGTTTCGGGAAGAAGCGCGGCACTTTCGCCAGATAGGCCTGGTATGGCGCGCCGAGAACCTCCTTGAGGAATTTCTCCTCGCGCAGGATAACGATGTAAAAGGCACCCGCGCAGAGCGCTCCAAAGCCGATCGTGGACGCGATGGAGCCGATCTGTGCGCCGACACCAGCGGCAGCTAAAGTGGAGAAAAGGTAGAGTGGGTTGCGCGTGATCGAATAGGGTCCGCCGGTCACCACTTCGGAGGATTTGCGTCCGCCGATGTAAAGCGTCGACCACAAGCGCCCGACGATGCCGAGAAAGATCAGCACGACGCCGACCATTTCGATCGTTTCATGCACTGGCGTATCGGGAGGGAAAACCGACTGGCCGAACAGCAGCGCCGCGAACATCACCATGATGAGAACGGCAAGTACCATCCTGCGCATATGCTGGTAGCTGCCAAGCCCGTGCTTAACTTGCGCGTATCTGACTTCATTGACCATGTCGGGAATCCGATCGTCGAGGGAACCAGAGCGTCGTTGCTCTCGCCGGCGATCGCAGCGTCTGGCCAAGAAAACAGGCGCCCCGCCGATCGCCGGGACGCCTTGCAACATGATTCAGGCGGATTTAATGCATGTCGCCCAAAAGTGCGCAGCGGTTTTGGGACAACGACATGCACAAAACAGAACTAAAGCGCAACGCGCTTTAGCGGGGCGCCAGCACCATCATCATCTGGCGGCCTTCGAGCTTCGGTTCGGCTTCGACCTTGGCGATGGGCGCCACTTCCTCGCGAACCTTATTCAGAAGCTGCATGCCGAGTTCCATGTGCGCCATCTCGCGACCGCGGAAGCGCAATGTCAGCTTGACCTTATCGCCTTCCTCGAAAAAGCGCCGGACGGCCTTCATCTTGGTCTCATAGTCGTGGCTGTCGATGTTCGGGCGCATCTTGATCTCCTTGATCTCGATGACCTTCTGGTTCTTGCGCGCCTCGGCCGCCTTCTTCTGGTTGGCGTATTTCAGCTTCCCGAGATCGAGGATCTTTACGACGGGCGGCACTGCATTGGGCGATATCTCGACCAGATCGAGCCCAGCCTCTTCGGCGAGCAGCAATGCGTCGTTGATGGAGACATCGCCCCGGTTCTGGCCTTCGGCGTCGATTAGCTGGACCCGGGGAACCCGGATATCACGGTTGGAGCGCGGGCCTTCCTTGGTGGGCGCCGCTGCTTTGAAAGGTCTGCGAATGGTCGTGGTCTCCTTGAGCCGTTTCGTTAAGGGGTTCTTCAGTTCAGAATTGCGAACGCGCAATGTGGTGAGCGCGCGGCCGGAGTCAATAGCACAGCATTCTCAGGAAATCACCTGCTCGATGAATGCTCCTCTGCACCAAGCGAAGAAAGTAACAGAGCACTTTTCGTTGAACCCCCGCTTGTGCCAAAAGACCGGCGCGAGGGAATACACCATGAGCACCACCACCCCGATCTTCCTAGACGTCGACGGGACGAGCATCGCCGTCAGGCATGCGGCAGGTGCCGAGCCCGGCATCGTCTGGCTTGGCGGCTACAAATCCGACATGCTGGGCACCAAGGCCGAAACCCTGTCGGAATGGACGCGCAAAGACGGCCGGGCCTTCCTGCGCCACGATTATTCCGGCCATGGCGAATCGGGTGGCGCCTTTGCCGACGGCACCATCTCGAAATGGCTGGGCGAGAGCCTGGCGGTTTTCCGCCGCTTCACCCAGGGCAGGCAAATCCTGGTTGGTTCGTCGATGGGCGCGTGGATCGCGCTGCGCATGGTGCAGGAATTGCGTAAGGCGGGCGAGAACAGCGTCGCCGGCCTTGTGCTGCTGGCCCCGGCGCCCGATTTCACGTTCGAACTGGTGGAGCCGGTGCTGACTGGGGCGCAGAAGCGCGACCTCAGGAAAAAGGGTTTCTTCGAAGAGCCGTCGGACTATTCCGTCGAACCGTACATCTACACCCGCGCACTGATCGAGGACGGCCGCAGCAACCGGGTGATGACCGGGCCGGTCGACACGCACTGTCCGGTCCATATCCTGCAAGGCCTGGCCGATCCCGACGTGCCGTCGAGCCATGCGCTCAAGCTGGTCGGCCTGCTGCCGGCCGACGACGTCACGCTGTCGCTCATTCCGGACGGCGACCACCGCCTGTCGCGACCTCAGGATCTCGATATGCTGGTGCGGGCGGTGGACGCGATGGTGCGGCAGGCGGGATAGAGACATGCGCATTTCCATTCCGGTGTCCGCCTTTGTGGCGGCGATCGTCGGCTTCGGCGGTACGCTGGCCATCGTCATTGCCGCCGCCAAGGCGGTCGGCGCAACGCAGGTCGAGACCGCAAGCTGGGTGACGGCACTCTGCCTGGCGATGGCCATCGAGAGCCTGTGGCTGTCGTGGCGCACGAAAATGCCGGTCATCACCGCATGGTCGACGCCGGGCGTCGCGCTGATCGCCGCATCGACCGGCTTTTCGATGGGCGAGGCGGTTGGCGCCTTCATCGTCACCGGGGTCCTGCTGGTCGCCACCGGCCTGTTCGGGCCATTGACCAAGCTGATCGCCAGAATACCGGCTTCGGTCGCGTCCGGAATGCTGGCCGGCATCGTCGTAACCTTCGCCATCAATGCGGTGAAGACCGTGCCCGTCGACCCCTGGCTGATCCTGCCGCTGGTTGCGGTCTTCTTCGTCATCCGCCTGTTCAACCCGGCGCTGTCGGTGCTGTTGGTGCTGATCGGCGGCGGTCTCGCGGCCTTTCTTACCGACCGGGTCGGCGGTCTGCCGGCACCGGAACTCTCGAGCTTGACGCTGGTAATGCCGCAGTTCACCGCCGCTTCGATCATCGGCCTGGCATTGCCGCTCTATCTGGTCACCATGGCCTCGCAGAACCTATCCGGCCTCGCCGTGCTGAGGGCAGCCGGCTATCATCCCGAACCCGGGCCGCTGATCGGCGTCACCGGCCTGTTTTCGCTGCTGACGGCGCCGTTCGGCGCCTCGACGACCAATCTGGCGGCGATCTCGGCGGCGATCTGCACCGGACCCGACGTGGATCCTGATCCGGCCGAGCGCTGGAAGACCGGCCCGTTCTACGCGCTGGCCTATCTTGTCTTTGCCCTGTTCGGCGCCTCGCTGGTGGCGATCTTCGCCGTATTGCCGCAGAGCCTGATCGCGCTGGTCGCCGGCCTGGCGCTGATGGCACCGCTCGCCAATGCGCTGTCGATCGCCTTGAAAGACGAGGACGAGCGGATGGCCGCTACCGTCACCTTCGCCGTCACCGCATCAGGGCTGACGCTGTTCGGCGTCGGCGCGGCGTTCTGGGGCCTGATCGCCGGATTGGTCGTGCTTTTCCTTGAAATGCTCAAAAAGCGATAATCATTTCAGCCGCTTGTCCGGTTTTGGCGGTTGCTGTCTTGAATCGCCGTTTTCTCCATCCCATTTCGATTCCACGCAGCCGGATTTGGCTGTCTCCAACTGAAGGATTGGGAGAAATGAACACATCTGCATTGATCCGTCCGGCCTGGACGCCGGCGACCATCGCGCTGATGGTGATCGGGTTCATGGTGTTCTGGCCGCTCGGCTTCGCCATGCTCGCCTACATCATCTGGGGCGACCGGCTCGACGGCTTCAAGCGTGACGTCAACCGCGCCACCGACGGCATCTTCGCCGGCTGCCGCCGCGGTTCCGACAAGGCCGCGCGCTGGGGCCATGGCTCCGCCCGCACCGGCAACGTCGCTTTCGACGACTGGCGCGAAAAGGAACTCGAGCGGCTTGCCGAGGAACGCCGCAAGCTCGACGAGATGCTGAGCGAGTTCGACGAATATGCCCGCGAATTGCGCCGCGCCAAGGACCAGGAAGAGTTCGATCGTTTCATGGCCAACCGCAACAAGTCGACGTCTCCCACGACCGGGTCGACGACGAACAACAAAACCACCGGCAAGTCCACGCCAGGCCTGCTCGACGAGTAACGTCCCGTGCCCAGATAGATAATCCAACGGCGTCGCGTCAGCGGCGCCGTTTCTTTTTTGTTCTAGTCGTTTCCCTCGAATCACGTATCGTCCCGGAATGTCCTTCGGCTTCTTTCGCACCCCGACGAAACCCAAGCCCACGCCCGTCGTGGAGCGCGAGCATTGCGTTGCCGGCCGCACGCTGCCGCTCAAGATCGTCGAGAACGACAGGGCGCGGCGCCTGACGCTGCGCATCGATTCCGGCGGCCGCGGCCTGCGCATCACCGTGCCGCCGGGGCTGCGGCGCGGCGAGGTGGAAAGATTCCTCGACCGTCATCAGGACTGGCTGGAGCAAAGGCTGGCCAAGGTGCCCAACCGGCCGCAGGTGCGGCCCGGCATCAAGATACCGGTGCGCGGTGTGCCGCATCGCATCGTCCATGAACCGTCGAAACGCGGTACAGTCACGCTGTCGCGCGACGAGCGCGGTCCGCTGATGATCGTGCACGGTGAGCGCCTGCATCTGCCGCGCCGCATCGCCGATTTCCTCAAGCGCGAAGCCAAGCGCGAGATCGAGGCGCTGGTGACCAAGCACAGTGCTGCGGTCGGCAAGCGCGCCAAGGCGATCCGCTTCAAGGATACGTCGAGCCGCTGGGGGTCCTGCACGTCGGACGGCAATCTGTCGTTTTCCTGGCGCATCATGATGGCGCCGCGGCCGGTGATAAACTACCTCGTGGCGCACGAGGTGGCGCATCTCAAGGAGATGAACCACGGCCCGAAATTCTGGAAATTATGCGAGCAGCTGTGCCCGGACACCGAGCGCTGCAAGGATTGGCTCAAGCGCAATGGCGGCGCGCTGCAGGCGATCACGTTCGAGTAGTTGTCCGATCAATCGTCATTCGCCGCGTTCAACTCCTCCGGCCGCAACCCCTCATCGACATGGCGCGGCCAAGGCAGAAAATCCTTCTCGAAGCCATCGTTGCTGAAATAAGCCAGCGCCCGATGCGCCTCCGCGCCGTTGAAGGCTGCCTTGTCCATCAAATGAGCGATGACCTCATGGGCCTGCGCCAGCTTTTGCCTGAGTTCCGCGACGGTCTTTTCCGGCATGGTCTTTGTTCTCCCGCCTTTGTGCCTGAGCAAGGTAGCGCGTTGCGCTCTTATATTAGCAAGGTGGCGCGTTCCGCTCTTACATTAGCAAGGTAGCGCGTTCCGCGCCGGCGGCAAACAGGATCCTTTTTCTCGACTCTTTGGTCGTTTCGTGCCAATCCCGCGCCATGGCGCTGGACATCAAGATATGCGGATTGAAGACTGACAAGGCACTGGCCGCGGCATTGGCCGGCGGCGCCAGCCATGTCGGCTTCAATTTCTTTGCCAAAAGCCCGCGCTATGTCGAGCCGGTGGAAGCCGGCCGCCTGCGCGAAGCGGCGCGCGGCAAGACCAAGGCGGTTGCGGTGACGGTCGACGCCAGCGACGCGTTCCTGGACGAGATCGTCGAAAAAATGCAGCCCGACATGCTGCAGCTTCACGGCGCCGAAACGCCCGACCGGGTGGCTGAGGTGAAGGCGCGCTACGGCTTGCCGGTGATGAAGGCCTTGCCGGTCAGCGAGGCTGCCGATCTCGAGCGGGTTAAACCCTTCGTCGGCATTGCCGACCGTTTCCTGTTCGATGCCAAGCCGCCTAAGGGTTCGGAACTGCCGGGCGGCAACGGTCTTGCCTTCGACTGGCGCATTCTGGCCGGCCTTGACGCCGGCGTCGATTACATGCTTTCCGGTGGGCTCAATGCCGGCAATATCGGCGACGCCCTTCGGCTGGCGAACCCGCCCGGAATAGATCTTTCCTCGGGCGTGGAAAGCGCGCCGGGGGTCAAGGAACCGGCGCTGATCGAACAATTTTTCCGGGCCGTCGGGGCAGCACGCGACAACCGCGCCGCCTGACCACGCTTCAAACCACAGACCAGGAGATCGGCGATGGATAAGCCGGCGATACCGAATTCCTTCCGCACCGGCCCCGACGAGCAGGGCATGTTCGGCATTTTTGGCGGTCGTTTCGTTGCCGAAACGCTGATGCCGCTGATCCTTGAGCTGGAGCGGCACTGGAACGAGGTCAAGAACGATCCGGACTTCAAGGCCGAACTGACCGATCTCTCGACGCATTACGCCGGGCGGCCGTCGAAGCTCTATTTCGCCGAAGGCTTGACCAGGCATCTTCGCGAGGTTTCCGCAGCGAAGGGCCTCGGCGGGGGCGCAAAGGTCTATTTCAAGCGCGAGGATCTGAACCACACCGGCTCGCACAAGATCAACAACTGCCTCGGCCAGATCCTGCTCGCCAAGCGCATGGGCAAGACGAGGATCATCGCCGAGACCGGAGCCGGCCAGCATGGCGTCGCTTCCGCTACAGTGGCGGCGCGCTTTGGGCTTCCCTGTATCGTCTATATGGGCGCGACCGATGTCGCCCGGCAAAGCCCCAACGTCTTTCGCATGAAGCTTCTGGGCGCGGAAGTGCGGCCGGTGACCGCCGGCCACGGCACGCTGAAGGACGCCATGAACGAGGCGTTGCGCGACTGGGTGACCAATGTCGAGGACACCTATTACCTGATCGGCACCGCCGCCGGCCCCCACCCCTATCCAGAGCTGGTGCGCGACTTCCAATCGGTGATCGGCACCGAGGCGCGCGCCCAGATCCTCGAGCAGGAAGGCCGGCTGCCGGACACCATCATCGCTTGTGTCGGCGGCGGTTCCAACGCCATCGGCCTGTTCCATCCCTTCCTCGACGACAAAGAGGTTCGCATCATCGGCGTCGAAGCCGGCGGCCGCGGCCTCGATGGCATCGAGCATTGCGCTTCGATGAGTGCCGGCGCGCCCGGCGTGCTGCATGGCAACCGTACCTACCTCCTGCAGAACGCCGACGGCCAGATCATGGACGGCCACTCGATCTCGGCCGGGCTCGACTATCCCGGCGTCGGGCCGGAGCACTCGTGGCTGCGCGATTCCGGCCGCGTCGACTATGTGCCGATCCTCGACGACGAGGCGCTCGAGGCGTTTCAGCTGACGACGCGCGTCGAGGGCATCATTCCGGCGCTGGAATCCGCCCACGCTATCGCGCAGGCGGTGAAGATCGTGCCTGATATGGACAAGGACCAGATCGTCATCGTCAATCTGTCCGGCCGCGGCGACAAGGACGTGCATACGGTGGCCAATATGCTGGGCATGGAGATCTGATCATGACCACCCGTATCGACCGCCGCATGGCGACGCTGAAGGCCGAAGGCCGACCGGCACTCGTCACCTATTTCATGGGCGGCGACCCCGACTACGACACGTCGCTGTCGATCATGAAGGCGCTGCCTGGCGCCGGCAGCGACATCATCGAGCTCGGCATGCCGTTTTCTGATCCAATGGCCGACGGCCCGGCGATCCAGGCGGCCGGCCTGCGGGCGCTGAAGGGCGGCCAGACACTGGTCAAGACGCTGAAGATGGCCTCGGAATTCCGCGCCGGCGACAATGAAACGCCGATTGTCTTGATGGGCTACTACAATCCGATCTACATCTACGGCGTCAAGCGCTTCCTGAGCGACGCGCTGGCCAGCGGCATAGACGGGCTGATCGTCGTCGACCTGCCACCGGAGATGGACGAGGAGCTTTGCATCCCGGCACTCAAGGCCGGCATCAACTTCATCCGGCTGGCGACCCCGACCACCGACGACAAGCGCCTGCGCAAGGTGCTGCAGAACACGTCGGGCTTCGTCTACTATGTCTCGATGACCGGCATTACCGGCTCGGCGCTGGCCGACACCGGCAAGGTGGCGGCAGCGGTCAAGCGCATCAAGAGCCATACCGACCTGCCCGTCTGCGTCGGCTTCGGCGTCAAGACCGCCGAGCAGGCGCGCACCATCGGTGCCTCGGCCGACGGCGTCGTCGTCGGCACGGCGATCGTCAATGCGGTCGCCAACGTGCTCGGGCCGAAGGGCGAAAAGACCGCCGATCCGGCAGAAGCTGTCGCCACGCTGGTCAGCGGGCTGTCGCAAGGGGTTCGCGCGGCTCGCCTTGCTGCCGCCGAATAGTCTTGATCATCTGGTTGACCATGATCTTTGCCGAAAACCGGTTTCCACTTTTCGGGATCATGGTCTAACTCTTCGTAAGGACAGGAGCCGAAGCGATGAACTGGATCACCAATTACGTCCGCCCGAAGATCAATTCGATGCTCGGCCGCCGCACCGACATGCCGGAAAACCTGTGGATCAAGGATCCCGAGACCGGCGAAATGGTGTTCCACAAGGATCTGGAGCAGAACCAGTTCGTCATCCCGTCCTCCGGCCACCATATGAAGATATCGGCCAAGGAACGGCTGAAGTTCTTCCTCGACGACGGCAAATACGAAACGCTGGAAAACCCCAAGGTGGTGCAGGATCCACTCAAGTTCCGCGACGAGAAGCGCTATGTAGACCGGCTGAAGGATGCCAAGGCCAAGACCGGCATGGAAGACGCCATCATCAATGCGCTGGGTACCGTCGAAGGCCTGCCGGTGGTGGTGACGGTGCAGGATTTTGCCTTCATGGGCGGCTCGCTCGGCATGGCGGCCGGTGACGCCATCGTGCATGGCTTTGAGGTCGCCCTGCAGCGCAAGCGGCCGCTGATCCTGTTTGCGGCCTCCGGCGGCGCCCGTATGCAGGAAGGCATCCTGTCGCTGATGCAGTTGCCGCGGACCACGGTCGGCGTCGACAGACTGAAGGAGGCCGGCCTTCCCTACATCGTCGTCCTGACCAACCCGACGACCGGCGGCGTCACCGCCTCCTACGCCATGCTGGGTGACGTGCACATTGCGGAGCCCGGCGCCCTGATCGGCTTTGCCGGCCCGCGCGTCATCGAGCAGACCATCAGGGAAAAGCTGCCCGACGGCTTCCAGCGCGCCGAATATCTGATGGAACACGGCATGGTCGACATGGTGGTGTCACGGCTGGAGATGCGCCAGACGATTGCGCGGCTGCTGAGAATGCTGCTCAAGCTGCCGGAAGAGCAAAAATCGCAGGAGCCGGAAATCCTGCCGCCGTCGGTGATCCCGGTCGAGGCCAGGCCGCAAGCCTGACACGACATCATGCGGCGCGGGCGGCTGTTGTGTGCCGTTGTGCGCACGCTTAGGATTCCTTCATGACCACGCTTGCCGCCGACCGCGAAATCGAAAGCCTGATGGCGCTTCACCCGAAGGGCTTCGACCTTTCGCTTGACCGCATTTCGCGGCTACTCGAGCGCCTCGGCAACCCGCAGGACCAGCTGCCGCCGGTCATCCACATCGCCGGCACCAACGGCAAGGGCTCCTGTGCCGCCTTTTCACGGGCGCTGCTCGAAGCCGCCGGCTACCGCGTCCATGTCCACACATCGCCACATCTGGTGAACTGGCATGAGCGCTACCGACTGGCCGCCGATGGCGGCGGCAGGCTGGTGGACGACAAGGTCTTCGCCGAAGCCATCGCCCGCGTCGCCAAGGCCAATCAAGGCCAGAAGATCACCGTGTTCGAAATCCTCACCGCAGTCACCTTCGTGCTGTTTTCCGAATATCCGGCCGATGCCGTCATCCTCGAGGTCGGCCTTGGCGGCCGATTCGACGCCACCAATGTCATCGCCGAGCCGGCCGTGTCGGTGATCATGCCGGTCTCGCTCGACCACGAAGCCTATCTCGGCGACCGCGTTGAACTGATCGCCGCCGAAAAGGCCGGCATCATCAAGCGTGGATGCCCGGTCGTCATCGGCGCGCAGGAAAGCGAGACGGCGCAGCAGGTGCTCATCGAAACCGCCGAACGGCTCGACTGCCCCGCCTTCGTCTATGGCCAGGATTTCCTCGCCTATGAGGAAAACGGCCGCATGGTCTATCAGGACGAAGACGGATTGATGGACCTGGCGCCGCCGCGCCTGCCGGGGCGCCACCAATTCGCCAATGCGGCAGCGGCGATCGCGGCGGTCAAGGCGGCGGGCTTCGAGATCAGCCACCGCGCCGCCGAGAAAGCGATGGCCAATGTCATCTGGCCGGGCCGCATGCAAAAGCTGCCGCAGGGGCGGCTGGGCGAACTGGCGCCGAAGGGCGCCGACATCTGGCTCGACGGCGGCCATAATCCCGGCGCCGGCGTGGTCGTCGCCGAGGCGCTGGCCGAGCAGGAGGAAAAGAACCCGCGGCCGCTGTTCCTGATCTCGGGCATGATCAACACCAAGGACCAGAGCGGCTATTTCCGTGCCTTCAAAGGGCTGGTGCGGCATGTCTACACCGTGCCGGTGAGCACGAGCGACGCCGGCGTGCCGAACGACGAACTGGCGACGCGCGCCATCGAGGCCGGCCTGTCGGCCGAACCCGTCAGTTCCGTCGCCAATGCGCTGATGCTGCTGCGCGACACATGGGACGGACCGCCGCCGCGCATCCTTATCGGCGGCTCGCTTTACCTGGCCGGTGCGGTATTGGCCGAAAACGGCACACCGCCGGTTTGAGGCGTGCCTCCACCCGGGCCATGATGACGCCACACCTATCAGATCACCGCGAGGAGCCAATCATGATCAAGGTAAAGCAGCTCGCTCACGTTTGCATTTTCGCGAATGACCTGGAGAAGACGCGAAGCTTCTATCGGGACGTCCTCGGCATGGATACGCAGTTCAATTTCCTGCGCGACGGCAAGATTTTCGGCTTCTATCTCAATTGCGGCAGCCGTAGCCATGTCGAAGTGTTCCAGAAAGACGGCGCGAGCTATAGCGACTTGAACCAGATCAACCACTTCTGCCTCGAAGTGGAAAACATCGACGCCGCGATCGCCCATCTGAGGTCAGAGGGGGTTGATGTCACTTCCAAGAAACGCGCGTGCGATGACACCTACCAGGCTTGGATCCGCGACCCCAACGGCGTGAAGATCGAACTGTTCGAATACACTGAGAAAAGCGCACAATTCGTCGGCGGCGATCGCATCGCGGATTGGTGATCGCGCCTCGCCGGACAATTGTAGCGGCGCAGCCGATGGTTGGTGGACTACTTCAGCTCGACCTCGATGAAGGCGAATTCGCCATCGTTTGCGCTGATGACGTCATGTTCGACGCCCTCATTGCGGAAATAGGGCGCGCCCTTCTTCATTTCGGCGAAGGATTCGCCATCCTTGGTCAGGAGCTTCACCTTGCCGTCGGTCAACGGCACGATCACATAGTCGTGGCCATGGCGGTGCCAGCCGGTGTTGTCGCCCGGGGCGAAGCGGTATTCGGTGACGATGACGCGCTCATTGTCGATGAAGACGGTGGCCTTGGCGGATCCGGTCATATCGCTTCTCCTTTGTATTCAGAAGAGAAGAATACGGGGCGGCAAGCCGCGAGTGCCAGAGCGGCCCACCAATGACGCCAGCAAAAGAAAGCCCGGCGCGAGGCCGGGCTTTTCTGCAAAATTTTGATCGGATCAGGCGAGACTGCCGTTGATCCAGTGCGACAATGCCGTTTTCGGCGCAGCACCGACCTTCATATCGGCGACTTCGCCGCCCTTGAAGATCATCAGCGTCGGGATCGAGCGCACGCCGAACTGCGCGGCCAGCTCAGGATTCTCATCGATGTTGAGCTTGGCGATCTTTATCTTGCTGCCGAGTTCGATGGCGATATCCTCAAGCGCCGGGGCGATCATCTTGCACGGGCCGCACCATTCCGCCCAGAAATCGACCACGACCGGCTCCTTGGCGTTGAGCACGTCGGCCTGGAAATTGCTCTTGTCGACCTTGACGGTGGCCATGCTGAGATCCTTTCGATTTGTTCGTCGCACCAAATGTGGTGGTGATCGTGTCCGTCTTCAAGCAAGTGTTGTGTCACGCTCCCGTGAGTCTAGCAAGCGCGTCGTCCATTGCGGCCGCCGGCGGTTCGATCAGCCGCGGCGCCTCGGTGAACAGCAGCGCCGCCGAGACCTCGCGTCCCGGATAGAGCGGCTGAAGCAGCGCGCGATAAAGTGCGAGTTGCAGAACATAGGCTTGCGGCACTTCGGCGAGCGTAGCTGGCGCTGGCCGATTGGTCTTGTAGTCGACGATCGAAACCTTGTACGGCGTTACTGCCAGCCGGTCGATCTTGCCGGAGATCGAGCGCAGTTTGCCCCTCACCTCCAGGCTGCCCATGATGGCGACTTCAGCGCGCGAGTTTGGTGCAAACAGCGGCGCGAAGCGGCTGTCGGCAAGAATTCTGGAAACGCCAGCCAAGGCTTTGTCGCGCTCGTCTTCAGGCCATTGAGCTCCGGCGCGCGCCAAATAGCGCTCGGCGGCATCCTGGCGTTTTCCCTCGGCGATGCCGGGCAGCATCTGCAGCAATTTGTGCAGCGCCAACCCGCGAATCACGGCAAAGCCGGGCTCGGCGTCGGCATCCAATACCGGCGAACGCGTGTCGGCCACCGCTTGCCGCGCCTCGTCGATCAGCACCGAGGCGCCGGACGGCGAGAGCGGCCGCGGCAGTTCCTCGAAAGGCGGCAAAGGCTGGAACAGGGTTTCCGGCAGTGGCGCAAAGCGTTCCGCCTGCCGTGCCTCATCCACTGCCGCCAGTGGCATGGGCGGCAGCTTCGTCACCTGGAAACGATGCACGGTCTCGCCAGTGGCGGGATGCCGGCGTTCCGCGCTTTCAGCGGCGCCGACCAGCGCGCGGCTGACGACCGAATGCCAGGTGCCGGTATTCTGCGCCCGCTTGCCATGGTAGCCGCAGACGATCAGCCGATCCTCGGCGCGAGTCATGCCGACATAGAGCAGCCGGCGGTATTCGTCGTCGGCGAGCTCGCGGGCGCGGGCCGATGCGGCGCGTGAAAATCCATTGGCGACATCGCTGGCCGACCGCCAGAGATAGCCCTTGCCCTCCCAGCAGTCGCCCGACCCTTCGAACGGCATCAATCTCGGCAGGTGCTGGTCGCTGAACGGCGCGGAGCCGCCATCGACCAGGAATACCACCGGCGCTTCCAGGCCCTTGGCGGCATGCACGGTCATGACGCGAACCTCGTCGCGGGTCTGGTCCATTTCGCGCTTGATCTCGGGGCCGGCGTTTTCCAATGTCGACAGGAAGGATTCCAGTCCCGGCAGGCCGGTCCGCTCCTCGGCCAGGCAGAAATTCAGGAATTCGTCGAGGATGTCGCCGGCCTCCGGACCGAGCCGCGCGATCATCTTCTTGCGCAGGCCGTCGCGGGCGAGAGCTCCGGCGTAAAATTCGAACACCGGCTTGAATGCGACTTCGTTCGACCATGTGTCGAGCCGGCTGACGACGGCGGCCAACGCCTCGCTTTCGCCGGCATGCCGGCGCAGCGAGGCGAACAGCGAGACGCCCGACGGCCTCTCGGCAGCAAGCGCGAAAAGCTGCTCTTCCGAGACATCGAAGATCGGGCTGCGCAGCACGGCGGCCAGCGACAGATCGTCCTGCGGCTGGATGAGAAAATGGCCGAGTGCGATCAGGTCCTTCACCGCGATGTGGCCGGGCAGGCTGAGCCGGTCGGCGCCGGCCACCGGAATGTCGCGGCGCTTCAGCGCCCGCGTCAGCGCATGGACGAAGCGATCGCGCTTGCGCACCAGCACCAGCACGTCGCCGGGCCGCAGTTTCTTGCCGCGGCCTTCGATAGTCTCGCCGCCGCCGATCCAGCCGGCAATGGTTGCCGCGACGTTTTCAGCGACGCGTACTGCCGGCGCATGGGCATGGTCGACCGCTTGCGTCCAATCGTCTGGTTCGTCGACGACATCGGCGCCGATCGACGGCCAGACCTCGACATAACCCGGCGCATCGGTGCGGATCGCCTTGTGGTCGAGCGGATCGGGATCGTGGCTGATGCCGCGCCGCACGTTCGGGTCGGCAAAGACACGATCCACCGCCGCAAGCACGTCGTCGGTCGAGCGGAACGACCAGGTCAGCTTGAGATCGGCGAAGGCGGCGGCGGCGCTTCTAACTTTGCCGGCAAACAAAAGCCGGCTGTCAGCAAAGGAATCCGGGGCGGCCCCCTGAAAGGAATAGATCGACTGCTTTTCGTCACCGACCGCAAAGATGGTGCGGTGGACGGCGTCGCGGGCGCCGAGCCCGGCAAAGAACTCCTCCGCCAGCCGCTTGACCACGTCCCACTGGTCGGGACTGGTGTCCTGCGCCTCGTCGAGGAGGATGTGGTCGATGCCCTGGTCGAGCTTGTATTGCACCCATGGGCCGGCGTCGGGCCGCGCCAGTAGATTGACAGTGCGGGTGATCAGGTCGTTGAAGTCGAGGAAGCCGCGGGCGCGCTTCAATTGCTCGTAGCGGGCGATCAGCCAGTCGGCGATGGTCAGCGCGGCACGCGTGCCTTCCAACATCCTGAACAAGGCCAGGCGGTCGGAGATTTCGAGAATGGCGTCGACCGCCACGAGATAACGTTCGGCAAGATCGGGCAGCCGGTCGAGCAGCGCCTTCTTGAACGTCTTTGCCGGATCATAAGGCTCGCCATCGGCCCTCAAGAAAGCCTTGGAGAGCAAATTCAGGCGTCGGACCGGATCGTCCTCGGCAAAGGCAAGACGGGCGTATGGCAGCAGATTGTTCAGCACGATGCGCGCATCGGCGGCCTCGGCCGCCCGTGAAAAGGTGACGAGATAATCCGGCAGGAAGCCGGGCAGCGGCCAGACCGAGGCGGCGATGCCTTCGGCGGTCTGGCCGGCGCGGAAATGGAACTCGTCGAACAGCGCCTGAAAACCATCGCCGCCGGCCGCGGCGACGAAGGTGCGCAAACCGTCGCGCTTGCGCACGATCTCGCCTAGCAACGCGTCGAGCCCATGTTCGCCGCCGCGCTCCAGCACGGTGGCGAAAGCCTCGGCCAGTGCCGCATCGCCTGCAACGCCGCCGGAGATCATGTCGCGGCGGGCGGCGGCGAACAGCGAAGCCTCCATTTGCGGATCAAGCATTTCGAAATGCGCCGGGATGTTGGCTTCCAGCGGGAACTGATGCAGCACCGATTCGCAGAAGGCGTGAATGGTCTGGATCTTCAGCCCGCCCGGTGTTTCCAGCGCCTCGGCAAACAGCCGCCGCGCCTGGCGCATGGTTTCGCGGTCGGGCTGGCGGCTGTCCAGCGCCTCTATCCGTGTCGAGAGCTCGGCATCACCAAGCGCCGTCCATTGCGATAGGGTCGAAAACACCCGGTTCGACATGTTGGCGGCGGCGGCGCGCGTATAGGTCAAGCACAGGATCTTGGACGGATCGGTGCCGCGCAGCAAAAGCCGGATGACGCGCTGGGCGAGCACATGGGTCTTGCCCGATCCGGCGTTTGCCGACACCCATGCGGAGTTATGCGGGTCGGAGGCGCTCGCTTGGCTGGCGGCGGTGTCGCTCGGGATGGGATAGGCCTTCTTCACGCCTCCCCTCCCTCCTCGTCGGCGTCGCCGCCGGCGGACCATTCCAGCACGCGGGCGAGATGGTCGTAGTCGCCGTCGGTCTCACCTTCGCGGAACGGCAGCGCCCGCGACAGATAGCCGGTCGCCGGGTCGGCGTAGTGGATCAGCAGTTTTTCCAGCCGCGCCCAAGCCTCTTCGGCGAGATCGGCGGCGGTTCGCGGCTTGCGGTTGTATTCGAGGATCGATTCCTCGAACACCTCTCCGTTCGGCTTCAGCCGCACGAAGGCCAATTGCGACGGCTCGCATGCGCCAAGCTCCTTGAAGGCGCCGCGACGCAGCAGCGCGCCCTCCAGCGCCAGTTGCGGCGCGAGCAGCGTGTGCGCCTGCGCTTTGGATGGCGAGGAGCCGGTCTTGTAATCGAGGATGTCGGCCATGCCGCCGGCCAGCAGATCGATGCGATCGGCATAGCCGGACAGGGTCACGCCGGATCGGCCGACGCCGGTCTTTTCGGCGCGTTCCTCGGCGTGCCGCCGTACCACGGCGGCGGCCCGGCCGCGCTCCCATTCGATAATGCCGGCGGCAAGCTTTTCGAAGCGCGGCCACCACACCGCCTCGACATCGGCGGGCAGGGCAGCCTCGGCAAAGCAGGACCGGCCGGCGGCGATGAGCCCGTCCAGCGCCTCCGGCGCGCGCGGGTCGGCCACCCTCGCTGAGAAGAGGTGCAGAATGGCGTGAAACAGCGTGCCGCGCTCGGCAGCGCCCGGATCACGAACGACCGGATCGAGTGGCATCAGGCCGAGTATCCTTCTGGCATAGACCGCATATGGGTCGCGACGTAGCGTCTCGATCTCGGTGACCGAGAAGTGGTGCGGCCGCAGGGCGAGCGGCGGTTTCGGCTGCGGCCTCGGCGCAAAGTCCTGCTTTTCGCCGGCATCAAGCGCACGCGCCCAGGCAAGCAGTTCATCGCCGCGCCGGCGAAGTGCCACAGCATGGTCCTCGCCGACGAAGGTAAGGATACGCTGCAGCCAGCGCGACGGCACCGACGGAGCGTCGCCGGAACGGGCGGAGCGAGCCAGCACCACTTTTTTGGCGCCCATGGCCATCTGGAAATCATGGGCGGCAAGGCCGATGCGCCGCTCCGGCGGTTCAAGATCGATGCCGGTCTTCATCAGCCGCGACATAAAGCGGTCACTCTCCGGCTTGCGCGGCCACACGCCTTCGTTGAGTCCGCCGACGACCAGCGTGTCGATATCCTGAAGCCGCGCTTCCAGCACGCCCCAGATGGCGATGCTCCTGTCGGTGCCCTGCGCCGGCTTGACCATTTCGGGCGCAATCAGCGCCTCCATCACATCGGGCCATTCGTCCGCGGCGAAGGAGAACGACACCGAGGCCGCGACCAGACCGCGCAAGAGCTCGGCAAGCTTTTCACCGGCATCGCCGGCATAGAGTTCGCTGAGGCTTCCGTCAGCAGCGCGGCCGAGGCTTTCGAGCACGCCGACACTGGCGCGCACAAGCGTGGCAAGATCGGCATTCTCCTCGCCGCGAAAGGCAACCAGCGGCGCCAGCGCAGCCGTTAGCCGGATCAGCAGATCGCGCGCCTGTTCGATGCGCCTGACCGAGAGGCGCGATCGCCAGAAAGGCGGGCGGCGATTGCCGCCGTCGTCGAATTCGGCAAGCCGGGCACCGAAGAGTTGCGGCAGCGACGCGACGTCCGGGCGACCGGTGCCGCCGCGCAGCGCCACGAGTTCGACGATTTCGGCCGCATGGCGGACGCTTGCCCGCTCCAGGCCGAGGCCAAGCAAGGGATGCTTGAGCAGTGACAGCAGGGCGACCGGATCGCCCGGGCGGAACGCCGCCTGAAGCGCCAGCCGGAGCAGGCTGGCGGCTGGCGTGTTGATGAGCGGCGTGCCGCCGGAATCGTCGGCGGCGACGCCGAAGCGCAACAGCTCGACCGAGACGCGTCGCGCCAGCGCGCGGTCGCCGGTGACCAGTGCGGCGCGCTGGCCGGGCCGTTCGACGGCCTGTTTGAGCGCAACGGCGATCGCCACGGCTTCGTCGCGTTCGCTGGCGGCCTCGAGAAGCGTCACACCAGCGAAGGCCTCGGCACTATCGCCAGCGGTGAAGCGCGCGCGCGTCTCGGCCCAGAGCTCGGTGGTCTCCGCCGGCCGCAGCGCCTCGCCGACAAGTGCGGCGCGCAGCGCAAGTGGCCGCGGCGCAACAGCAAGCTCCCCGACATCGGCCCGAAGCACCCCGATCTTGCCGATCAACTTTGCCAGGCCGTATTGCGGATGGCCAAGCAAAGCCGGCCGCGCACCAGGTGCACTGACGGCGGCAAAGGACGGCTCGTCCAGCGTCCGGTCGAGGCCGGGCAGCACAACAGCGCCATTGGGCAGACCGGCGATTACGGCAAGCAGCTCGGCCGTGGCGGGGATGGAGCCGGTAGAGCCGGCGGCGATCACCGGCCCGGCGGGTGGATTGCGCTTCAGCCGCGCCGCTTCCAGCCTTATCAGGGCATTGCGATGCGCTGCCGGATTGGAGCGACGGCGTTCCTCGAGCAGCTTCGGCCAGTTCTCAGTCACGATGGTCAGGAAATCGAGCGTCACCTGCCACCAGCCTGCAAGGTTGCCGGTTACAAGGTCGGCGAGCCTCGCCCAATCCGTGCCTTCCGTCTCGATCTCATCCATCAGCCGTGCAAGGTCGCGCGCCAGCCAGATGGCGTCGGCGGCGGAGGCCGGGATGACGATCTCCTCGTCGAAC
The DNA here is from genome assembly GCF_040323855.1 of Mesorhizobium sp. M0028. NCBI lineage: Bacteria > Pseudomonadati > Pseudomonadota > Alphaproteobacteria > Hyphomicrobiales > Phyllobacteriaceae > Mesorhizobium > Mesorhizobium sp. M0028. Next base: position 23,652 of record NZ_JAMYVG010000014.1, read on the forward strand.
AATGCCGCGACATGTGCCGGCAGGCGGCGTTTCCACGCCCGCACCAGCGGCGCAAGCAGCAGAAGACGCTCGACCGCGGCGATCGGCGGCGCAAAGTCGATGGCGGCCGAAGCTTCCGTCTCGAAGGCGGCTTCATCTTCATCAAACTCACCAAGTGGGCGGATGACCGGCAGGATCGCCGAACGGCTTCCCGAGCGCGAGAGAGCATCGACGAAGACGCCGCGGAGCGCCCGCGCTGCACGGCGCGTCGGCACGTAGATGGTGAGATCGGCCAGCACCAGCGGATCGCCATCATAGGCAAAGCCGGGAACCAGGCGCCCTGCAAGCAGCGCCTCGGCCAGCGTCGGCAGGAACGGCGCTCCGGGCGGGATCGAGAAAACGCGGCGGGAGCCGCTCATTTCGACTCGGTAAGAGCGCCGGGTGCCTCAGCAAGAGCATCAGGCGTGCCGGCAAGCGCGGCGGCGACCGCTGCTTCCGCCCGCGGGATCGCGTCGGGTGTACCGACAGTGATCCAATGGCCACGCATCGTCATGCCGAACAGGCGGCCGGCGGCGATTGCCGCATCGAAATAGGCGTTGAGCGACAGCGGGCCGGCCGGCGCGTCCTTGAAGATGCGCGGATGGACGATTGCGGCGCCGGCATAGATCAGGCCGGCCGGATCGTTGTTCGCACGCCGCAACGCGCCGTCCGGCGCCATCAGGAAATCGGTGCCGCCGCTATGTCCGGTTGCCGACTGGAGATCCGCAAGCATCAGCAGAATGTCCATTGTCGCGCCCTCCCATGCAAGGGCAAGTCGCCTGAGATTGGAAACGCCGCTGTCGATCCAGAAGGTGTCGGCGTTGAGCACATAGAAGGGTGCCCCTAACTTGGGCAATGCCTTGACGATGCCGCCGGCAGAGTCGAGCAGGCCGCTGTTCTCATCCGAGATGACGATTCTCGGCGCACTGCGGCGGGCTACATGGTCCACGATCTGTTGCGGCAGGTAATGGACGTTGACGACGGCCTTGGCGACACCGGCTTCGGCTAGGCTGTCCAGCCCCCAGTCGAGCAATGTCTTGCCGGCGACCTTGACCAGCGGCTTCGGCATGGTCTCGGTGATCGGCCGCATGCGCTTGCCGAGCCCGGCGGCAAGCACCATGGCGGTCGTCGGCATCGGTCCCGACGCTTTCAGGCCCAAATCCTTAGCCTTCAAATCGAGCGTTCCTCCAGCAAGCCGTGGGCGATGTAGAAATCCTGCAGCCCGGCCAGCGCCGGATGCGCCAGCGCCCGGCGAAGATAATCGCGGATGCGCGGCAGATGCTTCAGATAATAAGGCTTGCTGTCGCGTTTTTCGAGCCGCACGAAAATGCCGAGGATCTTGGAATTGCGCTGTGCGGCCATGATTGCATAGGTTTCGCGGAATTCGTCTTCGTCGAAGACGCCGGCGTCGCGTCGCGCGGCGATATAGGCGGCGAGCGTGTGCTTTTCGATTTCAGGTGAAATGGTGACGCGCGCGTCCATGGCGAGCGAGGCGACGTCGTAGGCTGACGGACCGATGAGCGCATCCTGGACATCGACGACGCCGAGACGATCGTGACCGGAACGATCACCGCGCCAGATCAGGTTGGGCGAATGGAAGTCGCGCAGCATTAGCGTGTATTCGCGCCCCTCGAGCCGATCGAGCACCGCATTCCATTCGCTGCGATAACCGGCGCGCAACGCCTCGCTTGGCGGAGCGCCTGATATCGCAGGGACATACCAGTCGACCAGCAATTCGGCCTCGATCATCATGGCGTCGCGATCGAAAGGCGGCACCTCGTGGAAGACGCCGGGGCCGGCCTGCATGCTGGCCGGCCATGTTTTGCCGTGCATCATGGCAAGCAGTTCGGCCGCCGCCGCGTAGCGCTCGGCCACCGGCTGGCCGCGCTTGTCCAGGAACCCTTGGGACCCGAGATGCTCCAGCAGCAGAAAACCCTGGTCGAGATCCTGGGCATGGATTTCCGGGACGCTGATGCCGCCGGCCCGCAAGGCACGGTCAATGGCGACGAACGCCGAAACGGATTGCGCGGTGTGGGCGATCTCGGCATAGGGTTTGCCGTCGCGGACTGGCGGTCCGAGCACCAGCCTTGGCGAGTTCATCAGCACGCGCGGCGGAAATCCGGCGAGCGTGACGATCTCGTAGGAGCGAGCCGAGGCATCACCGATGAAATATCGCCGCTGCGCTTCGCCCCAACCGGCCTGGCCGAGAAAATCGCGCATGGCCAGCGATCGCGCCGCGCGCTCGAAGGCGGCGCCCCCTCCCGATAGTCTCGCCAATCGGCCGTCGCCCTGCTGGAGAAGTTCGACCAGCACCGAGGTTTTCGGCAAATATGCCTCTGCCCGTTCCGGCCATTCGACCAGTGCGGCCCCTTGCGTCAGCGCCTCGTCGAAACCCAGCTCGTCCAACTCGGATGCCGCGCCCAAGCGGTAGAGATCGAAATGATGGACCGGCACACGCGTGTCGTAACTCTGGACCAGCGTAAAGGTCGGGCTCGGCACGTCGAGGCCGGCATCGTCGGCCAGTGCCTTGACCAGCGCCCGCGCCAAGGTCGACTTGCCGGCGCCGAGATCGCCCTTGAGAGCGAGCACGTCGCCAATGCGCAGCGACATGGCGAGGTCCTCACCAAGCCTTGCCGTCGCAGCCTCGTCGGCGAGAAAACGCTCCAGCACCAATACCGCCATCGAACGCGCTACTCGGCCGCCGCGCGGATGCCGGACGGCGTGTCGGGAAAGGCGCAAACAACCGTAGTGCCCTTGTCCCTGCCGGTCTCGATGCGGACGCTGCCGCCATGCAGTTCGACAAAGCTCTTGACGATCGACAGGCCGAGCCCGGCGCCGCGGCGGCGGCCGCCATTGGTGCGCGGCTCGAAGCGCCGGAACACCGAGTCAAGCAGGTCCGGCGGCATGCCGGGACCGTCATCGTGAACGGAAAATTCCACGCCGTCGGCAAGTTGGCGGCAGGCGAGCGTTATGGTGCTCGCCTCCGGCGCGTAATTGGCGGCATTGCTGAGCAGATTGTAGAGGATCTGGCGGACCCGGATTTCGTCGCCGTGGAAGGTTTTCGGCGCGGCCGCTGCGTCGATCCTAAGCTTGATCGCATGTTCCTCCAGTCGGTCGGCGACCAGTTCGGCGGCGGCTGTAATGGTTCGATCGATGTGAACTTCGGAAATGTCGAGTTCCATGATGCCGGCATCCACCGTCGCCAGATCGAGGATGTCGTTGACGATGGTGAGCAGGACCGAGGAGGACGAGCCGACATGCCCGATATATTCGCGTTGCTTCTGGTTCAACGGACCAGTCGACGGCAGTGAAAGAAGCTCGGTAAAGCCGATGATGTTGGTGAGTGGCGAGCGCAGCTCATAGGAGACGTGCTGCACGAATTCGTTCTTGATCTGGTCGGACTTTTGCAGCGCCTCATTCTTGTCCTTCAGCGCCCGCTCGACATTGACGCTGTCGGTAACGTCGACGAAGGTCATCATCACCTGGCCGTTGGGCAAGGGGATGACGGCGTAGCGCAAAACGGTGCCGTTGTTCAATTCGGTCTGGCCGTGGCGGTCGCGGCGCTCGTCGTCGAAGCCGGTGATGGCGGCAACGAACCCGCCCCACGGACTGTCGACGGCACGGCGGTCGCAAAGGTCGCGGATCGTCGAGACATGGACGTTGGGTTTTGAGGCATCGGCATCCAGCCCCCACAGTGCTGCGAAGGCCGGGTTGGACAATCTCAGCCTGCCGTCGGGACCGAATACAGCGACGCCTTCGGCAAGGTTGTCGAGCGTCTCGCCCTGAACCCGGACGGCGGTCTGGTAGCGGCTTTCAAGGTCCATCTTCTCGGTCAGGTTCTCGAACACCCAGGTGACGCCGCCCTTGGGCTGCGGGTTGGCGACGACGCGAATGGTCTTGCCGTCCGGCAGATGCCACCAATGCTCCTGCGATTCAACCGCGCGATAAGCGCCGAGCAAGCTCTCTTTCCAGCGCCGCCATTCGGGCTGCTCGGCAATCTTGCCTTCGCTGCGCAGGCGGTCGAGCAGCAAGGCGTTGTCCGGCGCGCTGTGCAGGAAGCCGCTGTCGAGGCCCCATAGTTTCTGGAACGCCTGATTGAAAAACCGCAATTTCTCGTCGGTATCGAAAATCGCCACGGCAGTGTTGAGCTGATCGAGCGTATCGGCGTGGCTCTGCACGGTCCGTTCATACTCGGCGCGAATGGCCTCGATGGCGCTGATGTCGCAGGCAAGACCAGCCGAACCATCCGCCCCGGCAAAGTCGGTCACGGCAAACATACGGCGGTCGCCTTCGATCACAGTGGAGAGCGTCTGTTCGAAGACGGGCTGCGACTTGTGTTGCGCAGCAATCGTGTCGCGCGCCTGGCCGCCGAGGAATTCCTTGCTGTCACGAACCGCCGATTCGGCATTCTCGGCCTCGACCGCTTCGGCATAGGCCCGGTTGACCCATTTCAGCCGCCCGTCGACGGTGCGTAGCCATGACGGCATCTTGAGCGCATCGAGAAGTCCGATCAGCGTCTCATGGTCGGCGGCCAAGCGCTGGTTCTCGATCTTCAGCCTGGCCTGGCTTCGCTGTGTCTCCGAAAGCGAGACGAAGCGAACCAATACATGCGCCGCACTCTTGCGGCCGTGAACCTCGAGCGGCTGGCCGGCCTGCGATTCGATGACCAGATCGAAGGGCTTTGCCTTGTCCCGCAGCGCCGCCACGGCATGTTCCAACGCGGCCGCCGAACGCGGCATCAGCCAGCGGCCGAAAGCCAGGAAGGCCGCCCGGTCCTCCGGCGCGCCGCTCTCGATCGGCAATGTTCCGACAAGCTCGGGTTTCTTGTTTTCGGCGGCCCATACGACCACGCGCTGGTCGCGGGAATGGAGCAGCGCCTCGGAGCGCTGCAGCGCGGCATTGACGTCGGCGATGCGGGTCCTGAGCTCGGCATTTTCCGCCGCGGTGCGCGCCCTTTCGCGGATCAGAAAGATGGCCGACAGCAATGCCGCCCCCATGACGCCGACAAACATGGCGAGTTGCATGACCTCGACCGTGCTGACCGACAGCCCGGCCTTTTGCGCCACGCGGGTTTGGGCATGTGCGGCAAAGCCAAGCAGCGGACCAACCAGCGCGGAAGAAGCAAGCAGCACCCCGACACGGCTGCCGGCACGGCATAAAAGGCTGCCGCCTCTGGCAGCGGAGCCCGTGATCGAATCGTTATGGCCGCCGGAAACGGCCTGTCCCGCGCAAGGCGGGTTATCCCCCGGCATGTCTTGGTCCTCTTCGCCGCCTGAATGCAAGACCGCCCTGATGCGTGCGCCCGGGCCTCGTCCCCGGACCGCGAATCAGCACCATAGCGCTTGCGCGAATCGGCGTGAAGAATCAATCAGCGCAAAAATAAAGCCGGGCGAAAAGTCAATCGCCCGGCTTCAATATCTAGTGGCAAGTTTCGCCGTGGTTAATAGCGGTAGTGTTCCGGCTTGAACGGTCCCTGCGGAGTGACGCCGATATAGGCGGCCTGTTCGCCGGATAGTTCGGTCAGGCGGGCACCGAGCTTGTCGAGATGCAGGCGCGCGACCTTTTCGTCGAGATGCTTCGGCAGGACGTAGACCTGGTTTTCGTACTGACCGGGCTTGGTGTACAGCTCGATCTGCGCCAACACCTGGTTGGTGAAGGACGCCGACATGACGAAGCTCGGGTGGCCGGTGGCGTTGCCGAGGTTGAGCAGACGGCCTTCCGACAAAAGGATCATCCGCTTGCCGTCCGGGAAGGTGATCATATCGACCTGCGGCTTGATGTTGGTCCATTTCAGGTTGCGCAGCGACGCCACCTGGATCTCGTTGTCGAAGTGACCGATGTTGCCGACGATCACCATGTCCTTCATCAGGCGCATGTGGTCGAGGGTAACGACGTCCTTGTTGCCGGTGGTGGTGATGACGATGTCGGCCGTCGGTGCCGCGTCTTCGAGCGTGACCACCTCGAAACCGTCCATCGCTGCCTGCAGCGCGCAGATCGGATCGACCTCGGTGACCTTGACGCGGGCACCGGCACCCTTGAGCGAAGCCGACGAGCCCTTGCCGACGTCGCCATAGCCGCAGACGACCGCGACCTTGCCGGCCATCATCGTGTCGGTGCCGCGGCGAATGCCGTCGACGAGCGATTCCTTGCAGCCATATTTGTTGTCGAATTTCGACTTGGTGACGGAATCATTGACGTTGATCGCCGGGAACGGCAGCAGGCCTTTTTTCTGCAACTGATAGAGCCGATTGACGCCGGTCGTCGTCTCTTCGGTGACGCCGCGGATTGCTTCCTTCTGCTTGGTGAAGAAGCCCGACGATGCCTGCATGCGCTTCTTGATCTGGGCAAACAGGATCTCTTCCTCTTCGCTGCCCGGATTGGACAGCACATCCTCGCCGGCCTCGGCGCGGGCGCCGATCAGGATGTACATGGTAGCATCGCCACCGTCGTCGAGGATCATGTTGGAGGTGCCGCCATCGGCCCACTGGAAGATCTTGTCGGTGTAGACCCAATAATCCTCCAGCGTCTCGCCCTTGACGGCAAACACCGGAATTCCGGCCTCGGCAATGGCCGCGGCAGCGTGGTCCTGGGTCGAGAAGATGTTGCAGGAAGCCCAGCGGATATCGGCGCCGAGCGCCTTAAGCGTTTCGATCAGCACCGCGGTCTGGATGGTCATGTGCAGCGAGCCGGTGATGCGCGCGCCCCTGAGCGGCTTCTTGTCGCCGAATTCCTCGCGGCAGGCCATCAGGCCCGGCATTTCGGTTTCGGCGATCTCGATCTCCTTGCGGCCCCAGCCGGCAAGCGCGATGTCGGCGACCACATAATCCTTGCTACCCGTCATGGCAGTGCTCCGATGCGAATTGATTGCGGGACGCGCCCCGCCCCGAAGGCGTGTCGGAGGGCGCGAGTTGCCGGCCTGACTAGCAGATCGGGAGTCGGACGACAATGGGATATAAAGAAATCTTTATCCGTGCATGTCTTCAGCGGCGACCAACACGAGAGAGCGCCGTCAGCATTCCTCGCCAAAACGGGAAGCAACCAGTTGCTCCAGCGCATCGATGACCTCTTCGGCCTGCGGGCCGCTGGCGGTGACGCGGATCGAATAGCCGGGGCTCGCCGCCAGCATCATCAGGCCCATGATCGAGGTGCCGCCGACCTTGACGCCGTCCTTCTCGACCTGGACCGTGGCATTGAAGCCGCTGGCAATTTGAACGAACTTGGCCGAGGCGCGCGCGTGCAGGCCGCGCTGGTTGACGATCGGAAAGTCGCGAACGATCTTGTCCTTTTCCGGCAACAGCGCGCTCATTTGCTGCTCAGGAGCTGACTGGCGACGTTGATGTATTTGCGGCCGGCAGCCTGCGCCTCATCCAGCGCGGCCGCCATGTTGTCGCCTTTGCGAACGCTGGACAGCTTGATCAGCATCGGCAGGTTCATGCCGGCAATGACCTCGATGCGGCCGGATTCCATCACGGAAATGGCGAGGTTGGAGGGCGTGCCGCCGAACATGTCGGTCAAAACGATGACGCCTGATCCGGTATCGACGCGGCCGACTGCGTCGATAATGTCGCGGCGGCGTTGTTCCATATCATCGTCGGCACCGATCGCCACGGTCTCGAAATTGTCTTGTGGCCCTACGACATGTTCCACGGCATTGCGGAACTCGGCGGCCAGTTGACCGTGCGTTACAAGCACGAGTCCGATCATTCTTTGGTGGCTCCCGTCATCGCCGCTTCACAGGCGCATTTTATGCTCGCCGACCGTTCCAGGTGGCGGGAGCGCTATCTTGTCGACGCAAGGCCCGTTGACAAGCCCAAAATTGCGCCGGCCCAGACCAATTTGACGCATTGCAGCAAAAAATCCAAATCGGATCACAGGAAAGGCGCAATCGACAGGCGCGACATCACTGCCGGCAAGGCCGCCGCGACATTGCGCCCGGCAAGATCGATGCGCGGCACTGGTACGCCGAAAACGAGTTCGCTGCAGTCTTCCTGGAAGCGGGCCATTTTGCCGGCTGGCACCAGCCGGATAATGAGGTCGATCACGCAGCTTGGCTCGAATGGTATCGGCTTGGGGCCGAATCCCGGCACCTCGACGAGGCCGGCTATGCTGACTGGTGCGCGGCAGACCAGCCGCCCCTCGCAATCGGCAGCAAAGAGCTGGTCATCGCCGATCAGCCGCGAAAACAGCCCGCGCTGGCTGCAATGATCGATCAAGGCGAGCGCCAGCGTCGTCTTGCCCAAGCCGGACGGTCCGGTGATGAGAATGCCGCAATCACCTATCAGGATGGCGGTGCCGTGAATGTTTTCAGGCTGCACAATAGGACCAGGCGTGATTGGAATTCATCCGTCAGCCTTCGGCCGGCAGCGTCACCACGAAGCGGGCGCCCTTGATCTCGCCAGGCTTGGTGCCCGGGATGTTCTCGGCGCTCAACGTGCCGCCATGGGCTTCGACGATCTGCCGGGATATCGACAGGCCAAGGCCCGAGTTCTGGCCGAACGCCTCGCCGGCCGGCCGGTCGGTATAGAACCGCTCGAAAATGCGATCGATGTTGTCGGCCCGGATGCCGGGGCCATTGTCGTCGACGGTGACGATGTTGAACTTGCCGGCGCGCGCCAGCGATATGGTGATGTGGCCACGTTCTTCGGGAACGAACGAGCGGGCATTCTCGATCAGGTTGGTGATCACCTGGCCGATCCTCAGATCATGGCCGACGACGAAGTAGCCTTTCACGCCCTGCGGCAGTTTGGCGACCTTGAATTCGATCTCGACCGCCTTCTTGTTGCGTGTGGCCTCGCGCGAGACGGCGACCAGATCGGTGATGAACTTCTTCAGGTCGACAGTTCCCGCGTCTTCCCGCGCCAGTTCGGCATCGAGACGGGAGGCATCGGAAATATCGGTGATCAGGCGGTCCAGGCGCCTCACATCGTGCTGGATGATATCCATCAGCCGGCTGCGCGAATTGTCGTTCTTGGCCAGCGGCAATGTCTCCACCGCGCTGCGCAGCGAGGTGAGTGGGTTCTTCAATTCATGCGAGACATCCGCGGCAAAACTTTCGATCGCCTCAATGCGGGCGTAGAGCGCATTGGTCATGTCGCGCACGGCGATCGACAAATTGCCGATCTCGTCCTGGCGGTCGGAGAAGTCGGGAATTTCCTCGCGGTTCTTGACACCGCGGCGAACCCTGACCGCCGCCGCGGAAAGCCGGCGCAGCGGGTTGGCGATGGTGGAGGCCAGCAGCATCGACAGGATAGCGGTAACCAGCGCGGCGATGCCGAACACGCGCAGGATCGCCTTGCGCTCGGCCGCGACGATCTTGTCGATGTCGCCACCTTCGGTCGACAGCATCAGTACGCCGAGAACGGCACGGAAGCGCTGGATCGGCACCGCCACGGAAACGATCTGCTCGCCCTGCTCCGAGATCCGCACGATCGTCGACGGACTGCCGGTAAGCGCCTTGACCACTTCGGGAAACGCGGCACCGTTGCCGCCCGGCTGCTCGCGATAGACGGGCAGCTGCTTATTGCGGAAGAAATCGAAGACGAATTTCTGGATGCGCTCCAGAAGATCCGGCTGCTCCTCTTCGACCGGCGGCAGATCGTAGCGAAGGATCTGACCGCGCGAATAGAGATGGCGGGAATCGAGCAGCAGGTTGGCGTCGCGGTCGTAAATGCGGGCGCGCGTGCGCGTCGGCGAGATCAACCGCCTGAGCACCGGCGCCACGCGCTCCGGATTGATCGGGAAATCGAGATTGTCGAGCTGATCGGAGCCCGGGCCGAGGCTTTCGCCAGCCTGCAACTCAAGCAGCTTTTCCGGATCGATGCTGATCGAATCGGTCTCGACCGTCGCCGATGCGGCAATCGCGCCGGCAATGATCTCGCCCTGGGTCATCAGGCTCTCGACACGGGCGTCGATCAGCCCGTCTCGAAAGGTGTTGAGGTAGAGAATGCCGGTGACCAGGACGGCCAGGCCGGCAAGATTGAGAAAGAGAATACGCCGCGTCAGGCTGGAAAAGATGTGATGGCCGAGAAACCGGCGCATCGGCACCGTGATTTTCGACACGAAGGCGGGCAGAATCCGCGGCGGGCGCCTGGCGGCGCCCGATCGTCTCACTCGCTCTACTTCCACTGCCATCGAATAGCAGCTCCCGCTCGACTCAAGCTTCGCGGAACCGATATCCGACTCCGTAAAGGGTTTCGATCATTTCGAAGTCATCATCGACGGCCTTGAACTTTTTGCGCAGCCGCTTGATGTGACTGTCGATGGTGCGGTCATCGACATAGACCTGCTCATCATAAGCCGAATCCATCAGCGCATCACGGCTTTTTACGACGCCTGGACGCTGGGCCAGCGAATGCAGGATGAGGAACTCGGTGACGGTAAGCGTCACCGGCTCGCCCTTCCAGGTGCAGGTGTGGCGCTCCTGGTCCATGACAAGCTGGCCGCGCTCAAGCGACCGAGCCTGCTGGTTGGGCGCCTTGGCGGCCGCCTCGCGGGTACTGGCGCGGCGCAGCACGGCGCGGACGCGCTCGACCAGAAGACGCTGCGAGAAGGGTTTGCGGATGAAGTCGTCGGCGCCCATCTTGAGGCCGAACAGTTCATCGATCTCGTCGTCCTTGGAGGTCAGGAAGATCACCGGCAGGTCGGATTTCTGGCGCATCCGGCGCAGCAGCTCCATGCCGTCCATGCGCGGCATCTTGATGTCGAGGATGGCGAGGTTCGGCGGGCGCGCCGCCAGTCCCTCCAGCGCCGACGCCCCATCCGTGTAGGTTTCAACCCGATAACCCTCGGATTCGAGGGCGATCGAAACCGAAGTCAGAATGTTGCGATCGTCGTCGACAAGCGCGATTGTTGCCATTTCAAGCGGCTCCCTCATGAGCTGTCCCTTCTTTCGTCGAGAAGGGGCTTTTGCAGGACAAATTAGGTACAAAATGTGGCATAGGCTCTATCCGCTGTCACGCGCGGCATGCCGGCGGCCACAATTGTACCTCGATATGGATTGGACGAATGAACATCGCCAATCCTTTGGGCAACCATCAGTGTTTTTGCACATATAAACGATTTAAACAACTTTCAAAATATTTAAATCGATTAATGATTTGATATCATTCGCCTTTTCTGGTTTTGACGTTTTTAGCTCCTGCAATGGGGGTTCCGGAATTCGCCGGTAAAGACGCGGTAAATCGAAGAAGGGACACCCATGTCGGAAGCCGGCAAACGCAATCCTGCATGTACAATCGATCGGATCGGCCTGAGAACCACGGGCGTGGTGCGCTATAATTTCGGCGCGGCCGCGCTCTACGAGGAGGCAATCCGCCGTGGCGAGGCCCGACTCACCGCGCATGGCGCGCTTGCCGCCGAAACCGGGCAGCACACCGGCCGCTCGCCCAGGGACAAATTCGTGGTGCGCGACGAAAGCACCGCGCCGCATGTATGGTGGGACAACAACAAAGCGATTTCGCCGGGGCAGTTCGATACGCTGCTTGCCGATTTTCGCGCCCATGCGGCTGGAAAGGACCTTTATGTGCAGGACCTGGTCGGCGGCGCCGACGAGGAGCTGAAGCTGCCGACCCGGGTGATCACGGAGCTTGCCTGGCACTCCTTGTTCATCCGCAATCTGCTCATCCGGCCGGCAGCCGCCGAACTCGAGCATTTCGTGCCCGATTTGACGATCATCGACCTGCCGTCGTTCCGCGCCGATCCCGCCCGCCACGGCACGCGCGGCGAAACGGTGATCGCCGTCGATCTTTCGCGCATGATCGTGTTGATCGGCGGTACCTCCTATGCCGGCGAGATGAAGAAGTCGGTATTCACCGTGCTCAACTATCTGCTGCCGGCAAAAGGCGTGATGCCGATGCATTGCTCTGCCAATGAAGGACTCGCCGGCGACGCGGCCGTCTTCTTCGGCCTTTCCGGGACCGGCAAGACGACGTTGTCGGCCGACCCGTCGCGCACGCTGGTCGGCGATGACGAGCATGGCTGGGGACCGCACGGCATCTTCAATTTCGAAGGCGGCTGCTATGCCAAGACGATCAAGCTTTCGGCCGAAGCCGAGCCGGAGATCTTCGCCACCACCCAGCGCTTCGGCACGGTGCTGGAGAATGTCGCGCTCGACGCCGGTCGCGTGCCGGATTTCGACGATGGCGGGCTGACCGAAAACACACGCTGCGCCTACCCGCTCCACTTCATTCCGAACGCCAGCAAGACGGGGCGCGCCAACCACCCGAAGAATATCATCATGCTGACCGCCGACGCGTTCGGCGTGATGCCGCCGATCGCGCGGCTGACCCCGGCGCAGGCGATGTACCATTTCCTCTCCGGCTATACCGCCAAGGTGGCGGGGACCGAGAAAGGCGTTACTGAACCCGAAGCGACATTTTCGACATGCTTCGGCGCACCGTTCATGCCGCGGCATCCGTCGGAATACGGCAATCTGCTGCGCGAGCTCATCGCCCGCCACGGCGTCGATTGCTGGCTGGTCAACACCGGCTGGACCGGCGGCGCTTACGGCACCGGCAAGCGGATGCCGATCAAGGCAACGCGGGCGCTGCTTGCGGCAGCACTCGACGGCTCGCTGAAAGCGGCCGACTTCCGGACCGACGCCAATTTCGGTTTCGACGTGCCGGTGACGGTTACCGGCGTCGACCGCGCCATTCTCGACCCGAGATCGACCTGGATCGACAAGCCCGCCTATGACCGGCAGGCGGCAAGGCTGGTTGGCATGTTCGTCGACAATTTCGAAAAGTTCGAGGCCCATGTCGACGCAACCGTGCTCGGCGCTGCACCACGCATGCAGGTAGCGGCTGAATAGCCGTCGCGCTTCAAGGCCCGGCTTCGATCGGGCCTTTTCTTTTTTCGCCTGCCGCGCCATGACTGCGGCATGAACGCCGACGAAAAAATCATCATCACCGACGATGCGGTGATTAGTCCGGGTGACCTGCACGAGGACTTCATCCGTTCGTCCGGCCCGGGCGGCCAGAACGTCAACAAGGTGGCGACGGCGGTGCAATTGCGCTTCGATGCTGCCAATGCACCGGGCCTGTCGGAGCGTGTGCGCGAACGGACCATCAAGCTTGCCGGCCAGCGCGCCACCAAGGACGGCGTCATCGTCATCGAAGCCGGACGCTTCCGCACGCAGGAGCAGAACCGGGCGGACGCCCGGGCGCGGCTGACGGCACTGGTCGCCAAGGCCGCCGAACCGCCGCCACCGCCGCGCAAGAAGACAAGGCCGTCCAAGGGCGCGGTCGAAAGACGGCTGAAGAGCAAAGCCGGGCGCGGCTCGATCAAGAAAATGCGTGGCCGGGTCGAGGATGACTGACAGCCGAATCGGCTTCGGATCCCAGATCGCCGGTGTGAAGTGTGCAGCCACTGCCGGAGGCCGCTTTCGGGTCGCCGTTTTCGTTTGACGGTGGCATTCTGATTTTCCAGACCAACGGATCAAGCGACCCGATGCTCGTGCTGCCCAAAGGCGTCCGCCATATGCCTGGTTACCTGTCGCGCGCCATGCAGGAAGTGCTGGTGGAAGATATCAGGGAGGTCGTGCAGGAAGCCCCGCTGTTCGTGCCGGCGATGCCGCGTACCGGCAAGGAGATGAGCGTGCGCATGACCAATTGCGGCCCGCTGGGCTGGGTCACCGACAAGGAGCACGGCTATCGCTACCAGCCGACTCACCCGGTGACCGGAAGGCCGTGGCCGCCGATCCCGGAGATGCTGCTCGAACTGTGGCGGGACGTATCTGCCTATGCGCACCCGCCGGAGGCCTGCCTGGTCAATTTCTATTCCCAGGATGCCAAGATGGGTCTTCACCAGGATCGCGACGAGAGCGATTTCTCCGCGCCTGTCGTCTCGGCCTCACTCGGCGACGATTGCCTGTTCCGGGTCGGCCAGACCATGCGCGACGGCGCCACCAAATCGTTCAGATTGAAGAGCGGCGACGTCGTCGTGCTCGGCGGCGAAGGCCGCCTCTGCTTTCACGGCGTTGACCGCATCTACCCCTCGACCTCGGCATTGCTCAAGAACGGCGGCCGCATCAATCTGACGCTGCGTCGGGTGACGATGCCGAAATAGGCTGTTCGGGTGGCCGGTCGCCCGGCCGGACATAATCGTCGCGCAGATAGATGCGCTCGGTCTCGTCCTCGACGAGAATGCGATAGTGCGCCAGGATCGCGTCAAAGCCAAAACGCTCCATCAGTTGGCTTGTCCAAGGGCCATCATCTTTCCTGATAACTTTCGTAGAGATAATAATATCAGGGCGCAGACGCTCAAATTCTTGGCGTTTGCTTTCAGCGTAACGCTCCATGATCATCTCGTAATGCGTGGCTTGGGCGACGTCACGCGAAAGCGTGGCTTGCCGGGACAGAGCCATTGCAAACGCTCCAAGCCAGTCATTGGGATCGGCCGAAACGAACTGGCCGCCGATCATGCGGCTTAGTGGATGTCCAGTGTCTATATCTGGACTGATCAAGGCGACGTTTGGTCGATCGGTCGCGGCGCGTATCACGGCGACCAACACCGCGCCTGGCTTCTGAGTGCCCCAGTTCGGTAAGAAGGCAGCCACAATCGCCAGCGACACCAAGGCTCGCGGGGGAGCCGCCAGGCGGGAGAGCAGCCCTGCCGATTGCCGCTCGCTTCTCGGCAAGGCCAGCAAGCAAAGACTAGCCGCTACAGCGTAAAAAATCGATGGGTAGGCATGATACGTCCAGCCTTTGTCCTGGTAGAACAGCGGGAACAAGCCGGCAATAGATGCTGCCAGCGCTACGGCAGCCAGCTCTGGGAAATGGCCGACCGGCCACGACCACCAGCCGCGTCATGGTTTTTCCGAGGCCTTGCTCAATTCGGGTGGCCGGTCGCCCGACCGGACATAATCGTCGCGCAGATAGATGCGCTCGGTCTCGTCCTCGACGAGAATGCGGTAGTGCGCCAGGATGGCGTCAAAGCCAAAACGCTCTGTCAGTTGGCTTGTCCACATCGCGTTGTTTTTCTTGAAGACAATGATATCCGGGCGCAGACGCGCGAATTCTTTGCGTTTGCTTTCGACGTAACGCGCCATGATGGCCTGGTAACGCGTGGCTTCAGCGGTATCACCGGAAAGGGCTGCCTGCCGGGACAGGGAAAGCGCGAACACTCCGAGCCAATCGCTGACATGGGTCGAAACGAACTGCCCATCGATCATGCGGGTCAACGGATGTCCCGAGGACATATCCGAACTGATCAACGCAATAGTAGGCCGATCGGTCGCGGCGCGAATGGCGGCAACCAGCGCCGGCCCCGGTTTCTGGGTGCTCCAGTATGGCAAGAAAGCGATTGCCACCCCCGCCAGTGCCCAAGCTCGCGAAGGCGCCGTCACGAACGCCAACAGCTTCGACGGCTGCCGCACGATCCTGGGCACTGCCAGCAGGCACAAAATGGCTGCCACGGCGCAAAAGATCGCGGGATAGGCATGATAAGACCAGCCTTTCGCTTGGTAGAACAGGGGAAACATGCCGGCGATCGATGCAGCCAGCGCTACCGCCGCCAGCTCTGGAAACCGCCCGGCCGGCCACAGCCACCAAATCAGGAAGACGAGGAAACACCACGCGAAACCGTGGCCGATCACGATGGGCCAAAAGATGCCGAGCTTTCCATAAACATCCGCCAAGAGGGGATAGATGTCGCGCAGGAATTCCGGATGGATCAGCGTGACCGCGCCGAGATAGACAATGCAGATGCCGCCAATGACCCAGTGTTCCAGGGCGAAGATCGATTTCAGGCTGCGCCGGCGCACTGCAACGACCAGCGCTGGCGCCAACACCATGATCGCATAGTAGGGCTTGACCAGCAGCAAAATGCTGCCCGACAGGCCGGCGAGTACGGCGATCCCCGGGCCTGGTTGGGCGGCTGCATCTCTGCGCGCACGCCAGGCGTGAAGCGCAAGCAGCGGCATGAAAAGCGCCATGCCGATATGCTCTCGCTCGCTGAACGCGTTGCCGGGGAAGATCACCAGCATTGCGCAAAACGCTGGCCCCAGTGCAAACAGTGATGCAGTTTCGGTGAAACCCCCGCGCTTGACGATCACGCCCGAGAGCGAAAGTCCGATAAGCACGGCAAGGTATGTCCAGGCCTCAACCAGGATTTCCGGGGCGGCGCCCAGCAATCTGGCCACAGCCACTGGCGGCAGATAGAGCCATACGCTGAATGGAGGGTTGGTCTCGTGGATCTGCGAGTAAAGCCGCTCACCGGAGAGCATCCGCTCGCATACCGTGATCAGCCAGCTAGTATCGGGAACAGTCCCCCAACGCCGCTGCCAGACGATGGAGAACACGGTGACTGCGGCAATGGCCAGGACATTGCGGCTAGGAAGCAGCGCCGCCGCGATATTCCGGCCGCGCCACCGGCTCAAGCCGTCAATGTCGTTCGAGACGCTCATGATGTTGCACCGAGGCTCTCGAGCTCGAGCCATACGTCGTCCAGCGGAGCGATTGGATCCAGCCGTGCCATGGTCTTCCGGGAGCCTCTGCTCAATTGGTTTGGAGCGGCGCAGGCGCCGTGTAACGCAGATAGACAGTGATTTCCGGCTCGTGGTGCAGCAGACGATAGTCGGCCAAGGCGGCTCCGATCCGCTTGTCCTGCAGCATCAGGGCTGTCCGCGCGGGCGAGCCTGACAGCACGACATCGGGCTTCTTCGCTGATATCTCGGCGGCGTATTCGCCGATCACCCGATCGCGGATGCTTTCAAGTTCCCGTCTCCGTTCGAGATCGCCGGTGGCGCGGGCGAGCGTGTCAGCGTTGGAGACCGCCCAGGCGCTCGGATGGCGTGATATGAACCTGCCGTCGACCAGCCTGGCGAGGGGATGGGCAACCTGCATCCGGTCGGCGATCGACATGATGGTCGGGGTTTCGACCGTTGCGCGGATCGCGGCGACAGAGCGCCCGATCGGGCCGTTGTCCGTCGTCAGCGCCGCGTACTGTGCCCTGACCGCTAGTTGCAGCACCAGCACGCAGCCGAAGATCAGGGCGGCCTTGCGAATGAAGCCTGCACTGCGGAATGTGCCGAACCGCAGAAGCTGGATGCCAAATGCAAGTGTTGCAACAACGACCATCGCCAGGGCGTGATTGGGCCAACCCTTGCCCATGACGATGAAGGCCGGAATGAACCCCAGTGCGGTCAGAAGCGGAATCCTGACGTCCCAGTTCGTCTGCCTCAGGCCGCCGGCCGCAAGCACGGTAGCGGCGGCCAGAAGCAGCACCACTTTCGGCCAGTTCGCCAGCATATCGGCGGTAGAGGCCCTCAACGGAAGATAGACCTCGCTGACCAAGGGCAGGACTTCGCTTAAATAAGCACGGTCGAAGAGCGCGATGGACGCGACATAGGCGGCCACGATCGTAGCGCCAAGCAGGTTCTCCACGACGAAGAGCGGTTTCAGCGACCGCCTTTCAACCGCAAGACAGAGTGACGGCAACATGAAGGCCAGCGCAAAATAGGGCGGCTTGACCATGACCACGATCGCCGCGCCGAAGCCCGCGACCATGTGCTCCAGGCGCGAGCCGGCGCTGAAATCCGGGTTCCGCTGACGTGTGCATTGCAACGCCACCCAAGGCAGAATGGCAATCAACGCGAAGTGCTCGCGTTGGCCGAATTGATCCGGCATGAAACAGAGAACCCAGCCCAGGGCCGCCGCTGCTGCCCAGAACGCATGGGGCTGCCGGTAAACCGGTTCATCGCGCGCGAGAATGCGGACAGAAACGAAAAGACTGGCCAGGCTCAGGCAAACGACACCAAGCGTCAGCCAGAATTCCGCACGTATGCCGGTGAGCTTTTCCAGGAGCATGAACGGCATGTAGAGCCAGATCGAGAAAGGTGGGTTGGTCTCCATGATGTCGGTGTTGAGCCGCTCTCCGCCAAGCAGCCGATCACAGACGACCAGAAGCCATGACACGTCGACATTGGTCGGTATCGCAATTGTTGTCAGCCAGACGGCGTATATGACGACCAGGCAGGCCAGCAGCAACGGGGCGCCCGCCACGCCCGCAAACGGCGAGAAACGGTTGGCACCGGGCAGCAGTTCACTGAGGGATCGCGCGCTAGAGACCACGAAACACCCAGCGTCCGAGGACGACATAGTTGATGACCGGCACGGCAATGCAGGTAAGCAGGATCGGGACTGCGGCAGGGACGCCGAGCATCTGGGTCAAAAGCCCCGGCAGGGCGATTGCGACAGCGAGGCCGGAAGCGGTGAGCAGGAGAAAGCGGGGCAGTTCCATCGCGTGGCTGCCGCCCGAGGTGAAGGTGAAATATTTATGCCCGGTGTAAGAAAACAGCGCGGCAACGGCGTAGGCCGCAAACGATGTGAGCGCCGCCGGCAGGGCCGCCGTCGCCTGCCCACGCGACAGCAGGAGAGCACAAACGGCATAGATCAGCGTCGACGCAATGCCAATTAGCGCAAAGCGCGATAGTCGACGATACGAACCGGTGCCCATTGCGCGGTCAAGCTGCCAATTTCTCGTCGAGGCGACCGGTTTCGACGGCGTCGTCCTTGCGGAATACCGCCAGCAGCGAAACACCGAAGGGCAGGCTTGCATTTGGTATGATGCGGCCTTCCGCCGAAAACACTGCCTTCATCGCCGCATTCAGTGGTTTCGACGGCGTTGCATGGCCGGCTGGCAAGGCGGGCTTGCGCAACCTATCCACCAGCCGTGCCAGTGCCGCTACAGGAAAGAGTGCGGCATTTGTGTAGCTCAGCCGGTCGATCCTGAAACCAGCCCTTTCAATTCGTTCACGCAGCAGATTGCGTGAATAGCGCCGCATATGATGCAGCCCCACATCATGCGTGCTCCACAACCATTGGTGTGCGGGCACCGTAAGGATGACGCTGCCGGCTGGTTTCAGCATCTGGCGGATCGCGGCAAGCGATGCCTCGTCTTCGGCGACATGTTCCAGCACGTCGAACAGGCAAACCAGGTCGCAGCTTTGCGGCGTGACAGGAATGTTGTCCGGCAGATGTCCGGCAAGGAAGTCGCGGCCGGTCTTTTCCCAGGCAATCCTGCGTGCGAGATCGCTCATCTCGACTGCCGTCACGGTGCCGAACTGCTCCAGCATCCGGATGTTGCCGCCGGTGCCGGCGCCGATCTCGACGATGCGCGCCTTTTCGGGCAGGTCGATGCTGCGAATGACCGCCTCTGCGATGGCGCGACGCCCGCAGAACCACCAATGCTCGTCTTCGGTGGCGGCCATCTGTCGGTAGGCGTCGAGCTCCATTAGCTCATTCCCTCATATTTGCGGCGCACAATGTAGATCGGACGCTGCTTGATCTCGGCGTAGACCCTGCCGAGGTATTGTCCGATGATGCCGATGCCGAGCAACTGGATGCCGCCAAGAAAAAGAACGCTGACCAGCAGCGAGGCGTAGCCGGGCACATCAACGCCAAAGATCATTGTCTTGGCGACGATCAGCAGGCCGTAGAGGAACGACAGCGCGGAAATCGTCGCGCCGACATAGGTCCAGATTTCAAGCGGAGCGGTGGAGAAGCTGGTGATGCCTTCGAGCGCGAAGTTCCACAGCTTCCAGCCGGAGAATTTCGACTGGCCGGCGATCCGCTGATCGCGGACATATTCGACGCTTGCGGTGCGGAACCCGACCCAGGCGAACAGGCCCTTCATGAAACGACGGCGTTCGGGCAAAGACCGCAGCGCCTGGATGACCTGACGGTCGATCAAACGGAAGTCGCCGACATCGTGCGGGATCTTCTGCTGCGCGATCCAGTTGTGAACGCGGTAGAACATCGAGGCGGAGCGCTGCTTGAGAAAGCTGTCGCTCGACCGGTTGGCTCGCTTGGCAAGAACAACCTCGAACCCCTCGCGCCACTTTTCCACAAGCAAGGGGATGACATGCGGCGGATCCTGCATATCGACGTCCATCGGGATCGCGGCATCGGCATCGCAGCTGTCGAGGCCCGCGGTCATCGCGGCTTCCTTGCCGAAATTGCGTGAAAGGTCGATTATGTGGATGCGAGGGTCTGCTTGTTGGGCTTCGATCAGCTTTTCGAGCGTCGTATCGCTGCTGCCGTCGTTGACGAAGATGAACTCGAGGGCAACGCCATTGTCCTTCAGCGGAGCGGTGCTTTCGCACACCGCCTTCAGGAACGGGGCAATCGCGCCTTCCTCATTGTGGACCGGCACGATCAGGGCAATCGTGGCGGCGCCGCTGCCCGGACGTGCGACGCGGTCCGCTGCCGGCCAATCAATATTTAGGAATGGCGCATTCATTGTTTGCCGAGCCCGCAGATCAGGCCTGACAATAGGAAGACGGGGTTAAGATGACTTTAAGGAATGAATCGGGATTTCACAGTTTTCGGAGCGCCACTTCCTCGACCAGATGATTGGCGCCCTTGCGCAGGATGAGATCGGCGCGGGCGCGGGTCGGCAATATATTCTCGCGCAAGTTCTTCAGGTTGATGTTGGTCCACAGGCCCTCGGCGATGGCGCGGGCCGCATCCTCGGAAAGTTGCGAATAGCGGTGGAAGAAGGAGGCTGGGTCGCGGAAGGCGGTTTCGCGCAGCCGCATGAAGCGGGCGATATACCAGTGATGGATAAGCGCCTCCTCGGCATCGATATAGATGGCGAAGTCGAAGAAATCTGACAGGAAAGGCACGATCTTGCCGTCCTTCGGCAGCTTGCCAGGTTGCAGGACATTGATGCCCTCGAAGATCAGGATGTCCGGCCTGTCGATGGTCTGGAACTCGCCCGGGATAACGTCATAGGTCAGGTGCGAATAGACCGGCGCGCGGACGTTGCGCTGCGCCGATTTGATGCCGGACAGGAAACGCAGCAGCGCGCCGACGTCGTAGCTGTCGGGAAAGCCCTTGCGCTCCATCAGATTGTTGCGGCGCAGGACTTCGTTCGGCAGCAGGAAACCGTCGGTGGTGACCAGATCGACCTTGGGACTCGACGGCCAGCGCGCCAGCAGCTCCTTTAGCACGCGCGCCGTGGTCGATTTGCCAACCGCCACGGAACCGGCAATGCCGATGATGAACGGTGTCTTGGCCACGTCCAGCGCGTTGAAAAAAACCTGGCGTTGCCTGAACAGGAGTTGACTGGCTTCGACATGGGCCGACAACAGCCGCGACATCGAAAGGTAGATGCGCTCGACCTCGTGGAGATCGACCGGATCGTTCAGCGACCGCAGACGACGGACCTCGTCCTCGGTGAGCGTCATCGGCGTATCGGCGCGGAACCGCGACCATTGCTCCGCCGAGAAGAACCGATAGGGTGAATACTTCTCGGTAGGAGCGAGCTGGTCCATCGAGTTCCTCCGCAGCGATCAGCCCCGGTCCAGCCGAGACGCCTTTTCGGCGATGCCCGAACGACCGGTGCGGCGTTCAAGCTCGTTGAGCACATCGCTCAGCGGAATGTCCGCTATGCCGAGAACGACAAGCCAATGATAGATGAGATCGGCGCTTTCCGAAACAAGCGCGTCCCGGTCGGCGCTGACGGCTGCGATCACCGTTTCGACCGCCTCTTCGCCGAGTTTCTGCGCTGCCTTGCTCATGCCGCGCTGAAAGAGCTTGGCCGTCCACGAATCCGGATCGCCGGAACGTGCGCGTTCGCCAATGATCTTCTCCAGATCGGAGAGTGAGAACTCGGTCATAACGGCGTTTACAGCCTCTTCTTAGCCGGAAAGGCTCTAGGACCGATTACCCGGCGAGTCCAGCCGCATCGGCAGTCCGGCCTGAGCCATATGCATCTTGGCTTCGGCGATGCTGTAGGTGCCGAAATGGAAGATCGAGGCTGCCAGCACCGCGCCCGCATGGCCGTCGCGAATGCCTTCGACCATGTGATCGAGCGTGCCGACGCCACCGGAAGCGATGACCGGCACGCGCACGGCGTCGGCGACCGCGCGGGTAAGCGCTATGTCGTAGCCGGCCTTGGTGCCGTCGCGGTCCATCGACGTCAACAGGATCTCGCCGGCGCCGAGATCGACGATCCGCCGAGCGAACTCGACGGCATCGATGCCGGTCTTCTCGCGGCCGCCATGGGTGAAGATCTCCCAGCGATCAGCCTCGCCCGCAGCGGACACTTTCTTGGCGTCGATGGCGACGACGATGCACTGGTTGCCAAACTTGTCGGCAGCCTCGGCGACAAAATTTGGGGTTTTCACCGCCGCCGTATTGATCGACACCTTGTCGGCGCCGGCCAGAAGCAGCTTTCTGATGTCGGCGACCTGGCGGACGCCACCACCGACAGTCAGCGGCATGAAACATTGTTCGGCCGTTCGGGTAATGACATCGAAGATGGTCTCGCGGTTTTCCGACGAGGCAGTGATGTCGAGAAAGCAGAGCTCGTCGGCGCCGGCCGCGTCATAGGCTTTTGCCGCTTCGACGGGATCGCCGGCATCGACCAGGTCGACGAAATTGACGCCCTTGACGACGCGACCGTTCTTGACGTCGAGACAGGGGATGACGCGGGCTTTCAGCATCAGATCCTCTCGATCGCCGCAAGAAAGTCGACAAGCAGCTGGCCGACGACGGACGGAACCTCGGACTGGGAATCAAAGGCCGGATCGTAGGCCGAGAGCGTCACGCCCACGATCGGGATGGATCTGGCCAGCCCGCAGGCAAGCTGCCGCAGCTGTTCCGGACTCGGACCGCCCGGATGCGTGTAGCGGTTCACCTGCAGCACATCCGGATCGAGGACATCCAGGTCCAGATGCAGATGTCCCCGAACAGCCCCTGCCGCTGTGAGCTTTCCCACCATATCGAGCGCACCGGCACATTCGGCGCGCACGATCGGCAAAGTTTCCAGCAGGCGCTTTTCGTCGGGATCGAGGTCGCGGGCATCGACCAGCATGCAGTGCGCCGGGTCCATCGGCCGGAATCCCGGAATTGCTGCCGCCATCGGACGCCAGCAGAGCCCGAGTGTCGCCGCCAGCGCCATGCCGTCGAGAAAGCCGTAGGCGGACGTCTCTGGCGTGTTGAGATCGCCATGCTGATCGATCCAGATAATCGAATCCGCGTCTTCACCGGCAACCGCACCGGCGGCGGTCAGGCAATTTCCAGCAAGGACAATGGGGAAGCCTCCTCCGTCGCGGGCGAGGCCGACCTTGGCCGCGACGGCGTTGCAGACGGCGAAGCCGGTTGCGATTTCGCGCCCCTGCTCGTCTCCCACCTTGCCGATATCTTCGACGGCGACGTCATGGCCGGCCACGGTCAGAGCTTCGACGAGCCCACCGCCGATGATGGCGTCCGGCCCCTGGCCGCACCCTTCATGATGGTGCCCGCTGTCATAGGGGGCGAGGATAATCGAGACTTTCATGATGACGCCCCTGCCATCGGTTTGCCACGCAGGATCGCCAGTGCCTCGGCCGGGTCGATGCGGCCGTCGTAGAGCGCGCGGCCGGAGATCGCGCCTTCGAGCTTCCGCGCATCGGGCATGGTCATGCGCACAATGTCGGCGATCGAGGCGAGCCCGCCCGAGGCGATGACCGGGATCGAAACCGCCTCGGCGAGATCGATGGTGGCGTCCCAGTTGATGCCGGTCAGCACCCCGTCTCGATCAATGTCGGTGTAGATGATGGCAGCAACGCCGGCGCCCTCGAATTTCCTCGCCAGTTCGATGACGCCGAGGCTCGAGGCCTCCGCCCAGCCTTCGACCGCGACCTTGCCGCCCTTGGCGTCGATGCCGACGGCGATCTTGCCCGGGAATGCCTTGCAAGCCTGCCTGACCAGATCCGGATCGCGCACCGCCACAGTGCCAAGAATGACGCGGGCCAGCCCACGGTCGAGCCAGTCCTCGATCTGCGCCAGAGTGCGGATGCCGCCGCCGAGCTGCACCGGGTTGTTCGTCGCCTTGAGGATGGCGCCGACTGCCGCGCTGTTGACGCTCTGGCCCTTGAAGGCGCCGTTGAGGTCGACGACGTGCAGCCATTCGAAGCCCTGCTCTTCGAAGGCGCGCGCCTGAGCGGCGGGATCGTCATTGTAGACCGTCGCGGTCGCCATGTCGCCATGCTTGAGGCGCACGCATTTGCCGTCCTTGAGGTCTATCGCCGGAAACAGGATCACCTTCAGGCGCCTTCGACGATGACAAAGTGGCCGGTCGAGCCGGCGAGCCTGTACTTCAAGGCCTCCTGGTATTCAGGCGAGCCGTAGCAGGCGATCGCCGTCTCGTAGGATTCGAATTCCACCAGCACGTGGCGATTGCCTGTCGGCCCTTCCGGGCTGGTATACCGTCCGGCGCGCACGGGAAACTTCGCGCCGTATTTCGCAAAAGCCGCGGCATTGGCCTCGATGTACTGCTTGTAGACCTCGGGGTCGCGGACATCGACCATCGCCATCCAATAGCCCTTCTTGCTCATGACCTAGGGCCTCCATTGCAGGAAGTTGGTGATCAAAGCGAGGCCGAGCGCCTGGCTCTTCTCGGGGTGGAATTGCGTTCCGGCGAGATTGCCGCGGGCGACAGCGGCCGTCACCGGGCCACCGTAGTCGGCGACCGCCAGCACCTCGTCCTCCTTCCGTGCATCGAGATGGTAGGAGTGGACGAAGTAGGCGTGCAGCCCCTTCCCGCCCGTCGCAATGCCGGAAAACAGCGGATGCTTGCGCTTCAGGTCAATCGTGTTCCAGCCGATCTGCGGGATCTTCAGTGTCGGATCGGCCGGCGTGATCTCCTTGACGTCGCCGGCGATCCAGCCAAACCCTTTCGTAACCGTTTTCTCCAAGCCTCGCTCCGACATCAGCTGCATGCCGACGCAGATGCCTAGGAACGGCCGTCCCTTGACGATCGCGACCTCCTCGACCGCTTCCCACATGCCGGCCACAGCGCGCAGTCCAGCGGCGCAATCGGCATAGGCGCCAACGCCGGGCAGGACGATGCGGTCGGCGGTCCTGACCCGCTCGGCATCGGCTGTGAGTTCAATCGCGGCGGCAATGCCGGCTTCATGAGCGGCACGCTCGAAGGCCTTGGTGGCCGAGCGCAGATTGCCCGACCCGTAATCGATGATCGCGACCCGCATCTCAGCGCTTTCCCGGAATATGGGTCAGCCCCAGTGCCATGCCCATCGGCGTCGGCCGGGCAAGTGCTGCGTCCGGGACGATGCGCTGTGCGGGGGACCGTGCATTCGAATCCGCATCGGTTTCCAACGCGTAGCGAATGTCGGCATCGTCGAGCCTGTCGGCCTCGACGACACCCCATTCACGCCAGCCACGGCGGCGCAGTGCTGCGATCCGCAGGGCCTGCCCTTCCAGTCCGACAAAGAGCATGACAAGGAGGGACAAAAGCGAGCCTGCGCTTTCCAGGCCCAGGCTTTCGCCCAGCATCGAAAGCAGGCCCATGGCGACAAAGGCCAATGCCGCCTCGACCCACAGCCGGTGCCAGGCCAGCCACAGCGGCGGCAATAGGAAGCCGAGCCAGGCAAAGCCGTCACGGACAAAGGTGGTGTCCACCCTTTCGCTGCGGCCTGGCGGTTCCATCGCGACATAGATGGCCATGGCGCTACCCTTTCAGGGATCCCTTGGTGGAGGGAACCGCGTCCGGCTGGCGCGGGTCGCGCTCGAGCGCCGAACGCAGCGCACGCGCCACGGCCTTGAAGCAGGTCTCGGCAATGTGGTGGTTGTTGGCGCCGTAATGATTGGTGACATGCAGCGTGATGCCGGCATTCTGCGCCAGCGCGTGGAAGAATTCGCGCACCAGCTCGGTGTCGAACGTACCGATGTTCGGCGATGAGAACGAAACATTCCAGACCAGAAAAGGCCGGCCGGAGACGTCGATCGCCGCCCGCGTCAGCGTCTCGTCCATGGCGAGATCGATCGAAGCATAGCGCATGATGCCGCGCCGCTCGCCCAATGCCTTGGCCAGCGCCTGCCCAAGCGCGATACCAGTATCCTCGACCGTGTGGTGGTCGTCTATGTGCAGGTCGCCCTTGGCCTTCACCGTCATGTCGATCAGCGAATGGCGCGATAACTGGTCCAGCATATGGTCGAAGAAGCCGACGCCCGTCGAAATGTCGGATTTGCCCGAGCCGTCGACCTGAACCGACACGGAGATGTCGGTTTCCTTGGTCTTGCGGCTTATCTCGGCGGAACGGGGCACCATGACCTCATCCTTGTCTCAGATTTGCACGATTCAGGCGTTCACATGCCTGAAAACGAAAGCCTTCTAGCAGCATGATCCGGCGATTGCCAGTTACCGCTGCGGAGCACTATCCGGCCCGGTGGATGGCCGGTTTGCAATCGTCTGGCCTATGCATACATATGGCCGATCAAGTCACTCGTAACGCGCCAATCGCCTTGATGGGATCGGTGCTGACCGGAGCAGAAAATGTCTAATGAACTGACCATGCATGCCACGACCATCCTAACCGTGCGCAAGGGCGGCAAAGTGGTGATCGCCGGCGACGGCCAGGTCAGCCTCGGCCAGACCATCATGAAGGGCAACGCCAAGAAGGTGCGCCGCATCGGCAAGGGCGGCAACGTCATTGCCGGCTTCGCCGGCGCCACCGCCGATGCCTTCACGCTGCTGGAGCGGCTCGAAGCCAAGCTCGAACAATATCCCGACCAGCTGACACGCGCCTGCGTCGAGCTCGCCAAGGACTGGCGCACCGACCGCTATTTGCGCCGGCTGGAAGCAATGATGCTGGTGGCCGACAGGTCGGTGTCGCTGGCGCTGACCGGCACCGGCGACGTGCTGGAGCCCGAATTTGGCGTGATGGCCATCGGCTCCGGCGGCAACTACGCGCTGGCCGCGGCCCGCGCCCTGATGGATACCGATAAGGACGCCGAGGAGATCGCCCGCAAGGCGATGCAGATCGCGTCCGACATTTGCGTCTACACCAACAACAGCTTCGTCGTCGAAACCCTCGATGCCGCCTGAGCGGAGCCTCCGCTACGGTTTTCGGCCGGTGACCGAGAGGGACCTGCCGATGATCGCCGGCTGGCTTGCCGAGTCGCATGTCACCGAATGGTGGAACGACCCAGAGACCGAGATCGCGGAGATCCGCGAGCATATCGACAGCATTTCGGTCGAGCCGCTGATTATCGAGCTCGACGGCAAACCCATCGGCTATTTGCAGAGCTACGATCCGCATCTGGAGGACGGTCATCCCTATAGCGACCAGCCGTTCGGCACGCTCGGCATCGATCTGTCGATCGGCGTGCCGGAGCTTGTCGGGACCGGCCACGGCTCGGCGATCGTCCGGCAGTTCGTCGAGCAGCTTTTCGAGGAAGGTGCGCCGCGCGTCATCATCGACCCGGACCCGGCCAATGCACGGGCTATCCGTGCCTATGAAAAAGCCGGTTTCAGGGCTATCGATCGCAGGAAGTCGGAATATGGCGATGCCGTGCTGATGGCGATTGATGCCCCAGAGGGTGATGCCGAACAGGGTGACGCAGAAGAGGGGCAATAGCAGCATGAGCGTATCCAGCGACAAAACCGTCTCGGCCTACGAAGACAGTTGGCGAATGGGGCTTCTGTTGGTTCTCGGTCTGGTCATATTCCAGGCAGGGGTCCTCTACGGCATGGGGCGGACGCCGATTTGCACCTGCGGCTACGTCAAGCTGTGGCACGGCATCGTGCAGAGCTCCGAGAATTCCCAGCATATCTCCGACTGGTACAGCTTCTCGCACATCATTCACGGCTTCCTGTTCTATGCGCTGGCGTGGTTTCTTTTCCCGCGCTCGCCGATCGGGCTCAGGC
Source organism: Mesorhizobium sp. M0028 (assembly GCF_040323855.1). Lineage (NCBI taxonomy): Bacteria > Pseudomonadati > Pseudomonadota > Alphaproteobacteria > Hyphomicrobiales > Phyllobacteriaceae > Mesorhizobium > Mesorhizobium sp. M0028. The sequence continues at coordinate 51,324 of NZ_JAMYVG010000014.1, forward strand.
TGGCCTTTGCGGTGGTGATAGAGGGCGGCTGGGAGCTGCTCGAGAACAGCCCTTTCATCATCGATCGCTATCGCGCCGGCACGATCTCGCTCGACTATTATGGCGACAGCGTCATCAATTCGGTGTCGGACACGCTGGCCATGGTGCTGGGGTTTGTCATGGCGCGAAGGCTTCCTATATGGGTGATCGTAACCCTCGCCCTCATCTTCGAATTCGGTGTCGGCTATCTCATCCGGGACAATCTGACACTCAACGTGATCATGCTGCTGCATCCGTTCGAGTCCATTCGGCAGTGGCAAAGTGGAATTTAGTGACATGAGCACCTTCTCTCCCCGCGAAATCGTTTCGGAACTCGACCGCTTCATCATCGGCCAGAAAGACGCCAAGCGTGCCGTGGCGATTGCCTTGCGCAACCGCTGGCGCCGCCAGCAGCTCGAGGGCCAGATGCGCGAAGAGGTGATGCCGAAGAACATCCTGATGATCGGCCCGACCGGTGTCGGCAAGACCGAGATTTCTCGCCGCTTGGCGCGCCTTGCCGGTGCGCCTTTCGTCAAGGTCGAAGCCACCAAGTTTACGGAGGTCGGCTATGTCGGCCGCGATGTCGAGCAGATCATCCGCGATCTGGTCGAGATCGCCATCGGGCTGGTGCGCGAGAAGATGCGTGAGGACGTCGAGGCGCGTGCCCACATCAACGCCGAGGAAAGGGTGCTTGAAGCGCTCGTCGGCAAGACGGCGAGTCCGGCCACCCGTGACAGTTTCCGCAAGAAGCTGCGCGACGGCGAGCTTGACGACAAGGAGATCGAGATCGAAGTGGCCGATACCGGCAATGGCGGCATGCCCGGCTTCGAGATCCCCGGCATGCCGGGCGCCAATATCGGCGTGCTCAACATCAACGACATGCTGTCGAAAGCGATGGGCGGCAAGAAAACCAAGATGCGCAAGACGACCGTTAAAGAGTCCTACGGGCTGTTGATCAGCGACGAGTCCGACAAGTTGCTCGACCAGGACGAGGTGGTGCGCAGGGCACTCGAATCGACCGAGAATGACGGCATTGTCTTCCTCGACGAGATCGACAAGATCGCCTCGCGCGAAGGCGGCATCGGTGCCGGTGTTTCGCGCGAGGGCGTGCAGCGCGACCTGCTGCCGCTGGTCGAAGGCACCACGGTTGCGACCAAATACGGACCGGTGAAGACCGACCACATCCTGTTCATCGCTTCAGGTGCGTTCCACGTCGCCAAGCCATCCGACTTGCTGCCGGAATTGCAGGGCCGCCTGCCGATCCGTGTCGAGCTGCGGGCGCTGGAGAAGGACGATTTCGTCCGCATCCTCACCGAGACCGAAGCCAGCCTGATCAAGCAGTATATCGCACTGATGAAGACCGAGGGAGTCGACCTGGTCTTCACCGATGACGCGATCGACTCGTTGGCCGGCATCGCTGTTGACCTCAACGCCAGCGTCGAGAACATCGGCGCCAGGCGGCTGCAGACGGTGATGGAACGGGTGCTGGACGAGATCTCCTATGACGCACCGGACCGCAACGGCACCTCCGTGACCGTCGATGCCGCCTATGTGGAGAAGCATGTCGGCGACCTCTCCAGAAACACGGATTTGTCGCGTTTCATCCTGTAGGAGACGCTTCATCCTCAAAGAGGCCGGGGAATTGCTCCCGGTCTCCGCCAAATTCAGCCCGGCATTTCCGATGTGTGGCCAAATGGAAGCATCCGGCGAGCTTTCGTCCCGTCGGGTGCAGGCGTCTCTCGACTCCCGTTGGAGCATTACCTAGTTTGCCCGGCGACTATTTGGGCGGCGGCGCATGAAAAAACTGATCCTCGTCATTCTCGGGCTGACGCTGGCGGCAGCCATGTTCGCCGCGCAAGCGGCAACCATGGTGCCGCCCGGCAACCGCAACACCGAGCAGCCCGACATACCGGGCGCATCCAGCCGGCGCACCCAGGCGACCAACACCACCTTCCAGGCGAAATACCGCAAAGTGTTTGCGCTGCTCCAGAACGATGCCGAGCTGCGTGGCAAGATCATGCAGGCAGCCGCGGCCTATGGCATCGACCCGATGCATATCGTCGGCGCCATCGTCGGCGAGCACACCTACAATGTCGATGCCTACGACCGGCTGCAGACCTACTACGTCAAGGCGATCTCGTATCTGTCGAGCAAACTCTCCTTCGCCTATGAAGGCGAAGACATCACCGATTTCGTGCAACGGCCGCAATTTGCCAAGTGCGCGGGCAAATCGGACAGTTACGAACTCTGGGAATGCCGCGAGCAGGTGTGGAACCGGTCGTTCCGCGGCAAGACCGTCAACGGCGAGAGCTTTCCCAACGACCGCTTCGGCGCGACTTTCTTCCAGCCCTATTATGCCGGCCAGACTTTTGGTCTTGGCCAGCTCAATCCGCTGACGGCACTGCAGATGAGCGATCTCGTGCACAAGGTTTCCGGCCTGCCGGAGCTCGACGTCGGCGACCCGAACGCGGTCTACAAGACCATCATGGATCCTGACCTGACCCTGCCTTATGTCGCGGCAACGATCCGGAAGTCGATCGACGCCTATAAAAGCATTGCCGGCTTCGACATCTCAGGCAATCCCGGCATCACGTCGACGCTCTACAATGTCGGCAATCCGGAACAGCGTGCCTATGCGCTGAAGGCCGAGAACGACAAGCGCCGCGCTGCGGGCGAGCCGGAAAAGCTGCCTGAGGAAAATTACTATGGCTGGCTAGTCAACGACAAGCTGCCGGAGCTGAAGGCGCTGTTTTAGCGGTGAAGGTCTGCGGTGGAGCCTGCGCCAGGAAATCGCCTATCTGCTTGAACTCTGTGGCTTCGAACCCGTCGATCCTTTCAAGGGATCGCCCCCGGCTGGGGAACAGCTTTGTCGCGCGCGCGATCTGATGGGCAGCAGGGGTGGATATTGTTGAAAAAAGTCCGGCGCATCCCTAAGCGAACGCCGCCAGCAGAATCCCATTTCCATTGTCAGATCTCTTGCGGAATCTGGATCCGTAATAGGTCTCCGTTCGGTTGCCTACTAAGAGAGGTAACGGGATGCATAAGCGTATGCGAAGTTGGGGCAAAGGAGTGCAGATGAGTGATCCGCTTAGGTCCATTGATCGGCCCGGTTTAGGGCGTGCAACGATGGGCTACCAGCCGGCCGAGAATGATTTGTTGAGCGAGGTGCTGCGCGATCTACGCCTTGCCCATGCGAGATATGGCCGCAGCGAGTTGACGGCGCCCTGGGGCATCGCCGTGCCGTTCAGGGAGGGTGTACGTTTTCATGCGATGCTCGAGGGTCATTGCTGGATACAAGCCAAGGGCTTGCCGCCGCTGCTGCTCGAAAACGGCGATGTGCTTCTTCTTCCCCACGGAACAGAGCACACTATGTCCGATCGGCCAAAACGGCGAACCTTGCCGCTCGCCGATGTCAAACCAGCGTTGATCGGGAACGGAACTTACGAGTTGAAGTCTGGCGGCGGCGGCGCGCGATCGTTGATCGCATGCTGTACGATCGGCTTTGAGGGCCCGACAGCAAATCCGCTGCTGGAACTGCTACCTTCTGTGATGCACATCCGGCATGCCGAGCATGGCGATACTGACCTACCAAGCCTCATTGCGATGATGGCGCGCGAGGCTGAAGGGCAAAGAATCGGCTCGGCAACGATAATGGCGCGCCTTGCCGATATTGTCATGACGCAAGTAATCAGAACCTGGGTCGAGACATGTTCCGACGATCTGACTGGTTGGCTGGCGGCCGTGCAGGATCCACAAATCGGGTCGGCGCTTGCAAGAATCCATCGCTCCCCTGGGGAAGACTGGCCAGTCGATCGCCTGGCTGCATTGTCCGGGCTGTCGCGATCGAGGTTCTCGCAGCGGTTCAAGAGCCTGTTGTCGGTATCCCCCGCCCGCTATCTCCTGCAATGGAGGCTTCGGCTGGCGGCATCCTGGTTGCGTAACGGATATATGTCGCAGTCACAGATCGCATCGGAGTTGGGATATGAGTCCGATGCGTCCTTCAGCAGGGCGTTCAAACGCTTCATGGGTGTCTCACCCGGCGCTATCCGAGATTCAGGGCTGCGTGTGAGCGGAACAGAATCCTGATCGGGTTCATGCGAGGCTGTTTCGACCAGCCGCAGATACGCTCCTGTTGCGACCGCGTGTAATACGGAAAATACGCGCGACAAACGGTCAAATATTCAGTCGTTTCTGCCATAGCAACGCCATACCAGCATCTGCCAATTTCAATGGCCGCAACCACTTCGGTCGGCCGTTCCGGCAGGAGTACCACATGGCGCTGACGTTGCCTGATCTTCCTCGACCAACCGCTGGCGAAGACACGCCCTATTGCGTTATCGCTAAGCATCGCGCCACTCCCGGCCAAGGCTCCGCGCTTGTCGCCCGTATGCTTAAAGATCTCCAAGCGACGAGATCGGAAGCCAGCTGTCTTCAATTCCACATCCATCGAGATCGGACCGACCCCGATCTCATCGTTATCTACGAGGTCTGGCGCAGTATCGATGCACTCAAGAGCCACTTCGGCGAAGCCTATGTCCAGAGCTTCGTCGTAGATGCTGGTGAGCTCGAACCGGGCGACATGGAGACGCAGTGGCTGGAGATGCTGAGTCCGTATGCCAGCGGCAGAGATCCAGGATGAACGGTGACGAGCAGTCTCTTTCGAATCAGCGTGTCGTGATCGTCGGCGGGACAAGCGGCATGGGCATGGGTGCGGCCCGCGCAGCCTGTCAAGCAGGCGCCGACGTCATTGCGCTCGGGCGGCGCCCTTCAGCGAGAATGGTTGCAGAGCAAAGGGTCCACGGTTCGATCACGTTCCAGTCGCTGGACATGACCGATGATACAGCGGTCGAGCAAATGTTCGAAACACTAGGGACGCTCGACCACCTTCTCATCACCGCGACCCCACCGAGTCCGGGAGGTCCCTTCCTCTCCCAGACGATGGCCAACGCGCAGGCCGTTCTGCACGGCAAGCTCTTGGGCAGTTGGTCTTGCGCGCGGCACGCAGCGCCTAGGATGCCGAAAGGTGGTTCGATCACATTCACGACCGGTGGCTTGGTGACCAAGCCTCGCATGGGCGCATCGATGATGATGGTCGCCTTTGCTGGTCTGGAGGCGCTGACGCGAGCCCTTGCGCTCGAACTCGGTCCGATCCGCGTCAACACAATCCGACCAGGCGTCATAGACAGCGAAATGTGGGCCGGCATGCCGCAGGCGAAGCGCGCGGCGTTTTTCGCGCTGGTGCGTCAGCGCTTCCCGGCAGGACGCGTCGGAAAAATCGACGATATCGGCAAGGCCGCACTTTTCCTGATGGCCAATGACTTCGTGACCGGCGCCGTTATCGAAGTTTCCGGTGGTGAAACGCTGGTCAGCATCGAATGACGGAGAGGTATGAGATGAGTATCCACGAGTTCACACGACAAAATTCGCAACGATTGCCCCAACTGAGCGCGTCATAGCAATTCCCGGGCGAGCGATGAGCTGGAGATAAAGTATGATCAAGACACTACACGTTGCCCTATTCGTCGTTGCGTTCGTCCTCCCCATTCCTTTCGGCGCATTGGCTCAAGGCAGCTCGGCTGCAGCCGAGCCCCCGACCCAGTCGGAGTTGCCGAATTGGCTTCGCCGTGGATTGCCGGGCCCGGGGCATGAGGTCCTGGCGCCAATGATCGGCACCTGGCGCGTCCAGATGAGCTTCTACGGCACACTCGGCCGTAGCCCCGATCAGCCGCCGCTCGTGACGGACGATCTCATTAGCCATCGTCAGTGGTTGGCGGGCGGCCGTTACATCGAAGACATAATGGAGGGAACGCTGGATGGAGCGCCGGTCTGGCGCAAAGGATGGCTCGGCTACAGCATCATGGACGGACGTTACGAGTGGGTCACGATCGATCCTGTCAACACAACCATGATGTATTTTAAAGGCGTCCCTAATTCGGGGGATCAAAGGCCGATCAGCATGTCCGGCACCTTTACCGACCAGGGCGTGGCGGGCGAAGAAACAGTCGGCAAGCAGGTCGGCATGCGCACTGTAATCAAAATCGAGAACAACGATCGCCACATCATTGAGCTCTATTTCACGCGTCCCGGACAGCAAGAAACACTGGCAACGCGCGCCGTCTATACGCGACTGAAGGCGTGAGCGATCGCTCAAGGGTGGCTCGGACGTTGTAAGTAGCTTGCGCGGGTTCCATCGCTCGGCCGGGATATGCCGGGAAGGTCGAGTTCAGTTCCGACGATCTCAAAGCGTCCAGTTCGGCGCCTGGAACTGCTTTGAAAGACGACCGGACGCTGAGCGCCCGGCAAGTCAGAGATCGGACTCTGAACGAAGCGCGTTCTCGGAGCTGAGATGAGGATCAGTCCAGCGAACATTGCCCCGAGCAGGCACACCTCTCCGACTTCTGCGCCGATCGCGGTGGAGAGACCGGCCATCGCTAGCTCCTCTATCAACTCGCTCAGCCGGACGACAGGGTCGGCAGTCGAAGCAGGCTGGTTCTATCGACGGCGGCCGCCTTGCCACGGCCTGCCAATGCGGGATCGATTCCGGCATCGCGTAGCTGGCGGTCGCTAAGTTGAGCCAGCTCACGCCGTTGCGCTGCGGCCCTAAGGGATCGGGCGATGACCAGGTGCATAACACGGAGAACACACTGGACTGGAGGCGTCATGATAGCCTCTTTTCACAGAGCCCCGGCCGTATACGGGCAGGGCGGCGGGCTGTGGTCAGCCCGTCTACTGAGGAGAGAGGGTCGCGCTGCGATTTCAGAAGGAGGAAATTCGGTTACATCTGAAACTCGGTTGGCTGGAAGGGGTCGTCTCGGCCGTGACGGCAAGCGCTTAGCTGACATCTGGGATCGAGATCGGATCATTCGCCTCATGGCAACCTTTCGGCGCAAAGTCGCGCGAACGACCCCGTTCCAACCCTCATGAGACGTTTCCATCGCGGGCAGGAACGACCGCTCAGGGTCGTCTCCCGCCATCAGGTGCAGGATTGTCACCACCAGAACGGCAAGCGCTCCGCAAGTTCTTTCAAATGGCTCTGGAACCCGCGCTGGCTCATGTCGCCAGCAGCGACTTCAGCTTGATCGTTTGCGAGCCTAGCGCTTCCGGCGCCGGCTTTGCCCTTTTCGCGATCAGCATCTCGGCCAGCCTTATGTCGCGGGCGACCGCGTTGCCGGGGCCGATGCCACTTGCCGCAACCAGCCTGCCGTCCTCGGCGAGATGGAACAGGATGAAGGCGCCGTCGCCGAGCTCGCGACGCACAATGCTGCGGCCTTCGTCCGACAGGCCGGCGATCTGCAAGGTCAGGCCGTACTGATCCGACCAGAACCATGGCACCGCCGCGTGGGCCTCGCCGGCGCCAAGCATGTTCCTGGCCGCAAGCGCGCCCTGCTCCTGCGCATTGCGCCAGGCTTCCAGCCGCACTCGCCGGCCGCCATAGATGGCGAGCGGAAACGAGCAGCAATCGCCGGCGGCAAAGATGTCGGGGTCGCTGGTGCGAAGCTCGGCGTCGACGGCGATACCATTGTCAATCGTCAGCCCTGCCTCCGCGGCAAGTCCGGTCACCGGCACGGCGCCGATGCCGATCACGGCAAGATCGGCGACAATGTCGTGTCCACCGGCAAGCACGATGCGCACTTCGGCGCCGTCATCGGCAATGGCGTCGATGCCCTCGCCGCACAGGATTTTTACGCCTTCGGCTTCATGCGCCTGATGGATAACCTGCGCGATCTCGGCCGGCACTCCGCGCATCAGAATGCGCGGCTGCGCCTCGATAACGGCAACAGTGGCGCCGAGCCTGCGTGCCGCCGTGGCGAGCTCGAGACCGATGAAGCCGCCGCCGATGATGGCGACGCGATTTCCGGCGCTGAGATGAGCGCGAATGGCCAGTGCGTCGTTGAAGGTCCGCAGATAGACGCAGCGCCCGCCAAGGTCCGGAATCGGCAGCTTGCGCGGCAGCGACCCTGTCGCCAGCAGGAGCTTGTCGTAGGCCAGGACCGAGCCGTCCGACAGGCGCACGACATGCGCCACGCGGTCGATCGCCATCGCCTGAACCGAATGGATATGCCTGATCGATCTTTCGGCCAGGACCGCCTCACTGGCGATCGCCTTGATCAGGGGCGCGTCGGCGACCATCGCGTCTTTCGACAGCGGTGGCCGCTCATAGGGCAGATGCGGCTCGTCGCCGACCAACGTCACCGGGCCATCATAGCCGAGCTCGCGCAGCGCAAGGGCGGCGCGCCCGCCGCATTCGCCGGCGCCAATGATGACCATTCCCTTCGTCATCATCAACCGATCCGGACAAGGACTTTGCCGGCGTCGACTTTGACCGGATAGGTCCTGAGATCGACGCAGACCGGCGCGCCCCTGGCAGCCCCAGTCTTGTAATTGAAGCGGCCATTATGCTTCGGGCATTCGATGATATCGTCCATCACCAGCCCGTCGGCCAGATGCACCTTCTCATGCGTGCAAAGCCCGTCGGTGGCGAAATACCCGTCCTCGGGGCTGCGGTAGATGGCGAAGGTGCGACCGCCATGGTCGAACCGCATCACATCCTCCTCGTCGATGTCCTCGGCGTCACAAGCCTCGACCCAGTCGCTCATTTGCGCCTTCCCCGATTCTTGGTGCCCCGGCGTAGGCTTGTCATTCAGCAGCCACCGCAACAGCAGCGTTATCGTTGTGGAAATCCTCGCGATAGGGCCTCGCCGTCGGCGGCAGTTCGCGCTTGATGAAATAATCCTCATTGCGCAGCTGGCGCAGGAAAGCCGGTATCATCTCGCGATAGCCGGCCAGGATGGACGGTGTCGGCGCCGGCAGATCGTGCTTGATCAGCTCATGCAGCCTGGGCAGCGCATGGTAGGGCACCATGGGGAACATGTGATGCTCGACGTGGTAGTTCATGTTCCAGTAGATGAAACGGCTTATCGGGTTCATGTAGACGGTGCGGCTGTTCAGCCGGTGATCGGTGACGTTTTCAGCCAGGCCGCCATGCTGCAGCAGGCCGACCATGACATGATGCCAGGCACCGTAAAGCCTGGGCAGCCCGACCAGCATCAGCGGCAGGAACGAGCCGGTAAGAAGCGCCAGCGCGACCGTCGCGGCATAGATCGCCGTCCAGATGCGAGCAATGCGGATTGCCTTCGGCTGCTCCTGGTCGGGAATGAAGGTTCTTTCGGCCGGACTGATGATGCCGGCCGCATTGCGCAGCATGTCGCTCATCGCATGCCAGGCATCGAGAATGCCGACGAAATTGAGCACGACGCGCAGCAGATCGGGCGGGCGCATGACCGAGATCTCCGGATCGCGGCCGACGATGATGGTATCGGTATGGTGGCGCGTGTGGCTCCAGCGCCAGGTCACCGGGTTGCGCATGATCATGAAGCAGGCGATCTGATAGACCACGTCGTTCATCCACTGCGTCCTGAAGGCGGTGCCGTGGCCGCATTCGTGCCAGCGTGAATCGGTGGAGGAACCGTAGAGGACGCCATAGACGAAGAAGAACGGCACGCACCACCAGCTGCCCCAGAACAAGGCGGCGCCCGCGCCGCTGAGGATCATGGCGCCGAGCCAGATGATGGTATCGCGGATCGCCGGGCCGTCGGAGCGCTGCATCAGCTCCTTCATCTGCTTGCGCGGCACGTCGGTGTGATACCACTCGGCCGCCGCCAGCCCGCTCTCGACGGCAAGCTTCGCGTCGCGGCCGACCAGGCTGTAGTCGCGTTGGGACGCTGCTGCTGAGGTTGTGTTCCCGGTTTGGAGTCCAATATCCACCATGGCGGAGGCCTCGATCATATTCGGTCAGTGTTCAAAATAACGCCGAGCGCTGATAGACACAATATCACAAAGATAGTTTCTATCATTTTCCATCAGAATGGTTTAAAAGAGTCGGATAGTTAGAGCGAGGCAGCGATGGCGAAACGGCCGACGATCACCGACCTGGCACGCATTTCGGGGGTCAGCGTTGCCACCGTCGACCGGGTGCTGAACAACCGCTTGCCGGTGCGCGAGGAAACCGCGCGCCGCGTCTATGACGCCGCGACCAGCATCGGCTATCACGCGGCCGGATTGATCAAGCAGCGGATGCGCCATGAATTGCCGGAGTATCGCCTCGGATTTCTGCTGTTGCGGCGGGAAGACGTCTTCTACAGCGAATTTGCCCGCGAACTTGAACTGGCAGTATCGCAGTCGCCGCGCTTTCGAGGCGTGGCGACCATCGACTTCGCCGATTCGCTGGCGCCGGATGAGATCGTCGAGCGGATGCGCAAGCTGGCAGCCAAATCCAGGGCCGTCGCCTTGGTCGGGCCTGATCACCCGACGCTGACGGTGGCCGTCGAGGCGCTCAAAGCCAACGGCGTACCGGTGTTCTCCCTGCTTTCCGACTTTGCGTCCGGCATTCGCGAGGGCTATGTCGGCCTCGACAATCGCAAGGTTGGCCGCACCGCTGCCTGGATGATCTCGAAGGCCGCGAAGAGACCTGGCAAGGTCGCCCTCTTCGTCGGCAGCCATCGCTTCCACGGCCACGAGCTTCGCGAGATCGGTTTTCGCTCCTTTTTTCGCGAGCAAGCGCCGGAATTCACTCTCCTTGAGACGTTGGTCAATCTGGAAGCGAACCAGATCACGCATGATGCAATGATCGAGCTTCTGGCCCGCCACCCCGATCTTGCCGGCTGCTATGTCGCCGGTGGCGGCATGGAAGGCGCGATCTCGGCGCTGAGGGAGGCAAAGCCGGCAGAGATGCCAGCGGTCGTCTGCAACGAGATCACGCCTGACTCCCGCGCGGCGCTGGCGGATAATTTCCTGACGATGGTGATCTCGACGCCTCTGGCAGCGCTTTGCCGCGAGCTTGTCGGGCTGATGGCGCATGCCATCGAGACCGGCGCCGCGAATGCGCCGGGTCAGACCTTTCTGCCCTTCGACATTTATCTGCCGGAAAACATCTGACGTCGCGGTCATTGGCGGCAGACATGATGTAATCTATCAGAACGCTTTCAGGCCCGGCTTGCCTGAGCGTTCGTCTAAAAGAGCTCGAAATGCCGAAAATCCATTCCTCATGGCGAAATCTCGCTTGACGCCCACGCGAAATGGAATAAATATTTCACCAACTGAGCATTTTGGTTCTTTCGTTCCGGAAGATCTGTTTCAGGCAAATGCCTTCCGGAACTAAAATGGCAATCGGGAGAGAATTCCCTGCGAGATCGGGGATTCCGGGTAGATCGGTGCAGCCGGACACCAATGTGGAGGAGAAATAAAATGAAAAAACTGCTTTTGGGCGTCGCGTTCGCGGCGCTAATGAGTTCGTCCGCCTTTGCTGCCAAGATCGGCGTGTCGATGGCGTTGTTCGACGACAATTTTCTCACCGTGCTGCGCAACGGCATGATCGAGCAGGCCAAGGGCATGGACGGCGTCGAGCTGCAGGTGGAAGACGCGCAGAACGACGTCGCCAAGCAGCTCGACCAGATCAAGAACTTCGCCGCCTCGGGCGTCGACGCAATCATCGTCAACCCGGTCGACACCTCGGCCACCCAAGCGATGTCGGACGCAGCCGCCGCTGCCAAAATTCCGCTGGTCTATGTCAATCGCGAGCCGGTCAACGTCGACACGCTGCCGGAAAACCAGGCTTTCGTCGCCTCGAACGAAGCCGATTCTGGCACGCTCGAGACCAAGGAGGTCTGCCGCCTGTTCAAGGAAGCCGGCAAGAAAGAGGCCAATGTCTATGTGATCATGGGCGAGCTGTCGAACCAGGCCGCGGTGCAGCGCACCAAGGACATCGATGATGTGATTGCCACGCCGGATTGCAGCTTCATCAAGATCATCGACAAGCAGACGTCGAACTGGAAGCGCGAAGAAGCGCAGAACCTGATGACCAACTGGCTGTCGACCGGCAAGCCGGTCGACGGCGTCATCGCCAACAATGACGAGAGCGCCATCGGCGCTATCCAGGCGATGAAGGCCGCCAATATCGACATGAAGTCGGTTGTCGTCGGCGGCGTCGACGCTACCCAGGACGCGCTAGCGGCGATGCAGGCGGGCGACCTCGATGCGACGGTGTTCCAGGACGCAGCCGGCCAGGGCGCTGGCGCGCTTGATGCTGCGCTCAAGCTAGCGAAGGGCGAGAAGGTCGAGCACAAGGTCTACATCCCGTTCCAGCTGGTCACGCCGGCAAATATCGACAAGTTCCTGAAGAAGAACTGAGGCGGACCTGTCCGATACGGAGCGGCGCGCCAAAGTAAGACAGCGCCGCTCCGCTTTTTCCCCCTCGGCCTGAACAGCGCCGGGTGGAGACCGTGGCTGACGGAGGAAGCACGATTGGCACAGACATCTCACGGCGTCGGCGGGCTCAGCTATGATGCGAAGCGGCGCGCATGGCCGGCCGAATTCAACGTCTTCCTGGCGCTCGTCATCCTGGTCGGCGCTTTCGAGCTGATCGGCCGGGTTTTCCTGGGCGACAGCTTCCTGTTCAATACCCGCGACAATATCGATGCGATCTTCAACGAAGCGCGCCTGCAGATCATCATCCTGCAGGTGTCGATCGTCGGTATCATTGCCATCGGCGTGACGCAGGTGATCATTACCGGCGGCATCGACCTGTCCTCGGGTTCGATCGTCGGCGCCACGGCGATGATAGCCATGAGCTTCGCCCAAGTGGCGACGGTCAACGGCAACCCGAACCCCAAGGCGATGTTCATTGCCCAGGGCTGGACCGACCTGCCGGTGATCGTGCCGGTGCTCGTCGCAATCGGCTGCGGCCTGCTGGCCGGCCTGGTCAACGGTGCCTTGATCGCCTACACGCGCATCCCGCCGTTCATCGCCACGCTTGGCATGATGGTCACCGCGCGCGGCATCGCCAAATGGTGGTCGAAGGGGCAGCCGATCTCGTTTCCGACCGAGAGTTTCGCCGCCATCGGCAAGGGGCTGATGCCGGTCATCATTTTCATTTCGCTGGCGGTGCTGTTCCAGCTGATCCTGAGCTACACCAAATATGGCAAGCACTGTTATGCAATCGGCTCCAATGAGGATGCCGCGCGCATGTCCGGCATCAACATCGCCAACCACAAGATCCTCGTCTACGTCATTGCCGGCATCCTTGCCGCGCTCGCCGCCGTGGTGTTGAGCTCGAAGAATCTCACTGCCCAGGCCGGCATGGGTGTGATGTACGAGCTCGATGCGATCGCCATGGCGGTCATCGGTGGCGTGTCGCTGTCGGGCGGCCGCGGCTCGATTATCGGGACGGTGATCGGCTCGCTGATCTTCGGCGTCATCATCTCCGGCTTCACCTTTTTGCGCCTCGACGCCTATTATCAGGAGATGGTCAAGGGCGTGATCATCGTCGGCGCAGTCGTTCTCGACCAGTGGCGCCAACGCCTGCGGGCAATGAGGGCTTGATCATGTCGGACATCGTCCTGAAAACCGAAAACCTGACCAAGTATTATGGCGGCGTCCATGCGCTGGAGGGTGCCAACTTCGAGCTGCGCAAGGGCGAGCATGTCGCCATCATGGGCGACAACGGTGCCGGCAAATCGACCTTCGTGCGCCAGATCACCGGCGTCGAGCAGCGAACCAGCGGCAGGATGTGGTTCGACGGCAAGGAAGTGAATTTCGCCGGGCCGATCGAAGCCCGCGAGGCGGGCATCGAGACGGTGTTCCAGAACCTGGCGCTCGCCGACGACCTCGACGTGCCGTCGAACCTGTTCCTCGGCCGTGAAAGAGTGCTGTTCAATCTTGGGCCCTTCTCGATCCTCGACCGCAAGTTCATGCGCAAGGCGACCGAAGCAGCCCTGGTCCGCACAGCGGTCAAGATCCCCAACCTTTCCAACACCATCCGCCACATGTCGGGCGGCCAGCGCCAGTGCGTGGCGATTGCCAGAACCGCGACCTTTGCTTCCAAGCTCATCATCATGGATGAGCCGACGGCGGCGCTCGGCGTGCAGGAGACGATGCAGGTCGAAAACATCATCCGCACGCTGAAGGAAAATGGCGAGCCGCTGATCCTGATCTCTCACAACATGCGTCAGGTGTTCGATCTGGTCGACCGCATCGTCGTTTTCCGGCGCGGCCGCATCGTCGCCAATTTGCGCAAGCAAGATACCGATGGCAACGATATCGTCTCCTACATCACCGGCGCCAAGACCGGGCAGGCGGAACTTGCGGCGTAAGGCCAACGTCGTGTTACGGGGGCTGACACGCCTTCTCTTTCCAACCATTCTCAAAGGAAATTCTTCATGCTTCGCTTTGCTCTTCTCGGTGCCGGCCGTATCGGCAAGGTCCACGCCCGTGCGGTGGGCTCCAACCCGCAGGCCAGGCTGGTTGCGGTTGCCGACGCCTTCGAGAAGGCGGCGACCGATTTGGCCTCTGCCTATGGCGCCGAAGTGCGCAGCATCGATGCCATCGAAACTGCCAGCGATATCGATGCGGTCGTCATCTGCACGCCGACCGACACCCATGCCGATCTGATCGAACGCTTCGCCAGGGCGGGCAAGGCGATCTTCTGCGAGAAGCCGATCGATCTCGACGCCGGCAGGGTGGAACAATGCCTGGCCGTCGTCGACAAGGCCGGCGCCACCCTGATGGTCGGCTTCAACCGCCGCTTCGATCCGCATTTTGCCGCCGTGCGCAAGGCGATCGACGACGGTGCGATTGGCACAGTCGAAATGGTGACCATCACCTCGCGCGATCCCGGTCCACCGCCGCTCGACTATATCGGCCGCTCGGGCGGCATCTTCCGCGACATGACCATCCATGATTTCGACATGGCGCGCTTCCTGCTCGGCGAGGAGCCGGTGGCGGTCAGCGCGCACGCTTCGGTGCTGGTCGACAAAAAGATCGGCGAGGCCGGCGACTTCGACAGCGTCAGCGTCATCCTCGAAACTGCCTCCGGCAAGCAATGCGTCATCTCCAACTCGCGCCGAGCCACCTATGGCTACGACCAACGCATCGAGGTGCATGGCTCGAAAGGCATGATTGCGGCCGAGAACCAGCGGCCGGTGTCGATCGAACTCGCCAATGAGAAAGGCTATACGCGGCCGCCGCTGCACGATTTCTTCATGACTCGTTATCTCGACGCTTATGCCAACGAGATCGCTGCCTTCATCGCGGCAGCGACGTCAGGCAAGAAGGCGGCGCCGAGCGGCAAGGACGGGCTGGTGGCGCTCAGGCTGGCAGATGCGGCGCTGAAATCGGCCAAGGAAGGCAAGACCGTCCGCCTCGACAAAACAATCTGACTATCAAGCACAGGAGCAAGGCGATGAACGGTTCAGCCGGTCGCAATTCCGAAACACGCGCCATCGTCACCGGCGGCGCACAAGGCATCGGCTTTGCCGTCGCCGAAGCGCTGGCCGATGAGGGCTGCCGGGCGCTAGCGCTGATCGGCCGCTCGAAGGAGAAGGGCGACAAGGCTGTCGCCATCCTCAAGGGGGCAGGCGTCGATGCCATCTTCATCAGCGCCGATGTCGCCAAAGTCGCCGACTGCAAGCGTGCGGTCGAAACGGCGATTGGCCATTGCGGCACCGTCAACGCGCTGGTCAACGCCGCCGCCACCTCGGCTCGCGGCTCACTGGTCGAGACCTCTGAGGATCTATTCGACCAGATATTCCAGACCAATGTGCGCGGCCCGTTTTTTCTGATGCAGGGCGTGGTGGCGCATCTGCTGGCGCGCCAGGCACCGGGCTCGATCGTCAACGTACTGTCGATGTCGGCGCATTGCGGCCAGTCGTTCCTGGCGCCCTATTCATCGAGCAAGGGAGCGCTGGCGACGCTGACCAAGAATGTCGCCAATGCCCATCGCGGCAATCGCATCCGCTGCAACGCGGTGCTGCCCGGCTGGATGGACACCGAGGGCGAGGCAATCGTGCAGAAGAAATGGCATGACGCGCCGGACGACTGGCTTGAAAAAGCCGAGGCCGCGCAGCCGATGGGCCAATTGGTGAAGCCGGCGCAACTTGCCCGATTGATCAGCTATATGATCAGCCCGCAGTCCGGCGTCATGACTGGGTCGCTGGTCGACTACGACCAGAGCATCGCGGGGGCGTCACCGGAATAGGATCAGCCGTGTAGCCTTGCGTCAGAAGCAGTTTGCCATAAGTGGCCGAGATGCCCAAAATATCAAAGCCGGCATAATCGGTTCCGATCGACCTCACTCAGGCACACGGGCTCTGAAACCCTCTCCTTCCCTGTTGCCGCCGTATCGCCATTCCCATATAGTCAAGATAGTCAAGATAGTCAGAATGGTCATGGGAGGTCGAAATGCCGTCTGCGCCCAGAGAGGATACTAACTGGACGGTCGCTGGGGCAAAGGCCCGGCTCTCGGAGGTTATCGAGCGCGCGCAATCTTCGCCGCAGACGATCACCAGAAACGGTAAGCCAAGCGTGGTTGTCGTCTCGGCCGAGGAATGGCAGCGGAAGACCGCGCGCAAGGGTACGCTTGCGGAGTTCCTGCTGGAGTCGCCGCTGCGCGGCGCCGATCTCAACCTTGAGCGCCAGCGCGACGAACCGCGTGATCTGCCGCTGTGAGGCTTCTGCTCGATACGAATGTCCTGTCCGAGGTGACAAGGCCGGCGCCGGATGTGCGCGTTCTGGACTGGCTGGGCGGGCTTGATGAGGACCGCTCATTCATTAGCGTCGTGTCGATCGCGGAGATCCGGCGCGGCGTCGCCCTCATGGACGAGGGCCGGAAACGCGAGGCACTGGCCGAATGGCTCGCACGGGACCTGCCGCAGCGCTTCGAGCAGAGAGTTCTTCCGGTGGACGAACCGGTTGCCTTGGCGTGGGGCGACCTGATGGGCCTTGCGAAGCGCCGCGGTCGCGGTCTGTCGTCGATGGACGGCCTGATTGCAGCCACGGCGATTGCGCAGGAACTCACCTTGGCAACGCGTAACACGAAGGATTTCGAAGACTTCGGAATTGAACTCGTCGATCCCTGGACTGCATGAACCCGCTCGGCGCTGCATGCTGGGCCACTACGTCAGTAGCATCATCAGACACGTGACAATCGCCTCGGCTTCGACTATATGAGCCTCATGATCAACCTGACCGCCACCTATTGGTACTTTAGCAGCTCGCTGGCGGCGGGAGGATTGCGCTCGATCTGAAGATTGCAGCAGCAAGATCCGAACAGCCGCCAGACCTGGCGGCTTTTTTGTTTCAGCCGGCAGGTCTCCCAATCAGGAGCAGAAAGCCGTGTTGACCACCACAGACGATCTTCGGGTCAAGGAAATAAGGGAATTGAGTACGCCGGACGAGGTGATGCGGGAGATACCGCGCACACTGACGGCGACGCGGACCGTTGCCGCGTCACGCAATGCTATCCATGCCGTGCTGACCGGCACCGACGACCGGCTGGTGGTCGTCGTCGGCCCCTGTTCGATCCACGACCCGGCCGCTGCCGTAGACTATGCCAGCCGCTTGGCATCGCTGCGAGAGAGCCTGTCGGACCGGCTGGAGATCGTGATGCGGGTGTATTTCGAGAAGCCGCGCACGACGGTCGGCTGGAAGGGCCTGATCAACGATCCCGACCTGGACGGCAGCTTCAACATCGACAAGGGGCTGCGGATGGCCCGCAACGTGCTCGCCGCCGTCAACAATCTCGGCCTGCCGGCGGCGATCGAATTCCTCGACATGGCCACCCCGCAATATATCGCCGACCTCGTCGCCTGGGGCGCGATCGGCGCGCGCACGACCGAGAGCCAGATCCATCGCGAACTGGCATCGGGCCTGTCCTGCCCGGTCGGCTTCAAGAACGGCACTGACGGCAATCTGCGGATCGCCGCCGAGGCGGTGAAATCGGCCGCCCAACCGCATCATTTCATGGCGGTGACGAAGGGCGGACGCAGCGCCATCGCGACGACCACCGGCAACGAGGACTGCCACGTCATCCTGCGCGGCGGCATTCAGCCCAATTATGACGCAACAAGCGTCGCGGCTGCCTGCGCGGAACTCGGCCGGATCGGCGTGGCGCCGCGGCTGATGATCGATGTCAGCCACGCCAACAGCAGCAAGAAGCCGGAAAACCAGCCAGGGGTGGCGGCTGACGTGGCTGGCCAGGTCGCGGCAGGCGACGAGCGCATCATCGGCGTCATGATCGAGAGCAACCTCGTCGCCGGCCGGCAGGACGTCGTGCCGGGCAAGCCGCTCGTCTATGGCCAGAGCATCACCGATGGCTGCATCGACTGGGCAGCCACCGAGACGGTGCTTCACGGCCTTGCCGACGCCGTCGAGCGGCGCCGGTCGGTGCGCCGAAGCATGATATCAAGCCGTTCAGGCGCCGCCTGAGCACTTCTCCTTCTCCCCTTGTGGGAGAAGGTGGATCGGCACGCAGCGCCGAGCCGGATGAGGGTGCTGGAAGAAACTCGGCGTAAAATATTGAGGGATTTTAAGCGCTTATTTCTTCGCTGTAGCGACTCCAACACCCCTCATCCGACCGAGCTTCGCTCGGCCACCTTCACCCTCAAGGGGAGAAGGGGAAGCCAGCGCCGGGCTTACTACCGCACAGCGATCCAGCGCTGTTCCGCGAACGAGCGCGCCATCGCGTGCACCGTGCGCTCGATCTCCAGGCCTTCGTCGAAGTCGATGATCCGCGCCGGCTTGCCGGCAAGCCGCGTCAACAGTTCCCGGCATTCGATGATCTTGAGGTCATTAAAGCCAAGGCCGTGGCCGGGCGCCGGCAGGAAGGCGTCGTAAGGCCTGTGGTGCGGGGCAACCAGGACTGTCCGATAGCCTTGCTCCGTCGGTCGGTCGGCTGTCAGATAGAGCTGGAACTCGTTCATCCGCTCCTGGTCGTACAGGATCGAGCCCTTCGAACCAAAAATCTGGATGGCGATCCGGCCCTTGCGGCCCCAGGCCGAACGGTTGACCAGCAACGTGCCGGCAATGCCGTTTTCGAGATGCATCAGGATGCTGGCGATGTCATAGGTCTCGACGGCGCGGCGCCCGCCCGAGGCGACGCGGCGTTCGGCATAGGGCCTGGCCATGTCGCACATGACTCGGGCGACGCGGCCGAACAGTACCGCTATGAGCGACAGCGGATGCACGGCGAAATCGTCGAGCGCGCCGTAACCGGACGCCGCCTCGTGCTTCCAGAAGAACAGCGCCTCCGGATCGGCCATGAAGTCCTCGTCCATCTCGATACGCAGATGGTTGACCTCGCCGATGATCTTCTCGTCGAGCAGCGCGCCGATATGGCGGATCGCCGGGTTCTGAATATAGTTATAGCCCAGCGCGGCAACCTTGCCGGATTTCCGCGCGGCCGCAGCCATCGCTTGCGCCTCCGCAAAACTTGGCGCCATCGGTTTTTCACACCACAGATGCTTGCCGGCTTCGAGGATGGCGATGGCCATTTCCGGGTGGAACTGGTTCGGCGTAGTCAACGAGATAACATCGACGTCGGGATCGTCGACGACTGCGCGCCAGTCGCCGGAGGCCTTGGCGAAGCCGAATTCGCTGGCACGGCGTTTGGCAAGGTCCTCGTTGACCTCGCCCAGATGGACCAGCCTTGGCTTGTCGACATCGGGAAAGACGGTGCCGACCGCGTTCCAGGCAATGGCGTGGCACTTGCCCATGAAGCCCGTGCCGATAAGACCTACGCCGACCATCCGCTTGCCTCCCTGTGTGCAAAATTTTGTGTGGATGAATTAGTCCATTTTGTTTGCAAATGGAACGCTTGTCTCATTTTTTATGGTGTTCTTGCACAGGTCCGCTATGATGGGGCACAGAGGGAACCGACGATGAGCCTGGGCGGAGCGACGATGGACGAACGGGTGCCGCGCGATTTCGAAACGCTGCGGGCGACGATCCTGGAGCGGCGTCAGAGCCTGCCGAAACGTATCGCCCAGATCGCCGCCTATGCGCTCGACAACCCCGACGATATCGCCTTCGGCACCGCTGCCAGCATCGCCGCCTCCGCCGGTGTTCAGCCTTCGACCCTGATCCGCTTTGCCCAGCAGCTTGGCTTTGACGGTTTCACCAGCCTGCAGCTGGTGTTTCGCGAGCGCCTGCGCGAGCGCAACTCGTCCTACGATGAAAGGCTGGCGGCATTGCGCGCCAAGGCCGAGGAAGGCGCCGGCCACCGGGCGATTTTCGACGGTTTCGTCGCCGCAGCCAGCACCTCGCTCAACGACATTTCGCGCACGCTGAATGAAGACCATTTCGAAGACGCAATCGCCGTTCTGGCCAAGGCGGAAACCATTTATGTGCTGGCCAAGCGGCGCTCCTACCCGGTCGCCTCCTATATCGCCTATGCGTTGGGCAAGCTCAAGATCCGCAACCAGCTGATCGAATCGGCCGCCGGCCTGAACGCGGAGATGATCGGCTTTGCCTCTCCAAGGGATGCCGTCATCGCCATCAGCTTTTCGCCCTATGCCCCTGCCACCATCGAGGAGGCGCGCGTCATTTCGGAGCAAGGCGTGCCGATCGTGGCGATCACCGACAGCTCTTTTTCGCCGCTCGCCCAATTCGCCAGGGTCTGGTTCGAGGTCGCCGAGGCCGATTTCGCCGGCTTCCGCTCGCTGTCGGCGACGATGGCTTTGGCCATGGCGCTGACCGTTGCCGTCGGCGAGAAGCGGCGCGATAGCGGCCGCAAGCGCAAGGCCTAGATCACCTCTATTGCCGTTTCGCCTTCTGCCAAAAGCCGCGCTGCGTCGCGGGCAGGCGGCGACCCGAACTGGCGGGCATACTCCCGGCTGAACTGGGAAGCACTCTCATAGCCGACAGCGAAGGCGACACGCGCCACGTTGCCCGGCTGAGCAATCAGCAGATGGCGGGCTTCCAGCAAGCGGATTTGCTTTTGATACTGGATTGGGCTCATGGCCGTCGCCGCCTTGAAGTGACGATAAAACGCAGCACTGCTCATATGGGCGATCTCGGCCAGATCGCCGACCCGGACCGGCTGATGGGGGTGCGAACGGATCCAGGCGATCGCCCTGCCGATCCGGGACAGATGGCCATCGGCGCGCGCAAGTTCACGAAGCTTTCCGCCCTGGGGGCCTTGCAGGAGCCGAAACAGCATCTCCCGCTCGAGCATGGTCGCGAGCACGGGAATCTCCGCTGGCCGGTCAAGCAACCGCATCATTCGACGCAACGCGTCGAGCAGATCGTCATCAACGGGAGTGGTGGAGAAGAAACTGTCGCCACCGAGGGCTGGCGCGTGCTCGACGAGGAGCGCGGCGACGGCTTGCAGGTCAAGGGTCAAGCCAATGGCCAGATAAGGACGCGCCGCGCTCGCTTCGACTATCTGGCTGATAGTGGGCGTCTCGACAGTGTAGATGAAATAGCTGGCCGGCTTGTAACGAAGAGCCCGGGAGCCGATCAGGACCGTCTTTGCGCCCTGCAATACGAATAAGATCCCCGACCCCCACACACCCGGCAATGGTGCCGTGGCGACTTCGCTGCAGCCGATCGAAACGCGGGGAACCGCCGTTCTTGTTCGTCGCCCGCGCGCATGGCGGCCGGCGATCTCGATCAACTCCTGCAGCGCCTCGTTCATTGCGCCAGCATCGCGCATTCACGCTGGCCGCGCAACAGCGTGAGAGGATTAGGCAAGAGCCTGAGAATTTCCGGCGCGCGGCGCCCGCTGCCTCGCGCCATTTGTGGGTCTTCCACAAGAAAAATGGAGACACCGAAATGACGACTTCGAAGACCGCGCTGGTGACCGGCGCCAACAAGGGTATAGGCCGCGAAATCGCCCGGCGACTGGCGACCATGGGCTTCAAGGTCTGGCTCGGCGCCAGGAGCGCCGAACGCGGCATGGCGGCGGCGCAGGCATTGTGCGCGGAAGGCCTCGACGCAGAGTGGCTTGAGCTGGACGTCACGAGGGATGACAGTGTGAAGGCGGCAGCCAAGGCGCTCGGGCAGGCCAGCCCCTGCCTCGACGTGCTGGTGAACAACGCCGGCGTCGCCATCAATTACGACCTGCCGCCGAGCCAGCAGCGGATCGCCGACATCCAGGCCACCTACGACGTCAATGTCTTCGGCCCGATCCGCGTGACACAGGCATTCCTGCCGCTGCTGCTGGCAGCACCTGCTGCCCGTATCGTGATGGTGAGCAGCTCCACCGGGTCCATCGGCCGGGCGCTCGATCCCGCCACCGCGAATCACGCCGTCAATATGATGGGCTACGGCAGCTCCAAGACAGCCTTGAACGCCATCACCGTGGGCTTCGCCAGGGAGCTCGCGCTCCAGGGCATCAAGGTCAACGCCGCGGCGCCCGGCTATACCGCCACCGATCTCAACGGGTATAAAGGTCAGCGCACGGTGCAGCAGGCAGCCGAGATCGTCATTCACCTGGCGACCCTGGACGCCAATGGCCCGACCGCCGGGTACTTCAACGATGACGGCCCGCTTCCTTGGTAAATCAGCTGGTTTCAGCGGCAGACGCTTGACGTTCGTCTGACTTCAAAGTTTCTCACCGCGCCGGCCTTTGCAGAGCACTTTTCGGCCTTGGGAATGCTCGTTCCATATTGACTATGGATTGGAATTATTATTTCATATTACCGGCGCCACGCTGCCGCTCGCGCGTGTTACCCAAGACAACAAAGCCGATGGGAGGTTCGAATGGGCGAAGCCGTGGAAGCGAGACATGCGCCGCTCGACATCATCACGATCGGCCGCGCTTCCGTCGATCTCTATGGCCAGCAGATCGGCTCGCGCCTCGAGGACATTACTTCGCTTGCCAAGTCGGTCGGCGGCTGTCCAGCCAATATCGCGGTCGGCACTGCCAGGCTCGGCCTGCGCTCGGCGTTGCTCACCCGCGTCGGCAATGAGCAGATGGGCCGCTTCATCCGCGAGCAGCTGACCCGCGAGGGCGTTTCGGTCCAAGGCCTCAAGACCGATCCGGAGCGGCTGACCGCCCTGGTGCTGCTGTCGGTCGAGGATGAGGGCGTCTCGCCGATGATCTTCTATCGCAGCGATTGCGCCGACATGGCGCTTTCGGAAGACGATATCGATGAGGCCTTCATTGCTTCAGCACGCGCGGTCGTCGTCACCGGCACGCATTTTTCACGGCCCAACAGCGACGCCGCGCAACGCAAGGCGATCCTTGTCATGAAGGCCAAGGGCGGCAAGGTGGTGTTCGACATCGACTACCGCCCTAACCTGTGGGGCCTCGCCGGCCATGCCGAAGGCTTCGAGCGCTATGTGAAATCCGACCGCGTCTCGGCGCAGTTGAAGACGGTGCTGCCCGACTGCGATCTCATCGTCGGCACCGAAGAGGAGATCATGATCGCCTCCGGCGCAGACGATTGCCTGAGCGCGCTGAAAACCATCCGCTCGCTGTCGACGGCGACCATAGTGCTGAAGCGCGGTGCCATGGGCTGCATCGTCTATGACGGGCCGATCAGCGACGATCTCGAGGACGGTATCGTCGGCAAGGGGTTTCCGATCGAGGTCTACAATGTGCTCGGCGCCGGCGACGCTTTCATGTCGGGCTTCCTGCGCGGCTGGCTCGGCGAGGAAAGCCTGGCGACGGCCGCGACCTGGGCCAATGCCTGCGGCGCCTTTGCCGTATCGCGGCTGCTCTGCGCACCTGAATACCCGACTTTCGAGGAATTGCAGTTCTTCCTGAAAAACGGCAGCAAGCATCTGGCGCTGCGCAAGGACGAGGCGATCAACCACATCCATTGGGCGACCACGCGCCGGCGCGACATCCCCTCTCTGATGGCGTTCGCCTGCGACCACCGCGTCCAGCTGGAGGACGTCGCGGCAAAGGCCGGCGCCGATCCGTCGCGAATCCCGGCTTTCAAGGTGCTGACGGTCAAGGCTGCGGCAAAGGTCGCGGCTGGCCGCGGCGGCTATGGCATGCTGCTCGACGAAAAATACGGGCGCGAGGCGATGTTCGAATTCGCCCACCATTCCTTCGCCTGGCTCGGCCGGCCGGTCGAGTTGCCGGGTTCGCGGCCGCTTCGCTTCGAGTTCTCGCAAGACATAGGCTCGCAACTGACCGAATGGCCGGTCGACCACTGCATCAAATGCCTGTGCTTCTATCATCCCGACGATCCCGCGGCGCTGAAGAGCGAACAGCAGCAGAAACTGCGCGCTTTGTTCGAGGCCGCGCGGAAAGTGGGGAGAGAACTTCTGGTCGAGATCATAGCCGGCAAGCACGGCAAGCTCGACGACATGACCATCCCGCGGGCGCTTGAGGAACTCTACGCACTCGGCATCAAGCCCGACTGGTGGAAGCTCGAACCGCAGGCATCGACCGGCGCATGGGCAAAGATCGAGGCGGTGATCCTGAAGAACGATCCGTGGTGCCGCGGGATTGTACTGCTGGGTTTGGAAGCACCGCAGGACGAATTGGAAGCGGCCTTCGCCGCCACCGCCAAGGCGCCCATCGTCAAGGGTTTCGCTGTCGGCCGTACCATCTTCATCAACGCGGCCGAACAATGGCTTGCCGGCAAGATGTCGGACGATGAGGCGGTTGCCGACATGGCGTCGCGCTTCGAGAGGCTGACCGAGGCATGGCTTGCCGTGCGCGGCCGCAAAGCAGCATAAGAAGGCGCGGCATAAGGACTGCGGAGGAAAACGACATGACCAAGACAATCCGCCTGACGATGGCGCAGGCGCTGACCCGCTTTCTTGCCCAACAGATGGCCGAGATCGACGGCAAGAAAGTGCCGATCTTCGGCGGCGTCTGGGCAATCTTCGGCCACGGCAATGTCGCCGGCGTCGGCGAGGCGCTCTACCAGGTCCGCGACGAATTGCCGACGTTCCGTGCCCATAACGAGCAAGCGATGGCGCATGCGGCGATCGCCTATGCCAAGTCCAATTTCCGCCGCCGCTTCATGGCGGCGACCAGTTCGATCGGCCCTGGCGCGCTGAATATGGTGACGGCGGCAGCACTTGCGCATGTAAACAGGTTGCCTGTCCTGTTTCTGCCCGGCGACGTCTTCGCCAATCGCATTCCCGATCCCGTCCTGCAGCAAGCCGAGGATTTTTCCGACGGTACGGCGACGGTCAATGACTGCCTCAGGCCGGTGTCGCGCTATTTCGACCGCATCACCCGGCCGGAGCAGATCATGCCGGCGCTCAACCGCGCCATGCAGGTGCTGACCGATCCGGCTGAGTGTGGCCCGGTAACGCTGGCGCTGTGCCAGGACGTGCAGGCCGAGGCCTATGATTATCCCGAGAGTTTCTTTGCCGAGCGGCTCTGGACCCAGCGGCGAGCGCGCCCGGACCGCCAAGAGTTAGCAGCTGCAGTGGCGGCGCTGAAGAGCGCGAAGAAGCCATTGGTGATTGCCGGCGGTGGCGTGCTCTATTCGCAAGCGTCGGATGAATTGGCGAAGCTGGCGCAAGACGCTGGCATTCCGGTGTGCGAGACGCAAGGCGGCAAATCCTCGCTGCCCGACGATCATCCGCTGAACATGGCGGCGGTCGGCGTTACCGGCACTTCGGCTGCCAACAGGCTGGCCGAAGAGGCCGACGTCGTGCTTGCCGTCGGCACCAGGCTGCAGGATTTCACCACTGGCTCCTGGGCGTTGTTCAAGAATTCCGGCAAGACCATGATCGGGCTCAACGTCCAGCCTTTCGATGCCGGAAAGCACCAGGCGCTGCCGCTGGTCGCCGATGCGGCTGAAGGGCTCGCCGAACTCGGTGCGGCGCTGAAAGGCTGGAAAGCTCCTTCTGGCTGGACCGACAATGCGATCAGCGGCAAGAAGGACTGGCAGGCGGATGCCGGCAAGGTGACGGCGTCGACCAATGCCGCCTATCCGTCCGACGCGCAGGTGATCGGCGCCGTACAGCGCGCCATGGGCTCCGGCGTGGTACTGCTCCATGCCGCCGGCGGCTTGCCCGGCGAATTGCACAAGCTATGGCAGGCGGGCGCGCCCGGCTCCTATCATGCCGAATACGGCTTCTCGACCATGGGCTACGAAATCGCCGGCGGGCTTGGCGTGAAGAAGGCCAAGCCCGACGAGGAGGTTGTGGTGATGATCGGCGACGGCTCCTACCTGATGCTCAATTCCGAGGTCGCTACGTCGGTGATGCTCGGCCTCAAGCTGACCATCGTGCTGCTCGACAACCGCGGCTATGGCTGCATCAACCGGCTGCAGATGGCGACCGGCGGCGCCAACTTCAACAATTTGCTGAAGGACGCTCGTCACGAGACCTTGCCCGAGATCGACTTCGCCGCGCATGCTGCAAGCATGGGTGC
The DNA here is from genome assembly GCF_040323855.1 of Mesorhizobium sp. M0028. Classification (NCBI taxonomy): domain Bacteria; kingdom Pseudomonadati; phylum Pseudomonadota; class Alphaproteobacteria; order Hyphomicrobiales; family Phyllobacteriaceae; genus Mesorhizobium; species Mesorhizobium sp. M0028. The sequence goes on from NZ_JAMYVG010000014.1 coordinate 77,467, forward strand.
GATTGCCGAAAAAGTGGCGTCGATCGCCGGGCTGGAAACGGCCCTGGCGCAAGCGAAGAAGAATACGCGAACGACCGTGCTGGTCATCGACACCGACCCGCTGGCTTCGACCGAGGCCGGTGGAAGCTGGTGGGATGTCGCAGTGCCGGAAGTCTCGGCACGGCCGCAAGTGAACGCGGCGCGCAAGAAATATGAGGAAGCGCTGAGCGGGCGGCGGTTTTAACGCGCCCGCCAACGCCGCCTCGAATGTCAGAAATTGGAGTGACGACTTGAAAGCCAAACTGGGCATGTCCCCGATTGCATGGTGGAACGACGATCTTGCCGAACTCAGCGATGATGTGTCGCTGGAGGAGTGCCTGCGCCAGTCGCGCTCGGCTGGCTTTACCGGCATGGAAATGGGCCGCCGCTTTCCCAACGATCCGGAGATCATGCTGCCGATCCTGAAAGAGGCCGACGTGACGCTGTGCGGCGGCTGGTTCTCCGGGACGCTGGTCGACGAAGACATGGCGAAGAACAAGGTTCGTATCCAGCCGATGATCGACCTGTTCAAGGCGGTGAATGCGCCCTGCATCGTCTATGGTGAAGTCGGCCGTTCCATCCAGGGCGACCGCTCGAAACCGCTTGCCATCAAGCCGAGGCTGTCGGACGATGAGATGAAAGCCTACGCTAGGCGGCTAACCGAGTTCGGCGAATGGTGTGCCGGGCAAGGCATGCCGCTCTCCTACCATCATCATATGGCGGCGGTGATCGAGACCGAGCCGGAGCTCGACGCTTTCATGCGCTATTCGGGAGAGGGCATTCCGCTGCTGCTCGATGCCGGTCACCTGGCCTTTGCCGGCGGCGATGTGCTGCGCGCGATAGACAACCACCACCGGCGCATCAACCACGTGCATGTCAAGGACGTACGCATGCAGGTGATCCAAAAGCTGGATCGCAACAAGCAATCCTTCCTCGACGCGGTAGCACTTGGTGCCTTCACCGTGCCGGGAGATGGATCGCTGGATTTTGGCGCCATCGTCCAGAGGCTCGCCAACCACGGCTATGAAGGCTGGTTCGTGGTCGAGGCCGAGCAGGATCCGAAGAAGAACCCGCCACTCAAGATGGCACAGGTCGGCTACAAGGAATTGATGCGGGTGATGACGGCGGCCGGCTATACGGTTGAGACACTGGGCTTTCCCAATGCTTGAGAGTTCGCGAGGAAGGGCTGACCCGATGCCGGCGTTTATCCGATGAAAGACTCCGAGCACCCGTTTTTCCGGCCTTTGTGGCGGCGCGTCGCCATTGTCGCGGTCTGCCTGGTCTGGTCGGTGATCGAATTCGCTACCGGCACGCCGTTCTGGGGCGTGATCGCGCTCGGCTTCGCCGGCTATGCGGTCTGGCAGTTTTTCTACCTCTACAAACCGGCCGACGAAGACAAGCCATCGGCAAACGCCAAACCGAAGGAATGACCATGTCGAAGCTGCTCGTCAAAGCCAATAAGGGCCACGGCCGCATAGCCCATGTGACGCCGCAAAACGCCGGCTGGACCTATGTCGGCTTCGATCTGCATCGGCTGAGGCCCGGCGACACCGCTTCCGGGCAAACCGCGGATCGTGAGGTCTGTCTGGTATTCGTCACCGGCAAGGGCAAGGTCAAGGCCGGCGGCAAGGATCTCGGGCTCCTGGGCGAACGCATGTCGCCGTTCGAGGGCAAGCCGTGGTCGGTCTATGTGCCGCAGGGCTCGGAGTGGTCGGTGAGCGCCGATACCGATCTCGAACTCGCCGTGTGCTCGGCGCCGGGGCTTGGCGGCGGTCTGCCGGTCCGCATCATTGCGCCGAAGGATCTCGGCCAGGAGACCCGCGGCAAAGGCACCAACACGCGCTACGTCACCAACGTCCTGCCGGAGGGCGAGCCGGCCGATTCCCTGCTGGTGGTCGAGGTCATCACGCCCGGCGGCCACACATCGAGCTATCCGCCGCACAAGCACGACCAGGACAATCTGCCGGCCGAATCCTATCTCGAAGAGACCTATTACCACCGCCTCAACCCGCCGCAGGGCTTTGCTTTCCAGCGCGTCTACACCGATGCCGACCAGAACGGCTCTCGTTCGCTCGACGAGGCGATGGCGATCGAGGACGGCGACGTCGTGCTGGTACCCAAGGGTTATCACCCCTGCGCCGCCTGCCACGGCTATGATCTCTATTATCTCAACGTCATGGCCGGACCGAAGCGGACGTGGAAATTCCACAACGCGCCCGAGCACGAATGGCTGATGGCCTGACCGTTTCCCCTTCGCTTCTCAACCGCTGGTCCAAGCCGAAAAAATCGTCGGCTAATGACCAGGCTGTGTCGTTTTGTTACCGAAAACGCTGCAAAGCTTCGTCATTTCGTCATGCAAATCGCCTATGGCAGCGGGGCTGACGAGGAACTTCGATGCGCTACGCGATCTATTTCACCCCCCTGCAGGACGAACCGCTGGCGCGGATCGCCGCCAATTGGCTCGGCCGTGATCCCTTCGGTGCCGCCACGAGGCCGGTCGAGGCGGTGGGCGAGTTGTCGGCAGCGGAAGTTGCCTTCCATACCGCCTCGGCGCGCCGCTACGGCTTTCATGCGACGCTGAAGGCGCCCTTCCGGCTGGCTTCAAACGAGACGGAGGCCTCGCTTCGCGCCGCACTCGACGATTTTGCCGAGGCGACGCCGGTGGTGACGGTCCCGCGTCTCGTCGTCAGCCAGATCGACAGCTTTTTCGCGCTCGTGCCGGAAGCACCGCTGCCGGGGCTCAACCGTTTCGCCGATGATGTGGTGCGCGGCTTCGACCGCTTTCGCGCGCCGCTGACAGACGCGGAGATTGAACGCCGCAGCCCCGACTCGCTGAAGCCCGATGAGTTCCGCAATCTCTGCCAATGGGGCTACCCCTATGTCTTCGAGACGTTTCGTTTCCATATGACCCTGTCCGGCCGGGTGTCGTCACAGGAAAGCCCTCGTCTTCGCCTAGCAATCGACAGCCTGTTTGCGGACGTGCTGCAACGGCCGGTGCCGGTGGACGCGCTGACGCTGTTTGTCGAAACTGAGCCGGGTGCGCCGTTCATGGTGCTGTCCCATCACGCGCTCGGGCGCCGCCCGGCCAGAAGAACTGCCTGAGATGACTATTTCCTTTAACCGCATTGTGCGACGCCAATCCATTTTCAGTTGGCTGCAAAATGCTCCGAGGACTGCCTGAAATGACCGCCGAGACCGTTCTTGACAACGCCCGCATCGTGCTTGCCGACCAGATCGTCGAAGGGTCGATCGTGCTGCGCGACGGCGTGATCGCCGACATTGCTCCCCGCGCTGGCCGCAGCGGCGAGGACATGGGCGGCGACTTCATCATCCCTGGCCTGGTCGAGCTCCACACCGACCATCTCGAAGGCCACTACGCGCCACGGCCGAAAGTGCGTTGGAACCCGATCGCCGCGGTGCTCGCCCACGACGCGCAGGTGGCGACCGCCGGCATCACCACCGTGCTCGACGCCTTGCGCGTCGGTATGGACGAGGACGCCGACCTGACGGCCGCCGACATACGCAAGCTGGCCGAGGCGATTGAGGACAGCGTCCAGCAGGACCGGCTCAGGGCCGACCATTTCATCCATCTGCGCTGCGAGGTTTCGGCGCCGGACTGCCTCACAGCCTTCGCCAATTTCGACGGCGACGAGCGGGTCAGGCTGGCGTCGCTGATGGACCACGCGCCGGGACAGCGGCAATTCGTCGATCTCGAAACCTATGCGTATTACTACCAGCGCAAGCTGAAGCTGACCGATCGCGATTTCCAGAAATTCTGCGAAAAGCGGATGGCGGAATCGGCGAAGAACTCGAGCCCGAACCGCAGCTTCATCGCCGCTGCGTGCAAAGAGCGCGGTATCGTGCTCGCCAGCCATGACGACGCAACCGTCAGCCATGTCGATGAAGCGATCGAGCAAGGCGTCCGTGTCGCCGAGTTCCCGACCACCGAGGAGGCGGCTCGGGCTTCGAAAGAGGCAGGGCTCGGCGTTTTGATGGGCGCGCCGAACGTCATGCGCGGCGCTTCGCATTCGGGCAATGTCTCGGCCCGCACACTGGCCGGCGACGGCCTGCTCGATATCCTGTCATCGGACTACATTCCGTTCAGCCTGATCCAGTCGGCCTTTTTCCTCGGCGACGTGGTCGAGGGCATCTCGTTGCCTCAGGCAGTGGCGATGGTGTCGAAGAACCCGGCCGAGGCTGTCGGCCTCACCGATCGCGGTGTCATCGAGCCCGGCCGGCGCGCCGATCTGGTTCGCGTGCGCGTCGACGATCACGTCCCGGTTGTCCGCACGGTGTGGCGGCAGGGACGGCGGGTCGCATGATGGTGTCGGCATCGGTCGAGCGTGAATTGTCCGCCGCGGGATTTCCAATCCGCGACGGCGTCTTCGTCGCCGTCGTCGGACCGAGCGGTGCCGGCAAGGACACGGTGATCGGCTATGCGCGCGCCATGTTTGCCGACGAGAGCCGACTGGAGTTCGTTCGCCGGGTGATCACCCGGCCGAGCGATGCGGCCACCGAGGATCACGATACGCTAGCCGACGCTGCCTTCGTCGAGGCCGAAGCGGATGGCGCCTTCGCGATTTCCTGGGAGGCGCATGGCCTGCGCTATGGCATCCCGGCCGAAGTCGACTGGTCAGTCTCCAACGGCCGTGTCGCGATCGCCAACGTCTCGCGCGCGATCATCCCGACGCTGCGGGACCGCTACGCCAATCTGGCTATCGTCGAGATCACGGCTGCACCGGAGATCCTGGCCGAGCGGCTGGCCTTGCGCGGGCGCGAGTCGCGCGGCGAAGTGCTGGCACGGCTGGCGCGCAGCGCCAATGTGGCGCTGTCCGGACCGGGCGTCACCTCCATCGACAATAGCGGCCCTCGTGAAGCCGCCGGCGAGCGCTTCACCGAGGTGCTGCGCAAGGCCATGGCCTTCTCCGACATGTCGGGCCTCATCTAAGGCGCGCCCATCCGATGCATTCGGGATGGGCGCTACTTGTCTAACCCATATCTTTTTGGAAACCGGTATCCACTGTTCGGGATCATGGCCTCATGCGGCGTGCCGATCCCGACCAGCGTGATGAGTATCCGTGCTAGTGGTTGTCGAAGGCTTCGCTGGTGCATCCGCCGGTGTATCCAGAACTGCAACGTGATGCCGATAGACCATCTCCCAGCCCTTCCAGCCGGTGAACAGCAGTATGCAGACCACTATGAACGACAACAGCGCGCCCCACGGTCGGACCGCGGCCTCGGCGCCTTGAGCATAGCGAAGGTAGAAATTGATCAGAGCCACAACGACCGCGGTCAAGTTGCCCAGCATGTGGTACCAGGCGTCGGACAAGGCGCGAATGCGCGGCTCGTTGAGGAAGTCGATAAAACCGGCTGTCGCAGCGAGAAGCGCCATTACGATAGCTGCCCCGATCAGCCACATCGATGCCCGTGCCCAGAAGGCGTCGGCAGTCCCCCAGAAAACCAGGTCGGTGACAAAGGCACCGACAAGAAACGCGACAGGAAAAGGTATCAGCATCGGGTGGAGGGGGTGAGTTCCTATCTTTGCGGTACTTACTGGATTCATGGGCATGGGACGCCTCCGCGTAGCAAAGCTTAAATAAACGCTCAGATACGGGTTTCGTTCCAAATAGAGATTAACCTGAACTGCTGTCGCGAAGCTCAGGCTGACCTTTTCATGCCTGCCAATGGCAGTCGGCGTATTTCATCCAGCTATTTTTGCGTCATTCCGCGGCAGCACCCGCCACGCCCTTGCGGGTGGCTTCCAGCATCCGCCGCCGCGCCCTGAACACGCCCCATTGCTGGTCGACCAGAACGCCGATGAGGATCACCCCGCCCATCACGGCGAAGTTGAGCGAGGACGGGATACCGAGCAGGTTGACGAGGTTCTGCAACTCCTGCAGCAGCACCGTGCCGAGCAGGACGCCGATCAGCGAGCCTTCGCCGCCGCGCAGCGAGAAGCCGCCGAGCACCGCTGCCGCGATGGCGTAGAGCTCGTAGAACTGGCCGTGGCTCGCCGGCGAGATCGAGCGTGTGTACATGGCGAAATAGATAGCCGACAGCGCCGTCAGCACGCCGCAGATGACATAGGCGGCCATGACGATGCGGCCGGTGCGGATGCCGGAATATTTCGCCGCTTCCTCGTTCTTGCCGATGGCGTAGAGATATCGCCCGAACACCGAACGGTGCAGCACCACCCACATGACGACGGCGATGACGATCAGCGCGATGAAACTGTTCGGCACGCCCCAGGACCGCCCCGCCGTCAGGAACTCGAGTTCCGGGAAGTTCTGTCCGAAGGCAAAGCCGGCGGTGCCGTCGGCGGTATAGAAGCGCGCCACGCCGCGATAGATCAGCAGGCCGCACAAGGTCACCACGAAAGGCTGCAATTTGAGCCGGGTGATCAGCCAGCCATGCGCCAGCCCGATGATGCCGCCGAGCACCAGGATCAGCGGCAGGGCGACCGGCCAGGCCATGCCGCGCGTGGCGATGAAGTCGATGAACAGCACGCCGAGCAGCGCAACCACCGAGCCGACCGACAATTCGATGCCGCCGGTGATGATGACGAAAGCCTGGCCGATCGACAGGATGCCGAACAACCCGATCAGGTTCGAGGTGTTGGCGAGATTGATCGGCAGCAGGAAGCGCGGGTTGATGATCGCTACCACCGCGCCGACCGCCAGGATCAGGATCAGCAGGCCGAGATCTTTCTTGCTCATCGTCGTCTCCCAATGCCGGCGAACTATTTCGGCTGCTTGCCGACCGCCAGCAGCAGCACGTTTTCCTGGCTGAACCGTTCCTTGTCGAGAATGCCGGAGATCTGGCCTTCATGCATGACGGCGATGCGGTCGGAAACACCGATCACCTCCTCCATGTCGCTGGAGATCATCAGCACGGCGACGCCGGCATCGGCCAGCGCCCGCATCAGCCCGTAGATCTCGGCCTTGGCGCCAATGTCGATGCCGCGTGTCGGCTCGTCGAGGATCATCACCTTCGGCTTCATCGCCAGCCATTTGGCCAGCACGACCTTTTGCTGGTTGCCGCCCGACAGCGTGCCGGTACGCGTCTGCACGGAGGGCGCCCTGATGCCCAGATCGGTCTTCTGTTTCTCGGCGGTGGCGGCCTCGGCGCTGGCCGAGACCAGCGAGCGCCGCGAATGCGCCGGCAGATTGGGCAGCGAGATGTTCTGGGCAATCGACAGATCGAGCAGGATGCCGGTCAGCTTGCGGTCTTCCGGGACGAGGAAAATACCGTTGGCCACTGCGTCCGCGGCCGAACCAAGAACCAGATCTTTTCCGTCAAGTTGGAACGAGCCGCCAAAGCTCTTGTCGATGCCGAACAGCACGCGCGCCAGCTCCGTCCGACCGGAGCCGACGAGACCGGCAAGGCCGAGGATCTCGCCATGCCTGACGTCGAGGTCGACGGGCCGGTCGGGATAGGCGGCGGTGCGAATGGCCTTGACCGACAGCGCGACAGAGCCCGGCGGGCGCGCCGATTCTGCGGCCTTCTCCCTCTCCTTGAGCATGCGGCCGATCATCAGCTTGACCATCTGGTCGTGATTGATGGCGCTCTTCGGCAAAGTTCCGGCGAGCATGCCGTCCCTGAGCACGACGACGCGGTCGGCGACGCGCTCGACCTCGTGCAGGCGGTGTGAGATGAAAATGACGCTGATGCCGTCTGCCTTCAGCGCCTTGATGACACCAAGCAGCTTGTCGGTTTCGGCGATCGGCAGGCTCGAGGTCGGCTCGTCGAGGATAACCAGCCTTGCCTTGATCGACAGCGCCTTGGCGATCTCGACCATTTGCTGCTGGGCCAGCGACAGCGCCGATACCGGCGTATCGGCCGAGAAATTGGCGCCCACGCGTTTGAGCAGCGGCGCCGCCAGCGCTCGCAGCCTGGCGCGGTCGACCAGCTTGAGCGGGCCGGCGCGCAGCGGTTCGCGGCCGAAGAAGATATTGGCGGCAACGTCGAGGTTTTCGAACAGGTTGAGTTCCTGGTGGACGAAGGCGATGCCCGAACCGATGCTGGCCTCGACAGTCAGCCCGTCATGGGCGGCGCCATCGACAATGATGGTGCCGGTGTCCGGCCTGGTGACGCCGCCGAGGATCTTCATCAGCGTCGATTTGCCGGCGCCGTTTTCGCCGACCAGGCCGATGACCTCGCCGGGCCTGACCTCGATCGAGAACCCGTCCAGCGCGACAACGCCGGGATAGGTCTTGCGCACACCGTTGAGGCTCAGGAACGGAGCGTCCGTGGATGCAACGATGGATGGGTCGGAATAATTCATCACGCCTGACAGCAGCCGGTGAGCCGTTTTGGACTCAGACTGACGGGCCTCGCGAGGCCCGTCAATAGAACGCCGGCTCAAGGCGAACCTTGAGCCGGCGCAACCTAGTTTGCTCAGTTTCCAGACATCGCCTTGAGGCTGGCGGCGTAGGCGTCGACATCGTCCTTGCCGATGATCTTGGTCGGGATGATGATCAGTCCATCGGCGGGAACGCCCGACTTGTTGCCTTCGAGATAGGCGGCCATCAGCTTCATGCCCTGATAGGCCCATTCGAAGGGCTGCTGCACGACGGTGGCGGCGACGGTGCCTTCCTTGACGCCGCCCAGCGTGATCGGATCGTCGTCGAAGCCAACGACGGTGATCTGGCCGAGCTTGCCGGCATCGCGCAGCGCCTCATAGATACGCGGCGTGTTGTAGGAATAGAAGCCGACCATGCAGGTGACGTCGGGGCTGGCGACCAGCGCGTCCTCGACGTTCTTCTTAGCGCGGGCCTGGTCGATATCGTCGCCACGCACGTCGACCAGTTCGATCTTGCTGCCGGCGAGGCCGTCCTTCATGCCCTGGATGCGTTCCTTGGCATTGTCGGCGCCGAGCAGGCCGACGAAGCCGAGGCATTTGCCGCCATCTGGCATCGCCTTCTTGGCAATCTCTGCCGCCTGCTTGCCGGCATCGACATTGGACGAGCCGATATAGGCGACACGCTTGGTCTGCGGTGCATCGCTGTCGGTGGTGAACAACGCCGTTTCCGAGGCGATCTTGTTCAGCCCGTCGGTCGACGTCTTGGGATCGACGGCCGAGACCATGATCGCCTTAACACCGGCCGTCACCAGATCGTCCATCAGGCGCTGCTGGATGGCGACCGAGGACTGCTCCGGATATTTGAGTTCTAGATTGTAATTGGGCAATTCGCCTTGAGCCTTCTTGACCCCGGCTTCGGCAGCCTTCCAGAAATCGGAAGCGCCGTTGACGACGAAGGCCAGTGTCGGCTTGTCGTCGGCCCGCGCAATTGCGCTGACGGACAGGCCGAGCAGCAGGGCCGCAGCGGCGACGGACGCATTTCGTATCGCAGATTTCATATTCAACCTCCCATTTGACTCAGTAATTTTCGCTGATGATGAACGTGCCGGCGCGGCTTGGACGCCCTCCTCCTCAGGGTTCCGGCAGCGAAGAACGACGCCATTCCAGCCGCGATCGTCGACTTTAGAGACTCATTCGTCGTTCGTAAATAGTCCGATTTGTCTGACATTTCCTCGAAACGGCAGGCGAGCTTCGGTTGACGGGAACTGTCCGCCACTAGGCTGGCTTACGTTCCGAACATGCGCGGGTCCGATGTTCGTCCGAGCATGATGGATTGACGTTATAGGGCCGCCGGATATTAGTAAAGAGTATTAGTTTAATCGGGATTCTCACAAGAAAGGAGCCTCCCAATGCGCTGTCACGTCGGATTCGCGACTAAATCACTTAAGACGGCACTTATATCTATTAGCATCGCTTTACCTTACAAATGCGAGATTTGAGGGACGAATGACATGAACGAACCACTGCGCGATCCCGTCCTTGAGGGTACAAGGCGGCGCAAGCCGTCCGGGAAAAACCCCAGAGGCCGCGTTACCATGACCGACATCGCCAGGGCCGCCGGTTGTTCGCAGGCGACGGTTTCGTTCGTCCTCAACAACACGCCGGGCATCAGGCTATCGCAGCAAACTCGTGAGCGGGTGATAGAGGCGGCGCGGGCCCTCAGTTATGCGCCGCCGGTGTTTTCCGCCCTGCGAGCCCCGGTTGCCGCTTTTGACGGGCTGGATGGCGTGATCGGCTTCGCCGTCGACCAATTGGCGACCAGCCCGGAGGCGGTCGTCGCCATTGAAGGGGCGCGGCAAGCCTCGTGGAACGCTGGCAATGTACTTTTGGTGGCGCAGACCATGGGCGACGAGGTGATGGAGCCCCGGGCCATCGCGGCGCTGACCAAGCAGGGCATTTCGGCGCTGATCTACATGACCATCTTCACCCGCGAGATCGTCGCGCCGGAGTATCTATACGGCCTCGACATTCCGGTCATCCTGCTCAACTGCTACACCGCCGACTATGCCTTCCCCGCCGTGGTGCCGAGCGAGATCGCCGGCGGCCAGAGCTCGACCCGGCACCTGATCAGCCATGGCCATCGCCGTATCGCCACCATCACCGGCGAGCCATGGATGCAGGCGGCGCAGGACCGGCTGAAGGGCTACCGCCGGGCGCTGGCGACAGCCGACATCCCGTTCGACCCGGCCTTGGTCGTCGAAGGCGATTGGTCGGCGAGCGCCGGCTATGCCGCGACCATCAAGCTACTGGCGCTGAAAGACCGGCCGACCGCCATCTTCTGCCAGAACGACCGCACCGCGATCGGCTGCTACGAGGCGCTGAAGGAGGCCAGCCTGCACATCCCCCAGGATATTTCGGTGGTCGGCTATGACGACGAGGAGATCGCGCGCCATCTGTTCCCGCCGCTGACGACGTCGATCCTGCCGCATATGGCGATGGGGCAATGGGCGATCGAGCAGCTGGAAGTCCCCGCCCCTCCCGGTCGTGGCCGCCATCCCATCACCAAGCTCGAATGCCCGCTGGTGGAGCGGGAGTCGGTTGGCGCGGTGGCGGGCTGACGCGAGGCGGCGGAATAGTCGGCGATCGACAATTGCATAGGCTTGACATCGCGCCCCGCATAGATCCGATTGAGCCCTATGAGGTTGCAAAGCTGCTATAATTTTCAGGACTTTCGCAGGCTGGCCAGACAGCGCCTGCCAGGACCGATCTTCGACTATATCGATGGCGGCGCGGACGACGAGACGACGCTGCGGCGCAACACGGCTGCGTTCGAGGACTGCGACCTCGTCCCAAACGTGCTTGCCGGTGTCGGGCAGATCGACATGTCGGTCACCGTCATGGGCCAGAAACTGGCGATGCCGGTCTATTGTTCGCCGACGGCTCTCCAGCGGCTGTTTCACCATAGCGGCGAGCGCGCCGTCGCCGCGGCGGCGGAGAAGTTCGGGACGATGTTCGGCGTCTCGTCGCTCGGCACGGTCAGCCTGGAGGAAGTCCGCAAGCACAGGACGCCGCAGGTCTATCAGTTCTATTTCCACAGGGATCGCGGCCTGAACCGCGCCATGATGGAGCGCGCCAAGGCGTCCGGCGTCGAGGTGATGATGCTGACGGTCGACAAACCGCGAGCGTGACCTGCGGACCGGCTTTTCCATCCCCTTTCGGCTTACGCTCGGCGGCATGATGCAGTTTGCGACAAGCCGAGATGGGCCATCGACTATTTGACGCACGAAAAGTTCAGCCTGCCGCAGTTGGACGGCCATATCGATCTCGGTGGCGGAGCGCTTTCCATCAGCCGCTATTTCACGGAGATCCTCGACCCGTCGCTGGATTGGAAGGACGTCGAAGACATGGTCCGCTTCTGGAACGGCCAGTTTTGCCTGAAGGGAATCATGAGCGTTGCCGATGCCAGAAAGGCCGTCGACATCGGCTGCACCGGCATCGTTCTGTCAAATCATGGCGGCAGGCAGTTGGACGGCTCGCGCAGTCCCTTCGACCAGCTGTCAGAGATCGTCGACGCGGTGGGCGACAGGATCGACGTGATCATCGACAGCGGCGTCCAGCGCGGCACGCATGTCCTGAAAGCTCTGTCGCTGGGCGCCAAGGCCGTCGGCCTCGGGCGCTACTACCTCTTCCCGCTCGCAGCGGCCGGACAGGCCGGCGTCGAACGGGCGCTCGGCCTGATGCGAACCGAGATCGAACGCGACATGCGGCTGATGGGATGCAGGTCGGTGGCAGAGCTTTCCAGGGGGAATGTGCGGTTTAGGTGAGGCAGCCGGAAGTGGCGCACGGCATAAGCTTTTCGAAGTGCGAACACTATACCGACCGGCCGCCGCTCCTGCCGTCCGTGTCGAAGACGGCCTCGCCGGAAACAGCATCCGTATATCCGCCTTCAAGCTGCTGCAACGTATGCCGGAACCGATCAAGATTGCCGAGCATTGTGGGCCTGGCATCGACCATGTGCTGGAAAGTGTCCCACTCTCCAATCGAGAAGAAGGCGCCATCTCCCGATTTGATGAGAGCCATTTTTCGCAATCCCTCGAAGTTGCGCGGAGCGCTGCTGAACAGTTCGACGAATTCGTCTTCACTACCCGGCTTGACCTGGAAGCGGACGCTGTTGAACGCCGTCATGTACGTTCCCCCGTGAAAGACCTGAAGAAGCTCGAATATGCGAAAGCCCTAAGGCACTCAAACCCTTCGAACACGTGTACAGGAAAATCGGAAGGTTGGCTTCAGTCACCTCCTGCCGAATGCCCCGTTTCTGGCGCTATTTTGCCAGGTAGAGGACGACGCTCGATCTCAATCGGTACGCCCTTCCGACCGGCAATGAAACGCGCTGTTAACGCCGTTCGCGGGTGACAGGATGTTGGCCGCAGTTCGAAGGTATAATCTGCGTCTCGCTGTCAGTTGCGGAGGCGAAAATGAACGTGCTTCGGATTGCGCTCTTGTGCACGGCCATGATCGACCTTGGAATGCCTACCGTTCGCGCTGAGGATCGGCCTGTGCCGCCGAACAACAAAGCCGCAACAGTGCAGCCGCCCGTTCATTGTGAAGGCCAAAACTGTCTCCCGCCGGCGAAAGATCCCGTGCAGGAATGCACCGGCCAGGATTGCACGCCAGCGCCGCCGACTGAACCGGGTCCGGAGATCAAGCAGGCCGACTGAGTCGGCATCAGCAGACCATCCCCTCTTTTGGCAGGGATGGCGCTCAGCCCTCGCGACCCTCCGACCACCGGCGCCGGTCACGGTCATAGTCGGGCGGCTATGAGCTCACCGCGCCCGAGAGGCCCCATGAGGCGGGCCGTGCATTGGATTGATGGCGCGCCCGAAGAGGATGAAACTGGGAACTCGTATGTTATTGCTGCGCCTATCGATTTCTCAGATCACCGCTCGGAGCCGAAGGTCCGCCTTGCGCGCCATAAACTGTCCCTTGCCACCCCTGAACAGCCAAAATCGGATCCAACCGGTCATTCGTCAAGGGGAAGCGAAGTGACCTCCATGCAGAATTCGAGCGCTCATCGGCGTTGGGCGCAATCCGGCCGCGGCCCTCCTGGGGCTAACGTTCAGGGCAGCGGGATCGGCTTGTCGCTGAGTGTGCGCAAGTAGGCGATCAGGTCGACCCGTTCGGTCTCGTCCGGAACACCAGGCGTCTCCATGTAAACGCCCGGCGTGGTGAGCATGGGTCCGAAGAGATATCTGTTCAGATCCTCGTACGTCCATACACCCTCCCAGTCGAGCAAAGCGTCGGAGTAACGCATTTTTGCCACAGACGCCTTGTCGCGGCCGACGACGCTCCACAAGTTGGGTCCCGTCTTGGTCGCTCCCTGTGGCTCGGCATTGTGGCAACCGGCACACAGGCGGGTGAAGTAGGTTCGGCCTTTCTCGACATCGGCAGTAGCCAACTTCATCGAGATCGGAGCTGGTGTTGGCAAGACGACGCCGTGCGACATGAGATAGTCAGCGACTTCGCGTTGCCTCTTGAATTTTGCCAGATGGAGCGGCGTCTTGCCGTCCTTTGTCTTCGCATTCACGTCCGCGCCGGCCTCGACGAGTGCTTCACGCAGTCGAAACAACCGAGATTCACCGCGATGTGGATAGCGTTTTCGCGGCTGCGCTTCGAATTTGGATTTGCGCCCCCATCCAGCAACAGATTGATCAGGTCGATCCTGCGTTTTGCCAAAGCCGGCATGAGCGCAGGCCCCAAAAGCGGCGTCGGGGCGGCGTTAACGTCGGCACCGCGTTCCATGAGCAGTTTTGCCGCCGCAAAATGCCCGCCCCTAACCGCAAGATAGAGTGGTGTCGCGCCCCCGTCGCTCTCATCGACGCCGGCACCAGCGTCGAGCGCTGCCGTGATCCCGGCGACATCGCCCTTCATGGCGGCGTCGTGGATGGAGGCGGCATGCGATACAATCGGAATGTGTAGAAGCACCAACAGAATGAAAGGCAAGAACCCGCGCATTAGCATCTCCCAAGGCAAGCCTGAGGACCCGGCACGATTTCAAGAAGGGCGAGGTTAGTACGAATGCTCGATAGCGGCAACGCACGTGTGATCGAGTTCGCCGCCGCCGTGGCGGGCGGCGGCAGCGCATGCAGTCGCCTGCATGCAAGGCGGTCCTAAACATCAGCCGACCAGCCGTGGCTCATCCCCCAAGGAGAAGTCGTTTCTCAGCGCCGGGAATCCCGCAGATTTGCCGGTAACTGCTAAAGCGCCACCACGATGGCAATGATGAGCGGCTAAGCGGTCCATCGATGCCGGTGGATTGGGATGTACATTACAAATGGCGCGCCCGAAGAGATTCGAACTCCTGACCCCCAGATTCGTAGTCTGGTGCTCTATCCAGCTGAGCTACGGGCGCGCAACAGGCCATGCTTTGCATAGCCCCGCGATCCGATCCTGGCGACCGGCCGCGAATGTGAGCTGTTCCCTAGCGACTGAATTTGCGAAAAGCAAGCCGATCCTGGCCAAAAGTTTTGCCGTCACGTTTTGCCGTCATGCGCCGGCCGGCGAAGGTAAGATCGCGTCACGCGGCGGCCGAGCCGATAGGTCGTCGTCTTGGATCGGTCATTTGCCAATCGGAACGGTCCGTAACGAAACAAGCCGTTGCACGGCGGCCGAGCCGATGACTCTTAGTCCCGGACCAACCATTTGCGAATTGAAACGGTCCGTAACGAAACGGTTCGTTACGCCGGGCGGCGCAGGCCGTTGCGGGCTTGGTCGAGCCGGACCGGCTGGTCGGGAATGGTGACGGCGAATGTGGTGCGGCCGCCGATGCTTTCGACCAGCTCCACCGTGCCGCCATGGGCGCGGATCAATTCATGGGCGATCGCCAGGCCAAGGCCGGTGCCGCCGCTGCGGGCCGAGCCGCGAAACGCCGCGAACAGGTTTTCGCGCGCCTTCGGCGGCAGGCCGGGGCCGGTGTCGGTGACGACGATGCGGCTGACGCTGCCGATGCGCTCGGCCGATATGGTCAGGCGGCGCACTACGGCGCTCTCGGTGTCCGCCGCCATCGCCTGCACGGCGTTGCGGCTAAGATTGGTGAGCACGCGGAACAGCTGATCGGAATCGGCGTCGACCTCGAGCACCGGATCGACGGCGTTGACGAATTCGATGCCGCATTCGATGTCGAGCAGGCCCTGGACGTCCTCGACCAACTGGCGCAGCCGCAGCCTGCGACGCGACGGCGGCGGCTCCTGGGTGCGGCCATAGGACAGCACGCCTTCCGAATAGGACACGGCGCGATCGAGCGCGCGCAGCAGTTTTGGCGCGAAGGCCTGAACAGTCGGGTCCTTTACCTGGCGCAGGCGGTCCGACATCAGCTGCGCCGAGGCAAGGATGTTGCGCATGTCGTGGTTGATCTTCGACACGGCCAGGCCGAGATCGGCCAGGTGCTTCTGCTCGGTCAGCATCTTTTGCAGCCGCTCCTGCATCTGCGACAGCTCGCGTTCGGCGACGCCGATCTCGTCGGCCCGGGCGGCGGGGTGAATGATGCGACCGGGATCGTCGGGCGCCTCGGAAAAGGACAGCATCGAGCGCGTCATCGTCCTGATCGGGCCGATCATGATCAGGTCTATCGCGGCGTAGACCAGCATGGCGGTGAACAGCGAAATCAGCAGCGAGACGAAGGCGACGTTGCGCGAATAGATCAGCATGGCATTGCGCAGGCGGTGGTCGGGCATGATCAGCTCGAACTCCTTGTCGCTGTCGCCGACCGGTCCGAAAACGCGCAGCATCCTCTTGCCGCCGAAAAACAGCGTGTCCAGCGCGCCGGTCATGCCCTTGATCATGCCGACATTGGCGATATCGATATGCTCGTCCACCTGCGGCGGCATTTCGGCCACGACCAGCAGCCGCGAGACGCCGCCGTCGCGCACGGCGATCGCCTTGGCGCCGATCGCCATCAGCACGTCGTTCTGGGCGGCACGCGACAGCGAGGCAGGTTCGCCCTGCACCAGGACGATGGAAACAGCAGCGGCAGTACTCAGCCTCTCCTTCAGCCAACTCAGCCTGTAGCTGGCGATCCAGGGCACGAAGATGAGGATTTCGGCCAAGAGCACGAAGACGATGGTGAGCAGCAGCAGCTTCGTCGACAGGCCGCGCGCTAGCGGCACCCTGCGGGTGGCCGCCTTCGCCCGGGCGATGCTTTCGTCGGTTGCTGGGACTTCACTCATGCTCGTCGTCACGGCTGCCTGTCATCACGGCTGCTTGTCTTAAGGACTGCTCGTCTTCACGATCGCTTGATCGGGCAAGATTAGGCGATTGCGGCTTTTTTGCCAAATTCATCCTTGATCGAAGCCGGACAAAGGGCCGCAAGGACTTCCCTGCCAGTCCGACAACGCCGGCCCGACAGGCTGGATTGACTTCCAAAACCCTTCTTTCTATAAGCCCGCTCACGCTCGGGCCATTCGTCCCGGCGCGGTTTCGATCGCGCCAAAACCGGCCCGGCAAAGCTCCTGTTACAAAGTGACAGAATCAAGAAGGGCCGCACCCCGCGGTATTTAAACAAATGAAGCGTACTTACCAGCCGTCCAAACTCGTCCGCAAACGCAGGCACGGTTTCCGCGCCCGCATGGCCACCAAGGGTGGCCGCGGCGTCGTCGCAGCCCGCCGCAACCGCGGCCGCAAGCGTCTCAGCGCCTGAGCACCAAGCGAGAGACAAGATCGTTGCCCGCAACCGGCAAGCCAACGGGTCCCCATCCCAAGCGGCTTCTGAAGCGCGCGGAATTCCTGGCTGTCCGCCGCGGCGAAAAGCGCCGCGGACGGCTTTTCCTCGTCGAGGTTCTGGGCCGCGGCGACTGCGAAGCGCCGCGCGTCGGCTATACCGTCACCAAGAAGGTCGGCAACGCCGTCGTTCGCAACCGCATCCGGCGGCGGCTGAGAGAGGCCGTGCGCACGCATGCCGCGGATGACATGGCGCCCGGCAATGATTATGTCATCGTCGGGCGCGAAGACGTGCTTACGACTCCGTTCGGCCAGTTGAAGGCCGAACTCTCCCGCAGATTGCGTGGAACACGATAGGCCAAGGGCTTCGATGGAAAACAACCGCAACTTCTTTATCACCATCGCACTGTCGGTGCTGATCCTGGCGCTTTGGCAATATTTCTATGTGATGCCGCGCAGCGAGATGCAGCGTGAGGCCGCCCGCATCGAAGAACAGCGCGTGGCGGAGCAGAAGAAGGCCGCCCAAGGCACCAGTCCGGGCGCCAGCGAAACACCGGTGCAGCCGGGCGCCATTCCGAACGCGCCTGGCGGCGACGCGGTGACGCCGGCCGGCCGCGAGCAGGCGATTGCCTCGACCAAGCGCGTCAAGATCGACACGCCGAGCCTCGAAGGCTCGATCAACCTCACCGGCGCGCGCCTCGATGATCTCCGGCTCAAGCATTACAGGGAGACGGTCGACAAGACCTCGCCCGAGATTGCGCTGCTCAATCCTGAGTCGCTGCCCAACGGTTATTTCGCCGAGATCGGCTTTGTTGGGGACGACAAGGCGGGAACACTGCCGGGACCGAAGACCGTTTGGAACGTCGACGGCAATCCGACGCTGACGCCGGACACACCAGTGACGCTCGCCTTCAGTAACGACAAGGGCCTGACCTTCAAGCGCACATTCTCGGTCGACAGGGACTATATGTTCACGGTTTCCGATACGGTGCAGAATTCGGGTGCCGCCGCCGTCTCATTGTTCAACTATGGCCGCGTCACCCGTTTCGACAAGCCGGCCGTTGCCAGCATCTATGTGCTGTTCGAAGGCCTGATCGGCTTCACCGGCGAGGAAGGCCTGCAGGAACACAAATACGCGTCCATCGAAAAGGACAGGGAATTCAAGCCAGGCAAGTCGACCGACGGCTGGCTGGGCATCACCGACAAATATTGGGCGGTGACGCTGGCGCCGACAGAGAAGCAGCCGTTCCAGCCGCGCTATGCCTATTTCGAGGATGGCCGGCACCGCTATCAGTCCGACTTCCTGACCGACCACATCAATGTCGACGCCGGCCAATCGGCGACGGTTGAGACCGAGGTCTTCGCCGGCGCCAAGGAGGTCGGCAAGATCAATGCCTATGCCGAGGATCGCCACATCAAGCGGTTCGACCTGTTGATCGACTGGGGCTGGTTCCATTTCATCACCAAGCCGATGTTCTGGCTGATCGACACGCTCTACAAATTCTTCGGCAATTTCGGCCTGGCGATCCTCGCCACCACCGTCATCGTCAAGGCCCTCTTCTTCCCGCTCGCCAACAAGTCCTACGCGTCGATGGCGAACATGAAGAAGGTGCAGCCCAAGATGCTCGAAATCCGCGAGAAATACGCGGACGACAAGATGAAGCAGCAGCAGGCGATGATGGAGCTCTACAAGACCGAGAAGATCAACCCGATCGCCGGCTGCTGGCCGGTGGCGCTGCAGATCCCGGTCTTCTTCGCGCTCTACAAGGTGCTCTACATCACCATCGAGATGCGACACGCACCGTTCTTCGGCTGGATCCAGGATCTGGCGGCGCCGGACCCGACATCGATTTTCAACCTGTTCGGGCTGATCCCGATCACCTTGCCGCACATGCTGATGATCGGCGTCTGGCCGCTGATCATGGGCGTGACGATGTTCCTGCAGATGCGCATGAACCCGACGCCGCCGGACCCGACGCAGGCGGCGATCTTCACCTGGATGCCCGTGATCTTCACCTTCATGATGGCGGGTTTTCCGGCCGGCCTCGTCATCTACTGGGCCTGGAACAACACGTTGTCGATCCTGCAGCAGGGCGTGATCATGAAGCGGCAGGGCGCCAAGATCGAATTGTGGGACAATCTGGTCGCGCTGTTCCGCAAGAAACCGTCGCCGGCGGAATAGCCGGCGCTCCGATAATGCGAAACCAGAAAGCCCCGGTTCGTCCGGGGCTTTTTGCACAAGCTGCCGGCCTGGATTAAGCGATTGGTACTGCGGGACGGATCGCGCTATTTTGACCTGCCTGGCAGGTGCTCGACGGAGCTCGATATGACCGGACCCAATCCATCGATCAAGCATCCGATCCCGTTGCACACACGCGTCGGCTTTCTGAAACCGCTGGTGACGGCGCCTAATATCGAGATCGGCGACTTCACCTATTATGACGACCCTGACGGACCTGACAAATTCGCCGAAAAATGCGTGCTGCATCATTATCCGTTCATCGGCGACAGGCTGGTCATCGGCAAGTTCTGCGCCCTCGCCGAGGGCGCGCGTTTCATCATGAACGGCGCCAATCACGCCATGTCCGGCTTTTCGACCTATCCGTTCAATATCTTTGGCCACGGCTGGGAAGAAGGCTTCGACCCGGCGACATGGTCGAAGGAGGTGCGTGGCGACACAATCGTCGGCAACGACGTCTGGATCGGCATGGAAGCGGTGATGCTGCCGGGCGTCAAGATCGGCGACGGCGCCATTGTGGCGGCAAAGTCGGTGGTGACGCACGATGTGCCGGCCTATGCGATCGTCGCCGGCAATCCGGCCAAGGTGGTGAAGATGCGCTTCGACGACAGGACCATCCGGCGGCTGCTGGCGCTGGCGTGGTGGCACTGGCCGGTGGAAAAGATCAGCCGCAATCTCGATGCCATTCGTGGCAGCAACATTTTTCTTCTGGAGGCAGCGGTTTGAACGCGTTGAACAAGACCACGATCGGCATCGAATTGTTCACGCGAGCCTGGATCTTCATCCGCGGCGTGCCGGCGATGAAATTCCTGCCGCCGGAGGGTCCACCCGAGATCGCCTTTGCCGGCCGCTCCAATGTCGGCAAATCGTCGCTGATCAACGCGCTGGTCAACCAGAAGGGGCTGGCGCGCACCTCCAACACGCCGGGCCGGACGCAAGAGCTCAACTATTTCGTGCCGGGCGGATTTTCGGGAGAAGGCGCCGATCTGCCGCCGATGGCATTGGTCGATATGCCGGGCTATGGCTACGCCACGGCGCCGAAGGAAAAGGTCGACGAGTGGACGAAGCTCGTGTTCGACTACCTGAAGGGCCGGGTGACGCTGAAGCGCGTCTACGTGCTGATCGACGCCCGCCATGGCATCAAGGCCAAGGACGACGAGGTGCTGTCGCTGCTCGACAAGGCGGCGGTGTCGTATCAGATCGTACTGACCAAGACCGACAAGATCAAGGCGGCGGGGGTACCACGGCTGATCGAGGAAACGCTGCAGAAGATCAAGAAACGCCCGGCGGCCTTTCCCTTCGTGCTCGCCACGTCGTCGGAAAAGAGCGAAGGCCTCGAAGAATTGCGTGCGGCGATCGTGCTCGCCGCCAACGGCGGATAGGCAACGGAATCCGACGGCTGGTCAGGCGGGGCTGGAGGTCCGTTCCTGCTCTGCAAGCTGTTCGGTGCCGTAGGCCTTCAGGAACACATCGACGCCCGACCTGACGATATGTTCGATCTCGGCCGCACTTGGCGCTTTGGTGCGATAGGCGAATATGCACTGGCGGAAAAGACCGGCCAGGCACAGCTCGGTGAACTGATAGGCGGCAAGCTCGACATCGTCGATCTTCAGCAGGCCGCGTTCGATAGCCATGTTGAGGAAAACGACAACCCTGTCATGGCCGCGCTTCGGGCCGCGTTCGTAAAATCGCGCGCCAAGCTCCGGAATGCGTTCCGACGCGCCGATCACCGTCCGCTGCGCTAGGATGACCCTCGCCGAGGTGATCTTCATGGACAGCACGATGCCGAACTTCACCAGCGTCTGGCGAAGGTCGCCGATCTGGTCCAGCACTTCGTACATGTTCTTGAAGATCGTGCCGCGTTCTTCCTCGATCAGCGCTTCGAACAGCTCTTCCTTGTTGGCGAAGTAGACATAGATGGTGCCCTTGGACACGCCGGCCTCGCGGGTGATGTCGTTCATCGACGCGGCTTCGAAGCCCTTGTCGATGAAGACACGGCGCGCACCGTCGATGATCTGGCTGCGCTTGACTGGGTCTTGCCCCGCGGCCGGGCGGCCGCGCGGCAGACTGTCCAGCAGATCGCACTGGTCCTTGCCAGCGCCGGGCAATGGGCCTGACTCAGGCAAAGGAGCGGCCTTGGGGGCTTCGGCCATAATGTCACACCTCGTAAAATAATTCGAACCATCCGGTTCGATTGCTCTTGATATGGGCCTCTTTAAGCGCTAAGTCAATGTCGAGATCGAACCGAACGGTTCAGTCTGACAAATTCAGCGCCAGTTAATTTAGAGAGATATCATGTCCTCGAACGCGCCCACCAGTGCCCAAGTCCGCCCTTTCCCCAGTGCCAAGGTCCAGCCTGCGATCGAAGCGCCGGAAGCCCCTGTCAAACCCGCCGACGTCACCCCGCTGGCTCCCGCCAAAAAGAAGCGCTCGATGCGCTCGATGTTGTTGCCCATCATCGGCCTGGCCCTGCTGGGCGCCGGCGCCTGGTATGGCTATGATTACTGGACCGACGGGCGCTTTATGATCACGACCGACGACGCCTATGTCCAGGCCGACACCGCGTTCATCTCGCCAAAAATCTCGGGTTATGTCGATCAGGTCAAAGTGACCGAGAACCAGCAGGTGAAGGCCGGCGACCCGCTGCTGATCGTCGATGACGGTGACTACAAGATAGCCGTTGCCCAGGCCGAGGCGCAGATCGCCACGTTGAGCAAGACGCTCGACCGCATCGATGCCCAGACCGAGGCGGCGCGCGCCTCGCTCAAGCAGGCGCAGGCGCAGAAGACCGCCGACCAGGCCGCGGCCGATAATGCCAAGCGAGCTCAGGTTCGTGCCGCCCAGTTGCTCAAGACCCGCGTCGGTACCCAGGCCCAGTTGGACGATGCCCAGACGGCGGTCGAGCAAGCCAATGCCGCACTAGCCGGCGCCGACGCGCAGATCGCGGCGGCTCAGGCGAATATCGGCGTGCTCCAGGCGCAGCGGGCGGAATCGGCAAGTACGCTGGGCTCGCTGCAGCTTGCCCACGACAAGGCGGTGCGGGATCTGTCCTTCACCGTGCTGCGCGCACCCTATGACGGCGTGGTCGGCAACCGCTCGGTCGAGCAGGGCGACCTGATCAGCCCCGGACAGAAGCTCGCCGTCATCGTGCCAATGGACAAGCTCTACATCGTCGCCAACTTCAAGGAGACCCAGCTTGCCCGGCTGGTGCCTGGTGAAAAGGTCAGAGTGTCGGTCGACGCGATCGACGGTCAGGACATCGAGGGTACCGTGTCGTCGCTGGCCCCGGCTTCGGGAGCAGTGTTCTCGCTGCTGCCGCCGGAAAACGCCACAGGCAATTTCACCAAGGTGGTGCAGCGCGTTCCGGTTCGCATCGACGTGCCCGCGGATGTGCTGAAGACGGGCAAGCTGCGCGCCGGCCTGAGCGTCGTCGTCGCCGTCGACAGCCGCACGGCGCCTTCGGCATCGAAGTAAAGCGGAACCGGGAGCAAAGGTCATGGCGACCGCAACCCTAACTGCAGGATCGGCGCCGACGCCAGCCATGCCGGCGCCGGTTGACCACATCTCGACACGCCGCGTCATCGCCTTCCTGGCAATGGTGTTCGGCATGTTCATGGCCATCCTGGACATCCAGATCGTCTCGGCCTCGCTGGCCGAGATCCAGGCGGGCCTGAGCGCCAGTTCGGACGAGATTCCGTGGGTGCAGACGGCGTATCTGATTGCCGAGGTGGTGATGATCCCGCTGTCGGGCTTCCTCAGCCGGATGCTGTCGACGCGGGTGCTGTTCACAATCTCGGCGGCAGGTTTCACCGCGGCCAGCGCGCTGGCGGCGACCGCAACCAATATCGACCAGATGATCGTCTACCGCGCCGTGCAGGGCTTCATCGGCGGCGGCATGATCCCGAGCGTCTTTGCAGCCGCCTTCACCATCTTCCCACCGTCGCGTCGCGCCATCGTCTCGCCGATGATCGGCCTGGTGGCGACGCTGGCGCCAACCATCGGCCCGACCGTCGGCGGCTATATCAGCCATGCCATGTCCTGGCACTGGCTGTTCCTGGTCAACGTCGTGCCCGGCATTCTGGTGACGACGGCCGCCTGGTCGCTGATCGACTTCGACAAACCCAATCTCAAGCTGTTCAGCAAGTTCGACTGGTGGGGGCTTGCCGGCATGGCCGCCTTCCTGGGCTGCATGGAATATGTGCTGGAGGAAGGTCCCAACAACGACTGGCTGCAGGATCAGGCGGTGTTCATCTGCGCCGTCATCATGACCTTCGGCGCGGTGCTGTTCTTCTGGCGCGTGTTGACCGCCGAGGAGCCGATTGTCGATCTGAGGGCTTTCAGCAATATCAATTTTGCCTTCGGCTCGCTGTTCTCCTTCGTCGTCGGCATCGGCCTCTACGGTCTGACCTATCTTTATCCGGTGTTCCTGGGGCGGATCCGCGGCTACGATTCGATGATGATCGGCGAGGCGCTGTTCGTCAGCGGCCTGGCCATGTTCTTCACTGCGCCGATCTCCGGCATCCTGTCGAACAAGATGGACCCGCGCATCATGATGATGATCGGCTTCTTCGGCTTCGCCACGGGGACCTGGTGGATGACGCATCTCACCGCCGACTGGGATTTCTATGAACTGCTGATCCCGCAGATCCTGCGCGGCTGCTCGATGATGCTTTGCATGGTGCCGATCAACAACATTGCGCTCGGAACCTTGCCGCCGGAGCGGCTGAAGAATGCGTCTGGCCTGTTCAACCTGACCCGCAATCTCGGCGGCGCCGTCGGCCTGGCAGTCATCAACACCGTGCTGATCGACCGCAATGCCTTCCATTACGCCAGGCTCTCCGAGCACGTGCAATGGGGAAGTGCCGCTGCGCAGCAGAAGCTGCAGAACATGACGCTCAACTTCGAGCAGACCGCCGGGCTCGACGCCTCCAAGGCGGCCATCTCCAAACTGTCAGGCATGGTCCAGCAGCAGGCGTCGCTGCTGTCGTTCATGGACGTATTCTTCATGCTGACGGTTTTGTTCGCGACGCTTGGGCTCTTCACCCTGGTGATCCGCAAGCCAGCCGCTCAGGGCGGCGGTGGCGGAGGCCATTGAGGCGCGCTGGATCCCCCGCCTGGCGCCCTCGCGCATGACCCCGAAAAGCGATTTCGGGGTCATGCGCAAAATCAACCATTACGAAGTCTTGGAGCGGCGGACACTCCACCGCTCCAACTTTTTGTTTGAGCATCGGATTTTCCCAAAACCGCTTCGCACTTTTGGGTCCGATGCTCTAGCGCTCTCCGACAAAGTCAGGGGCGCAGCCATCCTCAGGCCGTCGCCGGCTTGAAGGTCAAGGCGACACCGTTGATGCAATGCCGCAACCCGGTCGGCGGCGGACCGTCGTCGAAGACGTGGCCGAGATGGCCACCGCAGCGGCGACAATGGACCTCGGTGCGGGTCATGCCCAACGACCTGTCCACGGTCTTGCCGATCGCGTTGGGGATTTCCTGCCAGAAGCTCGGCCAGCCGGTGCCGGAATCGAACTTGGTCTCTGACGAATAGACCGGCAGGTCGCAGCCGGCGCAAGCGAAGATGCCTTTGCGGTGCTCGTTGAGCAGCGGACTGGTGCCCGGGTATTCCGTGCCCTCCTTGCGCAGCACATTGAAGGCCGCGTCGGACAGGATGGCGCGCCACTCGGCCTCGGTCTTGGTAACCTCGAAAGTCTCGGCCGCGCGTGCATCCTGGGCTCCGCCCATGCGCAGCGCGGTGGCGCCTGCGACAACGCCAATGGCTGCCGCACCACTCAAAAGAAGCTCGCGACGGTTCATGCCCATTCCTCCTGTTACTGCTTGTGCCAAATTCGACCGCCAGACGGAAATCAAAAGCCGGTGACAATCGCTGTCCTCAAAGCGGGACTCCGCGCCTATCCACTTGCGTGAACGGCGCGGAGTGTGCGCAGGGAGGCCCTTAGCGATATCTTCGCCGGCAGCGTGCGTTTGTTACATCTTCGGCAGGAGAACCTTGTCGACGACGTGGATGACGCCGTTGGACTGCTCGACATCGGCGATCGTCACATTAGCGACATTGCCGTTCTCGTCGGTCACGGTGACCTTGCCGCCGTCGGTCTTGAGCGACAGTTCGCAACCACCGACCGTCTTGACCTTGTGGGTGCCACCGTCATCCTTGACCATCTTGGCGACGTCGGCGGCCATCGCCTTGGCGCCGATGACATGGCAAGTCAGGATCTTGACGAGCTTGTCCTTGTTTTCAGGCTTGAGCAGCGTCTCCACCGTGCCGGCTGGAAGTGCCGCAAAGGCCTCGTTGGTCGGCGCGAACACGGTGAAGGGGCCAGCGCTTTGCAGCGTATCGACCAGGCCGCCTGCCTTGACGGCAGCGACCAGCGTCGTGTGGTCCTTCGAGTTGACAGCATTTTCGACGATGTTTTTCTGGGCATACATGGCGGCGCCGCCGACCATCGGATTTTGGGCATAGGCAATGGTGGCGATCGCAGAAATCGCAACCTTGCCGGCAAGCAAAAGGGTGGCGAATTTAGGCATGATTTCAATCTCCTTGGGTTATCGTTCCCCTCGTTCGGGAACGCAAGAAGATACGCAACAGAAATGCCGGAGTTTCGTCCTCACGTAAGAAATATTGTGTCGCTTCAATTTTCCATGTGCTAATCGGTCACCGCCGACAAGCTTTGCATGATTTTGGTTCGTGAGAGATAGATTTCAGGTCTTCTTCCGAAGCAAGAATCGGTCAGATGCTCTTCAGATCGCCCGCTGCGACCACCGGTCCAGTCGGCTGGCCGGTCGGCGAACCGCCGGCAGGCTCGACGCTGACCGCAAGCACGGCGCCTTGCGCCAATTTCTCCCGGACGGCGGGCGGGATGGCCAGATGCGCGGTCGCACCGGCCGGGATGACGCCCATCGACACCGGCGCGTTCTTGCCTTCGATCATCCACAGCTCGAAGTCCTTGCCGGCGGTCCGCTCGCCGGAGACGTGGGAAAGGCCGACATCGTGACGGACGGCGTCGTAGACGACGAGATATTTGACATCGCTGCCTTCGGCTGCCAACGAGGCGACAAGCCGGGTTTGCGGCTCGACGACCGGTGGATTGACGTAAGGCAAGGCAATATAGATTGCCAGCGCCGCAATGGCGGCGGCGGCAAGACCGCGCCAGAAGCCAAGGCTCGACCAGAGGCCGGCGCGCGGCTCTGCAGCGAACAGCCAGCGGTCCAATGCTTCCTTGACCCTGATCGGAGGCTCTGTCTCCGGATAGGCGGCGGCCATCGGCGAAAGATGCGCCTCCCAGGCATCCACAAGGCGCGCGAAGGCGGCGTCCGCATCGATGCGGCGCGACGCGATCTCGCGTTCATCGGCGGCCAGAACGCCAAGAACGTATTCGGCGGCGAACAGGTCGTCGCCCCCACGTTCCGCTCCATTGTCGTCAGCCAGCGTCATCTTTCCAGGCATTCTCTCAGTTTCAACAGGCTGCGCCGCAGCCAGGTCCGCATCGTGTTCAGCGGTACGCCATAGCGCTCCGCCAGCTCCGCATAGCTTTTGCCATCCAGATAGGCGCCCCGGACGGCCGCCGCCCGGTCCTTCTCCAATTCCTCGAGACAATGGTAGATGCGTCCGGACTCACCGCCCGCCACGGCCATGGCCTCCGGCCCCGGCGCCGGATCGGCCACGTCGAGCGCGGCATCGATATAGGCGGCAGGCTCTCGCCGCGCCCTGATCCGATCGATCGCATGATTGCGCGCAATGGCCACCAGCCAGGAGATCGGGCTCAGATCCGAAACGGCGAAACGGTCCGCCTTCGTCCATATCTTGACGAAGACCTCTTGAAGCGCCTCTTCTGCATCTCCCCGATCCTTCAATACACGAAGGCAGACGCCGAAAAGTTTCGCGCTGGTCTGCCGGTACAGCAGATCGAACGCAGCCCGGTCCTTCATCGAGGTCCGGACAATCAGGTTGCTGATGTCCTGCGGCGTCATCGGCCGCCAAATTAGGCGATTGCAATGTATTTGCAACGACTGAAATGGTCTTGCGCACTGGCAGCGCCAGCGTCGATTGCCAAGGAAATCGCCGCCCGCTAGCTTGCCATGAGCGGGAGGGCGACCATGTCGATCGAGCGGGTTCTGTGGGAGCATGACGCAACCGGCCAGGCCGCACTCGTGCACAAGGGAGAGATCACACCGCAAGATCTCGTCGATGCGGCGATCGCCCGGGCCGAGGCCACCCAGCCGGAGATCAACGCCATCGCCGAACCGCTTTTTGAGGCGGCGCGGGCGCGAGCGAAAACCGTCGACCACAAGCTGCCGCTTGCCGGAGTGCCCTTTGCGCTGAAGGACCTCGGCATTGCCATGAAGGGCGTGCCGACGCATGGCGGCAGCCGCATCCCAGCCTACACCCCCGATTTTAACTCGGTCATGACGGAACGCTATCTGGCCGCCGGCCTGGTCCCGATCGCCACCAGCACCGCACCCGAACACGGGCTGAGGCTGGTGACCGAGTCGGTGGCTTACGGCGTCACCCGCAATCCATGGGACACCGCTCACACGACCGGCGGTTCCTCGGGCGGCGCGGCTGCGCTGGTCGCGGCCGGCGTCGTGCCGGTGGCGCACGCCTCGGATGGCGGCGGCTCGATCAGGGTGCCTGCGGCCTGTACCGGGCTGGTCGGGTTGAAAACCTCGCGCGGCCGCGTGCCCTTGACGCCGCTCGTCACTGAAAGCTGGTACGGCTTTGTCGTCGACCATGCGTTGGCCCGCTCGGTGCGCGATACGGCCCTGCTGCTCGACCTGACCCACGGGCCCGAACCGCTGTCGCCCTACGCGGCACCCTCGCCGAACGGCAGTTTCACTGCGGCCGCCGGGCGCGATCCGGGCAAGCTCAAGCTCGCCTTCTACCGAAAATCGCCGCTCGGCCTGCCGATTTCGGAAGAAACCTTGAAAGCTCTGGATGCGGCAATTGGGCTGGCGCGCGAAGGCGGGCACAGCGTCGAGGAGATCGACCTGCCCTATATCGACCGCGATTTCATCGCCGATTTCGCCAGAACCGTCGCCGCGGCGGTGGCCGGCACGATGCGTGGCGAGGCCTTGCGCGTCGGCCGCTCCATCTCAGGCGATATCGAACGCGCCACGCGCGTGATGAGCCGGTTCGGTGAAATCCTCTCGGCCGGCGAAATCTATGCCGGCCTGCAGCGGCTGCACGCAACCTCGCGCCGCCTTATCACCGAAACCGCGCACTATGATGCAGTGCTGATGCCTGTCATCGCGCACCCGCCGCTCGCCTGCGGCACCATGGACCCGAAAGGCGCCGACGAATTCATCGAGAATGTCCTGGACAGACTGCGCCTCGCCGGCCTGCTGAAGTTCAAGCCGCTATTCGGCCAGCTGATGGACAAGAGCCTTTGGTTCACCCACTGGCCGGCGATCCAGAACGTCAGCGGGCAACCGTCGATCACGCTTCCGGTTTACGTGACCGATGCCGGCCTGCCGCTAGGCGTCCAGGCCGCCGGCCGCCCCGGTGACGAGGAGACGCTTTTGTCGTTCGCCGCGCAGATGGAAAAGATCTCGGGATGGCTGGGCCGGCGGGCGCCGCTGCAGGTGCCGGCATAGGCGGTGATTTGATCGATCGTGACAGCAAAGCCGTTTGCCCCCTCGTCCAATTCCCGCTAAGACGCCGCCGTTCATGCCAAGCTGGGAACCACGCCGATGACGGATGTCGCCGCCACCGCCGAAATGCAGGCCGCGCTGCTTTCAAGGGCGCTGCCCTATATGCAGCGCTACGAGAACAAGACAGTCGTGGTGAAATATGGCGGCCACGCGATGGGCGACATCGCGCTCGGCAAAGCCTTCGCCCGCGACATCGCACTGCTCAAGCAATCCGGCGTCAACCCGATCGTCGTGCATGGCGGTGGGCCGCAGATCGGCGCCATGCTCAGCAAGATGGGCATCGAATCCAAATTCGAGGGCGGCTTGCGTGTCACCGACCAGAAGACCGTCGAGATTGTCGAGATGGTGCTGGCCGGGTCGATCAACAAGGAAATCGTCGCGCTGATCAATGCCGAGGGCGAGTGGGCGATCGGCCTGTGCGGCAAGGACGGCAACATGGTGTTTGCCGAAAAGGCGCGCAAGACCATGATCGATCCTGATTCCAACATCGAGCGGGTGCTCGACCTGGGCTTCGTCGGTGAACCGGTCGAGGTCGACCGCACATTGCTCGACCTCCTGGCGCGGTCCGAAATGATCCCGGTGCTGGCGCCGGTGGCGCCCGGCCGCGACGGCCATACCTACAACATCAACGCCGACACTTTTGCCGGCGCCATCGCCGGCGCCTGCCAGGCGACGCGCCTGCTGTTTCTCACCGACGTGCCCGGCGTGCTCGACAAGGATAAGAAGCTGATCGACGAGTTGACCGTGGCCGAGGCCAAGGCCCTGATCAAGGACGGAACGGTCTCGGGCGGCATGATCCCCAAGGTTGAAACCTGCATCGAGGCAATCGAGCGCGGCGTCGCTGGCGTCGTCATCCTCAACGGCAAGACGCCGCATGCGGTGCTGCTCGAGCTGTTCACCGAACACGGCGCCGGCACGCTGATCGTGCCGTGAGTGGCCTCAGTCTGTTCAACGCCGCGACAGACCGGAAGACCATCCGATCACCATCGCAGCGCTTGTCGAGACAGGCGGGCGGGCGAACGGTCGACTAGGTAGTCTCCGCCTTCGTCGCTCGCCGCCAATCGATCATCCGGGCTGAGGAAGGCGCGCGATGACCTTTATCTCAAAATCGAAGCCCGCCAGCCAATTCACCCCCACCGCGGTCCAGTTCGGGTAGGGCGGTTCACCGATCGCCCTAAGTCGAACGGCGTCAATCGCCTCCCACTGTTTGGCCGGGTCGGTGTGGAACGTGGTCACGTCAACAATGTCGTCAAACGTGCAACCGGCGGCCTTCAGCACCGCCGCGAGATTGTCAAAGGCAAGCTGGACCTGCTTTTCGAAGGCTGGCTCCGGCGATCCGTCCTCGCGGCTGCCGACTTGGCCCGAGACGAACAGAAAGCCGCCTGAGCGGATCGCCGCCGAATAGCGATTGACTTCGTAGAGGGCCTGCCGACCGGCAGGGAAGATCGCATCGCGTTTGGTCATTGTTTCACTCCAATCAGACAAGGCAGGCCGGTCCCGACCATCGCGATGTGGCTTCTCCGAGAAGGTGAGAGCCGCCCGCAAGACTTCGGGGTTTTGGATCGCTGCGTTCCATTTTCCGGGGCGGTCGCTGATATCCGTCCCGTATCCCGAAGTGGGTACATACATTCCGTATGTCAATATACATACGTTGCGTATGCTTGTTAAAAGATTGCCCGAGCCGGTCAGGCGCGCGACGAAATCGTGGTCGCAGGCGGTGTCAGCCTGCGCGCCGGGTGCGCGACCACCATCGATTCCTCTTCCTCGTCCTGCGGCGCGCCCCAGAATTCGGCCAGCGTCGGGCCATTCTTCAGGCGGCGGTCGCGAACCAGAAAGCCCCAGACTTCGCGGAACCAGACGCGGCGGCCCATTTTGGTGTACCAGCGCATCGAATGCCGTTGCTCCGGATCCTTGTGGAACAGGATGCGCGCCAAGGCCTTGGGCCGCGACTGCACGGCCAGTTCGATCAGCTTGACGGCGAAGAACAACATCCACGGCTTGAGGCGGGTCATCTGCAGCACCTGGTGCTTGTAGTCCCACAGGCGGGCGTCCAGCTGGATCACCTTGCGATCCCTGGCAATCCTGAAGAACGGCGTCCAGCGGTGCGGCGTCACATAGAGCGCCTGGATCTGGTCGGGGTCATAAGCGATCAGCTGGCGGAAGCCGCGCCAGAGGTCGCGGAAACTTTCGTCCTCGAAACCGGCCACCCAGGTCGCCATCGACAAGATGCCGTTGAGGCGCAGCAGCCGTATCGCCTCGCGGTCGGATGAGGTGCTGCCGCCCTTGCGGATCAACTGGAGCGTCTGCTCGTCGGTATTTTCCATGCCAAGCAGCCAGCGGATGACGCCGGCCTTGCGATAGAGATGCAGGCTGTCGGCGTCGCGGACGATGTCGTCGGCGCGGGTGGAGCCGACGATCAGCACCGGCACATTCTCGGCGATCATCGCATCGAGAAAGGCGCGCCAGGCTTTTTTGGACGAGGTCGGGTTCTCGTCGGCAAGGTTGATCAGCTCGACGCGGTGCTCGCGGTATAGCCAGGCAATCTCCCGCGCGAACTTCACGGGGTCGCGGTGCCGCCAGCGCGTCCAGAACCCCCGCTGGCCGCAATAGTTGCACAGATGCGGACAGCCTCGCGAGAACTGCATGACCACCGCACGCTTGCCTCCCCAATAGCTATAGCGAGTGATATCGATCAGTTCCCAGCCGATGCGGTAGTCGTCGAGATTGGCGATCGTCCTTGCCGGCTTGGTGGCAAAAGGCCGGCGCAAATCGTCGCGAAAGGCGATGCCCGCCACATCCGACAGCGGCTTGCGTTTTTCAAGCGCTTCGACCAGCGCGACGATGGTCGCCTCCCCCTCGCCACGAACGATGAAGTCGAAGGCCTCCGTTTCGGCCAGTATGTCGCGCCAGTGATAGGTCGGAAACACGCCGCCATAAATCAGGATTGTCGCCGGGTCGATGTGTTTGACCATGCCGGCGATCAGTAGGGCTGTCGGATGCGCAGAGGTCGAGCCGGAATGGCCGATCAGAATACAGTCGGGATGATCGCTCAAGGCGTCCCGGACCAGCGTGGCAAGCGGCATCGGCCCGAATTCGGCGTCCACAAGTCGCACTTGATGTCCCGCGTCGATCAGCGGACCGCCCAGTGCCAGCAAACCGAGCGGCGGCAGATGGTCGTCCGGCACACGGCTGCCGATGGCCGTATGTGGCGGGTTGATCAGGACGATTTTCATGGCGGACCTTATGCAATGGCGGTCCGCATGTCGTAGTCGGCGATCTAGCGCTGGAGATTGGCTCGCTTCAGCAGTTTGTGTGCAGCTTTTCCGCAGAAATGCCTACCGTCTGAGATGTGCAAGCGGGACATGGCCCGGCCCCTTGATGTTCTGCAGCACAAGCTGGGTGTGGACGTCGCGCACGCCTTCGAGCCGCATCAGCCGGTGCATGACGAAGGCATTGAGCTCGTCGACCGACGGCACCATCACATGCAACAGGAAATCATGATCGCCGGTCATGGTCCAGCATGAGGACACCTCGTCCATCCGCTGGACGGCGGCGATGAAGCTTTCGGGCGAGCCGTCGCTGTGGCTGGTCAGGCGCACCTGGATGAACACCTCGACCATCAGCCCGACGGCGCGACGGCTGAGCACCGCGGCGAAGCCCTTGATGATGCCCGCCTGCTGAAGCGCCTCGAAGCGCCGCGCGCAAGGTGTCGTCGACAGGCCGATCTCCTGCGCCAGTTCGGATACCGGCTTGCGCCCGTCGCGCTGCAGGCTGTCGAGCATCTTGATCTCGAATTCGTCAAACTGAGGCATTTTCACTCTCCCAAAGCTCGATCGTGGAGTCTTTTACCTCCAACCCCGCATTTGAGCCACCATCAAAGCTGATTTGCCTCGCGCCATCCGGCTAGAATTTCCGACGATCCGCTGATCATGATTTCCAGGGAGAGCAAGCCATGACGATGAACGTTGCCGACTACGCCCGCGAATGCGCGGCGCGAGGCCTTCGCGGCGATTATTCGGTCTGCCGTGCCGATTTCACCGTGGCGCAGGGCTACAATTATAGCGACGAAGAACAGGCGGTGTGGCGCACGCTGTGCGACCGCCAGACGAAGCTGACCAGGAAGCTCGCCCACCATTCCTATCTCGATGGCGTTGCGGCGCTCGGCCTTCTCGACAAGATCCCGGATTTCGGTGAGGTCAGCGAGAAGCTGCGCAAGCTCACCGGCTGGGAGATCGTCGCCGTGCCGGGGCTCATTCCCGCCCAGCCGTTCTTCGACCACCTCGCCAACCGTCGCTTCCCGGTCACCAACTGGCTGCGAACCCAAAAGGAGCTCGACTACATTGTCGAGCCCGACATGTTCCACGATTTCTTCGGTCACGTGCCGATCCTGACGCAGCCGGTCTTTGCCGACTTCATGCAGATGTATGGCAAGAAGGCCGACAGCGTGATTGCGGTCGGCGGCGACGAGATGATCACCAGGCTTTACTGGTACACCGTCGAATACGGGCTGATACGCGAGCCGGGCCAGCCGCTGAAGGCTTTCGGCGCCGGGCTGATGTCATCCTTCACCGAGCTTCAGTTCGCGGTCGAAGGCGGCGAGGCGCACCATGTCGCCTTCGACCTGGAAACCGTAATGCGCACCGGCTACGAGATCGACAAGTTCCAGCGTGCCTATTTCGTGCTGCCGTCGTTCGACGTGCTGCGTGATGCTTTCGAGACCGCCGATCTTGCGGCGATCGTGGCGCGCCGCAAAGGCGAGCCGGCGCTCGACCCGGCGAGCCTATAGGCTGTCGGCTGTTTCCAGGGCCTCGGATTTCAGCCGGGCAAGCTGGTCGCGCTGAAGGTCGAGCGACGCGGTGACGAAGCGCAGGATCGTGGCCAGCTCGGTGTCGCTAAATGTGGCGATCACCTTTTCTCCCTCCTGCGCGATCGCACCGTAATAGCGCGCCGATAGTTCTCGCGTGAGTTCCGTCGCCTCTATGACCACCTTGCGCCTGTCCTCGAGGCTGCGCGTTCGTGTCAGCAGGCCGCGCGCCTCCAGCCGGTCGATCAGCGCGGTGACTGCGGCCGGCGTCAACCCTGTTGCGGCCGCGACCTCCCCAGCCGATTGCGGGCCGCCATAGAGCAGCGCCAGGCAATGGCGTTCCGCCGTACTCAGCTCAAGCCTATCGCCTACTGCCTCGTCATAAGCCTGCGTCGCGTCCTGCCAGCCCATAATGGCGAGGCTGATGGCCGTCTTCATGTCGGCCCGATTCATGCTTGACGAGTTTATTTCGATCATCTAACTATCAATTTGCCTAACATTACGGCCATTATAGTAATATGCTGCGTCGGGCGCAAGGCACGGCCTGTCGCAGCACGCAAGGAGTGGACAATGAACCAGAACCAGACGCGCGGCCCACTCACACCGGCCGAAGAATTCAAAATACGCAAAGCTGGCGATGGAATGGTATGGCTGGGGTTCTCCCATTGGCCTTGGTATTGCACTGGTCGCGCTGGCGGCCGCTGCCCTGCTGTTCCGCATCGCCATCTTCGGATTTTGACAGCACTGGCCGCGGCGCGGTTGAATTCTGATAGGGTAGAATTTTTCCAGCACAAGGCTTAGGGCTGAGCTCACGCCGCTTCGGAAATGTCACGATCGATGATCGACAGGTTGCGGCCGCGATGCTTGGCCTCGTAGAGCCGCTGGTCGGCGGCGCGCATCAGCTCCGACACTGCGGCGTCCTCGCCGCAGGTGGTCCCGCCGATACTGACCGTCAGCGGAACGGTTCGTTCGTCGACGGGCCGGAAACGGATACGCTCTACTTCACGGCGGATGCGCTCGGCGACGCGCCTGGCTTCGTGTTCGGTGGCGCCGATCAGAAAGGCGCAGAATTCCTCACCGCCGATGCGGCCAAGGACATCGCCGCTGCGCACGCCACGCTCTATCGCACTTGCGATCAGGAGCAGCGCCTCGTCGCCGATCAGATGGCCGTAGCTGTCGTTGATGGTCTTGAAATGGTCGGCATCGACGATCAGCAATGCCCCGCGATCGGATTTACGCCGAGAGCCGTCGAGGGCGGCAAAGAAACTTTCGCGGTTGAGCATACCGGTCATGTCGTCGCGGCTCGCCTTTTCCGCCAAGCGCCTGTGGGCGGCCGCGAGCTGGGCATGGGCGCGGGCGAGTTCGCGATGCGCGGTCTTCAACCTTTCGCCCTGCCAGACCGTATAGGCGCCGGCGCCCCAGGCAAGAGCCAGCGGGCATACGGTAGACGTCAACCAGATGGTGCGATTGATCGGAAAACCCATTGCCGGCACGACGATCAGCGTCAGCAAAAGTGAGACGGCGACGGAGGCGAAAGCGATGGCGGCAGACTTTAGAAATATGCGATTCATCGCTTGCTCCCACTGGTCCGTCTTGGTGCCAGCAAGCGCTGAATGTCACCTTTCGGCGATGCTTAAGATTTTAATCACGGCACCATTTTCACCACCCAGGGCGCGCATAGGTTGTGGATAAACCTCCTGTTAGAAAGATCGTTTCGTGCCATAAGGACGGTATGACCACGCTTCCCGACCCCGCCCGCTTTGCCCATGTCACCGACTGGGTGTTCGATCTCGACAACACGCTCTATCCGCACCATTCCAATCTGTTCTCGCAGATCGATGTGAAGATGACCGCCTATGTCGGAGAATTGCTGACGCTGCCGCGCGAGGAAGCACGCAAGCTGCAGAAGGAGCTCTACCGGGAATACGGCACGACACTGAACGGGTTGATGACGCGCCACGGCATCGACCCCGACGACTTTCTCGAGAAGGTCCACGACATCGATTATTCCTGGCTGGTGCCAGATCCCGTCCTCGGCACCGCCATACGCCAGCTTCCCGGCCGCAAATTCATCTTCACCAATGGCGATCGCCGGCATGCCGAACGCACCGCGCGGCAGCTGGGCATTCTCGAGCATTTCGACGACATTTTCGATATCGTCGCAGCCGGGCTGAACCCCAAGCCGGCGCGACAATCCTACGAGAAATTTGCCGAACTCCACGCCGTCACCGGGCAAAATGCGGTGATGTTCGAAGACCTCGCCCGCAACCTGTCGGTGCCGAAATCGCTGGGCATGACCACGGTGCTGGTGGTGCCGCGCAATTTCGAGCCGACCTTCTCGGAAATCTGGGAACGCGACCCGGCCAACGAGGACGACGTGGACTTCGTCACCGACGATCTCGCCGGCTTTCTCACGGCGATCGTCGAAGTCCCCGCTTGAGGCAGTCGGCGCGCTTCAAATTCTTGCTTGCATATCAGAGCTTGTAGAAGCGGCTGACGATCCCCCAGGCCTCGTCGGCGGTGTCGACGAAATCGATGATGTCCTGGTCGCCGGGGGTGATCGTACCTTGCTCGGCGAGGAAATCGAGGTCGATCGCCCGTGCCCAGAAAGCCTTGCCGAACAGGATGACCGGCACCCGTTCCATGCGGCCGGTCTGGATCAGGGTCAGCGTCTCGAAGAACTCGTCCATCGTACCGAAGCCGCCGGGAAACACCGCAACGGCCTTGGCACGCATGACGAAATGCATCTTGCGGACCGCGAAATAGTGGAAGTTGAAGCAGAGTTCCGGCGTCACGTAGGCGTTTGGCGCCTGCTCGTGCGGCAGCACGATGTTGAGACCGATCGACGGCGCGCCTACATCGTCGGCGCCGCGATTGCCGGCCTCCATGACGCCAGGCCCGCCGCCGGTCACCACGACGAATTCGCGATAGTACGAAGTGGCCGACTGCTGCGAGCAGAGGCGGGCGAATTTGCGCGCCTCCTCATAGTATTTGCTGTTTTGCTCGAGATTCTTCTTCTGCGTCTCGTTCTTGGCCGCCCAGGCTTCACCGCCGGGCTCGGGGATGCGCGCGCCGCCGAACAGGATGACGGTCGATTGGATGCCGCGCTCGGCCAGGATCATCTCCGGTTTCAGCAGTTCGAGCTGCAGCCTGACCGCGCGCAACTCGCGCCGCGTCATGAAATCGGGGTCGTTCCAGGCCAGCCGATATGTCTCCGCGCGCGTTTGCGGCGTGTCCGGCACGCTTTTCGACCGCTCCAGATCCTCGTCCGAATGCGGTAGCGGCGTCCACCCCGCCTTTTCCATGGGAGTCATATTTGCTTTACCCGTCCAATCATTCACTTGCGCCGTCCCGTGACGCTGCCGCGATTGACCCTCCCCAAGCCTTCACATAGGGTCCGCGCGACTTTCAAACAGGTTAAGGCGCCGGCCCTTAACAGCTTGGTAATGGAGCGAATTCATGTCGAAGCCCGATCTCGCGAGTCTCGAGAAGATCATCGAGAACGCCTTCGAGGAACGCGACACCATTTCGACCGCAACCCGCGGCGAGACGCGCGAGGCCATCCAATCGGCGCTCGACCTGCTCGACCGGGGCGTCGCCCGCGTCGCCGAGCGGCAGGCCGACGGCAAATGGCACGTCAACCAGTGGCTGAAGAAAGCGGTGCTGCTGTCCTTCCGGCTCAACCCGATGGAGATCATCAAGGGTGGTCCCGGTCAGGCGGTATGGTGGGACAAGGTGCCTTCGAAGTTCGACGGCTGGAGCGCCGTCGATTTCGAGAAGGCCGGCTTCCGCGCCGTGCCGTCGTCGATCGTGCGCCGCTCTGCCTATGTCGCGCCGGGCGCCGTGCTGATGCCGTCCTTCGTCAATGTCGGCGCCTATGTCGATAGCGGCACCATGGTCGACACCTGGGCGTCGGTCGGCTCCTGTGCCCAGATCGGCAAGAATGTGCATCTGTCGGGCGGCGTCGGTATCGGCGGCGTGCTGGAGCCGATGCAGGCCGGCCCAACCATCATCGAGGACAATTGCTTCATCGGCGCCCGTTCCGAAGTGGTCGAGGGCTGCATTGTTCGCGAGGGCTCAGTGCTCGGCATGGGTGTCTTCATCGGCCAATCGACCAAGATCGTCGACCGCGCCACCGGCGAGATCTTCTACGGCGAAGTGCCGGCCAATTCCGTCGTCGTCGCCGGCTCACTGCCGGGCAAGCCTTTTCCAAACAACGAGCCCGGCCCCAGCCTCTACTGCGCCGTCATCGTCAAGCGGGTCGACGCAAGAACCCGTTCCAAGACCTCGATCAACGAATTGCTGCGCGATTGATCTCCCGAGAACGGATGCACCGGGTTGACTGACAAACCTCAATTCCTATGGCTTTTCTTCAGCCTTTCTG
This sequence comes from Mesorhizobium sp. M0028, assembly GCF_040323855.1. Classification (NCBI taxonomy): domain Bacteria; kingdom Pseudomonadati; phylum Pseudomonadota; class Alphaproteobacteria; order Hyphomicrobiales; family Phyllobacteriaceae; genus Mesorhizobium; species Mesorhizobium sp. M0028. Next base: position 115,586 of record NZ_JAMYVG010000014.1, read on the forward strand.
GGCGGGTGAATCCGAGCGCTTATGTTTTGGCTGGCCTCTTGCCGGTCATCGTTCAACTCTTTCTGCTCTACCAGTTCGCGCGAACGCCGTTAGGCACTGCCGCGAGCCAGTATTGGGCGCTCGCCTTATGGATCGCTGTGTTCGTCTCGACATGGTCGACCTTTGCGCTAACGGCGAAGCGGTTCCATGATTTCGGCAAGCCTGCCTATTACGCATTGATCTCTCTCATTATCGGCTTCGTCCTGCTTTTTATCCTGGCTTTTTTCAAAAGTGACCCAGGCCCCAACCGCTACGGCAAGCGCACCAACGCACCGGCCGAACCCTGAGCGCCAATCGGACATTTCGTCATGCGCTACCGCTCGCTTGATTCGAAACTGATCCTCGAAACCGCCGAACGGCTGGAAGAGCGCGTCGCCGAGCGCTTTCCCGATGCAGGCCTGCGCGGCGTCGCCGCCGAGCTCGTGTCGCTGTCGCGCGATCTGGCAAAGGCAGCCAAGGCGCTGGAGGCGCCGATCTGGTGGCTGCGCGGCCTCATCATCGCCGCTTTCGTCGTCGGAGCGCTGATGTTCCTGTTCGTCGGCACAATCCTGCCGCTCGGCCGCATCTCGGGAAACCACGATGCCTTCCAGTCGGTGCAAGGCATCGAAGCCTCCCTCAACATGATCATCCTCGCCGTGCTGGGCTTCCTGGCCCTGATCCGCTCCGAGGAGCGGATCAAGCGCAAGCGGGTGTTCCGCCAACTCCACGGGCTGCGGTCGCTCATCCACGTCATCGACATGCACCAGCTGACCAAGGATCCGGCAGCACTTTCAGCCAGTTTCAAGCCGACTGCACATTCGCCAGCCCGCATCACCAACGCCGCCGACCTTGCCCGCTATCTCGACTATTGCTCCGAAATGTTGTCGATCACCGGCAAGATCGCCGCGCTGTTTGCCCAGTCGGTCAATGACGCCGTGGTCATCGATGGCGTCAATGACATCGAGAACCTGGCGTCGAACCTGTCGCGAAAGATCTGGCAGAAGATCACGCTGATCGAAACCCCTCATGGGCAGCCGGCACATGCGAAGAAAACCGATCCCGAGCCGGGTCCGCCGCGTCGGCCTGCAGTCCGCAGACGACCGGGGCCGGCAAGCTAAGACCCGCGAGCCGGCGGCAGATCCGCTAGAGCGGCAGAGCGGGGAGTTCCGAAACCCCGGTTTTGCGCCGGACGCTCTAAGCGAATGTTAATCACCCTGGCCCAGCATGCCGGCGAAAACTGTGTCGACCGGCACGGAGCGCTCGACTGGCAAGCGACCTATCCCTGACCACCAAGGAGCCGCGCAAAACGTGGAGCGCCGCCGCTCGCCTGTTTGCCTGGTTCTCTTCGCCGATGAGATTGGAACCGGAAGCCGTCCGCGCCCGGCTTCTCGACACCACTTTCGACCGCAAATTCGCAGTCTTGTTCGGCACCATCAGCGTTCTGGTGGTTGCGGTCAGCGCCGCACTTGCCACGAAGGATTGGTGGCCCTACGCCTGGATCGCAGCCGACCTGATGCTTTTCGTCGTCCGCGTTCTGCTGATGCGGGAATGCGAGCAGGCCCGCAGGCGCGGCTCGAAAGGGCCGCTGGCGGGCCTGATGGCAGCCAGCGGTGTATGGTCGGTCGTTTTCGGCCTCGGCTGCTATGGCTGTGTTGCCAGCGGGAATATGGCGCTTTCCGTACTTGCCGCCTTGAATGTCGCAGGTGTCGTTGGCGTGGTGTCGTCACGCAATGCGGCCACCCCGCGCTTCGCCATATTCGTCATGTTGGCCGTAAGCCTGCCTTACGTGGTCGGTGCATTGTTTTCCGCAGCGCCCGGAATGCCGATCGTCGGAATTCAAACGCCGTTCTATGTGGCCGGCGTCATCATCGTGCTGCTTCAGAACCACGCAATCAACGCCCGCATGATCCGCGCCGAGCTGGACAATCGCGACCTGGCGATCAAGGACGCGCTGACCGGCCTGCCAAACCGCATCTTCCTGCAGGAAAAATTGCGCGACATGTGCCGCGACCTTGCGGCGCCGGCCGCCAATGGCGGCAAGCCGTTTGCCGTGCTCAGCATGGACCTCGACGGCTTCAAACAGGTCAACGACCGTTTTGGTCATGCGGTCGGCGACGTGCTGCTGCGCAAGGTGGCCGAACGATTGAAGCGCGGCTTCCGGCCGGGGGACGTGGTCTTCCGTATCGGCGGCGACGAATTCGTCATCCTTTTGCCCGCAACCTCGGAGATCGAGGCCACCTATCTGGCAAAGCGGGCCATCGAAAAGGTCTCGGTGCCTTTCGACCTCGGGGTCGGTTCCGCCATCCATGTCGGCTTGAGCGTCGGCAGCGCCTTTGCACCCGCCGACGGCGGCGATCCGGAAATCCTGCTCACCTGTTCCGACCATGCACTCTACGAAGCCAAGCGCACCGGCAAGGGCCGTTATTGGGCGCCTGTGCGGGCTACGATCTGACGGTCGCAGCGACAGCTTCCGGCGGCAAGCAAGGCGATCCGCGCCTCTCCTGCTCGGCCGCGCGCACCAGTGCAGTGACATTGCTTCAGCAAAGGCGCCGGCGTGCCGGCCTTTTCGGCCAAACGCAGGACCGCGCCTTGCAGTTCGCCGATCTCCGTCGACCGGCGGCGCCGCAGGTCATCCCACATCGACGAACGCGCGGCCGGATCGATGGCAAGCATCCGCCGCGCCAAGAACTTGAACAGCCCGTCGGGCAGGCGAAGCACTTTCGGCAGCAGTGCGGGACGCAGGCCGGCGATGCGAGCGGGTTCGATGCCTGTCGCCGTCATTGCCGCCAATGCTTCGTCGATCTGACCGGCCAGGATCAGCCGCCAGCGGCGATCGGCAAGCTCTGCCGCCAGCGGCAGACCGGAAAGCGCCACCAGCGCGTTGTTGAGGTTGAGCAGCAGCTTGTCCCATAACACCGCGTCGATGTCACCATGCGTCGCGACGGCAAACCCCTCGACATCAAGCAGTTCGTCAAGGCCCGCCGAGCCCTGTTCGATCATCACTTTGCCGCCGCTGGCGCGGTGCAGGCGAAGCGGCAATTCGCCCTCCGGCGATTGGACCACGTTGAACGGCACCATGCCCGCGAGCACCGGCTGGGCGGTGAGATGGGCTCGCAATTTATCGGCATTGTCGACGCCGTTCTGCAGGCTGAGTATCACCACGTCCGGTCGGGCATGGGCGGCAATCAGCCCGGCCATGTCTTGCGCCGCGCCGCTCTTGACCGTTACCAAAATGACATCGGCATCGGAGAATGCTATCGCCGGATCGGCGGTGACCGACAATGCGTCCGGTTTGACAGAACGGTCGCGGCCGTCAGGGTCGGTGATGCGCAATCCAGCTTCTTGCAGGGCCTTCTCGACGCGCGGTCGCGCCAGCAGAAACACCTTTCGCCCGGCAAGTATCAGGCAGCCGCCGGCGTAGCAGCCGATACTGCCGGCACCGGCGATTACGATCGTCTTGCCACGCGTGACCATGCGATGGCCCTGTTCTGGTCGAGAGACCTTGCCGCAATTATACGACATGAAAACCATAATGTCGGCGGCATGGCTGGCCCTCACGTCTGGCCGTGACAGACCTTGCGCTTTCGACTATCGCTTTTGCCCATGATGCTGCCTACCGATCCGGTTAGAAATCTCGCTGCACTCATCCGCTGTGCTTCCGTGACGCCCGCCGAAGGCGGTGCGCTGCGCGCGCTGGAGGCGATGTTGAAGCCGCTCGGCTTTGCGGTCGAGCGACCGGTGTTTTCCGAAGCCGGCACACCGGACATCGAGAACCTTTACGCGCGGCGTTCCGGCAATGGCCCGCATCTGATGTTTGCCGGCCATACCGACGTGGTGCCGGTGGGCGACGAGGCAGCCTGGACGCACCCGCCCTTTGGCGCCGAGATCGCCAATGGCGAGATGTTCGGCCGCGGCGCCGTCGACATGAAGGGCGGCATTGCTTGTTTCGTCGCGGCGGTGGCGCGACATGTCGAGCAGAAGGGCGGCCCGAAGGGGTCGGTCTCGCTGCTGATAACCGGCGATGAGGAAGGCCCGGCGATCAACGGCACGACGAAGCTGCTCGAATGGGCGGCCGCCAAAGGCGAGAAATGGGATGCCTCGATCGTCGGCGAGCCTACCAATCCCGACGCGCTTGGCGATATGATCAAGATCGGCCGGCGCGGCTCGCTATCGGGCACGGTCGTCGTCAACGGCCGCCAGGGCCACGCCGCCTATCCGCAGCTAGCCGACAATCCGGTGCGCGGCCTGGTGACGCTGGTCGACGCCTTGCTGCACCCCGTCTTCGACAACGGAACAAGGGATTTCCAGCCGACGAATCTTGAGGTGACCTCCATCGATGTCGGCAATCCCGCCACCAACGTCATCCCGGCGAAGGCAGCAGCTACCTTCAATATCCGCTTCAACGACACATGGACCGCCGAGACGATCCAGGCCGAGATCCACAACCGCCTCGACCGGGCGGCGAAACGCAAGAAATACCGCGCCGGCAAGAAGACGCCGGTCGACTACGAGATCGTCTGGCGCGACGGGCCGTGCCATGTTTTCCTGACACGCGACGACAGGCTGATCGAGACGCTTGGCGGTTCGGTCAAAGCGGTGACCGGCAGGAAGCCGGCGCTCTCCACCTCCGGCGGCACCTCCGATGCCCGCTTTATCAAGGATTATTGTCCGGTGGTCGAATTCGGCCTGGTCGGCAAGACCATGCACATGGTCGACGAACGTGTGGCGATTGCCGATCTCGAGACGCTGACGCAGATTTATCTGCGCTTCGTTGAAGACTGGTTTGCGCAGGACATATCCTAGTGATGCTTTCAGCGGATGAAACCTATGCTTCGCTTGCCGGCGCCTGGCGGCTGATGCTCGGCAAGGCCGACGGATTTCGCCTGCTCGACCTTTCGGCGGACGGTTTCTGGAACTCCTTTTTTGCCATCGTCGTCGCGGCGCCGGCATTGATCGTCGGCTGGGTCGGCATTGCCAACGAGATCGGCGATCCCGACGCATTCGTCGGCCGTTTCAGCATGTTGATCCGGCTGGCCACCGTCGATATCGGCGCCTGGGTGCTGCCGCTCATCGGCCTGGCCCTGGTCGCGCCGCGGGTCGGCGTCGGCAGCCGTTTCGTCCATTATGTCGTCGCCAGCAACTGGGCCTCGGCGATCATCGCCTGGATGATGCTGCCATCGGCGTTGATCCGGCTTTTCCTGACATCGGCCAACGAAGTCTCCGGGCTGGTGTCGCTGCTGCTGTTCGCGCTGTCAATGGTATTGACCTGGCGGATGACCAACGTTGCCATCGGCAGGGGTGCGGCTGTCGGCAGCGCTGTTTTTGCCGGCATGTTCGTGGCGTCGCTGATCGTCCTGTTCGGCCTGCAGGCGCTGCTCGGTATCAGCGTGCCGGATCAGCCAGGCGTCGGATAATCGACGCCGACTAGAAACAGCCCGTCGGGCGGCGCCACCTGACCGCAGGCCGCACGGTCGCGCGCCTCGAGCGCGGCCTTGAGGTCGGCAATGGCCCAGCCGCCTTCGCCGACACGTTTGAGCGAGCCGACCATCGAGCGCACCTGGTTGTGCAGGAATGACCGCGCCGAAGCGCGGACTTCGATGAAATCGCCCGCCCGGCTGACATCCAGCCGGTCGAGCGTGCGGACCGGGCTGGTGGCTTGGCACTGGGTCGAGCGGAAGGTGGTGAAATCATGCCGGCCAAGCAGCACTTTTGCCGCTTCGTGCATGGCGGCGGCATCGAGCTGCTTCGGTACCCACCAGATCTTGCCCTTGTCCAGCGCTGCTGGCGCGCGGCGGTTGACGATACGGTAGAGATAGTGGCGGCCGATCGCCGAGAAACGCGCATCGAAGCTATCCGGCACGACGGCGGCCTTCAGGATGGCGATGTGCGCCTTGGCCGCTTGCAGATGCGCGTTGACGGCGTCGCGCACCTTGTCGCCGGGCCATGCCTTGACCAGATCGACATGCGCCACCTGAGCGGTCGCATGGACACCGGCATCGGTGCGGCCGGCGGCGCGCAGAGAGACCTGCTCGCCGCAGAACTTCTCGATCGCCTGCTCGATCGCCTGCTGCACCGAAGGCTGATTGGCCTGGCGTTGCCAGCCGGCAAAGAGACTGCCGTCATATTCGATGTCGAGGCGAAAACGCGGCATTCCCGGATCGAGGCGAAATCAGGCGGCGAGGGCTGAGCCGAAGGCCGAGGCGTAGACCAGCCTGCCGGTCTCCGGCGCCTCGCCCCAGGCAAGCGCCTGCAAAGCCTCGCCTTGGTAGTCGCTCTCGAATTTCGCTGCACGGGCGCGGCTGTAGCCGAAGCGGCCATAGTAGGCCGGATCGCCGAGCACCACAGCGAGCGTCTCGCCGGCGGCTTTCAGGCGGATATGAGCCTCGCGGACCAGGGCACCGCCGATGCCGGTGCCGTGGAACGACGGCTCGACTGCCAGCGGCGCCAGCGCGACTGCCGGGAAGCTCTTGCCGCCATTCTGCACGAAGAGCCGTGAAAACAGGATATGGCCGACCACTTGCCCGTCTTCGTCCGCCACCAGTTCGACGACGGCATCACCGCCGGTGACCAGCGCGTCGACCAGTCCGGCCTCCGCCTGCTGGCCGAATGCGTGTTCTTCGACAAGGCGGATCGCCTCGCGGTCCCGCGGCGTCGCCGCGCGTATGGACATCATGCTCATGACAATTTCATCCCTTTTTCGAGCTTGGCCCCGCGCAGAAACTCCTGCGCGGCAATGGGCCTTCCGCCCGCACGTTGAACTTCGACCAGCCTGATCGCGCCTGACCCGCAGGCAACCGTCAGCCGGTCATCGAGAATTCCTCCCGGTTCGCCGGCGCCTTGCGAGAGCGTCGAGCGAAGCAGTTTCAGCCGTTCCATGCGGCCGCCGATTTCGGCCTCGCACCATGCACCGGGAAAGGGCGACAGGCCGCGAATCTGGTTGTGCACGTCGCCGGCAGGTCGCAGCCAGTCTATGCGAGTCTCCGATTTATCGATTTTCTTGGCGTAGGTCACCCCCACCTCCGCCTGTGTGGTAAATGTCAGCGTATTCCGCTCGAGCCGTTCGAGCGCTTGCACCATCAGCGCAGCACCCAGGATCATCAGCCGGTCGTGCAGATCGCCGGCCGTCATGTCGGGTCCAATGGCGCATTTTTCAACCATTGCCACAGGCCCGGTGTCGAGGCCTTCCTCCATCCGCATCACCATCATGCCCGTCTCGGTATCGCCGGCCATGATGGCGCGCTGGATAGGGGCAGCGCCGCGCCAGCGCGGCAATAGTGATGCGTGGCCATTGAGGCAACCGAGCCGCGGCGCCTCGAGAATAGGTTTGGGCAGAAGCAGCCCGTAGGCGACGACCACGGCGACATCGGCGCGCAAGGTGCGGAACGCCTGCTGCTCCGCCTCGCTCTTCAGCGACACCGGCGACCGCACCTCGATGCCAAGCCGCTCCGCCTCACGCTGCACCGGCGACGGCGTCAGCTCGAGCCCGCGCCGGCCTGCGGCGCGCGGCGGCTGCGTGTAGACGGCTGCCAATTCATGCCCTGCCCCGGCGATCGCTCGCAGCGTCTGCACGGAGAATTCGGGCGTACCCATGAAGATGACACGCAGGGGCATTCGTCGACCCCTATCCCACCATCTTGCCCGGCGCCTTGTCCCTGGCGAGCTTCTTGAATTTCTTGACCACCATGTCGCGCTTCAGCTTGGAGATGTGGTCGATGAACAGCACGCCGTTTAGGTGGTCGATCTCATGCTGCAGGCAGGTCGCCATCAGCCCCTCGGCCTCGATCTCCTGCAGCTTGCCGTCGCGATCGAGATACTTCACCCGCACCGCTGCCGGACGCTCGACCTCGGCATAGTAATCCGGGATCGACAGGCAGCCTTCCTCGTAGACCGAACGCTGGTCGGAGCTGTCGAGGATTTCGGGATTGATGAAGACGTGCGGTGCCGGCGTCTCGTCCTCCTTGGCGAGGTCGATCACCAGCAAGCGCAAGGGTTCGCCGACCTGGATCGCCGCGAGGCCGATGCCGGGCGCGTCATACATGGTGTCCAGCATGTCGCCGGCCAGTTTACGCAAATCACCGTCGACACGCTCGACCGGTTTTGAAACCTGACGCAGGACGGGATCGGGGAGGATGATAAGCGGCTTGATCGACATGGCGTCTCACCTAAGACCTCGCAGGAAAAGCGTCAACCGGGACGCCTTCTGGTCGTTCACGTTTTGATCTGTGCCGCCAGACCGAATCATCTATGCTGTCGGCATGAACGATCTGGCCACCATCCTGTCCGAACCTGTCGCCCGCCTCGGCGCCACCACGATCACGCTCGGCCATGCTCTGGGTTTCGGCGCAATGCTGTTCCTCGGCCTGTTCGTGGCGCTCGTCATTGCGCTCTGGCGATCGGCCAAGGCGCGTGCAATGGCGGCCGCCGAAGCCGCCGACCACGCCCGCGACGCCGAGGTGCGGATGGCCGGCATCTTGGCAAGCCAGGCGGAAATGCAGGGCCGTATGGGCGCTATCGCCGAAGTGTTCGGGGCACGTCAGGCCGAACTGACCCAGTCGATCGGCCAGCGCCTCGACGCCATGACCGGCCGCCTCGGCCAGACCATGACCGAGCAGACGAGATCGACGCATGAGAGCCTCGCCAAGCTGCAGGAGCGGCTGGCGGTCATCGATATCGCGCAAGGCAACATCCAGTCGCTGGCCGGCCAGGTCGTGCAATTGCAGGCGATCCTTTCCAACAAGCAGACGCGCGGCGCCTTCGGCCAGTCGCGTATGGAAGCCATCGTCGCCGACGGATTGCCCCACGGCGCCTATGAATTCCAGGCGACCTTGTCGAATGGCAGCCGGCCCGACTGCCTGGTGAAGATGCCGAACGGCGCACCGTCGCTTGCCATCGATGCAAAGTTTCCACTCGAGGCCTGGAATGCCATCCGTGCCGCCGAAGGCGCCGACCTGCAGAAGTCCGCCGCTCAGGCTTTCCGCCGCGACATCGAGGTGCATGTCCGGGATATTTCCGAAAAATACCTGATCCAGGGCGAGACGCAGGACACTGCCTTCATGTTCGTGCCCTCGGAATCGGTGTTCGCCGAAATCCACGAGAATTTCGAGGCCGTTGTCCAAAAGGCGCATCGATCGCGGATCGTCATCGTCTCGCCATCGCTTTTGATGCTGTCGATCCAGGTCATCCAGGCGATCCTCAAGGATGCCCGTATGCGCGAGCAGGCGCACCTGATCCAGGGCGAGGTCATCCGGCTGATGGAAGACGTCTCTCGGCTCGACGAGCGGGTGCGCAAATTGCAGACGCATTTCGGTCAATCGGCCAAGGATATCGAGGACATCCTCGTCTCGACATCGAAGGTGACCAGGCGCGGACAAAAGATCGAGGCGCTGGAGTTTGGCGTGCAGCCGGCGGAGGACACCGCTGGGTCGAATGGCAGCGGAGCAAAAGCGGAAAGCAGCGCGCGTGTTGCCGATTCGAAAACCGGGCAGCTGAGGCTAAGGGTCGTCGAAGGCGACGATTGAGAGCTACGCCGGAACCGGAGCCGAGGCTTCGCCCGGTCTGGCGCTACTGCTCCTCGATGATGGTTGTGCCTTCGAATTCCGGCAGCCAATGCAGCGCCGAGCGATGCCAGATCTGCTTTCTCGGCACCAGTTGATCGCGCTGCCATGCCGTGCCGACCCTGATGCCGTAAACCTTCGGTCCCGCGCCCGCCGACGTGGCGTAGAGATGCGAGCCGCACTCACCGCAAAATGCCTGAGCGCGCTTGGCACCACTCGAACCGGTCTTGATGTAGATTTTCGGCGCGCCCTTGGTGATCGTGTAATTGTCCTCGGACGCCGGCACGGTGACGCGAAAGGCCGTTCCGGTTAGCTTCTGACAATCGATGCAGTGACAAATGGTGGTCTTTTCCGGATCGACCTCGGCCTCGTAAGTAATGGCGCCGCAATGACACCCGCCGTCGATTTTCATCTTCGTTCCTCCTGGAGCTTTTGCGCGCAATCATAACCGGGACTGCCCGATGGCGCAGCCATTTTCCTCAGGCCGGCTCCCCTCCGGACGCCGCCAAGGCCTTGCTCCGCCGTTCCCAGGTGCCGGTGGTCTGCGGCTTGACGAACAGGCGCGTGACCTCCGGCATCTCCGCCTTCAGCCGTGTCTCGAGGCGTTCGACGCAGGTCTCTATCTCGGGCGCCGACAAGTGGTCCTCGAACTCGATGCTCAGAGCGGCGACGATCTCCTGAGGCCCCATATGGAGCGTCAGTACGCCATTTGCCCGCTGCACCGCCGGGTCCTGCTGGACAATGGCCAGCACTTTCATTTGCACCTCGGGCGAGGCCGGCTCGCCGAGCAGCAGGCTCTTGCTTTCGCGGGCCAGGAAGATCGCGGTCGCGCCCAGGATCAGCGCGATGCCGATCGACGCGGCGCCGTCGAGCTTCGGCATGTCCAGCAGTTCCGCCGCCAATATGCCGGCGAAGGCGACAACGAGGCCGAGAAGTGCCGCGCTGTCCTCGAAGAGTACGGTGTAGACACTCGGGTCCTTGCTGAGCTGCACCGCCTCGAGCCAGCCGTGGCTGCCTTTTTGGTGGCGGAACTCGTTCAGCGCCACCAGCCAGGAGGTGCCTTCGAACAGGAAGGAAAGGCCAAGTACAGCGTAGTTCACCTTTGCGTTGGCAATCGGCTCCGGCGCCATGATGTGCGTCACGCCTTCGTAGAACGATATGCCGGCGCCCAGTGCAAAGACGAGGAGCGCGACGATGAAGCTCCAGAAATACAGCTCGCGACCATGGCCTAGCGGATGCGTCCGATCGGCCGGCCGGGCGGCGCGGTGCATGCCGTAAAGCAGCAGGCTGCCATTGCCGGTATCGACGAGCGAGTGGACGCCTTCCGAGAGCATTGCCGAGCTGCCCGTGAACAAGGCAGCGGCGAATTTGGTCAGGGCGATCGCAAGATTGCCGGCGAGCGCCGCATAGATCACTTTTTTCGACCCGCCATGCGCCGCCATGGTGTGCTGCCTTGGTTGATGCACCGAGATTAGCGGAGCACGCCCACGCTCCACAGCTCGAACAACGCCCGAAGTGTCGAGTTGTTCAAAAGGGCAGCGCGAGAGGCTATTCGATGACCTCCTCCGTCCAGACCTTGAAGCCAGCCAGCGCGCCCGGTCCAAAAATGTGGGTGAGTGGGACATCGGCGGCGTCGCGTCCGGAGGCAATCAGGATGCGGCCGATGCGCGGCGCGTTGTTGCGCGGGTCGAACGCGTGCCAGCGGCCGCCGAGATAAACCTCCATCCAGGCGGCGAAATCCATGTCCGACCACGGCTTTGGCAGGCCGATATCGCTGATATAACCGGTGCAGTAGCGGGTCGGGATGTTCAGGGCGCGGCAGAAGGCGACTGCGAGGTGGGCAAAGTCGCGGCACACACCACTCTGCTCGCGATAGGCTTCGGCTGCGGTGCGTGTCGGCCGTGCATTGAAATAGTTGAAGACGATATGGTTATGGACGAAGTCGCAGACCGCCTGGACGCGCGGGATGCCGAGCGGGGTATTGCCGAACAGCCGCCAGGCTTCGTTCGCCAGCACGTCGCTCTCGCAATAGCGGCTGGGCAGCAGGAACAGCAGCGTCTCCGACGGCAGATCGCGCACCTCATGCTGCCATGCCGTCAGCTCGCGCGTCTCGAAGGAGCCGGGGTCGCGGATGACCGCGTCCGTGCCGAACGCAAAGCGCCCGGCCGGCGCAACGAGACGGTTGCACCAATTGCCGAAACTGTCGCGATAGCTTTCGATCGGCACCGGCGGGTTCGACGTCAGGAAGTCCGGCCGCTCGAGATCGGATGCGCGCGAATAATGGACGTTGAGCATCGCGATCAGCGGTGTTTCCTGCGGGAAGTCGAAGCTCATCTGGCAACCGATGTGGATCCGCATTGTCGTCCTGACCGGACTGCGCGATCATCAGCCGGCGAAACGCAAGGGCTGATGCTGCAGTGCGAAGAGGACCATCGCACGGACCGCTGCGGTTTACGAGGGAATTAGAAACCGGTTGACAGCCATCCGCCAAGGCGACTGCACGGCAGCGGCCTCTTGCAGTCTAGCGTTTTCTCTTGTTTCACTTCGCCAGACATCAACCGGAGGAACGAATCATGGCTAAAGGTGCGATGAAGGCAGGCAAGGAAGCCCGCAAGCCGAAGAAGGACGCGAAGAAACCCGCTCCGGCGCCGGCCCTGAAGGCACCGCCGGTGAAGGCGATGAAGCTGAAGGACAAGTAGGGCCGCAGCTACCGTTTTGGCTTATTTCGACCGGCCGCAAATGCGGCCGGTATTGTTGTTCATTAAGCGCACGAGCATCCCATATGGATGCGGCGAAGATAGTTTTTGCGCTTTCAAGAGATCGGCCGGGAGCCATCGAAACGGAGCGTTCCGATGTCGTGGATTTTCCTGTTCTTCGCCGGCCTGTTCGAGATCGGCTGGGCGATCGGCCTAAAATACACCGACGGATTCTCGAAGCCGCTGCCAACCGTCCTGACGGTAGCCTCGACGATTGTCAGCCTGACCTTGCTCGGCCTGGCGCTGAAGGCACTGCCGGTCGGCACAGCCTATGCGGTATGGACCGGCATCGGCACCGTCGGCACGGCGCTGTTGGGGATATGGCTGCTCGGGGAGCCGGCGACCGCGATCAGGCTGGCCTGCATCGCGCTCATCGTTTGCGGCATTATGGGACTGAAGCTCGCGGCTTAAGTCGGCCCGACAGACCAAACGCCTTCAGGGCCGCTGCAAGGCGGCCCTGATTCTTGAATTCGGCCGATCAGCGCCGGAAGGCGCTATCGGGCGGAGAAGCCGGGCGGCGTCCTGCCGGTGCGCTGCTTGCGCGCGGCATAGCGTGCGTCACGCTTGGCCTTGCGTTCGGCCTCGTCGGCAAGAAAACGGGCGATGCGCTCGTTCTCTTCAGCTTCCCGGATCTTCGCTTCGGCCTGTGCTGCCTCTTCGGCGGCAATGCGTGCCGCTTCGGCAGCTGCCTCGCGCTCGGCCTTTTCGGCCGCTTCGCGCGCCAGCTTTTCCTGCTTCAGCCTGGCCTTTTCGGCCTCGCGTATCGCGCGGGCCTCGAGGACTGCCTTGCGCTCGGCCTGTCGTGCCAGCACCGCTGGATCATCTGCCGCCGGCTTTGCCTTGAAGCGCTCCAGAAGCGCCTTCTTTGCCTCGTTTGCGGCATTGCGCCGCTCGAAAACGTCTTTTTCCCTGTAGATAGCCAAGTCCACTTCCCTGGAGTCAATTTGCGAGGCTTACATACGCGTGAAAACCGAGAGTTCAAGCGCCAAAACGGTATGCCAGCCATGAAATTCTGATCTGTTGCAACCGGGAGACGCCATTTCGATCGAATTCGGCTGAAAGCCACCCGCACTGTTCACCATCCAGGCCTCTGGCGGCGCAGCGGACTGATCGCTACCTGTAGCGCCAAGACAAAACGCTAGGATGACACCACTATGGAACTCGGTCTCTACACCTTCGCTGACGTCAGCCCGGAACCGGGTCCCGGTGCGATCGGTGCGCATGAGCGGCTGCGCAACCTGATCGAGGAGATCGAACTCGCCGATCAGGTCGGGCTGGACGTCTTTGGTCTCGGCGAGCACCACCGTCCCGACTATGCTGCCTCCGCTCCGGTGGTGGCGCTGGCGGCGGCTGCCGAACGAACCAAGCGCATAAGGCTGACCAGCGCGGTCACCGTTTTGTCCTCCGACGATCCGGTGCGCGTCTTTCAGCAGTTTGCCACCCTCGATCTTCTGTCCGGCGGCCGGGCCGAGATCATGGCCGGGCGCGGCTCGTTCATCGAATCCTTTCCGCTGTTCGGCTATAATCTCGAAGACTATGACGAGCTCTTTGCCGAGAAGCTCGACCTGCTGCTCGCCATCCGTGATCATGTCAAGGTGACCTGGTCGGGCAGTCTGCGCGCGCCGATCAACGATCGCGGCGTCTATCCCCGGCCCTTTCAGGACAAATTGCCGATCTGGATCGCGATCGGTGGTACGCCGCAATCGGCGGCGCGGGCTGGCGTACTCGGGTTGCCGCTGGCTCTGGCGATCATCGGCGGCGAACCGGCGCGGTTTGCACCACTGTTCGACATCTACAGGGATGCAGCCAGGCGGGCCGGCAGCGATCCGGCGAGCCTTGCCACCAGCCTCAACGTGCACGGCTTCATCGCCGACACCGCCGACCAGGCAGCCGACGATTTCTACAGGCCGCAGGCCGAAGTGATGAACCGCATCGGCCGCGAGCGCGGCTGGGGGCCGACGTCGCGGGCTCATTTCGACCAATCGCGCGGCCCGAACGGCGCCCTGTTCGTCGGCAATCCAGAACAGGTGGCGCACAAGATCATTGCCCAGCACAGGATATTCGGCAACGACCGCTTCCTGCTGCAAATGGCGATCGGCACCATGCCGCACGCCAAGGTCATGAAGGCTATCGAACTCTACGGCACCAAGGTGGCGCCGATCGTGCGCCGGGAAACTGCGAAGGCCGTCGCCGCGGCAGCGCCGGTTGCCTGATTCACCAGCAAAGCCGCGAGGCGGCCTTGCCGGTGACGCCGGCTAACGGAACCTTGAAGCCGCAGAGGCGTTTTCGCCAACGGTCTACACCAATCGCGGTGTGCCGCCGAGGGTCAGAATGAAGGCCGAACCCGCCGCTTCGGGCGCAAGCGCTGCCGAAAGCCCGGATTCGCGCGTCGAGGCGCGGGCGGATGCGCATCTGATGCGTTCGCTGCTCGTCGGCATCTTCATCCTCATGGCGATCTACGCGCTTTACTTCGCCCGCGCCTTCTTCATGCCGGTCATTCTGGCTTTTCTGCTGGCGCTGACGCTGACGCCGATCGTTCGCTTCCTGCGCAAGCATGGCATGCCCGATGTCATTTCGGCGACACTGCTGGTGCTGCTTTCGTTTTGCCTCGTCGCCGTCGCGGGATATCTGCTCAGCGGCCCGGTCATCGACCTCATCAACAACACCTCGACGATCGGCCAGCAGCTTACCGAACGTCTGGCACAACTGCGCCGTCCGTTCGAACGGATCGTGGAGATTTCGCGCCAGATCGAGGGCCTGACACAGACGTCCCAGGAGCCGGGCGTTCAGAGGGTGGCGATGGCGCCATCGGGTATTCTCTCGCAGGCCGCCGGCAATGTGCTGTCGGCCGGCGCCAGCGTCACCATCGTCTTCGTCCTGTCGCTGTTCCTGCTCGCCTCGGGCACGATGTTCTATGAAAAGATCGTCCAGTCCTTCCCCAGTCTAAGCGAAAAGAAGCGGGCGCTGCGCGTAGTCTATGACGTCGAGCGTGAAATCTCGCACTATCTGCTTACTGTCACGGTCATCAATACATGTCTCGGCGTGGTCATCGGGCTCGGCCTGTGGGCACTCGGCGTGCCCAACGCGCAGGTCTGGGGCGCGGCAGCGGCCTTGCTCAATTTCCTGCCCTATATCGGGGCGCTGACCACCATCACGCTGGTCACGATCATCGCGCTGATCAGCTTCGACACGATTTCCTATGCGCTGCTGGCGCCGGCCTTCGTCCTCTTATGCGACGTCGTCGAAGGCCAGTTCGTGACGCCGACGGTGGTCGGCCGCCGTCTCGAAATCAACGCCGTGGCGATCCTGATCGCCATCGCCTTCTGGTCGTGGCTATGGGGTTTCGTCGGCGCGCTGATGGCGGTGCCGCTGCTGGTCGTCATCAAGGTATTCTGCGATCATTTCGACGGTCTCAGCCATGTCGGCAATTTCCTCGCGGCGCAGCACACGGCGGTAATCGAGGATGAAGAGATTTCCGAGCCAAAAAGGTAGCGGCTTAAGAGCCCAAAAGCGTCACTGATTGGTGTGCATATCAACGACCTTGCATCGGTTGCACATCCGTCGGGCGCACAGCGCTCTATCAACATTTTGAATTTGCCGCCCCGGCAACGGCTTCCTACATCCGTCCGGTCCACAGGAATCCCCGCCGATGACCGCTCTTTCCGTTCTCGACCTGTCGCCGATCGTCGAAGGTAGCAATGCTTCGCAGTCGCTCGCCAATTCGCTCGATCTCGCCCGTCATGCCGAGCGGCTGGGATATAAGCGCTACTGGCTGGCTGAGCATCACAACATGCCAGGCATCGCCAGCGCCGCCACTTCGGTAGTCATCGCCCACGTTGCCGGCGGCACCAAGACGATACGCGTCGGCGCCGGCGGCGTCATGCTGCCCAATCATTCGCCACTTGTCATCGCCGAGCAATTCGGCACGCTCAACGCTCTGCATCCTGGCCGCATCGATCTCGGCCTCGGCCGGGCGCCCGGCACCGACATGCCCACGGCACGGGCGCTGCGCCGCAACCTCGACGCTGGCGCCGACAATTTCCCGCAGGACGTCGTCGAGCTGATCGGTTACTTCCAGCCAGCCGAAGACGGCCAACGCATCCGCGCGGTGCCCGGCGAAGGCGAAAAGGTGCCGATCTGGATTCTCGGCTCCAGCCTCTACGGCGCGCAGCTTGCCGCCATGCTCGGCCTGCCCTACGCCTTCGCTTCGCATTTTGCGCCGGCCGAGCTCGACCATGCGCTGGAGATCTACCGCTCGCGCTTCCAGCCTTCGGAGCAGCTCGACAAGCCCTATGTGATGCTCGGCCTCAATGTCTTCGCTGCTCCTTCCAATGCCGAGGCGCGGCTGTTGTTCACCTCGCTGCAGCAGGCCTTCGTCAATCTGCGCACCGGCCGGCCCGGCCGATTGCCGCCGCCGGTCGAAGGATATGAGCGCGACCTCGATCCAATGGCCAAGACCATGCTCGGCCAGGCGCTTTCCTGCGCTGTCGTCGGCTCCCCCGAAACGGTCAGGCAAGGCATCGAGGCATTCGTGCGCCGCACCGGCGCCGACGAACTGATGGTCACAGCGCAGATTTTCGACCATGCGGCGCGGGTGCGCTCGTTCGAGATCCTGACCGACGCCCACAAATCGCTGTCGGAAGCTGCCTGAGAGCTGGTTCGCCACTTGGCACTGTTGCGGGCAAGGCCGGCCTTAGGCAGGGAACATCGCGAACAGGTGTGCGAAGACATCGCGAACAGTTCGCGCGCTTTACGCGGAGAGTTTTCGATCCGTCATGCTCGTCTGTTAGACGGAAACGCGGCGTCTACTAAATGACGATCACCTTGGTGCCGATTGTGGAGCGGTTATAGAGATCGATGATGTCCTGGTTCATGAGGCGAATGCAGCCCGCCGACACAGCTTTGCCGATGGACCACCATTCAGGGCTACCGTGCAGGCGATATCCAGTGTCACCTTTCTCGTTGAAAAGATAGAGCGCCCGCGCCCCGAGCGGGTTCATGAGTCCGCCCTCCATATGAGCCGGTATGATGCGGCCCCGCTTCTGCTCGCGCACGATCATCGCAGACGGCGCGCTCCAATCCGGCCATTCGCGCTTCCTCGCAACGTGAGCAGTGCCATGCCACTCGAAGCCCGCCTTGCCAACGCCGATTCCGTAGCGCAGCGCCTGACCGTCTCCCAACACGTAGTAGAGGAACTTCGCTCCTGTATCGACAATGATGGTGCCAGGCGCCTCTTCAGTCGCATAAGGCACTGTCTGCCGAAGGAACTTTTGGTCAACCTTGTAGATCGGAACCGGCGGAACGCGAAAACCGGCGTCGGTGAGGCCGCCATAGGCCGAGGGGAAAGTCTTTAATGCGCCGCCGGTGGTGCAGCCGAAGAATGCGACCATCCCAGCAAGTACCAGCCCGATTAGGATCGATTTCACGCGCATGACTCAAGCCGGCGCCCGTGTGAGCGATCAGCCGCATCTCGTCATATTCCTAATCCGACATGCTTCGATTGCCAAGATTTTCCTGCTTGTCGGCGGGCTGATTGTTGGCCACTTGGCTCGATCAGCGCCGCGTCCTTCAATTGCTCGGTTTTCGAACGACGAACGCCCGTAGCGGCTGCGAAAGGGCCGGGGTCGGCAGGACAGAGGGAGCGCTGTCCGTCCGGCATTACAACGTTTCTGAACAGAGCCCAAGCGCTACGCGCTGACGCTTTGTGCGATCGCGCCAAGTGGCCGGCATGAATTGCGGATCATCAGGCGTCCCTTGAGCGTCAGCTTGCGCGGCGGCGCATCCCTGTTGCCGGCGAGCCGGTCGAGCAGCAGATTGGCCGCCTGTTCGCCAATCGCCTGCACCGGCTGTGCGACCGTGGTCAATTGCGGCCGGAACACATCCGACCACGGAAAATCGTCGAAGCAGGCGACGGAAATATCCTCCGGACAGGACAGGCCGATATCGCGGATGGCCTTCATCGTGCCGATCACCATCGGGTTGTTGGCCGAAAAGATGGCGCTCGGCCGGTCGTGCAGCGAAAGCAGCTGCATGGTGGCGTTGTAGCCATCGACTTCGTGGAAATTGCCGAAGCGGACGAGCTCGGGCTCGGCCGGCAGGCCCGCGGTCTGGAGGGCTTCCCGGTATCCCGCCATGCGGTCATGCATCGGCGAGATATCGAACGAGCCGGAGATGTAGCCGATGCGCCGATGGCCGAGATCGATCAGATAAGTGATGGCGTCGAACACCGCGCGCTGATTGTCGAGAACGACGGCATCGGTGTCGACACCCTGGCAAACACGGTCGAGTAGCACGACCGGCACATTGGCGTCGTCGACAATCCGTTTGAGGATCGCGCCGTCGCCGACACGCGCGACGATCAGCCCGTCGACCATCCGGTCGAGCAGCAGCCTGATCTGGTCGTCCTGCGTGTTCAGGTGCTCGTCGGTGCAGCACAGCATGACGGCGTAGCCGGCCCTGTCGAAAGCCTGCTGGATCACCGAAACCACGTCGGTAAAGAACGGGTTGGTGATGTGTGGGACGGTGAGCCCGATGGTGCGTGTGGTGCCCATCTTGAGGCTGCGGGCGATGGCGTTGCGCTTGTAACCGATGTCGCGGATCGCCTGTTCGATGCGCTGGCTGAGCTCGGGGCTGACGGTCGCGGTGCCGTTGATCAACGCCGATACGGTGGCCACGGAAACACGCGCCGCTTCGGCCACGTGAAGCATGGTCGGTGCAGTGGATTTGCGCTGCTTTTTTCGTCCTGACGCTGTCATTTTCGAAACGTTTCACCACTCCGCGGCAGCAATACGTACGGAATCTTATGGTTTTGCGCAAGAATTGAAATGGAACAATCTTCGACACCAGATATTGGCTTGACATGATCGAAACGTTTAGATTAGCGTTTGAGGCGTTCGGTGACGACGGAGGGAGGCCGTCCTTGTCATGCAGCACGGCAATTCCATCCCTGCGGAAGGCGTTATGGCGGACGGCTCGGCTATCGTGCTGAGCGCCGAGCACATCTCCAAGTCCTTCGGCGGCATCGCCGCGCTTGTCGATGTCGGCTTCGAACTGCGGCGCGGCGAGGTCCATGCGCTGATGGGCGAGAACGGCGCCGGCAAGTCGACGCTGATGAAGATACTATCCGGCGTCTATACGGACTATAACGGAACGGTCAGTATCGATGGCCATCCGGTGCGCTTTGCCGGCGTCCGCGAAGCCGAGCGCGCCGGCATCGCCATCATCCACCAGGAGCTGAACCTCGTTCCCGAACTCAGCGTCGCGGACAATATCTTTCTCGGCCGCGAGAAGCTGATCGCCGGGCTGATTGTCGACCGCAAGGCGAGCAGCCGCGCTGCCGGCGCGCTCTTGCAAAGGCTCGGCATCGAGCTCGACCCGGATGCGCGCGTCGGTGCCTTGCGCGTCGGCGAACAGCAGTTGGTCGAGATCGCCAAGGCGCTGTCTATGTCGGCGCGCATTCTGATCATGGACGAGCCGACCTCGGCGCTGTCGCCAGCCGAATGCCAGCGGCTGTTCCGCATCATCCGCCAGCTCGCCGATAGCGGCGTGGCGATCGTCTACATTTCGCACCGCATCGACGAGGTCATGCATCTGGCCAGCCGGGTCACCGTGTTTCGCGATGGACGCCACGTCCTGACGCAGACGATGGACAAGCTCGACGAAGACGCCATAATTTCGGCGATGGTCGGGCGAAACCTGCTTGCTTCCTCCCAGGAGCACCGCATCCCCGGTGGCAACACCATCCTTTCCGTAAGCAAGCTGTCGCTATCGAAGCCCAATCGCCATGGCTGGCGCACCGTGCTCGACGGCGTCAGCTTCGATCTTGCCGCAGGAGAAATCCTCGGTATCGGCGGGCTGCTGGGCTCGGGCCGTACCGAAATCCTGGAAACGATCTTCGGGTCCAGCGGAGGACGTGCTGGCGGTGAGATCAGGCTCGATGGCGAGGCAGTAGAAATCCGTTCGCCGCGCGATGCGCGCCGGCTCGGCATCGCCCTGGTCACAGAAGACCGCAAGACGCAAGGCCTGCATCTCGAGGCCTCGATCACCGACAATGTCGCGCTGCCGCTGGTCGGCGCGCTGGCGCGGTTCGGCCTGCGCTCGCTGGCCGGCGAGCAAGGGCTGGCACGGGACGCCGTCAAGGCGCTCGGTATTCGCTGCGAAACCGTCGAGCAGCCGGCCGGCACGCTGTCCGGCGGCAACCAGCAGAAGGTCGTCATCGGCAAATGGCTGGCGACGAGGCCACGGGTGCTGCTGCTCGACGAGCCGACGCGCGGCATCGATGTCGGCGCCAAGCGGGAAATCTACGATCTCATCTTCAAGCTGGCGCGAGACGGGCTGGCGATCGCCGTCATCAGCTCGGAATTGCCGGAGCTGCTGCATCTTTCCGACCGTATCCTGGTCATGGCCGATGGCCGCCAGACGGGAATCCTGTCCCGCGCGCAAGCCAGCGAGGAGGCCATCATGCGGCTTGCAGCGCCGCGACGGACCATGACGAGGCCTGCTGCATGAGCATTTTGCATATCCTGTCCCGGACGAAGCTCTATTGGGGCCTGATCGCAATCTTCCTGATCGGCGTGCTTGGCTCGCCGATCAGCTCCAAGGGCAACAACATCTTCCTGTCCTACGGCAACCTGCTCGATGTGCTGCGCCAGGTGTCGACCACGGGGCTGATTGCCACTGGCATGACGGCGGTAATCATCACTGGCGGTATCGACCTTTCCGTCGGCTCGCTGATGGCGATCTGCACGGTAGTCTGTGCCATGCTGCTGACGGTCCCCGGCGTGACGCCGGCGGTGGTGCTGGGGGTGCCGACAGTTGCTGTGGCAGCCCTTTGCCTCGGCATTCTCGTCACCCGTTTCATCCTGCTGAACATCGAAAAATCCCGCGCCGGCGCGCAGGCCACGCACGACATCAGGTTGGATAGCGTTCGTGGGCTGGTTACCCCCGGCATTGTCGGGGTGATCCTGTGCAGTCTGGTGCTGTGGTTCCTGCTGCCGCAGGTAGGCTCAAAATTCGGCGTGCTCGGCGTGCTGCTGGTGGCGCCTTGCGTCGGCCTGCTGTTCGGCGCGCTCAACGGCTTCATCATCGTCGCCGGACGGCTGCAGCCCTTCATCGTGACGCTGGCGATGATGGTCACTGCGCTCGGCATCGCCCGGCTGACAGCCGGCCAAAACAATGCGGTGCTGCCGGTCTACACCGGCTCGAATGCCACCGCCGATTTCGAAATGCTGCGCTCGCTGGTGTTCGGCGTGATTCCGATGCCGGGCCTGTTCTTCCTCGGCGCGATCCTGATCTACGGCGCCGTGCTGCGCTTCACGCCGTTTGGCCGCTATGTCTATGCCATCGGCGGCAATGAGGAAGCGGCCCGGCTGTCCGGCATCGCCGCCGGCCGCGTCAAGATCGCCACCTACGCGGTTTCGGGGCTGCTGGCCGGCATCGCGGCGGTGCTCTATGTCGCGCAATACCGGCAAGGCAAGCCGGACGCCGGCGCCGGGCTGGAACTCGACGCGATCGCCGCCGTGGTCATCGGCGGCACCAGCCTGATGGGCGGACGCGGCAGCCTCACCGGGACGTTCTGCGGCGTGCTGATCTTCGGGCTGCTCTCTAACATCCTGCAGCTGCACAACATCAATTCGAACCTTCAGCTGGTGCTGAAGGGGATGATCATCATCGGTACCGTGCTCGTACAGGAGCGCAATGCCGGCGATCTTCTCTTCTATCTGCGATTGCCCGGTGGGCAAGCGCACAAGGAAACGGCCGCGGCAAAGCGGCCGTCGCAAGAGACCGCGTCTCTGAATATTGGAGGAAACAAGAAATGAAACGACGTGAATTGTTGAAGCTTGCCGCGCTGACAGCGGCACTCCTGACCACGACCGCGATGCTTGCCAGCGGTGCCCACGCGCAGGACAAGAAATGGAAAATCGGCTTCTCGCAGGTTACGACCATCGAACCCTGGCGTGCCCAGTTCAACAAGGACATCCTGGCCGAAGCGGCCAAGCATCCGGAAGTCGAGCTGATCGTAACCGACGGCGAGGACAAGACCGAGAAGCAGGTCGCCGATGTCGAAAACCTGATCCGTCAGGAGGTCGATGCGCTCTTGGTGTCGCCGAAAGAGTCCGCCGGCCTGACCGGCGTCGTGCAGCAGGCGATCGATGCCAAGATCCCGGTCTTCGTGCTCGACCGCAACGTCGAAACCAACGACTACACGCAGTTCGTCGGCGGCGACAACAAGCTGATCGGCCGGGCTGCCGGTGAATATGCCGTCGAGCTGCTTGGCGGCAAGGGCAAGGCCGCCGGCAACGTCGTCGAAATCTGGGGCGGCATGGGCACCCAGCCGGCGCATGACCGCCATGACGGCTTCCATGAATTCACCGACAAGGAGCCGGGTATCAAGAACCTGCTCGACCAGCAGTCGGGCGACTGGAAGCAGGACCAGGCCTACAACATCATGGCCACGGCGCTGCGCAACAACGAAAAGATCGATCTCGTCTACGGCCACAATGATCCAATGGCCTATGGCGCCTATCTTGCCGCCAAGGACGCCGGACGTGAGAAGGACATCAAGTTCATCGGCATCGACGGCCTGCCCAATGAAGGCGTGCAACTCGTCGCCAATGGCGAGCTGACGGCGACGTTCACTTATGTGACGCCGGGCGCCGAAGGGCTGCGGCAGGCGATCAAGTTCCTGAACGGCGAGAAGGTGGAAAAGACCATCATCCTGCCGACGCAGAAGATCACCAAGGAAAATGCTGCCCAGATCCTGAAGGACAACGGCCTCTGAAGCCTATTGCCGGAGAAGGCGGCTCCGGTGTTCAGGATTCGGCCACGGCTCTCCTGCTCTTTGGGTGGGAAAGCTGTGGCCGAACCCTACTCAGTCGTCAAAACCCGATAACGGAAGCTTCATCACCTTGAATTAACCATCAACGTGAAGGAGAATCTTCCTATGGCTGAGACCTCAATCGAATGGACCGACGCGACGTGGAACCCGGTGGCCGGCTGCACGATCCTAACCGCCGGCTGCACGAACTGCTACGCGATGCGCATGGCGGCACGGCTAGAAGCCATGGGCGTGAACAAATATCAGGGCCTGACGCGCAAGACGGGCGGCCGAGCGAAGTGGACCGGCAAAGTAATGACCGATCCGAAATCACTGTCGATCCCTGTAACTTGGTCGAAACCACGCCGCGTTTTCGTGAACTCGATGTCTGATCTCTTTCATGTCGACGTGCCGGCAGATTTCATTCGACAGGTATGGGCTGTGATGGAAGAGACGCCGCGGCATACGTATCAGATTCTGACGAAGCGCCCGGAAGTTATGGCCAAGGTTCTGACTCGTGGCGACTTTCCCGTTCTGCCGAATGTCTGGCTCGGGACCAGTGTTGAAGATCATCGAGTGCTGGGTCGGCTGGATGACCTTCGCCGTGCACCAGCAGCAATCCGGTTCGTTTCTCTAGAGCCGTTGATCGGGTCTGTAGCCGGTGCCAATCTCACCGATATTCATTGGGCGATCGTTGGCGGTGAAAGCGGGCCAAGGGGCACGATATATGAATCCTCACTGGGTCGACGAGATCCAAACGATGTGCCGACGCGCGGGCACGGCATTCTTCTTCAAGCAGTGGGGAGGCAATAACAAGAAAGCCGCCGGCCGCACGCTCAATGGTCGTATCTACGATGAAATGCCGGCAGCTACCGCCTAGAAAAGGTTGCCTTGTCTCTGCTTGTTAGCCGCGACCTTCCAAAACGCCAGAGCGAGTTCATGCTTGGCGACTAGCAGGAGCCAATAAAGCGGCTGGTTGCCGGGCCCGGTTATTAGCTTGGGTTCCGGGGAGGGCCACACGCCAAGTCGCCCAACAAGCTCGGACCAATAGCGCAAAATTGCCTGGCGTGTTGCCTTGGCGTTTCCCGCTTTGATGGCGCTACGCCAGCCAGGAATGAAGGCATCGAAAACCGCCGAGTCGCCCGACGAGTATTTGTCGAGGTTTCGCTGCAGGTCCATCTGACTGACATGTACGAGTATGTCGACGTATCGGAGGTCTGACAGCGTCCTAATCATCTCGAAATTGAGAGTCTCCAGGTTGTAAGGATCCAGGTATGCGAAGTTCAGGCTATGAGGATTCACAAGGCTGACGATCGTCTTGATGGTGGCAACAGCATTACCCGTGATAGCCACGACCGGAGCGTTCAGCGCGGGGACTGTCGGGAATTCTGTGCGCGAGGCCATGATGATGGAAAGGAGAGAATCATCGCATGGCTATTGAGAAGGAACTTCTGGA
>NZ_JAMYVG010000015.1:0-134481 GCF_040323855.1 Mesorhizobium sp. M0028
GCCGCATCGTCGCCTCGCTCACCGTCGAGGCCGAGAAAGAGTGGCCGCACAATTCCTCCGTCACCGCCTTCACCTTGCGGGTCGAGACGCCCTGCACGTACATCTCGACCAGCGCCGACACCAATGCCTTCTCCGAACGCTGGTAGCGCTCAAACAACTCCGTCGAGAACCGGCCAGCCCGATCCTGCGGAACGCGAAGCTCCAGCACCCCGACCCGCGTCACCAGCTTGCGTTCGTAATAGCCGGACCGGTAACTCGTCCGCTCCGCCGTCCGCTCGCCTTTCTCGGCCCCGATCGCCTCCGTCATCTCGGCTTCAAGAACCTCCTGCACGACACTCTGCAATGCCTGGCGAAAGCCGTCCTCATCCGACAACAGCAACGCTTTCAACTCGCCTCTGCTCAGTCTAACGTCTCGATTGGTCATGGCACTTCCCCTTCCACGGGAATCGGTGATCGCAACGTCACCACCGTGCCATGGCCGCTCGGCCCTCAGAGCAAGCCCCGTTCTCTCTCCAAAACTTTTTGCAGAACCTTCAGCACACTATCACCGCCGGCAGCACTGGCAGCAGCGTCGGCCAGCCAGGACAGGCCTCAAGCCGTCAGCCAAGTGGCCACATGTCGGGCTGGAAGCCAAGGCTTTTCAGTGTCGAGATGAACGACACGATGAACGTCGTCAACAACGACAGCACCAGCGGGTCGAGCACGGCGGCATAGCGCACAGGCAGCCTGCTGCGCGGGGTTTTCATGGTCATTTGGATTTCCCTGAAGCATCCGGTTCGTCGCCTTGCACCCATTCGCCGGTATTGTCGGCGTAACTGCCCGGAACGACCGGGGTGGATGCGTTGCTTCACGTCAGACGCTTACGGAGCGGCCTTCGGCCCTCATGCACCGTCTAGCTGCCCTCGCTGGCGAACTCAATCCTGCTGGTGCCATTTTCAGATACATCGTAAGATATATCTTGACTCGGCCGTGGCGGGCACTTAGTTGAGATATATCGTAAGACATAACTCAAGGAGCAGACAATGCACAAAGACAATCATTTCAGCCATCATCGTTTCGGCGAACGCGCCGAGCGCGTCTTCATGCATATGGCCGGCAAGTTCGGCGGACGTGGCGGCGGCTTTGGCCCGTTCGGGCATGGCATGAGAGGCGGCGGACGCGGCGGGCCGGGCGACATGTTCCGCGCCGGCCGCATGCTGGCCGACGGCGATCTCAAGCTGATCACGCTGTCACTGCTGGCCGAGGCGCCGCGGCACGGCTACGACATCATCAAGGCGCTGGAGGAGCGCACCAGCGGCGTCTACAGCCCGAGCCCCGGCGTGGTCTATCCGACGCTGACCTTCCTGGAGGAGGCCGGCTACGCCGTTTCTGCGGCGGAAGGCAACAAGAAGGTGTTTTCAATCACCGAGGCTGGGCAGGCGCACCTCAACGAAAATCGCGAGATGATCGACCACGTGCTCGAACATCTCGAGCGCTTCGGCCGCAAGATGGCCAAGGCGCGCGACTGGTTCGGCTGGAACGATGACGGCGACGGTGGCCGGCGCGGCCGCGGCCGCTCGGAAAAGCGCGACGAGTTTCGCGCCGTGCGCCACCGGCTACGCGCCGCGCTCGGCGAGATCGTCGATGCGCCTGAAGCAAAGCAGGCCGAGGCAATCAGCATATTGGAAGCTGCCGCGGAAGCCCTGGAAGCACTGACGCGCGACTGACCTCTAACGGCAAGCCGCAGGCGGCCCTTGCCGGTCCAGCCAAGGACCGGTACTGAAAATCATCCTGCGTCGCGCTATGTGGTGCAGGATGATTGCCGTTGGAGGATACCCCATGTCTTTTCTGAAGCGTCTTTTCGGCGGAGGCAACGAAGCCGCCGAGCCAAAGACAGCGGCGCCTGTAAAGCAGATCGAGCACAAGGGATTTTTGATCAGCGCCACGCCCTACAAGGCGGAGGGCCAGTACCAGACCTGCGGCGTGGTTTCGAAAGAGATCGACGGCGTGATGAAGGAGCACAAATTCATCCGCGCCGACCGCTTTGCCGGGCTTGATGATGCCGTCGACATCTCGATCAAAAAGGGCATCCAGCTGGTCGACGAGCAGGGCGAAAAGATCTTCGGATAGATCGGCTACTACAGCCTTGGGTCGATTGGCTCGCTTTCCAACGCCAGCACGGCGAAGACACACTCGTGAACCCGGCGTAGCGGCTGCTTGGCGACAAATCGCGTTAGCGCTTCGTGGCCAAGCGCGAACTCCCGGAACGCCAGGCTGCGCTTGCCGGCCAGGCCGCGTTCTCGGAGGCGGATGAGATTGTCGGGTGCATCATATTCGGGACCATAGATGATGCGCAAATATTCCGGGCCGCGGACCTTCAGCGCCGGCTGGATGAGCCCCTTCTCGCCACGGCTGACGAAGTCGCGTGGTTTGACCACCATGCCTTCGCCGCCTGAGCCGGTCAGTGCTTCCCACCAGGCGACGGCCTCGGCACACGCGCTGCCGTCGGCGAGGTCAACCATACGCCATCGAGTCGGCGTGACCACGCCGCCACGGGCAGCCAGACGGTCCGCGAGCGACATGTGCCAGACATGGTCCTGGTCAAACCAAACACGTCCCTCGCTGGCCAGCAGGTGGAAAGGCGCGGCCTTAAGGTCCTCGACGCCCGAAACTGGCCATACGTAGGGCGCCCAGGCGGTGGCGTATTTGGCTGCGCGGACGGCCCGGTCTTCAAGGCGTGCGTTCAGGCCGGCTGCATCGACGCCGCGCGCCATCGCACGGGCCAGCGCCTCGTTGCTGGCCTTGAAACCGGCGGCAGAGGATATCGCCACAGGCGCATACTGGCTTTCGATCAGACTGCCGGCCTTGGCGGACCAAGGCATTATCTCGGCGTCCAGCAGCAGCCAGTCGCTGTTCAATTCCTTCCACAGATCCGCCGCGTCGACCTCGGTGCGAAGACGGGCGAGCAGGTCCTCCGTCATGGCACTGTCATTGAAAAAGGAGCGTCCGGTGCGGGTCCAGATTGCGCCGGTTTCGTCGCCAGGGACCCCGAAGCGGCTGCGTGCCGCCTGCGCGTTCCGGCAGAGCGCGATCACTGCCCGCGAACCCATGTGCTTCTCCTCGCACACGATCTGCGCAACGCCGCGCTCGCGGAAGTAAGCGAAGGCATCCTCCGGACGTTCCAGCCAGCCGTCCTGGCTGCTGGTCTCGGACGGCGACATGGTCGGCGGCAGATAGATCAGCCATTGCGGCGAGAGCGCGAAGCGGCTCATCACCTCCAGTGCTGCCGACGCGTTCTCCTCGGCCACGACAATCCGGCCCCTCAGTCCGGTCTCGATCCAACGGCGACCGGAGACATCCTGATAATCGAGCACGCCGTCGGCGTCGGCCTGTGCCGATTTACCGGGACCGGACCCGCCCAGCGGACGTATCGGCTCCGACCAGGTCTCGATTGCCGGCACCTCGACCAGTTCGCGTTCCGGCCAGCGCAAGGCCGTCAGCTTGCCGCCGAATACGCATCCGGTGTCGATGCACAGGGTGTTGTTGACCCATTCGGCCGATAGCGTGGGCGTATGTCCATAGATAATGCCCGTCTTGCCACGATAGGCCGCAGCCCAGTCGGCACGGACGGGCAGCCCGAACTCGTCGGTCTCGCCTGTGGTCTCGCCGTACAGAGCGAACTCGCGCACAGCGCCGGAACCGCGTCCGATCATCTCTTCCTTGAGGCCGGCATGGGCGACGGCGAGGCCTCCGCCATCGAGCCAGACATGGCTGCGCAGGCCGTCGAGAAAGGCCGGCAGCGCCTCGCGCAGGCCTCGGTCCTGTGCATTTAGCTGATCGACAGTCTGCTGGAGGCCGTGAGCGACCGTGACCTTGCGGCCTTCTAGCCAGCGGCTGAGTTTGCGTTCATGGTTGCCCTGGACACAGTAAGCCGTTCCAGCCGCGACCATGCTCATGGCAATGCGCAGCACGTCGGGCGAGTTGGGGCCGCGATCGACGAGGTCGCCGACAAAGACGATCTTGCGGCCCTCTGGTGGAACCACGGTGACCATTCGGTCGCCCTGATGCTCAGACCAGGCGACGCTGTAGCCCAGTCGAGCGAGCAGGATATGAAGCTCATCCGAACAGCCATGGATGTCGCCAATGATATCGAACGGGCCATGGTCGTCGCGCTTATCGGTCCACAGCGGCTGTCGCGACACCTCGGCCGCGTCGATGCTGGCCTCGCTGGTAAGCTTCCAGACCTGGCGGAAGCCCTCGCGTTGGAGGCCGCCAAGACCCTTGCGGACCTCGGTTGTCATGCGCCGGGCGACCCCGGCGCCGAACTGCCGGTCGGCTCGCACCGCATTGCGTGCGACGCACACCTCGACGCCTGGATCGAGGACCACGGCGACGGGCAAAGCGTGCCACTTGCGCGCCAGCTCAATCCAGGGCTTGCGGTCGGCGGCTCGCACATTGGTGGCATCGATGACGGCCAGCCTGCGGTGTTTGAGCCGCTTGCCGGCTATTTCGCGAACCAGATCGAAGGCATCCGCAGAGACGTCCTGGTCGGTTTCGTCGTCGGAGATCAGCGCCCGGCACTGGTCCGAGGAGATAATCTCAGTCGTCAGGAAATGCCTGGCCGCGAAAGTCGACTTGCCCGATCCGGTCGAGCCGATCAGCACGACGAGGGCGAAGTCAGGAATGGTGAGGTTGGTCTTATCAGGTTCTCTCATCGGGTGAACACTGCCATCTGGGTGGGGGCGCCGAGGGTCGGGTCCTCGGCTCCGATACCGCTGAAGGTGGCTGCATAGCCATAGATCTCGCCGATTTTGGCCGCCCAGGCTTGGAACTGAGCCCGGCTCCATTCGAAACGGTGATCGGGATGGCGAAATGCGCCAGGGACCAGTCTTGGAAACAGAGCGTTGTAGTCCGCATTCGGAGTGGTCACAATGACGGATTTGGGCGCCGTCTCACCGAAAACGATGCGTTCGACCAGGGGCAGCCTGTCCTCGTCGAGATGCTCGATGACCTCGACCAGAACGGCGACGTCGGCTGCGGCCCAACGGCTGTCGCGGTAGGTCAGCGATCCATGCAGCAGCGTGACCCGGCCCTCGGGCGGCCCGCCTAATTCGTTCAGCTTGAGACGCTTTGCGGCCCATTCCAGTTCGCGCGCCGCCGGATCCAGACCGAACAGCTTGTGAATCCATCGCTCGCGCACCAGCCTGTCGAGCAGCTTGCCTTCACCGCATCCCAGGTCCGCAACCGTGGTTGCACCCGTTGCCTGGATGGCTCGGACAACAGCTTCCATGCGCAGATCGTTGAGCCGGATCGGCGTCTCCAGCGCTTCCTCAGGTGTGACACGCAGTTCGGGCGGCAAAGTCTCCCTGGCCGTTTCAGGAACCAGTCGTTCCAGAGCGATGCGGGCCAAGGCACCGCGGTTGCGCAAGTATCGGCGAACTATCAGGTCCTTGGCGGGATGTTTTTCCAGCCAGCCCTCTCCCTTGGACAGCAGCTTGTCGACCTCTGCTTCGCCGACCCAATAATGCTTGGCATCGTCCATCACCGGGATCAGTACGTAGAGGTGGTTCAACAAGGCGCTGAGCCGGCCCGTGCCGGTCAGCTTCAGATGGCCGTACCGGGACTCGCCTGCACCAGACCCGATTCCCTCGATTGGCGTCAGATCGACTGTCCAGCCCAAGGGTTCGAACAGGCTTCGAACCAGAGCCTCACCGCCGCGCATCGGCAGTGGAGTCACGACTGCCTCCAGCGGCAGTTCGCCGCTAGCCAGTTCCTGGCGCTCCTTTGACATTCCGGTCATCGCCGTCCGCAGCATTTTGTTTAGCGCCACGGACAGGAAAGACGATGCCGCGTAAGGCCGGTCGTTCACATATTGGTCCAGCAAGCCTTCCGCCCGCCCCTTGCCGCGCACTAGCCCTATCGGGTCGACATCGAGCAGGAGTGCTGCCTCGCAACGCTCTTCGGTCGCTTCGGGATAGAATAGCCACCCTTTGCCAAAGGAGAGGTCGGTCTCGTGCAAACGATCGGGATGCTTGTGCAGCAGGAAACCGAGATCGGTGGCCGGACGGTGCGTTGTGGCAACGGACAGGAACATCCGCGACCGATAGCGCAGACAAGCGGAATAACCGATGGCAGTTGTTGGCCCACCACAATAGGTTGTCGCCAACGACAGCAAGGGCAGGCACCGAGCGCCTGCCCTTGTTCAATTCAAACGATGCTGGCTTTACGCCGCGGCGGCGACGCGCTCGGCGCTTCCGGTTGCAGCCACAATGGCGTCGACCTTGGTCGAGGCCTTGGCCAGCGCTGCTGCTACCGCATCGGCGCCCATGCCGACTCCTTCGATGCGGATGACCTCCACATCGGTCATGCCGAGAAAGCCGAGCACGCTGCGCAGGTAGGGAATGGCATGATCGAACTGCACGGCCGCACCTTCGGAATAGATGCCGCCCGAGGCCAGCACGATATAGACTTTCTTGCCGGTGACGAGGCCTTTCGGGCCAGCATCGCCATAAGCAAAGGTTTTGCCGGAGCGGGCGACGTGGTCGACCCAGGATTTCAGCGTCGACGAGATGTTGAAGTTGATGAAGCCAGTGGCGAGAATGACGGTGTCGGCCGCAAACAGCTCGTCCAGTACAGTATCGGAAACGCCGACGACCTCAGCCTGGCGCTGGGTGCGCGCTTCGGCCGGCGTATAGATGCCGGTCGAATAGTCGGGGTCGATATGCGGCAGCGGGTTGGCGACGAGGTCGCGGGCGACAAGCTTGGCCGAAGGATCGGCGGCAAGCAGTTTGTCGGCGAGTTCGTTGGCGACGCGGGTCGAGTGCGAGGCGGCGCCGCGTGGGCTGGATGTGACAAGAAGGATGGACATGGTGACTCTCCAGGGTTGGATTAAAATCTCCCGCCAAATATGTGTGCGCAGACCCATTTGAAAAACTGGTATATTTTGTATATGATCCATCTAAATTGTGGATTGAAAGATGCAGCCCAACCCGACGCTTGACCAACTGCAGATCCTGGTTGCGGTGGCCGACACCGGTTCCTTCTCGGCTGCCGGCCGTAAGCTCAACCGCGCGCAGTCGGTCATCAGCTACGCCATTGCCAACCTCGAAGCGCAGCTTGGGCTGAAGCTGTTTGAGCGTGAGGGCACGCGTGAGCCGCAACTGACCGATGTCGGCAAGGCGACGCTGGAAGATGCGCGGCGCATGGTCGGCGTGCTGCAACGCATCCGCTCGCGTATCGACGGATATCGGCAGGGATTGGAGGCGGAAGTTGCGCTGTCGGTCGACGTGACGCTACCGTCGCCGGTGCTGGTTCGGGTGCTAAAGGCATTCGAGGTGCAGTTTCCGGCCGTGACACTGCGTCTGCATATCGGCTCGCTTGGCCTTATCCTCGATCATGTTGTCCGCGGACAGGCCGATCTCGGCATCGGAGGGCTTCTGGGCGAGGCGGACGTGAATCTGCTGCGCATCGGTTTCTTCTCCCTGGTGCCGGCCGCAGCGCCTGATCACCCGCTGGCGCTGCTGCCCAGACCAGTGGCGCTGGAGGATGTCCGCGAACACATCCAACTGGTCGTCTCGGACCAGTCCGAGCGTACGCGCGGGCGCGACTATGGCGTCTTCGCCTACCGCACTTGGCGGCTGACGGATGTGCGCACCAAGCACGTGCTGATGCGCGAGGGGCTGGGCTGGGGCGGGCTGCCGCGATGGCTGATTGCCGATGATCTGGCGAACGGCCGGCTCGTCGAACTCGATCTCGAGCCTTACAGCGAAGTCCGCTCGCCGCTTTATGCCATGCACCGCGCCGATCGCAGCCCGAAACCGGCGGCCGCCTGGCTGATCGATCAGTTCAAGCGCCAGCTTGGTTGTTTCAACGAATTCGAGCCGGGTGAGGTGCCTAAGGAGGAGCCGGAGACAGACCGTCGATCAGCGCGATGAGAACGGCGCGATAGTCCTCGATCGATGCTCCAGCTTCAATGGCGAGCGCTGCGCGGTCGAAGGCAGCGGCGAGCAAAGCGGTCAGAGCTTCCACAGGCAATCTCGTCATAGAGTGCGAGCGCATCGCGGCAACAAGGCCCTCACGCAGCGAACGGTTGCCATGGCGATTGTCGATCGCATCCATGGCGGCGCGGCCGAGCACGGCGGGGCCATCAAGCAGCAAGAGCCGAGTTCGGCCGGGGGCGCGCATGGCAGCCAGATAGGCATCCGAGCCGGCAATCAGCGCATCGCGGGCAAATAGCGAAGGCGGCGACGCGCGTTCGATCTCTTCCGCCACGGCTTGCGCCTCCTGTTCGACCACAGCGGCAAACAGCGCCTGTTTATCTGCAAAGTGATGATAAAGCGCGCCGCGCGTTACGCCGGCAGCGGCGACGATCTCGGGTGTGCTGGTCTCGGCATAGGATTTTTCGGTGAACAGTTTTCGCGCCGCGGCGATGAGCTCGGCGCGTGTCGCTTCGGTGCGATCACGGTTGGAGCGGCGAGCGGATCGCTGTTGCATACATTCAGCCTGTATGTTAGTTACATTTACATGCAGATTGTATGTTGTTCGCCGGGAGAAGGAAAGATGAGGACGACGAGCTATTATCCGGTGCTGATGACGGGCGATGTTGCCGGCACTGCAGCCTTTTATGTCGCGCATTTCGGCTTCAAGCCGCTGTTCGAGGCCGACTGGTACATCCATCTGCGCTCAGCCGAAGATCGCCGCGTCAACCTCGGCATCGTCCAGGGCGATCATGAGACGATCCCGGAGGAGGGGCGGGGCCGCGCGTCTGGCGTGCTGATCAATTTCGAGGTCAGGGACCCGGATGCCGTCTATGAGCGGATCACCGCCGCCGGCCTGCCGATCCTGCTAACGCTGCGCGACGAACCCTTCGGCCAGCGCCATTTCATCACCAAGGATCCCAACGGCGTGCTGATCGACGTGATCAGGCCGATCCCGCCGAGCCCGGAATTCCTGGCGCAATATGCGCAGGGTGCTGCAGCGAGCTAGCTTGCCCTCGCCAACGGCATCACCGTGACCTGGGCAATGCCGGAGCGGCGCACCACCGTGCACAGTGTCTCGCGGCCGATGCGCTCGGCGTCGAGCATGCGCACAAGATCGTCGACGCCGGTGACCGGGCGGCCGTCGATGGCGGCAATAATGTCGCCTTCCCTGAGACCGGCCTTGTCCGCCGGGCTGTTCTTCTCGACGCTGCGCAGGCGCACCGCCGTGATGCTCGACACTTGCGACAAGAGTGCTGCGCGGCGCGGCAGGTTGGTGGTGTCGGCGGAAACGCCGATGAAGGCGCGGCGCACGCGGCCGAAGCGGATGATCTCCGAGATGACGAAATTGGCGGTGTTGGAGGCAACCGCGAACGCGATGCCTTGCGCTCCGTGGATCATCGCGGTGTTGACGCCGATCACCTCGCCGGCCGAGGACACCAGCGGTCCGCCGGAATTGCCGGGGTTGAGCGCGGCGTCAGTCTGGATGACGTCGTCGATCAGCCGGCCGGTGGAGGCACGCATCGAGCGGCCGAGCGCCGAGACGACGCCGGTGGTGACGGTCCATTCGAAGCCGAGC
This sequence comes from Mesorhizobium sp. M0028, assembly GCF_040323855.1. Classification (NCBI taxonomy): domain Bacteria; kingdom Pseudomonadati; phylum Pseudomonadota; class Alphaproteobacteria; order Hyphomicrobiales; family Phyllobacteriaceae; genus Mesorhizobium; species Mesorhizobium sp. M0028. Next base: position 9,535 of record NZ_JAMYVG010000015.1, read on the forward strand.
GGGTTGCCGATGGCAATTGCAATCTGGCCGCGCCTCAAACGCTTGGAATCGCCAAGCGGCGCAACGTCGGCAAAGTTGCCGTCGGCGCGCACCAGCGCAATGTCGGTGTCGGGGTCGCGGCCGAGCACGCGGCCTTCCCTGGAGGCGCCGTCCGGCATCGACACGCGCACACTGCGCGCATCGCCGACGACGTGGAAGTTGGTGACGACCAGCCCGTCCGGCGCGATGACGAAGCCTGAGCCATGGCCGCCCGGGCCACCGACACGCTCGATGCGGCAGACGGCGGGCCCGATGCGGTCGACGGCATCGGCGACCGTCGCCGAATAGGCATCGAGAAGGGCATCGTCATATTGCAATTGCTGGGCGGGCAGGGCCATCTGCGGGGCTCCGTAGCTTTTGGAACAAGATGAACAATGCCTATATGTGCGGAGCGGCCGGACCGGCCGCGACCTGACCAGATGGCCAGTCAAACGCCCAACTAGCCGTCAGGCGAGTATCCGCCAACGCCCTGCCGGGCGATATCTGGGTCACGAGGAACCCAGGAGACAAATCATGAGCGATTTCAATCTGAGCACATTTTCCGACGCCATTGCCGACATCGCCGCAGCCGCGGCTCCAGCGACGGCCAGCTTCGCGACGCACCACCACCGCACGTCTACCGCTTTCCACTGGCAGGACGACTATTTCGTCACTGCCGAGGAGGCGGTCGAGGCCGGCGAGGAGATCGAGCTGACGTTTCCTTCGGGCGAAACCGTCAAGGCCGAGCTGGTCGGCCGCGACCCGTCCACCGGCACGGCCGTTTTGAAACCCACCGGCGCACCAAGCGTGCCGTCCCTGGTGAAGGCGGATGCAGTGCGGCCGGGCAATCTGGCGATCGTCGCGGGCAATAGCGACGGCACCTCGCTCGCTACCTTCGGCACGGTCGGCGAGGTCGGCCCGGCCTGGCGTTCAATGCGCGGCGGCACGATCGACCGGCGCATCAACCTTGCCGTCAATGCCGGCGGCCGTTTCGAGGGCGGCCCTGTGCTCGACGCCAAGGGCGGACTGATCGGCATGCTGCTGTTCGGGCCACGCCGGCGGGCGCTGGTCATGCCTTACGAAACGATCGAGCGGGCAGTCACGACGCTGCGCGAGAAGGGTCATGTGGCGAGGGGCTATCTTGGTGCCGGCCTGCATCCGGTCCGCAATGGTGATACACAGGGCGCCATGGTGATGAGCCTTGACGATAGCGGCCCGGCGAAAGCCGCCGGTCTCAGTCTCGGCGACATCATCGTATCGTGGAACGCAGAGACGGTGCATGGCCCGCGCGAGCTGATCCGCAAGCTCGGGCCGGACAGCGCCGGTGCCTTGGTGACACTCGGCGTGGTGCGCGGCGGCGAGAACCGTGAGGTCTCACTGACCATCGGTGAAAAACCACTGAGCTGAGGGATAGATGGTAAGCGGTGAGGTCGCTGGCAGACGGCTGACGGTGCTGATCGTGCTCCGTGACGTCGAGCGCGCGCGAAGTCTGTCCGCGGCTCTCGCTGCGACCGATGACCTGCAGCCTTTTCTGGCGGGCGAAGTCGACGGGCGTTGGGCGGCGGATGTCGCCATCGTCGATGATCATGGGGTGCAAGGCGGGCTCGTCGACGCCGCTATGCCTCGAGTGCTGCTATCGTCGCGAGCGGCCGGGGAGCGGCCGGCCGATACAGTGTTTGCCGTGCTGCCGGTGGCAGCGGACGACGTGCTGATCGCCGCTGCGGCGCGGCTGGCGGCGGCTGGCTACCGGATTTCGCGTGACAGCCACGCTCTGTCAGACGGGCACGATTTTACCTTTCATGACAGCGACCGGTTCGACGAGGAACCGAGTAACGAGCAAATCGTCCGGCCGACGCTTTCGCCGCGCGAAAGCGAGGTGCTGGCACTGCTCGCCGAAGGCGCGCCCAACAAGGTCATCGCGCGGCGGCTGAACATCTCCGTGCATACGGCGAAATTCCACGTCGCAGCGATCCTGACGAAGCTCGGTGCCGCCAACCGCACCGATGCGATCGCCATCGCCATGCGGCAGGGCCTGGTGCTGGTCTAGCCGTGGATCAAACAGCCGGTTCGATGTCGGTCAGCCGGAAATCGTCACCCTTGAACAGCAACGGCATGGCTTCGATACGTGCCGCAGCATAGGCAATGCAGTCGCCGAAGTTGAGGGCGGCCGGATGCCGGCCCTTGCCATAGCGCAGGAACGCCTGACGAGCGACCGCGGCGTGGTCGGCCGTGAAGGGGATCGTCTCGATCGAGGCGGTGCGCAAAAAAGTTTCGAAGCGATCGATAATCTGGTCCTGCCAGCGGCCGACGAGCACCATTGTCGTTTCAAGCAGTGTCGGTGCCGGAAGCAAACGTCTTTCAGCCTGGGTGATCGCCAAAACGAAGCGGTCGTAGCCCGGCTCCGTGCGTAAAATGGCGACCAGCGCCGAGGAATCGATGATCATCGCGTCGGGATACCCAGTTCGTCATAACCGAGAATTTCATCGTCGCTCATCGCGTCTTTGCGCTCCGGTATTCGTGCAGCTCGTTCCGCAATCGCCATCAGACGTTGAAAAAGGTCACCGGTCTCGTCGCGCGGCACAAGCCGCTCGCGCGCAACCTCGCGCTCGAGGCTTTGACGGATGGCCTCCGTCACCGATACCTGGCGCCGGCGGGCGAGCTCACGTGCCAGTTGCTCGACTGCCATATTCTTGATCGATAAGGCCATTTATATATTCTCCCTTTTCGTATAGAATATATACCAACTTGCCCGACAGATTCAACGCGCGCTCCCGCGAAATCCACGACCCTCCGTAGCGTCACACCACCGCTGCGGGTTAAGGGCGCTTGTATCCGCCGGCGGTGCAGGCAAGGATCGCAAGGAGAAAAGATGGTAGAAAAGAGAGTAGCACAGGGAGGGGCGAGGATGTCGCTCAAGGGAAAGACGCTGTTCATCTCTGGCGGGTCACGCGGCATCGGGCTGGCGATTGCGCTGCGCGCCGCGCGCGACGGCGCCAATGTGACGATCGCGGCCAAGACCGCCGAGCCGCATCCGAAGCTGCCGGGGACGATCTACACAGCGGCGCAAGAGATCGAGCGGGCCGGCGGCAAGGCGCTGCCGGCGCTGTGCGACATCCGCGATGAAGCGCAGGTCGCCGAAGCCGTCGCCAAGACCGTGGAGACGTTCGGCGGCATCGATATCTGCATCAACAATGCCAGCGCCATCCAACTCACCGGCACGCTGGAGACCGACATGAAACGCTACGACCTGATGCACCAGATCAACACGCGCGGTACTTTTCTCGTCTCCAAAATGTGCATTCCACACTTGAGGTTGGCGGAAAATCCTCACATTTTGAATCTGGCGCCGCCGCTCGACATGAAGGCCAAATGGTTCAAGAACCATGTCGCCTACACGATGGCGAAGTTCGGCATGTCGATGTGCACGCTGGGCATGAGCGCCGAGTTCGCCAGGGACGGCATTGCGGTCAATTCGCTATGGCCGATCTCGACCATCGACACGGCGGCGGTGCGCAACCTCCTGGGCGGGGCGACGGTGGCGGCGATGAGCCGTTCGCCCGACATCATGGCCGATGCCGCACACGCCATCCTGGTCAGGCCGTCGCGCGGGGCAACCGGTAATTTCTACATCGACGAAGAAGTGCTGCGCGCCGAAGGCGTCAGCGATTTCTCAGCCTATGCGCCGGGCGCGACAGGCCCGCTCGCCGGCGACTTTTTTGTGCCGGACGAGGTGTTCGAGCGGACTGATACCAAAATCAAAGGTATTTACTGACGGAAAGCATCTAGCTGACAGGCGTATCTCTTAAAGACCGGCACAGACGCGTGCTCAGCCTTCGGCTTTCTTGGCTTTGCCAAGACCCATCAGCCGGTCGATATAGGCAAGCATCAGTGCCGACAGAACGAAGGCCAGATGAATGATGGTCAGCCACATCAGCTGGTCGGTCGTGTAGGAGACCGAGTTCAGGAAAACCTGCAGGAGGTGGATCGAGGAGATGGCGACGATTGTCGAGGCGACCTTGACCTTCAGCGAGCCGACATCGATCGTGCCCAGCCAATGCACCTTGCCGTCATTTTCATCGAAGCGGCTTACGAAGTTTTCGTAGCCCGAGATGATCACCATCACCACCAGTGAGGCGACCAGCGCGGCGTCGATGAGGCCGAGGATCTTCAGGATGGTATCGGTGTCGTCGAGCGTGAAGGCCACGAAGACGAACTCGAACAGCTTCTTGCCGAAGGACACGGCATAGATGGCAAGCGCCGCGCCCAGTCCGAGATAGAAGACGACCAGCAGCCAGCGCGAGGCGAGAATGATCGATTCGATGGCGAGTTCGAGGCGCTTCATGCGGCGATTCCGGGCTCCGTTGTCGGAGTGCCGTATTTCGGGCAGGCTGCGGCGGTTTGCAAGGTTCTAAAAAACGAAACCCCGCCGGGGAGGGGAACCGGCGGGGCTCGTGTGTCCCGCTGGAGTCGGGACGGGGCAGGGACGCCCTTTCCAAAATTTGGGATTGGTGACCTCGCGTTTCAAGATTGGTGACCGCGCGATTCAATGGTTGATCGGATCGCGCGGTTCACATTCCGCTTATTGGGCGCTGGCCACCGGCGCCACCAGCGAGGTGATGCGGCGGATGGCGACGCGGCGGTTCTCACGGTTGGGTCCCGACGTGTCTACCTTGAGATACTCCTCGCCATAGCCCTGTGTCGTCAGGTTCTCCGGCGGGATGCCGAAGGCATTGGTCAAGGCTTCGGCGACTGCCTCGGCGCGGCGGTCGGACAATGCAAGGTTCGCTTCCGGCTTGCCGACTGCATCCGTGTGGCCTTCGATCAGGAAGGTCTCGGCCGGGTTTTTCTTCAGCAGCTTGTCCATGGCGTTGGCAACACCCTCCAGCTTCTGGACCTCGGTGTCGGAAATCGAAGCCGAACCGAATTCGAAGTTGAGCGTATCGAGGTCGATGCGGCGGGCAATGTCGCGCACGCGGGCCGAGCGTTTGACCTCGTCGATCGAATAGAGGCGCTGGACCTTCTCCACCGGCGGTCGTTCGAGGAAGGTGTAGTAGTCGTCCGGATCCTCGACCTCTTCGGAATCCAGAATGTATTCCTCTTGCGGGATGGTAAGGCGCATCGGCGGCAGGTCGTCGCCCGGGTCGCGCCAGTCTGCATCACCGTCATAGTTCCGCTCGTCGACATAGCTCAGCACATATTCGCGTCCGTCAGGCGCGATGCGTGAACGCTGGATCACGTCGCCGTAGCGGTTGCGGATGGTGACGATCCGGAAACCGTTGTCACGCTCCACGATTTCCCGGGTGCGATCGCCCGACAGGTCCTCATAATAGACATTCCTGGCGCCGCGGTGCATACGCGGGGCGTCGCTGCTTTCGACGAACGTCTGGTTGTTGAACTGGAGGATGACGCGGTCGCCGAATTCCCTGAGGACATTGGTGCCTTGCGGGCGCCGCCGACGACGAACATCCTCGAAATCGGCTGAGCGCTCGACGCGCTTGCCTTTTTCCTCGGTCACGGGAGCGATCTTTTCAGGTTTGATCTCCTGCTGCGCTGCCCGGTCGTCGGTCGGGGGCGGCCCCTGGTCGACCGGAGCCGGTTTCGAGACTTCCGCCTGGTTGCCGTTCTCCTCGACGGGCTGGTTGCCTTCCTGACCACCCGTTTTGCCGCCATTTTGGCGACCCGCGTTTTGGCCGCCTTGGTCCTTGCCGTGCCTGCGCCTGACATCCTTCTGACTGTCCAGTATGGGCGCCTCGTTCGGGTTGGCCGCGGCTTCGCCCGAAGCAGGGGGCCCACCCTCGGCGGGTGCTGCCTGTTCGCCGGTGGCGGGTTGCTCACCGGTTGCGGGCTGCTGTTCGCCTGTCACCGGCTCTTCCCCAACGGGCTTCTTGCCGCGTTTCTTCGTCTGGTCCTGGGGCTGTTCGGCTTGAGCAGGAGCGGCTTGCTTGTCGGTTGGAAGTGGCTCGGCCTGTGGGAGAGCCGGCGCCGCCTGCTGGTCCTGCTTATTCTTCCTCTTGCGCGGATTGCCCTGCTCGTTGTCGTTTGCAGGGGCAACCTGCTCGGCCGGCTGTTCAGCAGGTGCGGCTTCCTGCTGTTGCTGGTCGCGCTTCTTCCTGCGCTGCTTGAGCTGCTGCTGAACGTCGTTCGCGGGCGCAGCCTGCTCGGCCGGCTGTTCAGCAGGTGCGGCTTCCTGCTGTTGCTGGTCGCGCTTCTTCCTGCGCGGCTTGAGCTGCTGCTGATCGTCGCTCGCGGGTGCAGCTTGCTCGGCCGGCTGTTCAGCAGGTGCGGCTTCCCGCTGTTGCTGGTCGCGCTTCTTCCTGCGCGGCTTGATCTGCTGATCGTCATTCACGGGTGCAGCCTGCTCGGCCGGCTGTTCGGCTTCGATCTGCTGTTGCTGCCTCTTTTTCCTGCGTTGATTGCCCTGCTCCTCTCCGCCCGAGGGCGCGAGTTGTTCGGCGGGCGCGGATTCGGTCTGTTGCTGCTCGCGCTTGTTCCGGCGCGGCTTTTGCTCGGACTCGCCCGATTGTTCGGCGGGTGCTTCGGTTCGCTCCTGCCGTTCGCGCCTCTTGCCGGGCTTCTGTTCCGGCTCCGCCTGCCCGCCTTGGGCACAGGCTTCGGCCGACTCGCCTTCGGCGCAATTCGACTGCGCCGGGATAAGCACTGCGCTGTTCCGAGCGGGGCCGAATGCGGCGCTGCCTTGCAGCGGGAACGCGCCTAACGGCGCGGACGCCATCAACAGGCCAAGCGCCGTGCCTGCCAGAATCCGTGGTTGGCGTTTCATCATAAACACTCCTTGTGGCGTCCCATCCCTGCCCAAACTTTCAGCAACCATGTTTGGTTCCTGTTTGTAGGTCTTAGCGGTGGCACAGGGCGATTGACCGGCGTTTTGAAGGCGACTTCATGTCATTCGTATGGTCTTGGCGTATGGTCCCGGCGTATTGTTCGGACGAGGGTGCATGGGTTGCTGCGCTTGACCTTGACGCCTCCGAGGTCCACATGCCGACGATGGAAAAGCCGTTCTGGAAAACCAAGACGCTGGAGGCGATGACCCCGGCCGAGTGGGAATCGCTCTGCGACGGCTGTGGCAAATGCTGCCTGTCCAAACTCGAAGACGAGGACACCGGAGATATCTACTGGACCAGCGTCGGCTGCCGGCTGTTCGACGCTGGAAGCTGCCGCTGCTCCGATTATACCAACCGGCTGGCGCGTGTTCCGGATTGCGTCGGGCTGACGCCGCAGAATGTGCGCACCATCAGCTGGCTGCCCAAGACCTGCGCTTACCGGTTGGTTGCCGAGGGCCGCGATCTCTATTGGTGGCACAGGCTGGTGTCGGGAAGCGACGAGACTGTGCACGAGGCCGGCATCTCGATGCGCGGCCGGGTCAGCGCCAGCGAGACGGAGCTTGCCGAGCCGGAGGATTATTTCGACCATATGCTTGCAGACGAGCCTTAGGATTTACTCCGGAATCGAGGACCCAGAACCGACAGCAAAACGGACGTTGCCTATCCGCCCATGCCGGTCCACCCTATGTAGGACCGCCGTCCATAGCACCGGTTCCGGAAGCGAGAGACTATCCCGGTTCTGCCGCATGAACCGGAGATGAACGGCCGGTTCGCAAAAAATTCAGACAGGCGGGTGCATTCTCCTCCCATCGGTTCGACGAAAACGGGTGGAAACCCTCAAACAAGGAGAGAAGACAATGTTCAACACCATCAAGACGGCGGCTCTTTCGGCTCTTGTCGGCCTTGGCACGCTTGCTGCCATCCCAGCCCATGCAGAGAGTATCTATCTCGGTTTCGGCAACAACCAAGATCCGCGCGTCGGCGTCTATACCGGCGACGAAGATGATGGTTACTATCGCGAACACCGCCGTGAGCGCAACTGGCGCCGCTCCTGTTCGCCGGAGCGTGCCCTCGACAAGGCCGAACGTATGGGCCTGCGTCGCGCCCGCATCGTCGACATCAACCGCCGCACGGTCAAGGTCGCTGGCCGCCAGTACGGCGACCGCGTGGTGATCGTATTCGCCAACGAGCGCGGTTGTCCGATTATCTATCGCTAAGCCCGTCGAAGCTTTGCGGCCGGCGTCTTTCAGCCGGTAAAGTAGCGGAGCCTCTTTCCGCCAGGACGGAAAGGTGCGGCTCGAAAACCCCGGAGGATCGGTCCTCCGGGGTTTTTCATGCGCTGCGATCGACGATCACTTCAGTTCGAAAGTCACCGTCACCTGCGCGGTATAGGAATTCTCGCCGGCCTGCACGGGGACCGATGCGCCGGCCGCATCGAAAGCCTTGGCGTCGATTGGCATCGGCGGCGGTGCGAAATTCTGGTCGGTGATTTCCAGAACCCGGCCGATGCCGACGCCGGCCGCTTCGGCCAGCGTCTTGGCCTTGGCCATGGCATTGGCGACGGCCTTCTTGCGCGCTTCAGTGACGGCTGCCGCCGGATCGTCGTTGGAGAAGGAGATGCCGCCGCCCTGGTTGACGCCGAGCGACACCGCCTTGTCGAGAATGTCGCCGGTCTTGTCGATGTCGCGGATGCGCACCGAAAGCGTGTTGGTCACCTGATAGGCGACAAGTTCGGCCTCCTGGCTGCCGTCGGGCTTGTTGGTGTAGTTATAGCGCGGGTTGATCTGGATGCCCGCGGTCTGCAGGTCGCGCTCCTTGATGCCGGACGATTTCATTGCCGCGATCACCGCGGCCATGGCGTCGTTATTGGCATCGAGCGCGGCACGCGCCGTCTTGGCCTCGCGCATGACGCTGAGCGTCAGCAGAGCCAGATCGGGTGCTATCGCCGCCTCGCCTTCGCCGGTGACGACGATGCGCGGCGGCGGCGGCGAATCGGCGGCGCCGGCGATCGCCGGAAATGCGATTGCGGCGGCAATCGCCAGTGGCAAAATACGTCTGGTCATGAAATCTCCTCGATCTGCGATCCCAAGACTGCCGAGTGTCGAGCGGCTCCAATGGGGGACGTGCAATAGGTTATCAATATGGGCTGATTTGGGCGGTCTCGGCCAGCCCCCTCGGAAAGCCGCTCTGAAAGCCTTGTGCGGTTCAGGGAAAAACACTAATCCAACGCCGTGGGGCCTGTAGCTCAATGGTTAGAGCCGGCGGCTCATAACCGCTTGGTTGGGGGTTCGAGTCCCTCCGGGCCCACCATTGGCTTTTGTGGCCGTTGATTTAATTGGATTTTTTGGCCATTTTTGTCCCACCTCTTTCAACCCCCTCAGAAAGTGGGACAATTTTGTTCTCTTTTCGATCGATAACCAGCAGGTATTTCGCCGCTCTCGCTACCTTCCGGCGACGCGCTTTCTTGATGTAGTGGTCGGGCTGCTGGTACGTAGTCCACCCATATATCGCCTTCAGCTGCTCGTGCGTCGCGCCGTTCTCAGCGGCGATCGTCGCGCCGGCCTTGCGAATTCCATGAGCACTGCAGTGCGGCAGCTCAGCTTGATCACACCACTGGCGCATCTTGTTGCCCAGACCGTTCTCCGAGAACGGGCGACCATACTCATTGACCAGGAAGGTCATCTGGTCGGAGGGCGTGTGCTCAAGTTCCGCCTCTAGTTCGGGCAGAAGCGGGAGCTCCACCAACACCGCATCCTTGTTACGACTGGTCTTCCCAGGCTTAATTCTGATCCAGTTCTCCCACTGCTCGGTCTCCTCGTTGTAGACGAGCGTGATGTGCTGTCGACCGAAGATCGCGACGTCGGACAACCGCAGGCCAGTAAACATGAAGATCGAGAGCGCACGTCTGGCTGCGGTACCCAGCGGATGCCGCTTCTCATATTGAACGATCTCCGACACGTCCCATGGGTGCCAGCCGTCGCCGCTCTTTAGCCGTCTGATGCCGCGGGCGGGATTGGAGTCGACGCCCGGAATCTCTGTGTCCTTTGCCCACTCAAACATCGCGCTGATGGCTTTTACGATATTGTTTGCCGCGCCAAGGGCGTCGAGCCTGGTGTCCCTGATCTCCTTAACATGAGACCGTTTCATACCGGCGAATGGCAGAGATCCCTTGGTGGGATACTGAGGATCCGGGTCACCTTCGAGGGGATGAGGTAATTCGCATACGCGCTCCAGAATTGCTCGTCGGCGCGCCATAGTGTCTTGGGTGATTTCCGTGCCGCCCCGACGGTAATACTCCTGGCAAAGCCACAGCAACGTGCCTTTCTTCGCTGGCTCGGAAGGCTTGGGGAGGCGCCGGCAAATCTCGGGAAGAGTGCCGGGCCGAACATAAGTGACCTCGGCGCGCGCGCACCGCAGTTCCTCGAGGAACTCGTCGCTGCCGGTCGGTTCACGGAGCCGGACCTTCTTCCGACCCGGTGCGCGAAAATAGTACCGATCATTGCCGTGGCGATCAGTGTCCTTCACTACGCCCTTAAGATCGATTTTCACGGGCTCATCCGTCATGTTCGTGGTTTTCGATCCCAAGGATTGTCTAGTGGCGGCGAATCTTCGTCAAGCTTTGGTGCTCCTCCGATTTGGCGGTGAGGGAGCTTTCGAAAGGCCAATACAAGTTCCTCGACGTCCCAAACAATGCGCCCCTTGCTCGGCATTCGTGGCTGGGGCATCCGGCCGTCCTGGACCATTTCATCAAAGGTCGTTGAGCTTACGCCGATGAACGTCGCAGCCTGCTCGCGATTGATTCCTACCGGCGGGAGCGAGGGCGGCAAGACGCTCGGGGTGCGTAGCATCGGTTTAGCGCGTTGAAAGCGCGTTTTTGACGCCTGCCTGTCTTCCTATGTACCTGTCCGAATATGGCAGACGCTCAATCATGTCCTAGCCCTGTGCTTGCAGGCTCACCCTAGGTCTCCAGACCTCAGGATCGCTCAAGACACCGGACTCTTTTCCAGCCTTTGTGTACGATGATGGGTATCTTAATGCGCTCGAGGCCAAGAACTGAATGGGCGGCGACTTGCAAGGGCAAAATGACCGCGGAACCACGTATCTGAGTCAGAGGCGCAATCCAACTGAGGAAAGTATGGCTGTGTTTTCAGACGGTTATGACTCTCATGCATGCGTAACAACCAACAAGAATACCAACAAAATGTTTCTGTGGTTACTTTCATTCCTCATGGAATGCGCGACTGATTTGGTCCGACAGCGGCTTCACAAAATAAGAAAGCGCCGTACGCTCGCCCGTCTGGATCATCGCTTCGGCCGGCATGCCGGGCACGAGCGTCAGGTCCTTGAGCTTCGTCAGTTCCGCATGCGGAACCGACAGACGCACCAGGTAATACGAAACGCCGTTTTTTTCGTCCGTCGCCAGATCGGCTGCGATCCGGCTGACATATCCGTTCAATACCGGCGTGGTCCTCAGATTGAAGGCTGACATCCGCAGCACGGCCTTGTGACCAAGCTGGATTTGGTCGATGTCCTTCGGGGTGATTCGTGCTTCAAGCGCAAGATCGTCGCCTTCCGGCACGATTAGCATAATCGGATCGGCGGGCGTGATCACTCCTCCGACCGTATGAACTGCGAGTTGTTGAATGGCGCCTGACTGCGGCGCGACAATATCGATCCGTCGCAGTTCCTGTTCAGCCGCCACCTTGCGCTCAACATACTCCCCAACCTGCGCCTGAACCTCTCTGAGCTCCTGGCCGACTTCCGTCTTGAAATCCGGATCGATCTGCAGGATCTGCAGGCGCGTTTCGGCTATGCGGGCTGCCGTCTGTGCCTGATGTGCAATCTTCTCACCGCGTTCGCCGCCGAAAGTGGCAACCTGCGTCTTCAGGCTGTTCAAGCGTTGGTCCGAGACAATGCCTTGGTCGCGCAGCCCACTCAGGGCAGCAACTTCCTTTTGGAGAATCTCGGTGCTTTTCTCAGAAGCGATTTCCTGCGCCTTGAGCCCCTCGATCTCGTGCTCATATTGAGTGATGCGTTCCGCTAGCTGCGCCTGCCTTCCGTCGCGGGATTGTCTGCGGAATTCGAACAGCCGCGTCTCGCCATGTACTGCCGAAGCTACGTCCGGAACATCTCTGCGGGCGAGCAGCCAGTCCGGGAAGGCGATCTCCGCCAGATCGTCACGCTCAGCTTCGAGTCGTGCCAGGTTGGCGGCCAGCTCATCGAGCCGCTTGGTGACTACAGCGAGAGTGGCGCGCGTCTGGGTGGCGTCGAGCCGCATGAGGATGTCGCCGGCTTTTACTTTATCACCTTCGCTCACCAGGATTTCTCCCACCACCCCGCCGGTCGGGTGCTGCACCGTCTTCACATAGGAATCGACGACAAAGTGTCCGGACGCAACAACCGCGCCGGAGAGATTCGTGAAGGCCGCCCAGGCTCCGGCTCCTCCCACAAAGATCACGCTCGCCAGCAGGCCCGCCACCAGGTGCCGGCGAATGGAGCTGGAAACGTCATTGTTCTGATGAATGCCGGACACCGGGATCCTCCATGTCAGCGCGCTCGTTATCCTGTGTAGACTCGATGGCCTTGACCCCAGCGCCTGATGCCATCGCTGCCCCCTTAAGGACTTTGGAAAGCGCTTCATCACGCGCACCGAATGCTCGCTGCCGTCCACCTTCCATCACCAACACCAAATCCACGGCGCGGATGGCGCTCGGCCGATGGGCAACGACAACCGCAATCCCCTTGCGCTCGCGCACGGAGGCGATCGCCTTAACGACCGCAGCCTCGCCTTCCGCATCGAGATTGGCATTGGGTTCATCCAGCACAACAAGGAAAGGGTCTCGATAAAGAGCACGGGCAAGACCGATACGCTGGCGCTGCCCGGCGGAAAGTGCCGATCCGGCCTCACCAATCGGAGTTTCGTAGCCGTGCTCAAATCGGAGGATCAGTTCGTGCGTGCCCGCTGCCTTCGCCGCGGCGACAATAGCCTCAGGGTCAGGATCGTCTTCAAAACGAGCGATGTTTTCGGCAATGGTGCCGTCGAACAGTTCAACACCTTGCGGCAAATAGCCGATATGACGGCCTAGCGCTTCCCGGTCCCATTGATCGAGGCTTGCGCTGTCGATGCGAACCTTTCCGGCGACCGGCGCCCATGCGCCGACGATGGCGCGCGAGAGTGTCGACTTGCCCGAACCCGATGCACCGATGATCCCGAGTGCGCTTCCCGCCTGAACGGCAAACGCAAGGCCGGTCACGGTCGGCTTCCTTTCGCCGGGCGGAACGATTGTCACGCCTTCGAGGCGGAGTTCGCGTTCAGGTGCAGGCATTAGCATAACAGGAGCGGTTTCAGGAACCTTTCCCAGGAGGTCCTCCAGCCGCGCCCAACCCTGGCGCGCCATGAGGAAGGGTTTCCAGCTTGAAATGGCCAGATCGACCGGAGCCAGCGCACGCCCCATCGTGATCGAACTGGCAATCATGACCCCGGCCGTAGTCTCCTGCCTGATGACAAGGTACGCGCCGACGGCAAGAATGGCCGATTGCAGCAGCACGCGCAGCGACTTTGAAATGCCACCCAGCCCACCTGCCACGTCCCCGACTTTCCGGTTGGCGGCCAGATACTTGGCATTGGCCTTGTGCCATCGGGCAGCGATCCGCTTTGCGAGACCGAGAGCTTGCACGACCTCGGCATTGCGGCGCGCTGCTTCCAGTAGACCATTGCGTACCATGTTGTGGTCAATGGTATCGCGTATCGGCCCTTGCGAGAGAGTGTTGGTAAGGAGTGTCAGAGATGTGAGACCGATCGCTCCGATAAGTGCCGTCATGCCGATCCAGAAATGAAAGAGGAAGCAAATGCCAAGATAAAGCAGCATCCATGGCAGATCGAAGAACGCTGTCGGGCCGTTTCCACCTAAGAATCCGCGAACATTGTCGAGATCGCGTAGCGGCTGCAAGCCGTCGCCCGGCATGCGCGTTAAAAGCGGAAGGCGAACGATCGCATAGTGAACGCGTCCGGAAAACTGTTCATCGAAACGCTCGCCAATCCGCAGCAGCACGCGGGCGCGCAAAACGTCGAGCAGGCATTGGAACGCATAAAGCCCTGCAGCAAGCACGACGAGCCCCACTAGCGTCGATACGCTGCCACTTGCCAGAACGCGGTCGTAGACCTGAAGCATGAACAGCGGCGAGATCAGCGCAAGCACGTTGACCACGCCGCTGATCAACAGAATTCCCCAAATAGCGGAAGTTAGAGGGAAAGGTCTCAAAGCTGAATCCTTCAAGGAATGGTTACTCACGTAGGTCTCCGTGAGGATCTGGCGACCCAGCTCCCTATATTGCTCCCCGAGCGGCAACCGACTGCATCCGCTCGCTGATTCAGGATCAGTGCTCCCGCCGAATGTGTTTGGTTTGGCATCTAATGGAGCGGGTCAACAACAACACCGTCCGGCTGAAGGTTTGGAAGGGCAACGTCATCGTGGCCGGCCGCAAGGGCCCGAACAGGCTTCCGCCTCCACGCCTTCAGGGAGATTTCGGTGTACGACCAGCGCGACGTGCAGGGCTTCGTCAAGCTGTACACGCTGCGACTGCTCCCGGGCGCCCCGGCCCATCGCAAGTAGCGGAAACGGAAAGCGCCCGCCCAGGGGGGCGGGGCGCTGTTCCGTATGGGTTTTCTGGATCAAACGAAGGTGAAGTCCGACGCGGTCAGGCCTAGGTCGGCCACGGTGACCACACCGCCCAGGTGGGCGAACTCATGCGCGCTGTCGTCGGCGGTGACATAGGCCAGAGTTGCGACTCTGTCGGTGTAGCTGCTTTGGTAGACAATGATGTCGCCGGCGTGCTCGCCGGAGATCGCACTCGCGGCTTCAGAAGCAGAGTTGAAAGATTCGCCAGTGATTACCACGACGTGTTCGCCGTTCGCACCCGAGGCCGCACCACTGTAGAAGCTGCTCACCGGGTAGCCGGACTGTATGCTGGCGTTGTTGACGAAGTTCGCGCCAAAACCGTCGTTGTAGAGGCCCACCGCATCGAAGGCGAACTTGTCCTCCGCCGGGTTGAAATCGGTGATAGTGGTAATGTCCGGCTTCGACCCGACACTCGGGTCGACCCCAGGCACCGGATTGTGGAACTGGAACACGAACGTGTCATTGTCGGTGCCCCCGGTCAACCTATCCTGGCCGTCACCCACGTAGAGGACATCCTGGCCGGGACCGCCGCTGAGCCTGTCATTGTCCTCACCGGAGATGCGCGCGTTGAAGCGGCCGTTGTCGCCGGAGAGATCGTCCCAGCCATCTCCGCCGAAGATGCGGTCGTTACCCTTGCCGCCAATGGCTCGGTCACTGCCCTGGCCAGCCGAGATCTCGTCGTTGCCGGCACGACCGTCAATCCAGTCATTGCCCTGGAAACCCTCCATCCAATCTTCAAGCTCGGTGCCGAGGAGTGTTTCGGAATCCGGGCCACCCTCGATAATCTTTGCCATCAAAAATACTCCTAATGATGCACCCTGCCTGACGCGTTTCATATTCCTCATCGGATAATTAGAGAAATCGATTGCTTGGATAGACACACATTTACGAGATGGATGCACTCACGTTCACTTCGCCCTTCTGCTGAGCAGTTGCGGGCTCGCTGGCGGCCGGGAAGCTGGTCGCCCAAGCAATCGATCTGAAGATTCGACACTCAAACCGGACCAGGACAACACTTCGTAACGGGGCCGTCCTGGTTGGGCCCCAAACGTCTCTCTATTTGCTCGACGCCGGCATACCCGCACCTTGAGCGCTGGACGAGGACAAGTTCCGCTGGCGGAGAACGGCGTGATCGGCTTGCCGCGCCGAAACTGATGGCGCTCGTCGAAGGCATGGACTGGACACGCGTTCGAGCCGAACGGCGACGGCGTCCGGCGGAAGGCGGTGGCGAAGTGACTCAGGCGCAAAAGGCGGGCTTCAGGCCGTGCACAATAAGCTTCTGTCGGCGTCATGACGAGAAGCGCTTCGGCCCGTCCCCACGAAATCGATACGCTCAAGGCGATGTTCGTCGCCATGGCGGCGGAGAAGGCCAAACTGCAACAACTCCGGAGCGAAACACTCAAGGCCGAGATCGTCCGGATGGCGACACTCAACGAGCCTGCCCAGGAGCGGATCGCCGACCTTCATGGGATCGTCAAGCAGCTGGAGCGCGCCGCTTCGGTCGCAGCTCCGAGAAGCTCGAACGTGACCAGCAGGCCTTCGCCTTCGACGAAATCCAGACCGGGCTCGGCGCGATTGAGTCCGAGCTCGAGGCCGCAAGACCGACAGGCGAGCCGCGACGTGCTGCGCGACCGCGCAAGGCGTTCCCGGCGCATCTGGAGCGGGTCGAGATCGTCATCCAGCCCGAGCCATGGGGGAAGAAGCGCTCCCGCAGCCAATGGTCCAGTCCGTCAAACGCGGTCGGCCGCACAGGCTTGCGAAACGGAACAGTCCCGCTCTCGCTTAGATACCGAGGCACCGTGTTGCGCGCGCACCCGAATTCTTTCGCCCGTCGGTTCATTCCCCAGCCAAGCTCATGCAGCCGCAGCATCGCTGCCACCTCTTCATGCTGAAGGATCTGCTCTCCCTGCATCGTTCTCGACAATGCAGGAATCGCCCAATCCCAATCGCCATCCATTCCTCCTCTCATAACCGAGGGGGTCAGTTTCTCAATTCGACCGACAACTGAGACGTCCGGTGCTCTTAGGCGGGGTAATCATACGAGATGCCTCCTGCAACATCATTTCCCGCATCCATAGGCTTGCCGGATCATTATTGTGAAGCGCAGGCCATTGGACGGCCTCCGTGAATGCGGCAGGAAGTGGCGGCGGAAGTTCGACAATCCGCAGGGGTGTTAATTTTGCGAAATGCTGCGCCAGCCGTAAGGGCATTGTCCCGATGCGGTTGGTGCCTGATAGAAGGGGCGGGATCATGCTAAAGCCCTGTACGACGACCTCGATACGTCTCTCGAAACCGTTCTCGAGCAAATACCATTCCTCGATGGAGGGCTGCCGGGTGTCCCCGAATTTAAGCACAACCTGCCCCATCGACAAGTATCGGTCGAATGTAAGTGGCTCTGACAGCTGCTTGTTCGTGCCGCAGCCTACGCATACGAGCATATCTTCGAACAGGGCTGCGCGAGGATGTTTCGACATGAACACTTCCGGCATAATCAGAAAATCAACGTCGCCGCGCCGGAGAAGCTCCTCGGGGTCGTCGGAAATAAGCAGACATTCGAAGCGGACGGCGGGAGCTTCCCGCGCAGCACGCTTTACGATCTTCTTAAAAAATACGAGCGTGAGGTAATCGGAAAGGATGATGCGGAACCGACGATCCGATCGGGCCGGGTTAAAGGCGTCCCAGGAAATAATCGACAGCTGGATGTGCAGCAATGCCTCCCGGACTGCTGTGGCGAGCCCCTCCGCGCGCGGTGTCAAAATGAGTTCGCGGCCGTTCATCGTAAATAGCTCATCGCTGAAATAGGCGCGTAACCGACCGACGGCGGCGCTCATGGCCGGCTGACTCAGGTTAATACTGCGGGCCGCGGCGGTGACTTTACGCTCCCTGATCAAAGCGTCCAGCACAACCAGGAGATTTAGATCGAGTCCCTTAAAACGCATGTATTGACCTATCCGACGCGTGGATGGGTATCGCCCAAAGAATCAATTTTACGAATGGTGAGTAGCGTCAACGCATCAGCCGACGACGAAATAGAGCAACCGATAGGAAGAACGGCAAAACCGTGTATATGCAAAGCGCGCCGATATGCAGGCCCATGCTGCCGGCCGGACGGCCAAGCATCGCCGGACGAATGAGGTCAATTGCATGTGCGAGCGGCAACAAGGAGGCGACGTCCTGAAAAGCGCCGGGCAATTGGTTGACCGGAAACATCGCGCCGCAAAGGAACAGCATGGGTGTTATAACAAGCGTATTATAAAATATGAAATATTCATAACTGGGCGCAAGCGCCGTGACGACCATCGCTAGACTCGCGAAGGCGAGGCCACTGAGAGCGATGACTGGCAGCAAGCAGAGGATGGATGGCCACGATGTGTAGCCGAGCGTGGTGGCAACGATAGTGATTGCTGTGCCCGCCATCAGGGCCTTGGTGGCTGCCCACGCCAATTCGCCGAGTAAGATATCGCCGAGCGTCAGCTGAGTGCATAGCATTCCTTCCCAGGTGCGCTGGTTGTCCATGCGGCCGAAACTCCCGTAAACCGTTTCAGCAGTCGCCGATGCCATCGCGCTTGTGGCAACCATGCCAGCCGCGAGAAACGCAATGTACGAAGTGCCCTCAATAGGACCTATCATTGTTCCGATGCCAAAGCCGAGACCGAACAGATAGATCATCGGATCGGCGAGGTTGCCGAGAACCGATGCAAGCCCGATTTTCTTCCATCCAAGATAGTTGCGGCGCCAAACCGCGACCCAATTCCACGCATTGGCGGGCATGGCCGCCGCATAACGTTCGCCCATTGTTCAGTCCTCCATCTCGCGCCCGGTTAGCCGCAAGAACACATCCTCGAGATTGGGGGGACGCTGCAGAAGACGCAGACCCGCGCGCCCGCGTAGCTGCACCAGCACCTGCTCCGGATCGGGTGCATAGCAAAAAAGCGTCTCACCGCTCACCTCGATGCGCTGTGCGTACGGCCGGATCAGCGCACCCAGTTCATGCGGATTGCCGCCGTAGACCTCGACCACGTCACAGCCGATCTGCTCGTCAATGAGTGCGGACGGGCGGCCTTCGGCGATCTTGCGCCCCTCCTCCATAACGCACAGCCGATCGCACAGCCGCTCGGCCTCTTCCATGAAATGGGTAGTCAAAAGAATAGTCTTGCCCCGCGCCAGCAGCGATCGCAGCCGTTCCCAGATCAGGTGGCGGGCCTGCGGATCGAGGCCGGTGGTCGGCTCGTCCATCACCAGCAAGTGCGGGTCATTGACCAGCGCACGCGCGAGCGTCAGGCGCCGCTTCATGCCGCCGGACAGTTCGGCGACGCGCGCATCCGCTTTGTTCTCGAGGCGGGCGAACTCCAGCAGCGATGGTATGACCGCTTCGATCTGGCGTCTGCTCATCCGGAAGTAGCGCCCGAACACCAACAGGTTCTCGCGTACAGTGAACGCGGTATCAAGATTGTCGAACTGCGGGACCACGCCGATGCGCATACGTGCCAAACGCGCGCGCGCCGGCACTGGAGCGCCGAGCACAGTAATCTTCCCCGCATCAGGCGATGTCATGCCGAGGACCATACGCGCAATCGTGCTTTTGCCCGCACCGTTCGGTCCCAAGAGCCCGAAGCATTCCCCCGCCGCAACGCGGAACGACAGTCTGTCGACAACGAGCTTGTCATAAGTTTTGCTTACGTCAGTAAGATCGATCGCTACCATGGACATGGGTTCATTTTACCGAGAGGGACGCCAAGACTGGCGGTTGCTTGGTTGCCTGCCGGACCTGAAACTGTGACTCGTCTTCGCCATCCCAGCCGTCGATAACGAACTGATCGACATCACAAGGATTTAGCCCCTGTTCCGCCAAAGCGGCGACAATTGCGTCGAGATTATCGATGGTTTGATAACGCGGATTGTTGTGCCGCTTTTCCTGCTCAACGCAGAAGACGAGCCGTCCATCCTCGACATGGGCGATCGCCCCATCATGGGTCAGCTTGGTACCACAGATGCGCATAGTGTCTCCACGTTAACGGCGATAGATTCGATTCATCAGGAAGTGGAAAGCGGGTTCCGGAAACGGACGAGCAAGCAGTCTTCGTTGACCGACTCGCCCCGACACTCAAGACGCTCTACCTCGATCAACGTTTCGTTCAGCATGGCGATGACCGGCTCAGCACCAGCGGCGTGACCCCAGCGACGGCAATTAGCATCCCTTGCCGATCCGAAGATCAGATGCCCGCCTGGCGCAAGCACCCGCACCAGGTTTTTGACGGCCGCGCGCATCTCGGCTATGTCTTCGAGGTAGTATAGGACCTCCGCCACAACGATCAGGTCAAACAACTCGTCGGTCGAAAACTGTTGAACATCGGAGACTATCCAGTTGATGCGCGACGGCTCCTTTATCCGTTGACGTGCTCGAGCAATCGCTTGCGCCACGACATCGATGACGGTGAGCCCTTGGCAGTAGGGAGCTAGTTTTTCCGTGAATGCGCCGGCAGCGCACCCGACTTCGAGGGCATTTGTAATGGAGCCTTGGGCAAGCGCCAGCTGGAGCATTTGCGTGTGGCGCTCCCGCTCGAACGGATTGCCGTCGAGGCGCCACGGATCGTCTGCGGCCAACTCCCGATCGAGCAACTGATGATTCATGTTCTGGGTCAAACTCGTCCACCTCTCGTCCACCTAGGTAATTAGCGATCACTCGTCGCCGCAGATGTTGCTCGACAGCGCTAATCCCGAAGAATCCGCGCAAGATTGAGCCTGCGAAGCGGAGCCGCATGCGGTGAGAATTCTGCCCTGCTTGATCCAGTGATCGGAGTTTGGGTGGGGGCCTGTTTTCCCCCAGTGTTCGATGTAGCGACAGCAGAGCTTCGCGACAGCCAATCGCTATTGCTCAATGTACACAGCGCGTAGGCCTTCAAGGGAAGTAAGAGAAAGATGTTGATGAACGTGTGCAGGGAAAAGCCGAGAAATCGAAACTGTCGAGCACGAACTGCTACCACGCTGCATCGGACCATGGTCATGGACACAATCATCAGTCCTGTCCACCAAGGCACAGTGCCTGTCAGTGCGAAATGTGCGAGGCCCGTTAGTACCGATAGGGCGAGGAGTAGCGGCCCGAGATTCTGTCCGACCACGTCCAACGTGAGATAGCTATTGAGGCCGGGCAGCAAGCGCAGCCCAAGCAGCGTGTCCCGGAATGTGCTTCGTGCCCAACGGAGTTGTTGGCGCAGATACGGTCCGAGTCTGTTCGGAACGACTGTGGCCGCGATGGCGCCCGGAACGTACTCGGTTCGAAAGCCTGCTTTCAGCATGAGGATAGTGAGATGGCGATCCTCCCCGAAGTCGCTTGGCTTGCCCCGAAAAAATTGCGACTCGTACTGGTCCAGTAACAAAAGGAGCGCAGACCGGCGGTACATGGCACATGGGCCGCAACAGCACATAACGGCACCGAAGCGAGCCTGTGCCGCGCGCTCCTCGTTGCAAGCCAGCCAGTACTCCATGTCTATCAGCCTTGTCAGCCAGCTCTCGCTCCGGTTACTGGCAATCAACTGACCCATGACTGCGCCGACCGCTGGATCTCGCATCTTCGGTACAAGCTTGGTGATGACGTCGGACGCGAGTATCGTGTCTGAATCAACGTTAAGCACCAAATCCCCGGATGAGCGGCGTATCGCGGCGATCTGCGCCTTGCGCTTTCCAACATTCTCGGGAAGCAAAATGATGTCGAACCTAGGGTCGCGCGCGTAGGTTTCGTGGACAGTTCCTACGGCTTCGCGATTTCCAGAACCGTCATCAACCACATAGACCCGAAGTCTTCCGGCGTATTCTTGGTCTGCAATGGAAGCCAGGCACTCTGAAAGCGTGCGCGGATCCTCGTTGAAGCAGGGGACGATGACATCCACGCTGGGCAGTTGATCGGAGCCGACGAGATCCTCCAACGCCGATGAGTCGTTTGTCGGCAGAGCATAAATCCCCTGCATGCTCTTATAAGCAGTCGAGAGCAGTGCATAAAGCGAAATGGCCACAGTGCTGGTTGTACCAAGAAGAGTCATGGGATCTCGTTTGTTCAGTGATGTTGAGGAAGTGAGCGGATTACAAATCCGCGCTCATGAAGTGCTGGAATCAGACGGGACAGCGCCGTGACCGTCTGGTCGCGCAGACCGGCGTGAGCGCCCTGGCTCAACTCGCCGGGAGGGCATCCGTCGTGCAAGAGTACGATTGCGCCCGGCCGGACAGAGGCGAGCACGGTATCGATAATCGCGTCGACCCCAGGGCGAGACCAATCTCGAGGGTCGACGGACCAATGGAGGCCCGTCAGCCCGGCGATCTGTGACGCTGTGAAGACTTCTTCGCTCCAGGCGCCGTAGGGCGCGCGAATATAGCGCACCGAGGCCTGAGGGCACGCCCTCATGATGGCGCCGTTCGCTTCAAAGATCTCACGTTGCACTTCGCCGAAGCCGCATTTGTACAGATCCGGATGAGTCATCGTGTGGTTGCCTAGCTCGTGCCCTTCTGCAAACATTCGTTGGATTAGATCCGGGTGCTCTAAGGCGTAGGCGCCGATGACGAAGAAAGTCGCCGGCACCCGCTGCTCTGCCAACACATCCAGAATCTCCGGTGTGAAAAGTGGATTGGGACCGTCGTCAAACGTCAGATAAACGCTGCGACGGCCGGTGCCGTCAGAGCACTCACGGCGCACTTCGTACAAGCAATCGGGACGGCTCATAGCTCTGGTCCGTTCCGATCGATCATCGTGCCCGTGGGCCATTCGCTGATCGGCCGTCCAACTGGCAGAACAATGGTGAGTGCGTCATCAATGCGTGTGGGCGGCAGGTCGAGGCGCGCCTCTGGTCGGGTGGAGCGCACGCGAATTCCCGACAAGACGGCCAAAGGGCTGTATCGCCGCCCGAACCTCTCAACATGATTCCGCAGCGCGTGCCGGACGGTTCCGAAAGCGAATGGAACGCCAAGCTCCTGCAGTATTGGAAGCACGACATGGATTGAATGGGCGATTCCGAGACTCTCAAGATCCGGACGTACCCCGTACAGGCCCAGCTCAGCCACCAACAGATCGACCGCGTCAACCTTGATGAAACGGCGCAGTATGCCCATGTGAGCCGCTACACCGTTCGAATCATAGGCGATTGCGCGGAGTTCAGGCCTGGCGCCGGCCCAGCTTCGACTACCTTCGAACGGTTCTGCGTTGGACGCCCCAGTCGGCCCGTAGGTATTACGAAAGAACTGGGCGAGCTCGACGTGGTCCGAGAGCTGCAACTCGTTTTCCCAGCACAATTTCCACTGCACCTGAGGGCGCATTCAGGACCTCTCTTCAAAATAGTTTCTTGCGGGCCGCATTACCCGGCCAAAGCGGCGGCGTTGTTGGCTGCACTCAACCGTTGTCGTTAGCGAAGGTGAGCCAGCCGGTGGGGCTCGCCAATGAGCTCTCTCGATGTTCCCGCCCGTCGCGGCGCCGTCGATTTGAGCTTGACGTCGGTCATTTACGTTCCTCTAATGCATGGTTCGTAAATTCGTAAAATTGATTGTTTAGATGATGCCCATCCACACGCTGGATAGATCAGGATATGCGGTTTAAGGGGCTGGATCTGAATCTCCTCGTTGTGCTGGACGCTCTGATCAGGGAGCGTAAAGTCACTGCCGCGGCCAACAGTATTAACCTGAGCCAGCCGGCCATGAGCGCCGCCGTCGCTCGGTTACGCGCCTACTTCAGCAATGAGCTATTTACGATGAACGGCCGCGAGCTCATTTTGACACCGCGCGCGGAGGGGCTTGCCCCAGCAGTCCGGGACGCATTGCTGCACATCCAGCTATCGATTATTTCCTCCGACGCCTTTAACCCAGCCCAATCGGATCGTCTCTTCCGAATCATGCTTTCCGATTACCTCACGCTCGTGCTTTTTAAGAGGATCGTAGAGCGTACTGCGCGGGAAGCTCCCGCCGTCCGCTTCGAATGTCTGCCTATTTGCGACGACCCCGAGGAGCTTCTCCGGCGCGGCGACGTTGATTTTCTGATTATGCCGGAAGTGTTCATGTCGAAACATCCTCGCGCAGCCCTGTTCGAAGATATGCTCGTATGCGTAGGCTGCGGCACGAACAAGCAGCTGTCAGAGCCACTTACATTCGAGCGATACTTGTCGATGGGGCATGTCGTGCTCAAATTCAGGCACACCCGGCAGCCCACCATGGAGGAGTGGTATTTGCTCGAGCACGGTTTCGAGAGACGTATCGAGGTCGTCGTACAGGGCTTTAGCCTGATCGCGCCCGTCCTATCAGGCACCAACCGCATCGGGACCATGCCCTTACGGCTGGCGCAGCATTTCGCAAAAACAACACCCCTGCGGATCGTCGAACTTCCGCCGCCACTTCCTCATCCCGCATTCACGGAGGCCGTCCAATGGCCCGCGCTTCACAATACTGATCCGGCAAGCCTGTGGATGCGGGAAATGATGTTGCAGGAGGCATCTCGCCTGGCGCCTTTGCTTGAAAGCTATTGAGCGTCTCGGGCTTCCTGGAGGCGGTCGCGATCGCGTAGGAGCGGTTGCCATTCGGGCGTCAGGCCTTTGGCTCGGCAGAGCGGCGCAGTTCCTTGCTGAGTACGAGGGCCAGGAACGAGCAGAACACATGCCCGGGTTGGTGCTGAGTTGACTGCCGCCTCCGATTTCGCGTGCGAAGTCCCAGAAGATGTCTAGCCCCACTCAAATGCCAACTTTGCCGGCCTTGCCGCGGCTTTTCACGCGCGGCCAGGCGAGGAGATGCCGGTCGACGAGGTCAATCCCAATGGACTGTGCCGGCCTCGCTCGGCTACTGGCGTGAGGCATCCTTGACGACACCGCCCTGGACCGACAACGTCGAGATGTTGGCAATGAAGCCGGTCGCGACCTCGCGCTTCCGCCTGAACGCGTGGCCGATCCGTTCACCAATTGGCGCTTCATCCTGGGCCGCGGCTGAGGCCTGTGGGGTGCGGCTACCCCGCGTGGATGGGATCATCAATCAACTTTCTCTCATTTATGAAAGGAAACTTCCCCGCTTACGATAGAAGCCATCAGTTTCATATATTTTCCGGCAGATGAATATCGAACGGCAGAAATGTCTGTCCTGGTGTTTCAGCAGTGCCGGTCTCGATAGCCCGCGTCATCAGCGTTATCAGCTCCTGGGAAAGCCGGCGCATTGGCGTGGCGACCGCCATCGTGATGATGTTATCAGCGAGTGCCGCCCGAGATTCCGGCGTGATTTCATTCACGATCGCGACGAGATCGCGACTTTTACCCTCTTCCCGGACCGCGGAGATGGCGCCCTCCATGCCGCCCCCGGCGACATAGAAGCCGACGAGCTCGGGTTCCCGCTGCATGAGATCAAGCGTTGCCTCGTAGGTGACCTGCCGTTTCTCCAGGTTCACAAGCGGATCGAGCACCTCGAACGTCGGCGCGTTCTCACGGCAATAGGAGCGAAAGCCGACGTCACGGAGCTCGTGCCCCTGGAAACGATGGCTACCGACAAACACCGCCACCTTGCCGGGCCGTTTTGCGACCTTGGACACCATCCAAGCGGCCGTGCGCCCCACCTTGCGGTTGTTGAGGCCGATATAGCCCTGTCGCACGCCGGCGGCGAAGTCGGAAAGCAGCGAGAAAACCGGAATGCCTTTGGCCTTGAGGTCCTCAACCGCTGCTGTAATTTTTGGGTGGTCCGGTGCCACCATCGCGATCGCATGGCAGCGTGCGCCCAAATCCTTGAGCGGTGCGATTAGGTCGCTCGGCATATGTGACGGGGCGAATTGGATGAGCGGAATGCCGTGGAAGGACTGGGCCAAATTGACCGACGCTTCGACCTCGCGCGCAAAGTCTTGGTAAAAATGCTGGGCCGGTTTTCTCAAGATGAAGCCCAGACGGTAGCACGGTAGGTCTCGCCGCAAGCGCTGCTTGATGAGCCCGGCAGCATGATAGCCGATCGCGTGGGCGGCGTCGTGGACCCGCCGCGCGGTCTCCTCGCGCACCGGATGGCGGGCGTTCAGAACCCGATCGACCGTTGCTACGCTGACTCGGGCTTCGCGGGCGAGATCGGCAATTGTGGGGCGCTTGGTCATGGGTCCTATTCTGATTGGTTTTTGACGCAGGCTGGCTCTCTGTCACCTAGCGCGATTCGACAATGGTTTCGGGTGGGCAAAGTGAAGACGCCCGCATACTGAATGATCGACAGCGTATTGGACTACTCCAGACGTAGACCGGCCGGGTATAACGGAAGGTTCATTCGCTTAGGGCGGCGACGATTTGCACTCACACATTTAGCGCTTCTGATACATGGTCCGTGAGGCGCCGTTTAGAGCCTGCGAGTCGATCGTTCAGGTCATGTGACCAGCTTGGCGAAACCGGTCGCGGTGCGTCGCCCTTACTCGGCGGAGGATAGCCGGTTTGATGCCTCGGCAAGCTGATGACCGGAGAAGGCGGCTTTCATCTGCGCTCGGTCCAATTCTCCTTCCCAGCGGGCAACGACGAGGGATGCCACTGCGTTGCCGACGCAATTCGTCAGCGCCCGGCATTCGGACATGAAGCGGTCGATGCCGAGTATCAGTGCCATCCCAGCAACGGGAACACTCGGAACTACGGCGAGCGTAGCAGCCAGGGTGATGAAGCCCGCACCTGTTACACCTGCAGCGCCCTTGGAGGAAAGCATCGCAACGAGCAGCAGCAGCACCTGATCGCCGATTGACAGATCCGTGTTCGTCGCCTGCGCGATGAAGAGGGCCGCCAGGGTCATGTAGATATTCGTGCCGTCCAGATTGAACGAATATCCGGCCGGGATGACGAGACCCACAACCGAACGCCTGGCGCCCGCCTTCTCCATCTTCTGCATGAGCGAGGGGAGCGCGGCCTCCGAGGAGGACGTTGCGAGGACAAGCAGCAGCTCTTCCTTGATGTAGCGAATGAGAGAACAGATCGAAAAGCCGTTGTAGCGGCAGACCGCGCCGAGAACCCCGAACACGAAGAGGAAGGCGGTGAAATAGAACGTCGCGACCAGCATCGCGAGGTTGACGACCGAACCGATGCCATATCTGCCGATGGTGAAGGCCATTGCGCCGAAAGCGCCGATCGGCGCGGCTTTCATCAGAATGCCGACGAGCTTGAAGACAGGCGCGATGAGCGCCTGAAGGAAGGAAACGACAGGCTTGCCCGTCTCTCCGGCCATCGCGAGCGCCATGCCGAACAGAACCGAGAAGAACAGCACCTGCAGGATGTCGCCTTCCGCGAAGGCGCCGACTATCGTTGGCGGGATGATGTTCATCAGGAAGCCGGTGACCGACTGCTCGTGGGCCTTTGCGGCATAGGTATTCACGGCCTGGACATCGAGCGAGGCCGGATCGATGTTGAGGCCGGCGCCAGGCTGGACGACATTGGCGACGATCAGGCCGACGATCAGCGCGAGCGTCGAGAAGGTGAGGAAATAGACCATTGCCTTGCCGGCGACCCGGCCGACCTTGTGAAGATCGTTCATGCCGGCAATGCCGGTCGCAATTGTCAGGAAGATGACAGGCGCGATGATCATCTTGACCAGCTTGATGAAGGCATCACCCAGCGGCTTCAGGCTCTCGCCGGTTCCCGGATAGAAATAGCCAATTGCGACGCCGAGGGCGATGGCGGCAAGCACCTGCGCGTAAAGCTTGGCATAGAAGGGTTTGCGGGGCGCGGGACTCGCGCCGCGGACTTGTGCAGCTGACACTGTTTCTCTCTCCCTGACCGGATCGAGGTGGCGTGACTTCTCCCGGGCTTCTCCCTATCGCGGCGCTCCGGTCGAACGCTGCACCAACGCCGCCGCAATACCCATGCCAAATGGATCCGCATGACCTGAACTGACGTTGGGCTCGCCAATGATGGGATGAATACGGTGGCACAAGACGGGAATGACAAGGCCGCCGTCCAGCACGCGCTTGATGTTCTCCGGCAGATTGCCGGTCGATCTCTCTGGCTTGCGGTTTTGCTGCACATCGTGGTGGGCTCCTCGGTTTGCCGACTTTGGGAAGGGCCGCATCGCTGGCACCAGAGCGGAGAATTGCCGTGTTCTTTGCCGCGCTGCCGCTGCAGCGACAGCTTGAAAGCGACGTCGAGACGTAGGGATTGACGCCGCTGGTGCTGACCGCGACGATGCGGTTCAGAAGTTCCGAGCACCGCCGAGAAAGCCGCGCTCGACCGCCACCTTCGCGCCTTCACACGCGACGCCGCCGCCTTATCTGTGTCATCAATATCGAGGAAATGGCGGTTGCCGCGACCGACCAGTGTCGTCGGCAGTGATTATCGCTCCCGCCCCTGGTTCGCAAGCGCTGGTGAATGGCACGGCCCGGCAATTTATACTCGGCGCGGTCAGCCGCTCAGGCACCGCATCGCCGGCGCCGTATTTCTGTCGTTCAACATCGCCGACAAAAAATTAGAACTGATGAATTCTATCATAGGCCGCGAGGTTTCCTTTCACGAATGAAAGAAAGCTCGATTGACTATCCCGCCTCGCTCCAGTCTTTTGAAAATCAACGTGTGGTTGCCCCCGTGCAAGCCGAGAACGTGGCCAAGCTTCGTGGAGGGAGAGCCAAGCGATGCGTCAGGGGTCGACCCGGTTTGTACTCGACCACACGGCGGTGGCACGAGTTCACGTCAGAACATTTTCGCGCTTGCCCGCGACGTCGCGGGCGCACATGCCGCCGGCATGCATTTCATGGCGCGAGATCGAGGATCACATGCACCACAACATTCCCAAATCAGAACAAAATGCCAGCGAGTGCCGCATTTCGCTTCCGGATGCGAAAAGGCCTTACCCAAAGTCCGAGACGAACACCGCGGTCCCTTTTGTGCCATCGCACGAGCACGCGCTTACCGGCATCTTCGAAATATCGAAAGTACTCACCGACCCCGCCCGGCTCGAAGTCACGTTGGCCAAGGTCGTCGATCTCCTGCCCTCGTTTGTGCAGATGCGGCACGGCATCATCGCTCTCTTCGACGCTGAGGGCATACTGGACATCACCGTAGTCACCGGCTCCGACGAGAACAGCGATGAGCGCTCCCGGATGCGTCTGCCGCGCAAGGCAATCGATCGGATTGTGACGACGGACACGCCGCTCGTCGCCGAGAACATAGCGGTGCATTCGGCCTTCACTGCCGCTGACATAGAGGTGCTTGGGGCCTCCGACCCCGTGTCCTTCATCGGCGTTCCCATTCGTGTTGATGGGAACGCCGTAGGCACGCTGACTATCGACCGCGCCTTGGACAGCAGGTCAACGTATCGGCTCGATTATGATGTTCGGCTGCTCACCATGATCGCCAACATGGTGGGACAGACAGTCAAGTTGCACCGCTTCTCCGCGGGCGACCGCGAACGACTGACAGAGGTGGAAGATCGGCTGCAAACGCAATTCTCTGATGTCAAGCACCCTGCACCGCAGCGCAAGAAGGTTCACGTCAAGGGGATGATTGGCGATAGTCCGGCGCTAAGCGCGCTGCTCGAGAAGATCGCAGTGGTAGCTAAGGCAAAGACCACGGTTCTGTTGCGAGGCGAATCCGGTACCGGGAAGGAGCTGGTCGCCAAGGCAATTCACGAGTTGTCGCCGCGCGCCAAGCGGCCCTTCATCAAACTCAATTGTGCAGCGCTGCCAGAGACAGTCCTGGAATCCGAATTGTTCGGTCATGAGAAGGGTGCCTTCACAAGCGCGTTCAATTCCCGCAAGGGTCGCTTTGAGCTCGCCGACAAGGGGACGTTGTTTCTGGATGAGATCGGCGAGATCTCGGCCTCCTTCCAGGCAAAGCTACTGCGCGTGCTGCAGGAGCAGGAGTTTGAGCGCGTCGGCAGCAACCAGACCATCAAGGTCGACGTTCGCGTGATTGCCGCCACGAACAGGAACCTTGAAGAGGCGGTTGCAAGGAATGAGTTCCGCGCCGACCTATATTATCGCATCAACGTGGTTCCCTTGCTGGTGCCGGCATTACGCCAAAGGCGCAGCGATATTCCGCTCCTCGCAGCTGAGTTTCTCAAGAATTTCAACGATGAGAACGGCCGTACGCTGACCTTCGATGCGCGTGCGATTGAAGTACTGATGAAATGTGAATTTCCCGGCAACATTCGCGAGCTTGAAAATTGCGTGCACCGGACAGCGATCCTGGCGGAGGGACGATCAATCGGGAGAAACGACTTTGCGTGCTCCCACGACCAATGCTTTGCCGAGGCGCTGCGGAAGAGCAGATCGGGCAAGGCCGCGCTGCAACCAGCGCCAATCCTGCCAGAGGCAGTGAATCCGGCCACGCCTCCGGATCCGGCCGCTCGTTCGGCCGCCACCACAGTCCCGCCTGCCGGAGCAACCCACTCATTGGGCGCGAGGACCACCGACGCCGAGCGCGTCATTGCTGCCATGGAAAGATGTGGCTGGGTGCAGGCAAAGGCGGCGCGCCTGCTTGGACTGACCCCGCGCCAGATTGGCTACGTGCTGAGGAAATACGGCATCGAGGTCAAGCGTCTGTGAAAGCATGACTCAGGCGGATTAGCTGAGACCGCTTAGCGGCTTGGCCCGCGCAGGGATGCAGATCCGCGTCCGCGTCAAGTCGATCCGACCGAGGACAGCCTGGCCGAATTCCCGTCGTGGCAGCCGGCGTTGCGACCATCTTGTGAAAGGCGACGCTGCCATCGTCAATCCGTCCGCCATGTTGCTCTCGTTGCGAGCTCATACGGATGCCCTGTGCGACTGAAACGGAGATAAAATATGTCCGATGCAAAACTGCAAGCTGTGCTTTCGTCTCTTCCGCAAGGGACGCGACAGTTAGATGCTCTGCCGTCCAACGGACCAGCGCCGGACAGAAGTTTTGTCAAGCTGAATACGAATGAGAACCCGTTTCCGTTGCCGCCAATCATAATGCAAAGTGCAGTGGCGGCCCTCCAGCGCCAGTATCTGTATCCGGACGACGATAACATCAGCTTGAGGGAAGCAGCGTCCAATACCTATGGCGTATCCACGGATCAGGTCATCGCAGGCAACGGGTCGTCTGAACTGCTCGGACTCATCTACAGAGCTTTCCTCGCCCCTGGCGACAAGGTGGCGATGATATCGCCAGGGTTTTCGTTCAACCGCAAACTTGCCATGTTGCATGGTGCTGAGTTTCTCGAGATCGGATGTCAAACTCATTCGCTGCCAATGGACCAATTGCTTTCCGGTCCGGCAAAAGACGCCAAGTTCATTCTGGTGGCCAATCCAAACAATCCGACCGGAACATTCCTCTCGATAAGCAATATCGAACGCCTCGTGGCACAATCGGATCGCCTGGTCGTCCTTGATGAGGCCTACGTCGACTTTGCACCCGATCACGGGCTGCGCCTCATCAACCGTTATTCGAACCTTCTGATCTTGAGAACATTTTCGAAGAGCTATGCCGCCGCCGGCATTCGCGTCGGTTTCGGTTTCGGTCACCCTGAGATTATTGGCAGGCTGCGCAACATCCAGAACGTCTTCAACATGAACGTGATCGGGCATGCGGTTGGTATCAGCGTGCTTGCGCATCGCGGCGCCTACGCAGAGAACCACAAGCACATCAGACATGAACGACAGCGAGTGACAGCCGCACTGTCGCAACTTGGATTTTCCGTAACGCCCTCCCACGCAAATTTCTTGCTAGCCCGTGTGCCAGCGGGACAGGACGGCTCATGGTGGCAAGCAGCCTTGGAGAGGCAAAAGATACTCGTTGCCTACTTTCCGGACAGTGGTTTGGAACATTGCATCCGCGTCAGCATCGGCACAAAAGAGCAATTGGATGCATTTCTTGCTGCCGCTCGCGATATAGTTGGAAGCTTAAACATACCAAGCACCACGGGCGGGGGAGCGTCAGGCTCTGCTCGTTCGGTACGCTGACCCTAATCCGATATCACACATTGCTATCTTTAGACTTGCTTGGTCACCCAAGCACGACAACATTTTTCTTTAAAATCAGGGACAATATCGAGTGACAAACGTCTTTCCTTCAAACCTAGCCTTCGGCATCTTCGATCATCTGGACGAGGACGGCCTCGATATCGCCCGGCAGTACGAAGATCGCCTGATATTAGCAGAGGCGTGCGATCAGCTAGGGTTCTATGCCTATCATCTCGCAGAGCACCACTGTACCCCCCATGGGAGAGGTCCATCGCCGAATCTGTTCTTATCGAGCGTCGCCCAGCGCACCCGGCGCCTGCGTCTCGGACCCTTGGTGATGCTGCTTGCGCTTTATCATCCGCTGCGTGCGTTCGAAGAGATCTGTATGCTGGACCAGTTGAGCGGTGGCAGGCTCGAACTGGGCATAGGGCGCGGTGCTCTCCCGATCGAATTGGGTTACTTCGGGATTGGTGCGGACGCGGTGCCGGGCCGCTATGCGGAAGCCAGCGAAATTCTTGTTGAAATACTTGTTAATGCCATGAAGGTTGGCACGCTGTGCTATCAAGGCCGCCATTTTGAGCTCAATGACGTTCCTTTGACGCTAAGACCTCATCAGCGTCCACATCCGCCGACATGGGTCGCCGCCAATCGACCCGAGTCCGCAGCCTGGGCCGCTGCGAATGGAGCAAATATCGCGTGTGTAGGACCTTCCTCTTCTGTTCGCAAAACTACTGATGCGTTCCGCGCCTATCAAGAGGACAACACTGGCGCGGGCGATCGAGCGCCATTTATTGGATTGCTCCGCATGGTCGTGGTTGGGCGTTGTGACACACATGCCTATTCGCTCGCGGCACCTGCTTACGAACGATGGCTCAAGAGCTTCCAATTCCTTTACGAGCTTAACGCTATCCCCACTCCACCCAACCTGCCGCTGACCTTCGATGCGGCAGTCGAGAGTGAATTGTGCGTGGTAGGATCAGCAGCGTCTGTGCGAGAAGCTCTGCTCAGTCAGTTGGAAGAGGCAGGTGCTAACTACCTTCTTTGTCAACTGGCATTTGGAAATCTGCCCCTAGATGCTTCCCTGTACACCGCGACGACCATTCAATCCGAAATCATGGCTCGACTTGGCTGACCATGAAATTCGCGGTCTGATCCGAAGGTAAATCGTTGTAACAGCGCTCCCTCACATTGCTCGAGCGTGCACGTGGTGGGGATTGGGAAATCGTGAGGGAGGCCAAACTGACGACGAGCCGGCGGCACAGATTACCAGGTTTGTGCGTTGGCCGGCATCTGGGCAAGGTGTGAGACTGCACGATCCTAAGGAGATGATGGCCGAGCGCGTCACGATGCCGGCACGCATCTGCTCGTCGCGCTCGCGCTAGTCGTTGCCCATAGCCCGCCGCAAGAGGTTCTTCTCGACCGGGGCGGCGCCGGTGGCGGCTCCCGCATCCAGCTTCATCAGCGGCTCGGCGGTAGCAAAGCCGTCACTCGCTACGGCGCTGTTGAGGGCGCGCTCGCGAGCGGCTTTGCTACGCCGAGCGACACCACCTGGAGCGAGTTCGCCCGATGTCGCGGCGTGCACCGCGGTCGGATAACGACGCTGGAGGAAATCGTTCGCAGCCGGTCTTCACGATCCGCGCGAGTGCTTTGCATGAATGCTGCCTGCTTCCTCGTCTGCGGCGGCCTGAGTGTCCGCCGGCACGCCCGAAGTCAATGTCAGTACCACAAGGCCGCCAAGACGTCAGGTCTGGGAGCCGGCTTGTACGGTCGTATCGTGTTCTGGAATATCGTCAAAGGAGGCGTAGTTGAGATTGTAGAGTTTGGAATACAGGCCCCCCATGGCTATTAGCTGATCGTGGTTGCCAGTCGCAATAACTTGGCCATTCTGAAGCACGATGATGCGGTCGGCACCCCGGATCGTGGCAAGACGGTGGGCGATGACGAGGCCAGTGCGCCCTTCAAGCAGCTTTATCAGAGCCTTCTGAATCTGCATTTCCGTGTAGCTGTCGATGTTGGCGGTAGCTTCGTCGAGCACGAGGATCTTGGCGTCGGCGACGAGGGCGCGGGCGAAACTGATAAGCTGGCGCTGGCCGAGAGATAAGTTGTCGCCGCGTTCGCCAAGTTGGGTCTCATACCCGTCGGCGAGCCTCATTATGAAGTCGTGGGCGCCGACCGCCTTGGCGGCCTCGATCACCTTGTCGCGCGTGGCTTCCGTCTTGTGGTATCGAATGTTCTCGAAGACCGTCCCGGTGAACAGGAACGGCTCCTGCAGCACCATGGCGACCTGGCGGCCGAGCGATTCCTGGGTGAGATCGCGCACATCATGTCCGCCGACCAGCACTTGGCCCTGCTGAACATCATAGAAGCGGTGGACCAGGGCCATCGCGCTCGATTTGCCAGAACCGCTCGGCCCGACCAGTGCGACCGTCTCGCCGGGATTGACCCGGAAGGAGACATTTTTCAGCACCGAACGGTTCGGATTGTAGCCGAAGGTGACGTCCCTGAACTCGACCGAGCCGTCCATTTCGGGCGAAAGCACCTCGGCATTGGGTTTGTCCTGAACATCGATCTTGACGTCGAGCACATCGGTCAGGCGCTTGCCTGAGGCCATGGCGCGCTGCATGACCGAATATTGCAGGGTGAGTGAGCGGATCGGGTCAAAGAAGCGCTGGATGTAAAATAGGTAGGCAACCAATACGCCCACATCTATGCGGCCATTCATGACCATCGAGCCGCCGACCACAATAACGGCGGCCATGGCGAGGCCGGTGAGGCCATCGACGATAGGCACCATGACCAGTGCATATTTGGCAGCGATCAGGTGGGTCCTGAGGTTGGCATGGGCCTTGTCGTCAAAAAGGATGAAATTCACCTGCTGGCGGTCCATTGACTGGACGGTGCGCACGCCGTGAATGGCTTCGGCCAGCGCGCCGTTGACGACGGAATTAGTCTCGTGTGCGGCCATGAAGGCGTCGCGGGCACGCGGCAGCCAGACAATGCGGACGATCACCAGGACCGGCAGAACCGAGAGCGTCAGGAGGCCGAGGCGGAAGTCGAGCCACAGCATTACGAAAACGATGCCGAAGAGAAGCGCAACATCGCCTACGGAATATACCGAGGTTTCGAGGAATTCCTGTATGGAGTTGACGTCGCCTTGCAGGCGCGACATGAGGCGTCCGACCTCGGTCTTGTCCATGAAGGAGAGCGAAACCTTCTGCAGATGGCCAAACATGGCGCGGCGGATGTCGAACAGGACAGTTTCGGCCACTTTCCCAACCACGGTTTCCTGCATGTAGCCGGCAGCGAAATTGACCAAAATCGCCAAAACGAACGCGCCGACGGCCGCGAGCTGGGCTGAGCGATCGGTCCTTGCCGGGTTCATGCCCTGGTCGAGCGCGTAGCGGATGATCAACGGGATGAGAAGCTGCGTCCCGGTGAAGATCAGCATTGCTGCAATCGTGATGACTACCCTGGCCCGATAGGGACGGACGAAAGCCCAGATGCGCCGGAGGATGCTCTTGTCGAAAGCCCGGCCGAACATCTCCTCCTCGATGCGGTGCGAGCCGACAACCGCGCGCGGAGGGCGTCTGCCGTCGTCACGTTCGGCTTCGACTTCGCCGGCGCGGCCCTGCGCCATCAGCGGGCGCCCCCATACTGGGTCATATTGTCATGACCCGGGCGCGTCTGGAGATCGTAAAGGGCCCTGTAGCGTCCCCGCTTCGCCAAAAGCTCTTGATGCGTGCCGCGTTCTACGATTTCGCCGTTATCGACAAAAAGGATCTGATCGGCATGCACAAGCGCACTCAGCCGGTGCGCGATGATGATCGTCACCCGATCCTTGGCGAAGCGCCGCATCGCCGCGCGGATGCGCTGCTCGGTGCCGGCATCGATCGCGGCCGTTGAGTCGTCGAAAACGACGACGGAGGGGCGCAGCATCATGGTGCGAGCAATCGTGAGACGCTGGCGCTGGCCGCCAGAGAGAGAGACGCCGCGTTCGCCCACGACCGTCTCGTAGCCCGCTGGGAGCCCGAGGATGTAGTTGTGGAGCTGGGCGAATTCGCCGGCGCGTTCGATTCGCTGTCTCTTCGCCCAGGGATCGCCATAAGCGATGTTGTTCTCGATCGTAGTGGTGAATAGGAATGCATCCTGCTGTACGACGGCGACCGCCTTGCGAAGCGTCGCGAGGGTGACATTGCGTATGTCCTGGCCGTCCAGCGTGATGGCGCCACCGGTCACGTCATAAAAGCGGGGGACCAGATGAGCTATCGTCGATTTGCCCGAACCCGGCGGACCGACGATCGCGATCGTCTTTCCTCTACGGGCCTCAAAGCTGAGGTTCTTCAGAATGGCGCGGTTTTCGGCGCTGGGGTACGCAAACGAGACATTGTGGAAGCGCAGAGTGCCGTCGCTTATCTCGAGCGGTCTGGCCTCGAGAGCATCCCTGATTGTGATCTCCTGGTCGAGGAGACCGAAAAGCCGCGAACCGCAGCTAGAAGCGCGGGCAAAGGCATTGACCATGAGGCCGATCTGGCGGACTGGCATTTGCAGGATTGTCATGAAGGTCAGGAAGGTCGCCACCGTTCCGACGCTTATCTCGCCAGCGACGAGCTTGCTGCCACCGATCCAGAGCACCAATCCAATTGCGAAAAAGAAGGACAAGGTCATCGCCGACGTGCTGGGCACGTAGATGTCAACTCGGTCGTGGGCGAGGTCGAGCGCGTTCTTGGAAGCGCCGTCGAACTTCAGCATCTCATAGGCTTGAGCCGCAAAAGCGCGGACCACGCGGATGCCTGCGAGATTTTCCTCCATCACGCGGCTTAGTACTGAAAGCCGCTCATGCAGGTCGAGCCAGGTGGCGCGCAGCCTAAGCTGTGTGGCCGATGAGCGCCAGGCGACAAAAGGCACGAAGCTCAGCGCGACCAGGCCGAGCATGGGATCCGTCGAGATCATCATGTAGGCGCCGATCCCGATCAGTATGGTGAGCAGGAGCACGCGAACGAGCGCGGTGGAAAAATACATCCGCACGCCTTGGAGATCGAGCATTCCGATGGTGATCAGATCGCCTGAATGGACCCGG
This sequence comes from Mesorhizobium sp. M0028, assembly GCF_040323855.1. Lineage (NCBI taxonomy): Bacteria > Pseudomonadati > Pseudomonadota > Alphaproteobacteria > Hyphomicrobiales > Phyllobacteriaceae > Mesorhizobium > Mesorhizobium sp. M0028. Next base: position 46,018 of record NZ_JAMYVG010000015.1, read on the forward strand.
TCGTGAAAGGAAAAGCTGAGACGCTGGATCTTGTCGTAGTAGGCGAGCCGCAGTTCGTACGCGACATGATGCCCGACGGCTTCGGCAAAATAGTTCTGCGCCATCGTGAAAAGGCCGCGTAGCGCGCTGACGGCGAGCAGCAGGAGAGCCGGGGTCCAGAGCGCTTGTCCTGCCGCGGTCCCCGCGACACCGCCCCCGATGGCTGTCTGGGTCTGGTCGACAGCCCGGCCGAGAAGCTGGGGAATGAGCAACTGGAGGATTGCCGCCATGATCGTCGAGCCCATAGCGAAGGCGACCTGCCAGGGATGCCGCAAATTCATACGCGTGATGCGCAACAGCGTACTCAAATCCCGGCCCCAGTGCGCCGCTTCCACATCGGTCAACGAATTCAGAGCGTTCGTTGCGCTGCCGATAGCATCACTGCTCACGGTTGATTCCCGACTGCATTTTGCGCCTTCGAGGCAAGCCGAAGGACCAATCATCAAAGGGTCCCGCCATTGTTAATCCTGTCCACCACCTGCAGCAGGGCGCGTTCCTATAAGCCGAGCCGCGGCTTCACCTACTGGCATGTCGATCACCGTGACTCCGCTTGCCGCAAGGAAACGCGCTTCGTTTCTGGTCAGCGTTTCCGCGTCCATTACCGCGCAATATGGACCTCGGGAGCGCTTCATGATCTGCCTGGCGTAGGTGCGCAGCATCTGATCGTTGAAGCGGCAGCCAACGAAGAAAAATCCACGGGTGATGCGCCGTTCCTTCACCAGGTCTGGGATCGGTGTCTGGATATCGATTTCGGTCAGGACTTCGACATAGTCGGAATCTGCGACGAGAAAGTTTTGCGCCGGCCTAATACTCCCGTGAGGTGTATAGAGAACCGTCTTTGCCCCCGATCGGGGGTCGAGTTCCCTCCCGGACAAATCGTAGGTTTTCGTCCAAATGTTACCGATTTCGTTCGCCCGCGTGACGCCTTGTATCTCAACGACGTCCGTTCGGCCGGTCTCTACGAGAGCCGTGCGCATCGCGCCGTCGTACCAGCTGTCGACGATGAGGGAGAGCGGCAGCCTTGCGAGCCAGGCGTGGAGGAGGGTCGGCGCCACCGGCGCTGCGAATATGTCGGTCATCCAAGCTTGAAGCGTTCGGCGATGCCGGCGCTGTTCGATGAACTGCGCAACCGACCACATATTGGTGCGGATCCTGGAAGGGGCTGGCGCCCGTGCATTGAGTGCCGCGGCAACGACCTCGGGCGTATGCGGCACAGGCGGTTCCGCACAGTTGAACCCAAGAAGACCCGGACCGAGATAGGGGATCACCTCATCGGAGGCGAGCGCTTCCTTCGCAAGGTCAAGCAGCTTTTCGGCAAAACTGTCCCGCACGATGACCAGGTGGCCCGATGTCAGGATTGTGTTCATGCTCGTTTCCTCGCGACGCACCTTATGAACGGGCAGCATCAGTCCTCTTCGGAAACCTTCCTTGCCTCGACGGTGATCGGCAGACGCGTATCCCGTGGAAGATCGGGTAGGAGGAGCCGCCACCCGTTCCTGAGCGTCACAGTTCCGCCCCACAACTCTTCCTTCTCGAGCTTGATGATCGGCTCTTCGAGGTCCTTCTTCGGGACATACGCCGACAAGCCAGCATCGGTCCTGCGGATCATGACTTTCATCTGGCCGTCCCTTCATTGGTATTGCTATCAGCACTGCAGGGCACCTCGGCTTTGTCGAGGCTCATCAGTTCACGCGCTCGCATGCCGACGACTGTGCCACGGTCGATCCATTCGACCGCATAGATGAAGAACTGCTGGAGAAAGGTGCCAATGTCGCGCACATATCCCTCGTCGCCCTTCCGCACGAGATTTTCGCCGATCTCCCTGCCAGGATAGGTGCCGTCATTCTTTATGTGGCGAGTGGCACGTACCCGCTCTCCCGGCATGAATCGTGGAGGCCTGCGGATTTCGACCTCCTCTTCGCGTCCGAGCGACATGTCCGTTCCCTGATTTCTCTTGAGGCTGCAGATTGTGAACAAAGGCGTTCCAGGCGTCCTGCGAAGGCATCCCCGACCATGTCGGCAGCCCAATGTCCGTCACGCAGGAACGCAGGTCTTCGGCACCGGGCATACCGAGGCACATTGCTGCGCATCGAAGACCCCCTCGCACTCAGTGCACTTGTGCGGCTCGATCACGTAGCTCTCGCCTTTGAACTTGATCGCGCCGGAGGGACATTCGAATTCGCAGGCACCGCATTGGGTGCATTGGGATGCGATGATCTTGAAAGCCATTTTAACTCCTGGTCCGAATGATGAGACAGCTCAGGCCGTCGCCGCGAGTGCGGGGGTCCCACACGCGGCGGCGTAAATCGCGCTGATTGCGGTCTCGATATAGTCGTGGGCATATGCGTCGGTGGCTTGGATTCCAGCGTCGGCGAGCTGATCCTGCGGGCAGTTTCCGATCTTGGCGCACAGCACGATATCTATGCCTTCAAGCGCTGCGATGACGCCATCGAGGGCGGCTTCTCCGCCCCAGCCGCCGAGGCAATACTGCTCCACCTTCCGATGCCCGACAAAACTGATCCCTCTCGGCGAGGCTTGATAAACCTGGAATTCCTTCGCATGGCCGAAATGTTCATTGACGCGGCCGCCGCCCTTGGTCGCCACCGCGAAGAGAAGGGACTTGCCGGGGCTCGCTGCCTTGACCAATCCGATCGCTTCTCTCCTAGCCGCCACGTGATCACGGCGCTCCTCCGCGACCAGCTCCCGATAGGCCTTGCGATTGCTGGCATCGTAGGTGACCTCGCCGGGAATCCGGTCGACTGTGAATTCCTGGCCACGATCCTCACCGAGCAGGCCGACGGCATCTGCCCGGCACTGCCGGCAGTGGCGCATCAACTGGGCGCCGCCTTCGACACGATCCTGAAGAGCCTTCATCTCCATTGCGTTTGGGCCGCGTTGCCCGCTCAGTCCGTAGTGCGTGCCGTGCGCCGGGTCCGAAATCAGCGGCATGAGGTTGTGCAGGAACGCGCCTCGCTCCTTGACCCATCTATTCACCTCGATCAGATGCTCATCGTTCACGCCGGGGATCATCACCGAATTGATTTTGGTGAGGATGCCGCGCGCGGTCAGCATCTCCAGACCCAACATCTGCCGCTCGTGCAGGATCCGGGCGGCTTCGATGCCGACGTAGCGGCGATGGTCGTAAAAGATCCAAGGATAGATCTTTGCACCGACCTCAGGGTCGACCATGTTGATGGTGATCGTCACGTGATCGACATTCATGTCGGCAAGCTCATCGACATGGTCCGGCAGCGCGAGCCCATTCGTGGAGATGCAAAACTTGATGTCTGGGATTTCCCTGGCGACTCGTTCGAACGTTGCCTTCGTCTTCTTCCAGTCGTAACAGGCATCGCCAGGTCCGGCGATGCCGAGCACGGAAAGCTGCGGCACCTCGTTGGCGACCGCGATCACCTTGCGTAGCGCCTGGTCGGGCGTCAGCTTTTCGGAGACCACCCCAGGCCGGCTTTCGTTGGCGCAGTTATATTTGCGATTGCAGTAGTTGCACTGGATATTGCAGCCGGGCGCGACCGCGACGTGCATGCGCGCGAAATAGTGATGCGCCTCTTCTGAAAAGCAGGGGTGATCCTTGATCTTCTCCCAGACAGCCGGATCCGTGTCGTCCGGCTTTATCGACGAGCCGCAGGACGAAGACGCGCAGGCACCGTCTTTCACGGTGGCAAGCAACGGGTCACCGAATGTCGTGCTGAGGCTCTCAAGCGAAATTGCCGGTGCGGACATCGAACGGCTCCGTTGCTGGGTGAATGTCGCAGTTCAAGCCGCAAGAGCTATGCCAGCTCAAAGAGCGGTTTTGGTTCACGAATTGGCTTTCGTGTCGGATTCCGTCGGGTTGCTCCGACACACCTTTGTCGGGCTTCCGACAGTGGACAAGCAAATCGGGTCGCCAAGGCTACCAGCCTTGGGCGCGCAGAGTGTGAGGGAGACTACTCCGGGCTTGCGTTTGACGTCATCACAACGTCTAGAATTTCTTCACCTCGATGCCATGTCGGCGCAGCGCGTAGCCGATTTGCCGCGGCGTGAGGCCGAGGATACGAGCCGCCCTGGCCTGAACCCACCCGGCTTTGTCCATCGCGTCGATCAGCCGGTCGCGTTCCGTCAGACACGGGGGACAAGCGGGATCGTTCGGATCGCCGGCCGTAAGGGGAGATACGTTGCCTGCGGAGGCACCGATGCGACTGGCCGGCAGCCGCAATCCGACCGGCCCTGCGTTGACCCGTGCGAGATCGTCGATGGTATTGCCGCCATTCGAGCGGTCGGCTCGCTTCCAGAGGAGCCAGGAAAGGCACTGGCTCTTCTTACAGGCGAAATCGGATGGCGTGATCGTCCTTGAACGCGCAAGTGTGGCCGTCCTTTGGACGCAGTTCTCCAGCTCGCGGACGTTACCAGGGAAGTAGCATTGCGAGATCAGGTCAAGCGCCGACGGCGCGAAGGCGAGTGCGCGATCGTTCTCCTTGTTGAATCGGTTGAGGAAGGCGTTCGCAAGGCGTGGAATATCGCCGGGTCGCTCTCTGAGCGGAGGCAGGATAATCGGCACCACATTGATGCGGTAATAAAGGTCGGCCCTGAACTCCCCTTTTATGACGGCCGTCTCGAGGTCCTTGTTGGTGGCGCATATGAGGCGCACGTCGACCTGTAGCGTTTTGGTGCCGCCGACTCGCTCCAACTCGCCTTCCTGCAAGACACGCAACAGCTTGGCTTGAAAGGCCGGCGAAATCTCGCCGATTTCATCAAGTAGCAGCGTTCCCTCATTTGCCAATTCAAAACGACCGGCGCGCTGGGAGATAGCACCCGTGAAAGCGCCCTTTTCATGCCCAAACAGTTCTGACTCCAGAACGCTTTCAGACAGTGCGGCGCAGTTCAATTTGACGAAAGACTTCTTCCTCCGACGTGAGAGCTTATGGATGGCTTGCGCAAAGAATTCCTTGCCGGTGCCGCTTTCACCCCGCAGTAGCACGGTGGAATTGGTCCCTGCTACGACCGAGACGGTTTCGAGCACCTGCTTGAGTGCGGGGCTTTCCCCGATGATCCCGTCGATTTTGACATCCGCATGCCGGGCAGGGTCGTAGGTCCTCCCCTCGTTGGGCGATTTCTCCGGTCTCCATTGCTCATGGACAGACCGCTGACGATCTGTACTCAGGATGCGATGGAGACGGATCGTCCGGCCGACAAGGTTGGCGACCATGGTCAGGAAGTATGTGTCCTCGTCGTCGCGAAAGTCGGTGGCGCCGTCTCCGGCGCGGTCGATCGACAATGTCCCAAGGATTTTATGATCAGCCTTTAGCGGGATACCGATAAAGGCAATTGGGATGGTGCCGCTGCTCGAAGATGTTTGAAGGTCAGCCTGAAATAGTTGGGACTTGCGGACGTCCGGTATGAAGAGCGGCGTCCCCGTAGCGACGATTTGATCTGTTATGGCCTGTGGTATGACGCGGCGAGTGCCTGATTGAGGTGCGTGGGTATTGCCGGCAGTTGCGGCAATCTCCGGCTCTCCTTCAGCGTCCAGGACGACGATTGCTCCGTGACGCATCTGCAGAAACGAAGGCAGGATGTTCACGACATTGGCGAGCGTAATCTCCAGCTCGCTGGGGGCGGTCAGCACCTTCGATATCTCGTAGAGTCCCCTGAGCGCGATATCTGCTTGGGGCATGCTTTTGATGGGCGGTTCAGGGCGGGTATCCCGAGGTGCTACCTCGTCGACCCGATCTTGCGGTACGTGAGCCATGGAAACACCTCAGCGGTTGTCGTCCAGAGTGCTCCTCCTTTCGTGTCTGAGTCTGAATTGTGAAAGCACAGTATTCACGAGCTTCTCTTCGTGGCGCGGCAATTCAAGCAAAGATAGACTTGGCGTGGTCGCGACCTCAGGTGTACCAAGATTGACCCTCTTGATACGGTGCGTGCGTCCTCATCCGAATTTGAAGAGGACTCCGAAGCCGCCGCGTGGATAGTTCCACTCGATCTCGCCACTGGTCTCGCACAAAATCCGGCAGGTGCCGCACTCCATGCAGCCGTCGGCAGTGATCTCCACTTGACCTTTGTCGTTCAACTCATAACATTTCGCGGGGCAGACGTGGGTCAGCGCGAGCAAGTTCGCGCTTGGCCTCTCGTGCGGTCGCACTTTGATATGCGGACGGCCAGAATCCACCAAGTAGCGGTTCTGGTAAAGCTTGTCCTCGACACGTGACTTCGTCACTGCGATCGTCATTTCGTCTCCCCTCAGCGCCACGCCAATGCAAGGCGGACCGCGTCGCTGACCAGCCCCCAGCGCGAGCGCGCCTTGATGAAGGCCGCCGTGGTCGCCTTTTCCTTCTCGATCTTCGGCGTGCCGTCGACACGCATGAAGTTCTGCGCGGCTTGCGACATCAACCGCGGATAAGCCGTGAAGTAATTGCAGGAATTGGTGTGGAGCAAGGCCGGCATGTCTTTGTATTTCCTTAGGTCCTTGACCACGAAGGACTTGTCCAGCATGGCTTTGTAAAGGGCGAGATTCCGTTTGGTCATAGGACCGTTGCGGCTCTTGACCTCGATGATTGCCTCAGCCGCGATGCGGCCGGAGGTCATGGCGAGGTTCGAACCCTCGCGGTGAATGGCGTTGTTCAGTTGCGCGGCATCGCCGACCACGACCCAACCGTCGCCAAAGAGCTGCGGAATAGCCTTGTAGCCGCCTTCGGGAATGAGATGCGCGGAATATTCTTTCACTTCCGAGCCGGCGATCAGCGGCCGGATCGAAGGATGGGTTTTTAAGGCGTCGAGGAGGACGTAAGGGCTCTCGACCATCGCGGCGAAATCGGAGACGAGGCAGCCAATGCCCAGTGAGATCGACTCCTTGTTGGTATAGAGGAAGCCGAGCCCGGCCATGCTGCGGGAGGTCGTGCCCACCGCCTCGATCGCGCAGCCTTCATCGCCTTTGAGGCCGAACCGCTGCTCAATGACCTCTTCGGGCAGGAAATGCATTTCCTTGACGGCGAGCGCCACGGTTTGCGGCTTCGGCATCTCGCGCAGGCCGGCCCGCGTGCCAAGCAGTCCGCATACGCCTTCTGCGAGGACGACCACGTCCGCGTAGATGGCTCCGCCGGCCCGGTCTGTGCGGACGCCGATCACCCTGTCCTTGGCGTCACGGATGAGTTCCGTCACGGTGGTCTCGCACAGAACCGTCGCGCCGGCCTCGCGCACCTTACGCGAAAACCATTTATCGAACTGGGCACGGATGATCGTGTAGCGGTTGGGCTTCGCCTCATTGAAGTCGTCCGACCGATAGTGAATCCCGGTATGGGATGTGTCGTCCATCACCCAAAGCCGCTGTTCAACCAAATGCCGCTCGAGAGGCGCATCGTCCCGGAAATCCGGGATGATCTTCTCCAGCATGTTCGCGTACATGATGGCACCCTGGACATTCTTGGAGCCCGGATATTCACCCCGCTCCAACTGCAGCACCTTCAGGCCGTGGCTGGCCATGGTGTAAGCAGCTGCGTTTCCGGACATGCCGGCCCCAATAACAATGGCGTCGAATTGTTCCTCAATCATGTCCATCCCTTAGCTCGCAAGCTTGTCGCGACTGTGGGGCGACAGCCGCCGGGTGAAGGCTTCCGTCAGTGCGGGCAGGAAGCGGATCGCGTCGGTGACGATCCCGAGGTGAGCGAAATCGAAAATCGGCGCGTTCGGGTCGGTGTTGATGGCCACGATGAGATCCGCCCCCTCGACGCCAACCCGATGCTGGACGGCGCCGGAAATCCCGGCCGCTATGTAAAGCTTCGGCCGGATGGTCTTGCCAGTTTGGCCGATCTGCCGATCAGCTGGCATCCAGCTCTTCTGGACCAACGGGCGCGAACAGCCATGCTCGGCGCCGATTGCCCGCGCGAGATTCTTCACAAGCTGCAGGTTCTCCGCCGCGCCTAGACCGAGGCCTCCCGCAACCACGACGTCGGCATAGGCAAGATTTGCCTTTGCCGACTGACTATCCGGCAGGAAGCCGAGGATTTTGGTAACGATCTCGTCCTCGGCTACCGAGAGCTTGTGCCGGATGACACGCCCAACCGGTTTATCCGCCCGCTGCGGCATGGGCATGACCCTCGGTCGCACTGTCGCCATCTGGGGGCGGAAATTGAGCGTATAGATCGTGCACAACAAGGAACCGCCGAAAGTCGGACGGGTGGCGGCGAGCGAACCGTCGGTATCCACATCGAGTTCGGTGCAGTCGGCCGTGAGCCCTGTCTGCAAGGTCGTCGCCACGGAGCCGGCAAGATCCCTGCCGAGTGTGGTGGCACCGAGAAGAAGGATCTCGGGTTTGTGGGTATCGACCAGATCCGTCATCGCCTTGGTGAATGGCTCGTTCCGATAGTCGGCGAGCAGCGGCGCCTCGACGATGTAGACAAGGTCGGCGCCATAAGCGAACGCTTCGGCAACGGCGTTCCCGATGGCCTCTCCCGGCGGTCCAAGCACGACGCCCGCAAGCTGGACCTGAAGCTTGTCTGCTAACTTGCGGCCTTCGCCGAGCAGTTCGAATGATACGGGATGGACCTGACCGCGTTCGAGCTCGATGAAAACCCAAACGTGCCGGTAGTCCTTGAAATGCGCGGGCAGCTCCTTCTTTATTCCGGCACGGCCGGCGGCAGGGCGAGGGGTTTCTCGGTTCGCGTTCGACATCGTCTGATCCTTGCCCTCTCACGCGCCGCCGTTGAAGGCGAGCTCATGTTCCAATGCCGGCTGGCGGGTGAAGATTGCCGTGATGAGTTCGTCAGCGACATCGCGCAAAGCCATCTCGGCGGTGTCGATTTTTGCCGCCTTTTCCGCCCGCGCAGGAGGGGCGAAAACGCGCTTGACGACCGTCGGTGAACCGCGCAGGCCGCATTTGGTGAGATCCTCAATGCCGGCGTCGGCCGCACTCCATTTCAAGACCTGGCTGCGCGCGGCGCACAGGGCGTCCTGGATCGAGCCCCGGCGGATCTCGTTTGTGCCTTCCAGCATGGTGATGAGGCAAGGGAGCCTGCTCTTCAGCATCTGTGTGCCGCCTTCGGAGCGGCGCTCGACCTTGATCTCGCGTGCAGCAAGGTCAATAGAGGCGATCTTCGCGACATAGGTCAGTTGCAGGAGTCCGAGGCGCTTGGCGATGCCGGGCCCGACCTGGGCGGTGTCGCCATCGATCGTCTGCTTGCCGGTGAAGACGAGGTCTGGCGTGCCGAACGTCTCGCCAACCTTCGCGATTGCCTGGGAAAGGGCGAACGAGGTCGCCAGCGTGTCGGAGCCGGCAAAATAGCGGTCGGTCAAGAGCACCGCTCGGTCGGCGCCGTAACCGAGCGCCTTGCGCAGCGCGTCCTCTGCCATGGGCGGGCCCATAGTGAGCACGGTGACTTCGCCACCATAGGCGTCGCGCAGTCTGAGGGCTTCTTCGAGGGCGAACAGGTCGTAAGGGTTGATGATAGTCGGAACACCCTGGCGCATGATCGTGTTCGTCACCGGATGGACCCTTATCTGTGCCGAGTCCGGCACCTGCTTGATGCAGATTACGATGTGCATTGGCGGTTTCTCCAGGCTCCTGTCGGATGCGGGCTTGGCGGTTATCTCCTAGGTTTGCATCATTCGTGCCAACTGTTTTGCTGCCCCCTATTCCTAGAACTTCGGTTGGTTGCTTCTGAAGGCGCCGTACCGTGGTGATGACCCCATTTGTCGGCTTCTCGACATTGTCGCGTCGCAACTCGTGTCGCGGTCATTCCTGTCCGAACCGCTTCAGTACGGAGTCCAACGGGACAAAGGTGCGGCCCGGCGTGGCAGGTTTGTTCGGATCGTGGTCTTTGAGCACCTTGAAGACCCGATGGGTGAGCGGCGAAGAAACCGCGAAGTCCTCGTAAGCGCGTTCGAGCGTCGCGCGCACCCGCGCGGCAATCACCTGGTCGGGCAGACCGGAGAAATCTTCTTCGGCAAGGTATTGGCCCACGCGCTTCATGATATGGAGCCGCGAGACATTCAGCACCTTCGGATCATAGGAGACGCCAAGGACTGCGAAGAACTCCTCCGCAGCCGACAGGCGCTTCAGTCGTGCGAGGATGTCGGTGACATCGATGGGGCGGCTGTCAGCGGAACAATTCATTGCATTCTCCCTGGTCGGAAAACTGTGGTGTCGGTGCGCTCGCGCACGGCTGACCTGGACCCGCACAGCTCCGCGAGGGATGCCTCGCTGCACATTCCATCGTAGAGCTCGACCAGTTGAGTTGCAGTGACGGTCGATTTGGTCTCGGCCGCCTCGCGCCGGACGCGGGCCACCATCGCGGCTGCCAGATCCGGGTCGAGATCGCGACCGCTTTCGCTCAGCACATGGGCAATCGCAGTGGCGCCGGAATGCTTGCCGATGACGATACGCCGGCAGCGGCCCACGAGAGCCGGATCGAGCCCTTGATAAGTACGCGAGTCCTTCAGCAGCCCTGCGACGTGAATGCCGGATTCGTGGGTGAAAACATCGGCGCCGACGACCGGCTTAATGGCCGCGGTCTGCCGGCGGGCGGCCCAAGCCACCTGGGCGGCGAGGTCGGGCAATGCGGTCAGCTCGATGCCGGTATCCGCGCCGTCGAAGACCGCCATCGCGGCGGCCACCTCTTCCAGCGCGGCATTGCCCGCACGCTCGCCGAGCCCCAGGACGGTGACGGACGCATGGCGCGCGCCTGCGCGGATCGCGGCCAGCGTGTTGGCGGCAGCAAGTCCGAGATCGTTGTGCGCATGAAATTCAAGGTCGATTGGAGACTGCGCCACAAGCTGGGCGACAAGTTCGAAGGTCGAAAACGGGTCGAGAACGCCGACTGTGTCGGCTAGCCTGACGCCGCTTGCGCCGGCGCGTGCAGCCGTCTCGATGATGCGGGCGAGATGATCCCGATTGGCCCGCGAGGCATCCTCGCAGCCCACCGCGACGAAGAAGCCGGCGGCGGCTGCGCGCCTCACCATATGTTCGATGACCTGGAGCGCTCCCGCCTTATCGAGGCCGAGCTTGGCGGCAAGTTGGATGTCCGACGCAGGCAGCGATAGATTGACGGCGTGGACGCCGCTCTCGATCGCTGCATCGAGATCCAGCGACGTCATCCGGCACCAGGCCATGAGCCGAACCGGGAGACACCGCGCGACCACGGCGCGAATTGTTTCGATCTCGTCGGCGCCCATGACCGGCGTGCCGATCTCGATCTCTGTGACGCCGGCCGCCGCAAGAGACTCGGCGATCTCCTGCTTTTCCGTCGTGGTAAAGGCGACGCCGGGCGCCTGCTCGCCATCGCGCAAGGTCGTATCGTTGAGAAAGACATGACGGGTCATGAACGGTAGCCGGTTCTGCTGCCGCTCAGGCATAGACCGGATTGAACGTCTTCGGAGCTTCGCTTACCCGGCCCAGAACTGTGAAAGCCACGCAGCTTCTCCACGATTGCCGGCATGACCTCGAGCACCCGGTCGACGTCCGCTTCGCCGTTGTCCCGCGCCAAGGAGAAGCGGACTGCCGCGTGTGGCGTTTTCATCGCGCTCAGGACATGGCTCGGTTCCAGAGAGCCGGAGGTGCAGGCAGAGCCGGAGGAACACGCGATGCCCACGCGGCTGAGGAGGAGTGGAATTCCATCACTTTCGACATGTTCGAAGGAGATGTTTGCGGTGTTGGGCAACCGTTCCAGGGGATCTCCAGTGACACAGGTGCTTGGGATGCGCTGGAGAATCCCGTCCTCTAAACGGTCGCGGAGCGACTTTACCCGTGTGGTCTCGTCGTCCATGAATTTCAAGGCGAGTTCGGCCGCCATGCCGAGCCCGACTATGCCGGGCGTATTCTCGGTGCCAGCACGCCGGTTGTGTTCTTGGTGGCCCCCCTTGATCAGCGAGTGGAAATTGACGCCACGTTTTACGAAAAGCGCGCCGATCCCCTTCGGCCCGTGCAGCTTGTGGCCGGAGAGCGACAGCATGTCGATTGCGGTCGACTTCAGGTCCATCGGAAGCTTGCCGACCGCCTGCACAGCATCGGTATGGAAAAGGGCGCCCACTTCCTTGGCCAACTCGGCAAGCCTGGCCACGGGGAAGATCACACCAGTCTCATTGTTCGCCCACATTATCGAGACGATTGCCACCTGTGGGGTGAGGGCGGCCATATAGGCGTCGAGGTCGAGCCGGCCACGGCAATCCACCGGGATCCTGTGCACCTTGACGCGGCGGGTCTTCTCAAGATGCGCGCAGAGCGTCAGCACGGCGGGATGCTCGACCGCGGACGTCACGATCTCGGTTCGGTTGGGCGCCGCCTCGAGCGCCGAAAGAAGCGCTGCATTGTCGCTTTCTGTCCCACCCGAGGTGAAGGTGATCTCATCGTCGAACTCCGCGCCGATCAGAGCTTGCAACTGCCTCCGCGCCTTTCTCACCGCCGCACTGACTGAGGCGCCAAGAGCGTGCGCCGACGAAGGGTTGCCGAATTGATCCCTAAAGAACGGCAACATCGCTTGCACGACCTCAGGATCGACCCGTGTGGTTGCGTTGTTGTCGAGGTAGACAGGTTTCATGTGCGATCCTCAGTTGACCGGAATGACGCGAGCGCGCGACCGCCTCATTGAGCCTCTGGCGTATGCCGTTGATGATGATGGGCCCAAACTGGCAGCCGGCGCAGACGCCCGAGAGTTTGACGTAGACCGGATCGGCGTCGACATGGACAAGTCCGCAGTCGCCGCCGTCAGCCCGCAGGTAAGGACGCCCGAACACGACAACGTTATCGGTAAGCCGAATTTGGCGCAGCGGCGCGATTTGGCGGCCAGCAGCTTGGGTGCCACCAGGAACCGAACTGTTTCGGGAGGCGACGTTCTTTGCGTCCTACCTGAAGCGATTGCCGGTCCCAAGATCGGCTTCGACCTTGCCTTGTTCTTGAGGACAGGGACATCTGTTGTGCCGGCCATATAAGCCTCCTCTGCCGCATATGAGTCCGTCGGCGGCAATCGCTTCATGGACCCGCACAGGCGCTTCGGGCGATCAACTGAAGGACTTGCCGCAGCCGCACTTCTCGCGCGCGTTGGGGTTATCGAAGACAAAGCCGGAAGATTCGAGCCCGGTGAGGAAGTCGACGGTCATGCCGGCGACATGCGGTTGGGAGCCCGCGTCCACGAACAGCTTGATCCCATCTGTCTCGGTGATCGCGTCGCCCTCGCGCGACACGCTCTCCAGGCCCATTAAGTATTTGAAGCCGGCGCAGCCGCCGGCCTGGACCATGATGCGAAAGCCTTCCGCCGGCTCGCTGGCGCGGGAAAGAGCAGTCTTGATGGCGGCAACAGCGTTGTCGGTGAGCGTAATCATGGCTCCATTCTCCTCAGTCCGGGACCTGCTTGCGCATCACGCTGCATGCACCGTGCCAAAGCGAAAACCGTTTCAACGCAGCGCGGCATCTCTGACCCTGCGGTGGTTCTTGTGAGTCCATTGCTGCGAAGGTGTCGGCCAACCGACACGTACGTCGGGTTTGTCGGGTCCGCCACGCGGGATGTTGGGCCTGAGTTGTTGGCTGAACTCACATTAAACCAATGACCATTACAGAAGACTCCTTCTGAGCTTGCTTGGGCGCAATTGGCACGGTTTTTGAAGCTCCACTGGCGAGGCGGCAAGAGACTGCCGATCCACAATTGTCGTGGGTGCCCTCGCGAACGATGCGGCGAAGCAAGGGAGCAACATGTCAGGACTGGGTCAGACACGCTTGGTTTGGCGAAGCAGCGCCGCCCGTGGCATCCGAATGACCGATTGGCCGATTGCGACAACACCCACAATCGCTCACCACCGCCCGGTGGCCACCGACCGGCTCGATGAGATTCCATCGGCATGTGCCTGCTCGTGTCACTCGGGTCTCGCCGCTCCGATAGCACCCCCGGTTTTCGCGCGGGTGCGACGACGTGCGCACGCTGTCCAGCGACATTTTGTTCACGGGCTAGCAGCAGATCAGGGTCGAGCATCGCGGCGCGCCCTATCGGCTGAAGATTCACCGGCAGGGCAGCTGATCCTCACACGTAGGTGGAAGCAGGGGTAAGACATGGACCAGCGCGAGAAACCGTCGCCGGACGAAATCCGGCGGGCGTGCGAAGACAATCCGAAAATCCGGGAGCATGATCTCGCCGCTCGATTGGGCATTTCGGAAGCCGAATTGGTCGCGGCGCATTGTGGTCACGGCGCGGTGCGCATCGAGCCGCGCGTCGATGATCTGCTGACCGGCCTCGAAGCGGTCGGCGAGGTGATGGCGGTCACCCGCAACCAAAGTGCCGTGCACCAAAAGATCGGCGTCTACGACAAAGTGGTCACCGGCAACCCGCATGCCATGGTGCTCGGCGACGAGATCGACCTGCGCATCTTCCCGAAAGCGTGGGCGTATGGCTTCGCCGTCGAGAAGCGCGAGGGAGCCGAGATCCGCCGCAGCCTGCAATTCTTTGATGCCACCGGCGAGGCGATGCACAAAGTACATCTCGGGCCCGCCTCGAACCTGCAGGCCTATCAGAATCTGGCGGCAGAGCTCGCATCCTCCGACCAGGAGCCGATCATATCGGTCGAGGCGAGCGGGGCGCTCGATAACGCAGTGAGTCCAGACCAAGCCGCCACGGTCGACGACCTACGCGAGCACTGGAGCCGGCTGAGCGACGTGCATCAGTTCTACCATATGTTGAAGGCACTGAAGCTCAGCCGCTGCCAGGCGATGCGTATGGCCGACGAGGATTACGCCTGGCTGCTCGACAATGATGCCGTTGGCGCCCTGTTCCAACAGGCGGCCGAAGACGAGATGCCGATCATGTGCTTTGTCGGCAATCATGGTTGCATCCAGATCCATTCCGGCCCGATCAAGTCGGTCAAGCAGATCGGGCCGCGGATCAATGTGCTCGACGAGACCTTCCATCTGCATCTTAGGACCCATCACATCCGCGAGGTCTGGGCCGTGCGCAAGCCGACGAGGGACGGTCACGTCACGTCCATTGAAGCCTATGGCGCCGACGGCAAGATGATCATCCAGTTCTTCGGCACGCGCAAGGAAGGCGAACGCGAGCGCAGCGACTGGCGGTTTCTGGCCGAGAGTCTGCCACGCGTTCCCGGGCCGACCGACAGGGATGTGTAGAGCCGACAGGCCCTCGGATTGAACCGGCCGCCATAGGACTCGGCACCACGTTCCGACAGCGGCTCGCGAGGAAATATAGGTCCATGTGCGATAGAGCTTGCCGTGTTAGCGCATACGCACGGTCAGGTGTGCACGCCGGAATTGACCGCATCGATACAGTCAGGCTCGTCGCCGGCCGGATCGCTGCGCACGAGTGCATCGCTCGTCTGACCGGAAATCCTTGCAGCGGCTACAACAACGCATATGCCATCAGCGCCGAACCGAAGCGGAAGCGCGGCCGGGTCTTGTCGGACCGCACCCGAACCTTGCGCTGGATCGCGTCGTTGCTCAATCGGGGCCGTGCGAGCGATCTCCTCGCTCGTCGACCGGAAGGCTGTGCAGCAGCAGCCAAGCCGAACAGCCCGATGTCGCGGACTCGACAAAACCGACCACGGATGTCGGTTGTCGGACGTTGTCCTAAGAATGGTGGACAGGTGATCATCAGCGGCGGGCCTAGTGCAGGCTGGCATTGCTTGGTGCAGCGCCATGGGTACGCCTATCCGGCACGCGACTTGCTTCGACAATTTGATCAGCAGGGCATCATGAGTGCGTCACGGAGCTCAGAGGTGATTGACCAGCCTCTCAACCCTAACGGGGATAAGCGGCGGCTTTGCTTCATGACCGCAGCGCGGCGGAGATGCCCCTTCTGATCGACTTCGCAACCGATCTCATCCGCGCTGGTGCAGGTGGGCTGTATCAGGCGACAGAATCTAGAAGGCGCCCGACAAGAGACGTGCCCATGCTGGAAATCGACTTTATGAACAGCGGTGCAATCTCAATCGAGCCATGAACGCCAATGTAGAGAAAACAAAATGGCGACCAACCCCGTTCCAGATCATGTCCCGCCCGAAATGGTGAGGGACTTCAGCCTGTTTACATCGCCAGGGATGCCACCAACACCCAACGGGGATCCACACGCAGCTGTCGCTTGCGTACATGACGGGCCTCCGATCTTTTACTCCCGCTACAACACGCAAGATGGCCGGGGTACCTGGGTCATCACCCGTGCCGCGGACCAGCGGAAGGTGCTGCAGGACGCAGAGACTTTTTCCAGCCATCGCAGCATCTTCTCCTCCATACTGGGTGAAAACTGGCCGACGA
The DNA here is from genome assembly GCF_040323855.1 of Mesorhizobium sp. M0028. Taxonomy (NCBI): domain Bacteria; kingdom Pseudomonadati; phylum Pseudomonadota; class Alphaproteobacteria; order Hyphomicrobiales; family Phyllobacteriaceae; genus Mesorhizobium; species Mesorhizobium sp. M0028. Next base: position 62,285 of record NZ_JAMYVG010000015.1, read on the forward strand.
TCCCGCTTGAGCTCGATCCACCGGCCCATGGCGTCTTTCGCTCACTGCTCAATCCGCTGCTTTCGCCAAAGCGGGTGTTGGCTTTGGAACCGGCTGTCCGCGAACGGGCGGTCGAGCTGATCGAAAGGATCGCCGCGTCGGGCACAAGCTGCGACGTGATGAAGGATTTTGCCTTTCCTTTCGCGGTGAGCACCTTTCTTCGCTTTCTGGGGTTGCCCGATGACCGACTCGATACATTCGTCGGCTGGGGGAAAGATCTGCTCCACGGCGACGATAAGGAACGACCTGTGGCTGCCCGGACGATCGTGGCATTCATCGACGAACTTGCAGCCATGCGCCGCCAGGAGGCGGTTGACGATTTCATGACCTTTATCGTGCAGGCACAGGTCGAGGGCCGCCGGCTGACGGACACCCAAGTCCGCGGCATCGGCGTGCTTGTCTTCGTCGCTGGGCTCGACACGGTCGCAGCAGCTATAGGCTTTGACTTGGCGTACCTCGCGCGCAACCTCAAAGATCAGCAATTGCTGCGGAGCGAACCGGACCGCATCCCGCTCGCAACCGAAGAATTGCTGCGGGCCTATCCGCCCATTCAGTTGATCCGCGTGGCTACGAAAGATATCGACTTCGAAGGCGCGCCGATCCGGAAGGGGGACTATGTTTCCTGCGCCACGATGATTGCCAATCGTGACCCGGCGGAATTCGAATGCCCCAACACAATCGATTTGGAGCGGGAGGACAACCGCCACGCAGCGTTTGGCTATGGTCCCCACCGTTGCCTTGGCTCACACCTTGCCCGGCGGGAGATTGTCATTGGCCTGGAGGAGTGGTTGGCGCGCATCCCGGCTTTCAGGATCAAGCAGGGTACGGCACCGATAACTTCTGGCGGCCATGTGTTCGGGATCGAAAATTTGATCCTGGACTGGTCTTAGGCCCGCCCCGACCCGGGGCACAGACAATGGAGGCAGCGCCATGCGCATCATCGTCCAAAAGGCCAAATGCCAGGGTCACGCGCGATGCGCGGCGCAAGCGCCGGACATCTTCAAGCTTGATGACGAGGGCTACATCCTGCCTGGTGACATTGAAGTTGCGGAAGGGGAGGAACTGCCTGCATCGCGGGGCGCGCGATCCTGTCCTGAACGTGCGCTGGAACTCACCCGCTGCGCGCTTTGAGGACTCATTCAACCGAGAGTCTGGCGGGCTTGAACCATGTGGCCGCACTCAGCACGCGACCTCTGTCCCGCACGGTTCACGTCCAACTCTGCAGGGGCATTTCCGGCGCCAGTGTTCCCCGTGAGGCGCAAACGGCAGGGCAGGGGTTCGCGAACACCTCTTCCAATCACAGAATTTGCGTCAGAGCCGATGGACCAGACGAGAATTGCCGAACTACTCGACGCGAGGCGACCCGGAGTGCCATACCGAAGAACTGCCCGACCCATGTTGCGGCAGGCCGGGTCTCTGCATGATTTGATAGGACGAAACCAGGAGAACGCACCATATTTGCCCAACATTATGCCCGGCTCAGCACCGGCCAATGGCCGCACATCGAGCTGGAGAGGAGGTTCGACCAGCATGTGCTTGCCTGTGTGCTTTCACGTGCGCTCGAGGAGATCGAGGCCGGCGAGGCGACGGCGACGGAGGCAACCGGACTTTCGCGCGCCGAGTTGCGCGATGTCCTGGTCCGCTGTTTCCCTGCTTTTCCTATCAACGCGTTTGCCTTGAAAGAGGTGAGCGAGCCCGAGCCGGATCTGGAAGAAGAACTTCTGCATGGACTGCTGCTGGCGCATGCCCGACATGGCGACCCGGCGAGCGCCCGCTTCGCCAAGATCATCGCCCGGCGTGCCATGCGCAATGACCACCTCTGGCAGGACCTTGGCCTTTTTAATCGAACCGACCTCGGCCGCCTGCTCGCCTCGCATTTTCCGACGCTGGCGGCCGGCAACACCCAAAACATGAAATGGAAAAAATACTTTTACCGAAAGCTCTGCGAGGCCGAAGGTTTTTCGCTGTGCAGCGCCCCCAGTTGCCGGGACTGCAATGATTTCGAAAGCTGCTTCGGCCCGGATGAAGGCGAAAGCCGCCTCACACGGACCAAGGACAACGCCTAGGATTGAGAGCCGCTTGCGTCAGTCGTACAGCGTCAGCGCTCGCGCCGCGCCATATGTCTGTTGTCAAATCTCGACGGACGCCATCGTTGAGACGGCCATTTCGGCAGCGATAGCCCTCTTTTCGGCCTCCTGGGCAAGATGACTGGCCGCGACCTGCGAATGGCCCCTGCGGCAAGCAAGGCGCCATAAATAACTGCGCCCAGCAGAACCAGTCGGCAAGAACGAACGGAACTGGCCACGTGGACGGGTATATCGAAGCGTCCATTGTTGACGTCAGCATTATACCTGGTAACGCCAGACTTCGACCGATTTTCAGCGGGCCGATAAGAAAGGCGCTCGAAGAGAAGGCGACTTTCGACCTGAACCGGAAATTGCAAAGCTGCAAGCCCAGTTGGAGCAGCAGTTGGCCCGGTTGAAGGATGCAGAAAAGTTGGCGATCAAGCTCAAGACTAATTCTGTTGGCCTCAAACGAATCAACGTCGCCGACGAAGCAATCGAGGTCGTAGCCGGTTTCACAGGACGGCGGACATTGCGGTCGGCAGTCTAGTCCCAGCCAAATAGGGCGCGCGCTTCTGCTACTGCGCAAACGCCTCTGGAGTCGATTTTATCAGCTCATTGGCGTGATCTTCAGTTCCTTCGCCACAAAGCCCGGCGGAGAAGAGTATGCTGCCTGGCCTATTCATTCGCCCAAGCCCGCTTGCCACGGCAGCTATCGTTGTCATTTTTACATCAGACGATCGTCTCGTGAGCAGTGGACCGCAGAGTTGCGAAGACGCAGTTGCCCTTTGCTTCTACTGTGCATAGAAGCCATTTGTGCGGGCAGAGGTACAAAATCTGGGTGCGGTGCTGTGGGAATAAAATTCGAAAAGCTAAATAAACTGCGAGAGTCTCTGCTAGAGGCAAATCACGATTTCCGCGCCAGCACCCAATTGTTCAATAGCTTGGATGTCGCGAAAATTGATCGCGAAATGGATCTTGGAGATCGCGGAAAGCAGCGGGGCGAGGCGAACCAACCTCCGAAGGCGGCCAAGAATTTCGACGACGTTGAGCATGCAGTCATCGAGAGGGTCGAGGACGAAAAAAAGGCGGCACACCACACCCTCGAGGATAGCCTGCAGCTTCTCTCCGGACGTTTGGCGGGCCTAGACTTTGAAGAGCAATTTGGTCTGATCCGTCAGGCGAACGCCGCCAGTGTTTCTGATTTCAAGGCCTCGATCGCGGTAGGCCTGGACGAACTTCACGGATTGCGAAAATCGCTCAACGACGCGGAGAAGGAGCACGCCTGGTTCAAACAGAAGCACGGGCTTGTCCGCGCCGTTAGGATTCAGCACGGAGCAGCCTACGTTTTCCGAATTTCCTTGCTGATTTTCCTGTTTCTGATTGAAACGGCGATGAACGGAAATTTCCTTGCCAAGGGAAATGAACAGGGATTCTTTGGCGGGCTCCTCGAAGCCGCCGCGTTCTCGTTTTTGAACATCGGCGCCGCACTGCTGTTCGCAATATTCTGTGCACGCCTGGTGACTCACAGATCGGTTTTTGTGAAGTTGATCGGCGCGCTGTCGATAGTGGCCTATGTTGGCTTGGCGTTGACCATAAACCTAGCGCTTGCGCATTACCGCGAAGTCAGTGGATCCTTTGTAGACGGAGCCGGCGTCGAGGTCGTGCGCAGCATGCTCGCCAATCCCGCCGGCCTTATGGACGTGAAATCCTGGCTTCTGTTCGCGATCGGCCTCATGTTTTCGATCTTTGCGTTTATCGATGGCTGGTTCGTTCTAGATCCATACCCGGGCTATGCGGGTGTCGAAAACAGATTGGTCGCTCGCAGGGAAGACTACATCGAGCGCAAGAGCGAGCTCATCGAGGCTCTGCAAGAGGTGCGCGATGAGCACAACGAGAAGGTGGAGGACATCGTCAAGCGGCTGGGGAGCAGACGCAGGGAGCATCGGGCGATCATCGATCATCGGTCGAGGCTGCTGACGCTCTTTGCGCAGCATCAAGACCAGCTAGAGCGAGCCTGCAACCAGCTTCTCGCAAAGTACAGGGAGGCCAATATCCAGGCCCGCACAGAGCCAGCGCCAAAACATTTTGCCACACCATACAAACTTGAGCGCATCAAACCCCTGATATCGTCCGACGATGAATGGAGCGAGAAGGACCTGGGCGCCTCAATTCGTGACGCGCAGGAAGAACTAAACGCTCAGGTGCGGCTCATCGGGCTGGAATGCGAGCGCGGGATCGAACAGTACCGAGATCTCGACAAGCTTCATCCGGATAGCGTGAATGGCTAGGCGGGGTCGCAGAAGAAAGAAAGGCAGTGGCGGCACAATTGTCGCAGCAGCCGGATTGGCCGTGCTGTCGGCTGTGATGCTGGCCGGTTTTGTTTGGATGTGGTCGAGATCCGGGAAGGACCAAATCGACACCAGCACGAATTGCCCACTGAACGGACCTGTGAGCCTGACAGCGGTCTTGATCGACGCCACCGATCCGATTTCGCCGATAACCATGGCGGATCTGAAGAATGAATTCCGCAAGACCATTGGGCGCGTCGAGCCTGGCGGCTATCTGAGGATATTGACGCTAGGCCCAACGCCTGGCGACCTGACTGTGATGTTTGACGGATGCAACCCGGGCGATGGCTCAACGGTCGACAGCTGGACGAACAATCCGTCCCGGCGGCAGAAGAAATGGGAAAATGCATTCGAGGACCCTCTGACGAAGCTTCCCGACCAGATACCCAATGGAGAATCCTCGAACCAATCTCCAATCATGGCCGGAATTCAGAAAATCAAACTGTCGCTATTCGACAGCGGTTTGGCGAAAGAGAAGACCGCAAAGCGAATAATAGTCGCGTCAGATATGATTGAACATACGCCGCTATACTCACAATATCGTTCGGGCCTCGATTATCAGAAGTACCTTGATAGCGCGGCTGACAGGACTTACGGGACATCGCTTGATGGCGTTGGGGTCACGTTACTCTACGTCGACAGGGCGAAGAAGCCATTTGGCTCTTACGAACATGCAGAGTTCTGGACCCGGTGGGTTCAAAGCCATCATGGTGATTTTGAGAAGCTGGTAGGATTGGAGGGGTTAAACTGATGGCCAAGAAGCGAGGGGAGTCGTTCTTAGGACATCCGAGCCTGCCCCTTGTCGTCTTTGCGACGCTAACCCTGGGTGGCTGCGTGTTCATCGCAATAGCCAAGCTGTCGGGCGTAGACCCGATAATGGCGGCGAGCGCACCGGTGTGCCTGATGCTCATCTATCTTGCCGCGTCCGTCTTCACCGGCAAGCTACGGCTCCACGATGAGCAAACTGGCGACAATCTCTACTACATGGGTTTCCTGTTTACGTTGACGAGTCTCGGCGTATCGCTGTTTCAGTTTGGGTCCGAAGGATCCACTGACACAATCGTGCGGAACTTTGGCATCGCCGTGACGTCGACGATCACCGGCATTGCTCTACGGATCTTTTACAATCAGATGCGCCGCGATCCTGCCGACATCGAACGGACGGCCAGGCACGAACTCGCGGATATGACGCGGCGTGTAAGAGCTGAGATGGAAAGTGTAACCAGGGAATTCGCTGACTTTCGCCGCGTCAGCAATCAGATGTTGGAGGAGGGTTTTGCCGAAATTGCCGTCCAAGCGGAGCGGAACGGAGAGCACATAAGATCGGCACTGGATAAAATCGCGATGGAATCGATCAAACCGGTTCAAGAGGCCTCGGGAAAGCTCAGCAACGCTTTGAGCGATAATGTTGGGCAGATCGAAAGTCAGTTCTCCTCGATCGCACAGCGCCTCGAGGCGGCAGCCGATCTGCTCGACAAAGCCAACGCCTCAATGTCCTCTTCAGTTCGCAGACTGGGTGAACAGGCCGACAGCGTAGCCACCAAATTGGAAAAGGTTGTCGTCCCCGATGAGGTCCTTAAGAACGATCTGGCGCCGATGGTAAAACTCCTTGGCAGCGCGGTCGCTCAGTATGCTGTCAAAACAGAGACGGCTTCGCAGGAACAGCAAGGCCGCATGGCTGGCATCGTGGATGCTGTGGCTAAAGTGGCCGCAGGTGTGGAAAGGGCTGTGGCAGCCGCAGAGCAAACAGCGGAGAGCGTTCAGGCACAACAGCGCTTGACCCAGGCGCTTGCTGCAGTGGTGCAAAAGCAAAGCAAGGACACCGGAGACCTTGTCGCAACCTTGGCAGGAAGAACCCTTCACGCGCCGAGGCCTGCTCCCCCTCTCAACGCTCCTATCGCGATCGAACAGCACCTGGCAGATCTGGTCGCAAATGACACCGTCGAGAGCGCACCGATTAGGGTCGAGCCTGCGCCCGAACCAGACGCTTTCCAATCTCTGGGAAGCGAGCCTCCCGCCGAACGAACGGAACCGCCTAAGCGAACCAGTTGGTGGGGCAGGTGAGCGACGCTGGTGGGACTTCGGTCGCCTTCGAGCGCAAGGGTTACGGCCGCGGTTTGATACTGGGCCTGACCATGGCCGAGACGATGCTGCTTTTGGTGTTCTGCCTGCTGCTAGCAGCCGGTGCTATCATCACGAAAAAGCAGAGAGAGACCGATGAGGCACTCCGAGCCGCTCAATCAAACAAGGAAAACGTGCAGAGGCTCGAAGCCGAAAACAAGCGGCTTCTGGCTCAGATAAAAGCGGTGTTTCAGCCCGCGAGCGGAGGAACCGTTCCCGACGAAGAATGGCGCGAGCTGGTCCTGGCCAAGGATGCTGTTAAGTCGGTTAAGGAAGCAGGTATTTCCCTGGAGGAGGTCGTGCGAAATGCCCCTGTCGCGAAGGTCCTTGCGAACAACGACATAAGCGTTGACCAGGCTAAGGCCATGATAGATGCGGCGAAGGTCTTGAAAGAATTTGGTTACATCGGCTCCGACAAAGGGCTGCAGGATCTGACTGACGCGCTCAAGAAGGCTGCAGAGCAGACGCAAGCAGCAAAACCTCACGACTGGCCGCCGATAATTAGTCTTAGCGAACTGGATGGCTATAATTTCGATACCGGAAGCGCAGAGCTTTCGGATCCGTTCAAAACAAAGTTGCGCGATCTTGCGAAGACAATCGCCGGCACTGCGACCTCTTACGGTGTCGACGTGATTGAGGTGATTGGACACACGGACGAACAGGCAATGGCGGGCGAATCCTCCAACATGGACAAGGGGCTCCAACCGGTCCTGTCAGGGAAAGTGGAAATCGGCTCACTCCATCCCGCCGACAATGCCGGCCTTGGGCTGGCGCGCGCGATTTCAGTTACAAGTGTGCTCAGTGACATGCCCGCATTAAAGGGGTTTACGATTTTGCCGATGTCTGGTGGTCAGCTCATCCTGCCCGGCGATCATCTCACCGACGGAGCGCAGATGGGCGATGTGCGGGCTCGAAGGCGCATCGAGATTAGGGTGAGGCAGCGATCAAAATTGGCGCCGGTTGGTGGCGCCAAGCCATGAATGGGGACGAGAGACTGGCGCCTTAGCCGGTACGGCAGTTGAGTTGGGGGATTGGGCTATGGGGTTTTACGTTCGAAAATCGATCAGTGCGGGACCATTCCGCTTTAACTTTTCGTCCGGCGGGGTTGGCGCTTCCGTTGGCGTGAAGGGCCTCCGCATCGGCACTGGGCCACGAGGTCACTACATCCACGCCGGCGTCGGTGGGCTCTACTATCGTGGCACTTTAGGCAAGGCTAGCGCCAAGAAGGTAGTACAGCTCTCTCAAACCCGATCTGCGCCGCAACCCCGTCCACAATCCTCGCCCCCGGAGTACGTCTCTGACGGCGTCGTAATGAGGGAAATCGAGTCCCGCGATGTGGTGGAGATGCGTGATGAGACATTTGCCAATGTGCTCGATGAAATCAATGCAAGGCAATCGCAGACGCGGCTGTCCGTAGCACTCGCGGTTCTGTTCGGGATTGCAGGTTTCCTTGTGGGGACCAAGCTCGGAGGTGCCGCACCGGCGCTGGGCGTCGGTGCCGTTGTGCCGGGTATGCTCATTGGCAAATGGTTTGACAGCTACCGCCGGGTAAGCGTGCTCTATTACGATCTGGAAAAAGACGCGGAGGCTGCCTACGGGCGACTTGTCGGCGCGTTCGAAACTCTCACTGGCTGCGCAGGGAGATGGCATGTCGCCGCCGGCGGCAAAATAGAGGAACTGACGGCTTGGAAGCGAAATGCGGGCGCGACGATGTTGGTCGACAAAAAGCCGACCACGCTTGAAAGCTCCTTGCCTAAAATTGTTCGTAGCAACGTCACTCCACCTTCGCTCCATGTCGGCCGGCAAGTCCTTTATTTCATGCCAGACCTCGTCTTGGTGAAGGACGGAAACCGATACGGCGCAGTCGGATATGCCGATCTGCAGACCCAATTCGCCCCGAGTAATTTCATCGAGACCGGCAAAGTTCCATCTGATGCGGAGATCGTGAGCTACACCTGGGCTCACCCAAACAAAAACGGCGGGCCCGACAAGCGCTTCAAAGACAATCGGCAGATCCCTGTCTGCCGCTACGAAGCGTTGCGGTTTTCTAGCCCGTCCGGACTTAACGAGCTGGTGGAATTTTCCAAGACAAACGTCAGCCAGCCCTTTTGCCAGGCTCTATCGGCACTCGCGCAATTGCATCGAAGCTCCGACCGCCAATCCATAACGCTGAACGCGCACTCAAGGGACTGATAGTGGCGATGGCTCAAAGCATGGCCAGGTCAGCAAACGCCTTCGCATGGAATCCCATCGCTATCTCGATCCAACTTGCTCCCCCATGAGCAGTTGGCGAGATACCAACGCGCTTCTTCGCAAGATGAAATCTCCGTGCAAAAGCGGCGAGGTTGGCATGAGTAGCTCTGTGCTACTTGGCGACGGCTGACAAGCCCAAGGGGGCTTTTGGTTGGGCTCGCAGATTCGGCATGTTGTTCGCGCCAATCCCAAGGGTTGTCAAAAGTCCCAATCCAGATTCCAACCTTTGCGGCTACAGCATTAGTTTGCTGTTGCGCATAGGCGCCGTGGCTATAGCGGGGCCAGTCCAAGGCTCGGCCATGTTCGACCATCCAGGACGCGACGCTGACACCGTCCGCGCGCCGACAATCACCGACGAAGCGACGGTACCGATCCCATGAAACAAATGTGCATTGGACAGGCTGCGAAGCCGCAAGGAAATTCGCCAGTGCTTCGGCCGCCTGGCGCCCGCAGGGGTATTGATGTGCGCTAGCGTCATTGCAGTATTGGCGGCTTTCGGGTGCATCCATGCCGTTGAAGCGGACGCGCTGCCCGTGGATCTCTATCGTGTCTCCATCAATCACCGATGCTATGCCTACAATCCGCGCCGGTCTCGACCCGGTCGAGTTTGCTATATCCAGACCACGTAACTGGTCGCCCGAGCCTGTAAAATAGTGGGTCGCGTAAGCAGCCAAGGCCACCACGATCACCAGGATCAGAGGCAAGGGCACATCTGGAAAGAAACGTCTGCGGACGATTGGTTCCGCGCCGCGCCTTGGTCGCGCGCGGCGACGATGAGAATAGCGATTGTTATTCAATTTCCGATCCTTTGCGAAACGCAGGCTGCATGATTTCTAACGTGCCTCTGCACGCTTCGTAGGCGCCTTTTTCGCTGGCGCTGGTTTGCCTTGTAGTTCGGCGCTTTGAACACCATGGTGCCTTCGCAGATCAGCCCGAAGTCACGACTTTGTAGTTGCCCTTTTCGTGAACACGACCATCTTTCCGCGCTGGAGCCTACAAGTTTTCTCGGAATGCAATTAGGAGGGCCGATTGAAAAAGAAGTCGGCTTGCGCCAGTTGGTCGTGGCCGGCGAGGCAGATGCCAGAGCTGCCAACACCTCGTCCAGAGGTATGATGGCATTTTGTCCGAAAGGGAACCTCGAGATCAAGGTGGGGATGCGAAGTGTCCGGAACATTAAACAAACATCCGCAATTTTCCACTAAGCCGCGGTGCTCACAATACTAAAACGATTGAAGTGTTGGTGGCAGCCATTCGAAGTTGAAAAACGAGCATTTTATGTTGCGGACAGCCCTTGTGTAGGCTCTATGTGTCCAGCCTATCAGGGGGGTGTGAGTGTCGGAAGTTGAAAAATCGGTCTTCCAAAGCGATCTGCCTTTAAAGGAAAAGCTCGAGCGAGCCAGGATGGAATTGCTCGACCTTTCTGCTCGCAACCGACTTTTGAATGTGCCACGGTTTTCAAAGAGCGCGAAGACGATCGATATTGTCGACGAGAGGTCGTCTGAGATCTATCGATTGCTGGTGAGCGAAGGAAAGGCTTTTACCTTCCTGGCCGGCAAGCCGGATCGGCCGAAGGCAGGCCAGGTTGAAAGCAGCCCTCCAGACGAGGAAATCGACTATTCCCCCGTTGCTCTTGCTCAGCCTGAGGACGAAGGATTCGACGATAGAGGGGTATCTGCGCGACATTCTGACACCAAGCTTCAGACGAGGATGACCCCAACGGGGCTGCAGCGCCGGCTCCTTGATCTCTACCACGATGCCCGCACACTTGAGGAAGAGCAGGGCGTCAATATCCTCTTTCTGGCCCTTGGCATGCTGAAGTGGATTGACCCGAACAACAAAGAAAACATCCGTCAGGCTCCTCTCATTTTGGTGCCGGTACGGCTTGAGCGAGGGGCCGCTGGAGAAAAGTTTCGGCTGCGAGCTCGTCCGGAAGATCTTACCGCAAACCTCTCCTTGGAACTCTATCTCGACCGCATCCGCAAGCTCGCCCTGCCGCGTTTTGAAGTGGGAGACGACTTCGACGTCTCGGCCTATCTCGATGCCGTTGCCGAAGCAGTGTCGACGAAAGAGGGTTGGCAGGTGCTTGCCGATGATATGGTGCTCGGCTTCTTCTCGTTCGCTAAGTTCTTGATGTACCGTGACCTGGATCCGGATCTCTGGCCGGATGGCGCAAAGATTATCGAACAACCGAAGATCCGCTCGCTTCTTTCAGATGGTTTCGAAGCACGCGAACCGCTGATGTCGGACGACAATGCGATTGATCCGCATATTGCGCCTGCCGAAATGTTGCATATCGTCGACAGTGACAGTTCTCAGACGCTGGCGATCCATGATGCAAGAAAAGGTCGCGACCTCGTTATCCAAGGTCCGCCTGGGACAGGAAAATCGCAGACGATCGCAAACATTATCGGGTCGGCCGTTGCCGACGGAAAGACCGTGCTGTTCGTGGCCGAAAAAATGGCTGCGCTGGAAGTCGTGAAGCGACGGCTTGATACTGCCGGAGTGGGGGACGCCTGCCTCGAGCTCCATAGTAACAAGGCGAACAAGCGCATGATGCTGGAGGAGCTGCGGCGCACCTGGCAACTCGGATCGCCTAGGGGACAGCTTCCTTCTTCCCTGACTGAGCGCTTGCTGGAGGCTCGGGATAAACTCAATGCACATGCTGCACGAATGCACGTTGCATTTGGAACGTCCGAACTCACTCCATACCAGGTTCTTGGCCAGCTAACCCGACTAAGGCAGAACGGGCAAAAACCAGTTGATATTGAACTTGAGGATGCCACCGCTTGGACGAATGACGGTGTCTCGCAACGTCGCAAACTTCTCGATGAGGTGTCTCAGCGGATCAACGAGATCGGCTTGCCGATCCACCACCCATGGCGGGGAGTTGGCCTGGATGTCGTTCTACCAACGACTATTGAGAGGCTCGTCCCACGCATTGCGTCGTCGCTGGATCAAGCAAAGGCTCTGCACGCCAAACTGGCCGATATTGCTGAGCGGATCGAGGCGAAGCCTCCGCAAATCCTCAGCGACAGCGGCGAGGTAGAAGATCGTGCTGAGCTTCTCGCGTCCGCACCTGGACTTCCTGCCGAGGCGCTAGTCTCGCCGGTTTGGGATGAGCGTCCAAAGGACATTGCATCGCTTCTCTGGACAGGAACGGATTTCAACCGCAAATCCGAGGAACTGTCGGAGCAGTTGGTGGCGACGGCTATCGACACGCCAATCGAAGGTCTCGAGACAGAGCTTGCTAAGCTTCCTTCAGACTTTCCGAAAGATGGTTTCGTTCGTGCGCGCCAGCTAACCGTGTTGCTCCCACGCTTACGGGAAGAAGCTGAGCGGCTAAATCAAGAACTGGGGTCTACGGTTTTACCGGACACGCTTGCAGGACTCCTCAGGCTAGTGATGACCGGCGAGAGAGTTGCGGCAGCCCCCGATGCGAGCCCTGAGGCATTTGCAGCCACAGTTTGGGACTCCGGGCTGGAACAGGCTGGTGACCTTGCCGACAGCGTAGCAACGCTAGAGACTGCTAGAGCCGAGCTTCAGGGCAAGGTTGTTGATGCCGCGTGGAGTACCAACGTGGCCGCGGCGCGGCAAGCGCTCGCCACGCACACGGGAATATTGAAAGCATTGAATGGCGACTACCGTCGCGCCACTGCACTTGTGCGGACTATTTTGGTAGCCCCTAGCGCGCCTGCGGCGGAGATAGTGGGTCTCCTCGACATTCTGATGAAGGGCCAGGCGGCCGCAGCAAAAGTGCGCGAAGGCGACGCCTTTGGCCGTTCCGCCTTCGGAGCGGATTGGCGCGGGGAGAGATCGTCTTCGGCACCACTCCAGGCCTTAGTGGAGTGGATGCGCACGCTGAGGGGACTTGGCTCGGAACCGCGAATTATAGCCGGGCGGATGGCGGAGCGCTCTGAAGCGGGCGCGCGTGCGGTCCGAGTTCGTAAGGTGATCGAGATAGGTCAGCCGATTATCGAGGGGTTCTGGAACGATTTAGGCCACCTTGCGTCATCCATGCTAGGTGACGTGGCTTCCGCCGAGCGGGCCTCGCTGCAACTGATGGAAGCGAAGGCAAGCACTGTAGCTCAAGCCGATGACGCGTCACGACAGGTTCTGACTGACGTTCCAGATCTGATCAGTGAGCGGGTGGAGATACTGCGCCGACTAGGCAGACTACAAGCGCTTGCTCAAGAGATCGACGACGGGGAAAGCCTTGGCAAGTTCGCATTCGGCTCGTCGTGGCTCGGTCGAGGATCCGATTGGGCCGCTCTCGCGCAAGCCGAACTTTGGCTGAGAGAAAATGGCTCAATCCGGCATTTGGCTGCGCGGTTGCCTGAAAGAAAAGAGATCGCAAACTTGGCGCGTTCAGCGCGTGAAGCGGCCCAAGCGGCAGCGCGGGAATTGAAGGCGCTTGCAGGGGATTTGAAAGCCGATGCTCCCTCCTTGTTTGGAGTAGACGATTTTCCAGACGTCGCGATAGTCGAGGTTGTTTCTCGACTGGAGGGGTGGCTCGATCATCAGGAACAGCTCTCGAAATGGGTTGCCTATGAAGAGCGATCCGAAACGGCCCGAAAGGCTGGACTGGGACAGTTGATAGACGGCCTAGCCGACGGCCAGATTACAACAGGATCGGCGCGATCAGTCTTCGATATGGCCTACTACGAACGAATGTTTCTAGCGATGGCGACCGATGAGCCGGAGCTGGCAAGGTTCGACGGGGAACTGCATTCCAGGGCTGTACGTGACTTCGCGGATCTGGACCGACAGAGGATCAAGGCCGGTGCCATTGAAGTTGTGACGGCTCATCACCGAAAAATTCCTTCAAGAGACGGCGGAGCTGGACCAGTCGGACTGCTTCGTTCTGAGATGGCGCGCAGACGGGGCCACATGCCTATCCGGCAGTTGATGCAGAAGGCAGGGCCTGCCATCCAGGCACTCAAGCCAGTGTTCATGATGAGCCCGCTTTCGGTGGCCCAATTCCTGTCGCCCGGCAGGATGTCCTTCGATCTGCTTGTGATGGACGAGGCGTCTCAGATACAGCCTGTGGACGCGCTTGGCTCGATCGCCAGGGCCAATCAGGTGGTCGTTGTTGGCGACGAACGCCAACTGCCACCCACGACATTCTTCGCGAAGATGACAGGCTCGCAGTCTGAAGATGACGAGGGTGAGGGCGCGCAGGTCGCCGACATCGAAAGCATCCTCGGCCTGTTCACGGCCCGCGGCTTGCCGCAGCGTATGCTCCGCTGGCACTACCGTAGCCGTCACCAATCTCTGATCGCCGTATCGAACAGCCAGTTCTACGAGAACCGGCTTTTCATCGTGCCAAGCCCCTATACCCAAGAGGCAGGCATGGGGTTGCGGTTTCATCATGTGCCGGAGGGGGTCTTCGATTCCGGTGGCACAGGAACCAATCCGGTAGAGGCGAGAGCAGTAGCCGAAGCGATCATCCGTCATGCGAAGGTGAACCCGCAAGAGACTCTAGGCGTTGCAACATTTTCGGTTACCCAACGCCGCGCGATCCAGGATGAACTCGAAGCGCTGCGGCGACTAAATCCCGATACGGAGGAGTTCTTTCACGCGCATCCCAGCGAGCCATTCTTTGTCAAGAACCTTGAGAATGTTCAAGGCGATGAGCGCGACGTGATCATGATCTCGGTGGGGTATGCCAAGAATGCGCAGGGATACATGGCCATGCGTTTCGGCCCTCTTGGTGCGGAAGGCGGCGAGCGTCGGCTCAACGTCCTCATAAGCCGAGCCAAGCGCAGCTGCGAAGTATTCGCGTCCATCACAGACGAAGACATCGACCTGGAGCGTGGCAAAGGGAAAGGCATCTTCGCCTTCAAGCTCTTCTTGCACTACGCGAGAACAGGGCGAATTTCGCTTGCCCAGGCCACGGTTCGCGAAATGGATTCGATCTTTGAAGAACAGGTAGCCAACGCGCTGATCGAAAAAGGTTATCAGGTTCATGCTCAGGTGGGCATTGCCGGTTTCTTCATCGACCTCGCGGTTGCGGATCCAGAGAGGCCAGGCCGGTATATACTCGGCATCGAATGCGATGGTGCAGAATATCATTCGTCGCGCTCGGCCAGAGATCGAGACCGGCTACGGCAATCCGTCCTTGAGGATCATGGTTGGATTATTCATCGGATCTGGAGCGCTGACTGGTTCCAACGACCTCATGAGCAGCTGGAGCGAACCATACTAGCGATTGAGGCTGCCAGAAAGGAACTCGATGAGCGGGCCGAATTGGGGGTTCAGAGAAATCGTGCTGTAGCCGTTCAGGTTGTTATGGTCGACCGGGGCAACGTGACGGAAATCGGTCTCGAGAGCACAAACGGATCCGAGACTCCCAATCGAGCCTACGAAGAGACTCAGCTAAGGCGACCGGGATCGTTCGAACTCCACGAGACGCCCAGCGGAATCATGGCCGGGCTGGTCGAGCAGGTCGTGGCTACAGAAACACCAATCCATGTCGACGAAATAGTTTCGCGTATTCGGGACGCGTGGGGTCTGCAGCGGGCCGGTGGCAGGATTCAGGATGCAATCGAGCGAGGTGTAGGCATAGCACAGAGAGGTGGTGCAGTAGCCCGTCGAGGCAACTTCTGCTTCAAGCCGGGTGCTCCTGTTCGTCTTAGAGATCGCAGTGCGGTCGTGTCCCCTGGATTGCGTAAGCCCGAAATGATTGCGCAGGACGAGGTCGCCCAAGGCGCTATGGAAGTCGTGAAATCCAATCTCGGTGCGACAGAGGAAGAAATTGCCACAGGCGTTGCGAGGATGCTGGGCTTCAAAGCCACAAGCGCACAATTGAAGCAGCTAATTTCGGCCGCGGTCGCCGATTCAGTTGCCAAGGGATTGTTACGGTCCCAAGACGGCTTGTTGGTGGTCGGCGACTCCACGAGCGAGAAATTAGCCGAAGTGTAATGGGGCGTTGCAGCGACCTCGCTGCAATTTCAGTCGAGCTCAGAACACCTCTTTCCCTGGCGGAGGCCGAATGGCATTTCGATTCGTACACACGGCCGATATTCATCTCGACTCGCCGCTTCGTTCGCTGGCGATGCGAAATCCCGATCTTGCCGGGCTCGTGGGCGACGCCAGCCGCCAGGCATTCGTTTCGATAGTGGATCTCTGCCTTGAGGAACGAGTCGACGCGTTGGTCATTGCTGGCGACCTATACGATGGCGAGCAGACCTCGATGAAAACTGCGCGGTTTCTGGCATCGCAAATGACACGCCTGCACCAGACCGGCATCAGGGTTTTCAAGATCCGCGGCAATCATGACGCCTTGTCGCGGATTTCCAAACAGCTGGTGTTTCCCGACACCGTTACCCTCTTCGGCGGTCGTGCTCAGTCGGTATTGCAGACAGCCGGCGGTCTGGACATCGTTTTCCACGGTTTGAGCTTTGCGAACCCAAAGGCCCCGGACAGCCTGCTGACCAAATATCCGGCTGCTCGTGAAGGGGCCGTCAACATAGGCATCATGCATACCAGTCTGGCTGGATCGCCCGGTCACGACGTTTACGCGCCCTGCAGCATCGCTGACCTGCACGCCCACGGTTTCGACTATTGGGCCCTCGGCCACATTCATGTTCGTCAAGTCTATTCCGGCGCAAGCACCGTGGTGATGCCGGGAATACCTCAGGGGAGGGATATTAACGAGGCGGGTGAGAAATCAGTCACCCTGGTGACGGTGCGCGACGACCGTTCGGTGGAGATCGAGGAACGGCTGACCAGCGTTGCGCAGTTCGAACGGGTGAGCGTCGACCTTACCGGGGCGGTGGAGTGGCCCGAGGCCGTCGCGCGTATTCGTTTCGCGCTCGAAGAGATGCGGGCCACCGTCCGATCGCGTCATGCTGTGGCCCGCGTTGGCCTGAGAGGGACGTCACCATTGTTATGGGCGCTGATCCGCGACAGGGACCTCCTTCTTGCCGAAGCCGAACAGGCTGCGGAACAGCTGGGCCATACGTGGGTGGAGAAGCTCGAGCTTGACCTCGCGCCGCCTCGGACGGAGACCGCCGAGGATATTGCTGATCCGATTTTCGAACTCGGGCAATCAATGCGTGCCGATGCCACCTCGGAGGCCTTCCGCGCTGAGGCGAGGGCGTTCGTCCAAAAGATGGTCGCCGACCTTCCGGCTGACGGACGGGATTTTGCTGGGAAGGACGAAGCCGGGCTGGAGCAGTTCCTCGATCAGGTGCTTTCCAAGGGTGCGGACTTGGTCACTGCCCGCCTTAAGTCCGGTGGATCGTCATGAGGTTGCGGCGACTTGACCTCATTCGCTATGGAAAGTTCACCAATAGTACGATCGACTTCGGACCCAAACCGGAATCCGGACCTGACGTGCATATCGTGTTCGGCCTGAATGAGGCCGGCAAATCGACCGCGCTTTCCGCCTACTTAGACTTGCTGTTCGGCATCGAGGAACGGAGCCGCTACAACTTCCTGCACGAGTACAGCGCCATCCGCATTGGCGGCGTGCTGGAACTGGCCGGCTCCGAGCACACGTTCACGCGTACGAAACAGCGTACTAATTCGCTATTGAACGCGACGGGCCAACCGGTGAGCGACGTCGCGATCACGGCGCATCTCGCCGGACTGTCGCGTGACGCTTACACGACGATGTTCTCACTCGATGACGAGACGCTGGAAGCGGGCGGGAAGTCGATTCTGGAGTCGCGGGGCGATCTCGGCAAGCTCCTCTTCACGGCAAGCGCCGGTCTTGGGAACGCAAGTGATACGTTGAACACCCTCGAGGCCGAAGCAGACGCTCTGTATCGGAAGCAGGCGCATGGCACCGAACTGGCGCTCCTGAAGAAGCGCCTTGTTGACGTGAAGTCGCGCAGGGATGCGATCGATACCCTTGCATCAACCTACGAGGGCCTGGAGGCCGAACGTCTCGATGCAGCGCAGCAATACGACCGGACCATCAGTGACCGAGCGGTGCTGGTGGCCAGGCTGGATACCATTGCTCGTTACGTGCGTGCTGCGCCGATGCGGGCGGATATCCGGCGCAAGATTGCCCGGCTGAATGAGCTGCCGGACATCGCCTCCCCAGCTCGCACGTGGACGGGTAGTGTCACCGGACTCATCGATGACGATGCCAGCCTCAGAACGCGGCTGTCCGCAAACATCGACGAGGTCCAGCGCTTGGCGGCAAAAGTCACTGCGGTCGATGAGGATGAATCGGTCCTGTCGATTTCCGAACGAATTCGCGGGCTTGCGGAGAGCAAAGTGCGCCATACCGCGGCTGGCTTTGACTTGCCCACTCGCAGGATGGGGCTGCAAATCCTCAACAACACCGTGGCAAGCTGCCTAGCCGCCTTGGGTCGATCTTCCGAGCCGGATCCTGCCGCGCTGCTTCTGCCTGCCGTCACCGTTGGCGTCGTTCGCGCTATGGTCGAGCAGAGGTCCGGGATTGCTACCGGGGTGCGCGCCGCCCGCGACGAGGCGGCGGCAGCACTCGATGCGCTGCAGGCGGCAAGGCAGCGGGTCGGCGAGGAAAGGGCAGTGCCCGAACCTGCCAGG
The DNA here is from genome assembly GCF_040323855.1 of Mesorhizobium sp. M0028. Taxonomy (NCBI): domain Bacteria; kingdom Pseudomonadati; phylum Pseudomonadota; class Alphaproteobacteria; order Hyphomicrobiales; family Phyllobacteriaceae; genus Mesorhizobium; species Mesorhizobium sp. M0028. The sequence goes on from NZ_JAMYVG010000015.1 coordinate 80,634, forward strand.
GCAAGGCTGGGCTCGGCTTTGTCGAAAGCGCGAGCAAGCGGACACCTGGCGGAGATCAGGACGGCTCGCGAGGCAGAAGATGCGGGAACAATTCGATGGGAGGTGTCGCTCGCGCGCTTGCGTCCATGGAGAGGAGATGCCCTTGCTCTCGCCAACGTCGCGGTTCCGAGCGCCGGGCACATTGCCGCCTGGAAGACAGTAGCGTCAGAACTGGCAAGAAACACCGCCGTACTTGCCGAACGCCTCGCCGAATACGAGGGCAACCGTGCCATGCTCAAGGCTGGATTGGATGCCCTTCGTGCCTCGGTCGACGTTGTCGACGATGATGGGGCTGCCGCGATCCGCCGTGTCCGCGATGATGCGTGGGCAACACACCGCGCAGCGCTGACCGGTGACACCGCTGACGATTTCGCCGTGGCACTGGCGCGCGATGACATTGCCAGCGCGGGCCGGCTGGCCGGCGCGGCGGATCTTGCCGAGATCCGGGCAACGACTCGCGAACTGGCCGAGGTCGCGGCCAACCTGTCACGCAACGGCATCCAACGCACACAGCTCGGCAAGGATGTGGATACCCAATTGTTGGAAATCCGCGCGGCCGCCAGAGACCTGCTCGGAGACGCCGTGGAACCTTCGTCTGAGCGCCTGATCGAAAGGATCGAGGATCAGATCGAGGCGCGCAGCGATGCGCTCGCTGCCTGGGAGCAGATCGAACTTCTCCGCAGGAAGGCGGAGCGAGCCGCTGACGCCGGCGAGCAGATACGCTTGGAAATGAGAGCAGCGCTGGAAAGCGTCGGCATAGTATCAGAGCCCGGCGACACCCTCGAAGCAATCATGGCCATCGCTGAGCTGTTTCTGGATCGGCAGCGCAAGGTGGACGCAGAGTATGCCGAGGCGCTCAGAATGGTGGGCTCCAAAGAAGAGGATCTAGCGGCCCGACGGGTTGCCGTAGGCGTGGCGGAGCGTCGCGAGGAGGAATGGCTGGCCGGCATTGTCGAAGCACTCAAGGGAAGTTGGCTCGAAAGCGGGCTCTCAGCATCCGGCGTCGGCACTGTGCTCGATCAATTGGCCGAACTGTCAAGAAGCCTGCAGGAACGGGACGATCTGCAGCTGCGTATCGACAAGATGGCGGCCGACAGGGCTAATTTTCTGGTCGAGGTCATCGCCGTAGCGGTTGAAGCCGACGAGCCGACGGAGGATGGCGAGCCGGAGCAGTTGGCCATCCGCCTTGCCGAGCGCCTGGAGCGCGCCGAGCGGACACGCGAAACGAAGGCAAGCCTCGGCCACGACCTGAAGCGCCTGAAGGAGGCGCGCGACATCCTCGACAATGAGATTTCGGCGCACGAACGCCGCAAGAACGAAGTGCTGGGCGTTTTTGGCGTCGCCACTTTGTCCGAGGTAGTCGAACGCGATGAGCTGCTGCGCGAGCGGGATGGATTGCGCGCTGCCGTCGCTGAACTTGAGGAACGGGTAGTGGCGGAACTTGCAGTCGACGGATTCGAGGAGGCACGCTCGATCCTGGACGCGATCGATTTCGACAGCCTCACGGTCGAGAAGGCTGAGGGCGAGCAGCGGCTTCGCCAGTTCGATGAGATGATCCAGCAACAGCTGATCCGGCAGACACGCGCGGCCGATAAGCTGGACGCCATCGGCGGCGACAGCGCGGTTGCACACCTGGATGCCGAACGGCGCACAACCCTGTTGGAAATCGAGGAGAAGGCCGTTCGTTACATCGAGCTGAAGCTCGGCATCATGTCGGCTGGAAATGCTTTGCGGATCTACCGTGAGAACCACCGTTCGGGGATGATGGCGCGTGCATCAGACGCATTCAAGCTAATGACCCGTGGGCAGTATTCAGGCCTTACAACCCAGCCCGTGAAAGGCGGGGAGGTTCTCATCGCGGTGCAGCGCGACGGGCAATCCAAGCTCGCTGACGCGCTTTCGAAGGGCGCGCGCTTTCAGCTCTACCTGGCACTGAGGCTCGCCGGTTATTACGAGTTCGCGCAATTCCGGCCCTCGGTTCCCTTCATCGCCGACGACATCATGGAAACCTTTGACCATATTCGCTCGGAGGAGGTTTTCAGATTGTTTGGGGAGATGGCGAACACAGGTCAGGTCATCTATCTCACGCACCACAAGCACTTATGTGAAATCGCCAAGGCTGTTGTGCCACAATCTACCATTCACCAGCTGGATTAGGCTCGATTAGAATTCGCCTCAAAACGGTTCAACTAACCAACTCGTCTGACATAGGAACTTTCGATCGAATCCGTCATGACGTCCCATAGAGGTTGAGAAATGCCTATTTTGTTCTGCAATGTTGCGTGGATGAACGACTACGCCGGGCGGAGCGCGGATGACCCGCCTCTCGGTGGCGGGGCATTTCCGAGTAAGCAGGGTTATTGCGCGGAAGAATGCAACTGTTGCAGCCGATGACGGGTACGTTTACGGCTCTTCGAGACGATTAAGGGCGAATTGGATCGGCAGGTGCGCATCCAGAATCTGGGTTCAGGCAAGCACGACGAATTTGTCGACGGGATCGACATCGTTTTGGACGGCTCCGGAGGAAGGCAAAGATCCGCGCGTGGTGGTCGGGTGGTATCGCGGTGCGCGACTGTATCGCCACCGCCAGCACTTCAAGGGGCGTAACCCTTCCGCCCAGCATTACAAGGATAAGATCAGGTCGTTCAGGGCTAGGACACTCGCCGAAAATGCATTCGTGCTGCCCCCGGAGGATAGGCACCGTGGCAAAGGGTGGAGTGGCCAGGCAAGCTGGTGGTATGCGAACGATACGACAGATCGATCCGCCAGAGCATTCGTCAAGAGAGTAAAGGCATTTATCGAAGGCGAGCCAGTCGCTCATGATGGAGGTCGTGGCCGACCGGCTGGAGCGGCAGCGTCCGACGTCTACAAACGGTATGTGCGGAAGTACGAGATCAATGTCCATCCTCAGCATGACAGTCTGCACAAACAGTTCGTAGCGTTTCTCAGCGAGCGATATCCGCGGATTGATTTTCCCGCTTGTTTTCGCGACGACCTTCGGTTGCGGTTGACGCAATGCCGGAAGTGATGGTCGAGATCAAGCCTGCTGATGCGGCTACGATGCGCTTCGCGATTCGCGCCGCGACCGGCCAGTTGCTCGACTACCGCCAGCATCAGCGGTGGACTGGCCGACAGGTAATTCTCGTCGGTGCGAAGGTGACGAGAAAGAACGATCTAAGTCTGGCGTTTGACAGCGGCTTTGGCCTGGCCTGGCCCATTGGAACCGGCGGATTCGAGATCCGCTGGCCCGACGGCGCTGGTTGATTGGCAAGCAAGCGCCGAACGTCCGGAGGCTAAAGCTCAGGGTCGCGATGGATCGGCATTGCTGCTTTCGGTGCCGAACCCAATCTCTCATGTGGGGATATCGCAGTCCTCCAAACGATGCTCAAGTCGGTAGTAATGGTCCCTCATGCTTCGCAATCGTGCAATCAGTCCTTACTCGCCGGCGCGCAGAGCTGTGACGAACTCGTTTTCCTCCGCGAACCTGCTTGGGAGAGATCGTATCGCGTACGTGCGACATCGATGTTTTGCGCCAGCTCAGTGCGGCCAATCGGCGAGGCGCTTGCGCTGGTCCATGAGTAATCGTGCGGAGGACCGCGCCGTGCATCGCATCTCTCGTGCCGCTTGCGCTGCTGAGGCCTCTTCTGTCAGGCGGTCTAGGTTTCGCGCTTCGGGCCGAGCAGGAACACTGTCAGGGCGGCGGCGAACGTGGCAACAGCACTGTAGGCAATGGCACTGGTAATCCCGGCATTGTCCACCAATACTCCGCCGAAAATCGCGCCGGCTGCGATTGCCACTTGGAATGCTACGACCATCAGCACACCGGCGCTTTCGGCCTGCTCGGGAACGGCCCGCCGCACCATCCACGTCTGTAATCCCACCGGCACGGCGCCGAAGGCAAAGCCCCACCCGGCAACCGCAATCGCCGAGGCGAAGGCCGATGCTCCCGCCATCAGCAGCGAAACAGCAGCTATCGCTATGAGCAGCGGTGCAAGGGCCGCGACTGCCTTGAGACTGTACTCGGCCAGAAGCCCGCCGGCCAAATTGCCGAAGAATCCCCCGATGCCAAAAGCAAGCAACACAAGCGAAATCGTTTCGACGTCCAGAGCGGGAACCTTCTCGAGGAAGGCGCGGATATAAGTGATTCCGGCGAAGTGGCCGGAACCGACAAGCAGGACGACCACAAGCGCGACCTTGACCATCGGAATCTTAGCCACATCCAGCAGGCTGCGGAAGCTAGCCACTCCAATCGGAGGCAGTCTCGGAATGGTTATGAGTTGCACCAGCAGTGTAGCCGCGCCGCCGACTGCGGCGAGCATGAAGGCACTTCGCCATCCCCAGATATCGCCGACATAAGCGCCGATTGGAGCTGCGCAAACGGTAGCCACGGAAACGCCGGTGAGGATGATCGCCATAGCGCGCGGCAGGAGGTGGCTTGGAACGAGCCGCATCGCCAGTGCTGCCGACATCGACCAGAAGCCTCCGAGCGCTATGCCGAGCACGACGCGTGCAGTCAGGAGAACCGCCAGCGACCACGCGCCGGCCGCCAGAACGTCCGACAGGATCAGCAGCAGCGTCATCGCCCACATGACGAGCCTGCGGTCCAGGCGCTTTGTGATGATAGCCACTGTCGGCGCCGAGATCGCCCCGACGATAGCGGTCGCCGTCATCGCCTGTCCAGCCGCACCCTCGGTGACACCGAGATCATGCGCGAGGGGCGTGAGCAGGCTGACAGGCAGAAACTCTGCGGTCACCAGCCCGAAGGTGCCCAAGGAAAGCGAAATGACCGCACCCCATGCGGGACCAGACGGTGGGACGGGCTTTTCTGGGTCGTGCAGAACAGCGTCCACAACGCCTGCCGCGGATTGGGTCATGAACGAAGTCTCCACTTTGATGCAATGCAACCTGATGTTGGCTGCCTTGACCCAAATTTAAAAACACAAGCGCATTTCCCGGCGGCGTTGCACGGAGGAGGGGATGTTCATTGCTTCGCGATATTTTGTGACGGTGCGGCGCGCAACATCGATGCCGGTTTCCTTCAGCCGGGCAGCGATGTCCTCGTCGGAAAGCACGTCGCCGGGAGATTCTGCGGCAATTATCGCTTTGATCCGATGGCGGACAGCTTCGGCGGAGTGCGCATCGCCGCCTTGGCAGGACGCGATCGCGACGGTGAAAAAATACTTCAGTTCAAAGACGCCGCGCGGGGTAAGCATGTACTTGTTCGAGGTCACCCGGCTTACCGTCGACTCGTGCACGCCGATCGCGTCAGCGACGGTTCTGAGATTGAGAGGCCGCAGGTGGGCGACGCCATGTTCCAAAAAGGCATCCTGCTGACGCACGATTTCAGCCGCAACCTTAACGATGGTCTTGGCGCGCTGATCGAGGCTGCGGATTAGCCAGTTCGCGTTTTGCAAGCATTCGTCGAGAAATGCTTTATCCTTCGCACTTTGGGCAGTTTGACGCGAGACTTCGGCATAGTAGCTTTGGTTGATCAGCAGCTTTGGCAGTGTGGCGGGATCGAGTTCGATCTGCCACCCCCCTTGCGGTGAGGGCGTGACCCAGATGTCGGGTATGATTGATTCAGACGCACCGGATTGGAATCGGTTCCCAGGCTTGGGATCGAGCGCCCGAATCTCATGCATCATGTCGAGAAGGTCTTCTTCATCGACTCCGCAATGCTGCTTCAGTGCCTCAAAATCGCGCCGCGCAAGCATTTCAAGATGGGCAACCAAAGCTGCCATTGCCGGGTCGAGCCGGTTACGCTGGCGCAACTGGATCTCGAGGCATTCTCTGAGACTTCGCGCAAAAACTCCCGGTGGATCAAATTGCTGCAAGGTTCCGAGAACCCGTTCCACAACAGCCTCACGGACATTCAGGCTCTCGGCCAGCTCCAAAAGGTTTGCCCGAATATAGCCAGTGTCTTCCAGATCGGCGGCAAGCTGGCCAGCGATCAGCCGCTCCTGTGGTGTGAACGCAGTGAGGGCGATCTGACGAGCGACATGGTCGTGCAATGTTTCGGCGAGGGTGGCAAACTCGTCGAGGGAAGGGCCATTGCCCGGCGGGTTGTTGGTCGTGTTGCGAAGTGATTTCCATTGCCCGAGCCGTTCAGGCGACCCGCCCCCGGTCGGTCCGTCAACGGCGTTTGCGCGTGGGCCGATAGGCTGATCCGCTCCCGAACTCGAAACATCGCCAAAAGGCCCGCCATCGTTTGACGCAGATTCCAAGAGCGGGTTCTTCTCGATTTCCCGCTCCACGAACTGATGCAGTTCAGTATGCGCCAGTTGCAGCAAGCGAATCGACTCAATGAGTTGAGGCGATGCGACCATGGATTGCTTCTGGCGCTGAAGCAGGCTTGCTGAGGATTGCATGGTGAGCGCGATAATCCTGTCGAGGGAGCCTCTTGGGGCGGGCAATGGCACCAGTGAGACGTTTTCTAGGTCATGCGGCGGCTTTCAGCGTTTCGAGAACGTTTTGCGGGGATGAGACGCCATAGGGGTCGGCCTCGCAGTTGTCGGAGAAACCTTCCTCCTCGAACCACTGCTCCACCACGCCATTGTTGATCAGGGCGGCGTAGCGCCAGGAGCGCATCCCGAAGCCGAGATTGTCCTTTGCGACCAGCATGCCCATCTTGCGTGTGAACTCGCCTGAGCCATCGGGGATGAGCTCGACCTTCTGCAGGCCCAAGGACTTCCCCCACGCATTCATGACGAAGGCATCGTTGACGGAGACGCAGTAAATCGCGTCAATTCCCTCCTTCTCAAACTCATCATAGAGCTCTTCGAAATTGGGCAGTTGGTAGGTCGAGCAGGTCGGAGTGAAGGCGCCAGGCAGCGAGAACAGGATGACGCGCTTGCCGGCAAAGTAGTCGTCAGATGTCTTTTCTTCCCAGCGATATGGATTTGGGCCCTGGACTGACTCATCGCGAACACGCGTGAGAAAGGTGACGAAGGGAACCTTCTTTTGAACGGTCATCAACTTGCTCCTCAGGAAAAAACTGGCGCGCCGGATTCTGGCAGAGGCTGGCGCAATACCGAGCAAAGGCTCGTATGCCGGGCATGAAATGAGGCCCTCGCGGCTCGCACCCTCCTTTTTCCATCCCGATGTAGGGGAACATCTTGGCTGCTGGTCTTCGTCACCCGAACGCCATCGATCTGAGCAAGTGGAGGCTGTCGAGCCGCTGGGGCAATCTTTCCACGGCTATGGCGCCGGAAGCGGCATCCATCGCTCGCGCTCGTGCCCGGGACAAAGTGATAGCGGGCCCGAAGTAGCCAATATCGAACGCGTGTGGAGGCCTCAAATGTGACTTCACGCAAGAGACCCGCGTTACTGAGCTGGTTCGGCGTATTGTCGAAGTTTGCCAGTGACCCGCCGACCTTGGCTTCGGTGGCTCTTTGATGGGGCTGTTGGGCACTCACATGCTGATCAGAACCGGTAGACGGCAATTGCGCGAGCGCCATGTGTTGGCGTGCCGGCATCGGACCAGCCGTGCGCAAAGCGGCTACCGAGGAGGGACCTCCGGAGGAGATGATGTACCGATGTTCAGCGGGAACAGGCACCGTCTCCTCAGGCCACGGTCTAGAGCTTCGCGTGTCGGGCATGGCGCAAGTCGCTTTCATCGTGTTTTGATGGGCTCTGACCAGGAGCAGCAAGCGGCGTGCCATTTCAAATAGAGATGCTTTTGGAGCGATCCTTTTTCTTGGGAGGACCGTGTCTCCGCCGAGACCGGGCGCGCGCTATAACCGCCTCGTCACCACACACAACAACGGTGCTGTATGGTGCGGACATTGGGCGCTTCCGCCCCGGCTGGGCAAAGACGAACCGGAAACCGAGCCGATGCACTACCTCACACCGGCGGGAACTGCAGCGATTGCGTAGCGTGTGCCGCTAGCGTGTTCTTGCGTGCGGAGGCACGGCTTTCGCGAACATGCGCCTGTCGCAGCAACCATGAGCGCGCGCTTCGGCAAGCGCCTGACTCCGTGAGGATCGAATTCCCCAATCGTGTCTATTTGCCACCCTCTTATGTTCGAAACTGGACCAGAATGTCGCAAGCCCGACCTAAAGGTCGCCGAGGCGTACTATCCGACACTGTTCTGTCCCCTTTGTTGGCCCGCGACACCGGCCTATTTCGCCGAGCTCTTGTCTGGCCTCAGGCTAACCCGGTGAAAAGCAATCACAATTTTTTTCTTCTGCTGGGTCGGCCAAATTGGCACGAGTTTTGAAGCTCCTTCGTTGCGGGCCGGGAGCTGCCGACCGACCTTCATTTCGTGGATGGCACCGCGATCGATGGAACGAAGAAAGAAAAGCAAAATGTCAAATCCGCATCAGATAGCATTCTATGGGAAGGGGGCCTCGGCGAAACCGCCCCCTACCAAACAGGCTCGCCGCCCTTGTCGACCCTTGCGCAGGAAATCTTGATGGCCGGCTGCGACTCAAAGGCCCGCCACACTCGCTTTATCCTGAACTCGAAGGCGCAGGATAACGTTCTGCATCTCGCCGCGCGGTATGCCTAGGCAGTTACACGTTGGCCGACCTTGATAATCGAATTGGGCTACGCTGCGGAGGACGTCGTCTACATGCCTTCCTAAGCCATTAGCTGCCCGCAGCGCCTGCCGGTCACCTCCCGCTCTTCCATCGCTTAGAGACCAAGTGCCACCATGTCCGAACAACCCTTGCCGACGCTGCCGATGTGGCGCGTCGATCACATCGAGCCCTCGCCCGAGATGTTGGCGCAACGCGCCAACGGTCCGATCCACCGCGTGCGCTTCCCGTCCGGGCACGAAGGCTGGTGGGTGACAGGCTACGATGAAGCCAAGGCGGTGCTGTCCGACGCGGCGTTCCGGCCCTCGGGAATGCCGCCGGCGGCATTCACCCCGGATTCGGTGATTCTCGGATCGCCGGGGTGGTTGGTCTCGCACGAGGGGGGCGAGCATGCCCGGTTACGCACGATCGTGGCGCCGGCCTTCAGCAACCGCAGGGTGAAGCTGCTCGCGCAGCAGGTCGAGGTGATCGCCGCGCAGTTGTTCGAGACACTGGCGGCCCAGCCCCAGCCCGCCGACCTGCGGCGCCACCTCTCCTTTCCACTTCCGGCCATGGTCATCAGCGCGCTTATGGGCGTGCTCTACGAGGATCACGCCTTTTTCGCCGGGCTGTCCGACGAGGTGATGACGCACCAGCATGAAAGCGGCCCGCGCAGCGCGTCGCGCTTGGCCTGGGAAGAACTGCGCGCCTACATTCGCGGCAAGATGCGGGACAAGCGCCAGGATCCTGGCGACAACCTGCTGACGGATCTGCTCGCGGCGGTCGACCAGGGCAAGGCGACCGAGGAAGAGGCGATCGGCCTGGCGACGGGCATGCTGGTGGCGGGGCACGAGAGCACCGTCGCGCAGATCGAATTTGGCCTGCTGGCCATGTTCCGCCATCCGCAACAGCGCGAACGCCTGGTCGGCGATCCATCCCTGGTGGACAAGGCGGTGGAGGAAATCCTGCGCATGTACCCGCCGGGCGCGGGCTGGGACGGCATCATGCGCTATCCGAGGACCGACGTGACCATCGCGGGCGTGGATATTCCTGCGGAGAGCAAGGTGCTTGTCGGCCTGCCGGCGACGTCGTTCGATGCGCGCCATTTCGACGACCCGGAAATCTTCGACATCGGACGCGACGAAAACCCGCACCTGGCGTTCTCCCATGGGCCGCACTACTGCATCGGCGCGGCGCTGGCCAGGCTGGAACTCAAGGTGGTGTTCGGTTCGATCTTCCAGCGCTTTCCCGCGCTGCGCCTGGCCGTGGCGCCCGAAGAACTGAAGTTGCGCAAGGAGATCATCACTGGCGGGTTCGAGGAGTTCCCGGTGCTCTGGTGATGCGCGGACGCCGCGGGGAATCGCGATCTTCTCCGCAATTTGCCGGCGCGCCTGGCGCGCGCCGGTCAGATCAGCCAGCCAACAGGTAACCAAGATGGACGTGCAAGAAACCACGGCAGCATGCCGGGACGCCTTCGCCGAACTGGCGTCGCCAGCGTGCATCCACGACCCGTATCCGTTCATGCGGTGGTTGCGCGAGCACGATCCGGTGCATCGCGCGGCGTCGGGCCTCTTTCTGTTGAGCCGCCACGCCGACATCTACTGGGCGCTCAAGGCCACGGGCGATGCTTTTCGGGGGCCGGCACCAGGCGAACTGGCACGCTATTTCCCGCGTGCGGCGACCAGCCTGTCGCTAAGTTTGCTGGCGTCCACTTTAGCGATGAAGGAACCTCCAACGCATACGCGTCTGCGCCGGCTGATCTCGCGCGATTTCACCATCGGCCAGATCGACAACCTGAGGCCGACCATCGCTCGCATTGTCGCAGCGCGCCTGGACGGCATGGCGCCCGCACTGGAGCGCGGGGAGGCAGTGGACCTGCATCAGGAATTCGCGCTTGCCTTGCCCATGCTGGTTTTCGGCGAACTGTTCGGCATGCCCCGGGACGACATGTTCGCGCTCGTCGCCGGAATCAGCGCCATTCTGGAAGGTCTAAGCCCGCACGCCAGCGATCCCCAACTCGCTGCGGGGGACGCGGCCAGCGCCAGGGTGCAGGCCTACTTCGGCGACCTCATACAGCGCAAGCGCACCGATTCCCGCCACGACATCGTGTCAATGCTGGTCGGCGCACACGACGACGATGCCGAGATGCTGTCGGATGCGGAATTGATCAGCATGCTCTGGGGCATGCTGCTGGGCGGCTTCGCCACCACTGCCGCGGCCATCGGCCATGCGGTCCTGGCGATGCTGGCGTATCCCGAACAGCGGCACTGGCTGAAGGGAGATGCCGTGGGGGTGAAGGCATTCGTCGAAGAAGCCCTGCGCTACGACGCGCCCGCCATGTTCAGCTCCATTCCGCGTATCGCCCAGCGCGACATCGAACTGGGCGGCGTGGTGATCCCGAAGAACGCGGACGTGCGCGTTCTGATCGCGGCCGGCAATCGCGACCCGGACGCCTTCGCCGATCCCGACCGCTTCGATCCCGTGCGGTTCTACGGCACCAGTCCTGGCATGTCGATCGACGGGAAGATCATGCTGACCTTCGGGCACGGCATCCACTTCTGCCTTGGTGCGCAACTGGCCCGGGTGCAGTTGGCCGAAAGCCTGCCGCGGATCCAGGCGCGCTTCCCCACGCTGGCATTGGCCGAGCAGCCGACCCGGGAGCCCTCCGCGTTCCTTAGGACGTTCCGCGCGCTGCCGGTCCGGCTGCATGGGCAGGAGGGCTGAGATGCGCGTCCTGGTCGATCAGGATCTGTGTGGAACTACCGGGCAATGCGTGCTGACGCTGCCGGGCACCTTTCGCCAGCGCGAACCGGACGGCGTGGCCGAAGTGTGCGTGGCGACGGTCCCGCACGCGCTGCACGCCGCCGTGCGGCTTGCGGCCAACCAGTGCCCGGTCGCCGCCATTCGGGTCATCGAAAGCGACGCCGGCCATGACGAGCGCGCCAGCGCCGACCCGACGCCTTCTCCGGCGCAGGCCCAGCGGCATGCCGCGAAAGACCAATGCAATTCAGGAGACACGATGGGACGGTTTGAAGGCAAGGTGGCCGTGGTGACCGGCGCTGGCGCCGGCATCGGCAAGGCATGCGCTCTCGCCATCGCGCGCGGGGGCGGCAGAGTGGTGGTGGCCGACATTGATGGCTCCGCGGCCATAGCCTGCACCGCGCAGATCGCGGCCGAAGCAGGCCACGCGCTGCCCATAGCCATGGATATCGCCGAGGAGCAGGCGGTGGCAGCGCTGTTCGAGACGGCGGAGCGGCACTTCGGGGGGGTCGACCTGCTGGTGAACAATGCGAGCGCCATGCATCTGACCCCGCGCGACCGCGCGATCCTCAACCTGGACCTGGCAGTCTGGGACCAGACCATGGCGACCAATCTGCGCGGCACGCTGCTCTGCTGCCGGCAGGCCATCCCACGGATGATCGCCCGCGGCGGTGGCGCGATCGTCAACATGTCGTCGTGCCAGGGGCTCAGCGGTGACACGGCGCAGACGTCCTACGCCGCGTCGAAGGCGGCGATGAACATGCTGTCGGCTTCGCTCGCCACCCAATACGGTCATGCGCAGATCCGCTGCAACGCCGTTGCACCGGGTCTCGTCATGACCGAGCGTCTCCTCGCCAAGCTGGACGAGTGCATGCAACGGCATCTGCGCCGGCACCAGCTCCTGCAGCGCGTCGGCCGCCCCGAGGATGTGGCCGCGCTGGTGGCGTTCCTGCTCTCCGACGATGCTGCGTTCATCACCGGCCAGGTCGTGTGCATCGATGGCGGCATGCTGGCGCATGTGCCGACATACGCCGACGGTGGCAACAGCTGCGCCGCGCGCCCTGCCGGCGACACCGAACCGGCGGCGGCGGCGCGCTGCTGATGGACATACTGCTCAACCCACTCAACCGTCGGCACCGGCTGCGATGCGACATCCCGGTCATGCCTGGCGCTTTCCCCCTGGTCGGGCATCTTCCCGCCATTGTCTGCGACCTGCCGCGCCTGCTGCAGCGCGCAGAACGGACGCTGGGCAGCCACTTCTGGCTGGATTTCGGCCCTGCCGGACTTCTGATGACCTGCGTGGATCCGGACGCGTTCTCACTGCTCAAGCACAAGGACGTGTCCTCGGCGCTGATCGAAGAGATCGCGCCCGAATTGCTTGGCGGAACGTTGGTTGCCCTGGACGGCGGCGCGCACCGGCAGGCGCGCGATGCCATCAAGGCAGCGTTCTTGCCCAAGGGGCTGACCCAGGCCGGGATCGGCGACCTGTTCGCGCCCGTCATCCGGGCGCGGGTGCAGGCATGGCGCGCCCGCGGCGAGGTAACCATCCTGCGCGAAACCGGCGACCTGATGCTCAAGCTCATCTTCAGCCTCATGGGAATCCCCGCGCAGGACCTGCCGGGATGGCATCGCAAATACCGGCAACTGCTGCAGTTGATCGTCGCGCCCCCGGTCGACCTGCCCGGACTGCCCTTGCGGCGAGGCCGCGCCGCCCGCGACTGGATCGACGCGCAGTTGCGCCAGTTCGTCCGCGACGCGCGCGCGCATGCCGCGCGCACCGGGTTGATCAACGACATGGTGAGCGCCTTCGACCGCAGCGACGATGCGCTTTCCGATGACGTCCTGGTCGCCAATATCCGCTTGCTGCTGCTTGCCGGTCACGACACCACTGCCTCGACGATGGCCTGGATGGTGATCGAGCTGGCGCGGCAGCCTGTGATGTGGGACGCCCTGGTCGAGGAGGCGCAACGCGTGGGCGCGGTGCCGACCCGTCACGCGGACCTGGCGCAGTGTCCGGTCGCCGAGGCGCTGTTCCGCGAGACGCTGCGCCTGCATCCGGCGACCACGCTCCTGCCGCGTCGCGCCCTGCAGGAATTGCAACTCGGCCAACGGCGCATTCCCGCGGGCACCCATCTGTGCATCCCGCTGCTGCATTTCTCGACCTCGGCGCTGCTGCACGAGGCGCCTGATCAGTTCCGCCTGGCGCGGTGGCTGCAACGCACGGAGCCGATCCGGCCGGTGGACATGCTGCAGTTCGGTACCGGCCCACACGTCTGCATCGGCTACCACCTGGTATGGCTGGAAATGGTGCAGTTCTGCATCGCCTTGGCGCTGACCATGCACAAGGCCGGGGTGCGGCCGCGGTTGCTGAGCGGCGTCGAAAAAGGCCGGCGCTATTACCCGACCGCACATCCGTCCATGGCAATCCGCATAGGCTTCTCATGAGCTGGCATCGCATGCCCCGTGTGGCGAGGCATCGGCGCCGGCGAGGCGCGGCATTGCTGCACTCAGCGCACGCGCTCGGTGCGGCGCCGGCAACGCCGCTGCGGCTTGGCGCTCGCCGTGGCCATCTCGTGTCAGGTACAAGGACATGAACAACATGCAGACCGGTTCCACGCTACACGACGACCGAACTGGCCTTTCCGCGCTCGGCGGATTGGGCGCGCAGGCGCGCGGCGCATCCGGCAGGCTGCTGCCGGAGATCTGGATGGAGGACGGCGCAAAGCGGGTCGAACAGGCGCTGGCGCGTCTTCTCTGCGCCGAAGACGACGGTGAGACCGAGCTGATGGCGGCGATGCGCTACGCCACCTTGCATGGCGGGAAGCGCACCCGCGCCTTGCTCTGTCTGGCTGCCGGCGCACTGGCCGACACGCCGGCGCACATGCTCGACGACGTCGGCGCCGCCATCGAGATGATGCACGCCTGTACCCTGGTCCACGACGACCTGCCCGCGATGGACGACGACGTGCTTCGCCGCGGCCTTCCGACCGTGCACGTCAAGTTCGGCGAAGCCACTGCGATCCTCGTCGGCGATGCGCTGCAGGCGCACGCCTTCCTGACCCTGGCGAGCCTTGATGCGCCGGGCGACAACTGTATCGCGCTCGTGCGCGAACTGGCGCAGGCCGTGTCCGCCGAGGGTGCCGCAGGCGGGCAGGCCATGGATCTGTCGCTGGTCGGAAAGCACGCCGAGCTGGACAGGATCGTGGCGATGCACCGGATGAAGAGCGGAGCGTTAGTGCGCGCGTCCGTTCGCATGGGCGCGCTATGCTCGATCGCGGAGGATGCCGCGCACGCTGCGCTGTACTGTGCGCTCGATCGCTACACCGCCTGTTTCGGCCTGGCGTTGCAGGTGGTTGACGACATTCTCGACGCGACAGCGGATACCGCGACGCTGGGCAAGACCCCCGGCAAGGACGCGGCGGCGCAGAAGCCGACCTGCGCGTCGATCATGGGGCTGCAGGCAGCGCGCCAGTTCGCGCTGGATTTGTTGCGCAACGCCGGGGAGGCCATCGCCCCGCTGGGGCCGCGTGCGGAACGGTTGGCGCAGATGCTGCAGCGGGCCAACGCGTATCTGTTCAAGCACGCGCCATGCGCATGAGCACGCCCGTCCGCATAGAGTCGCCCCTGTGCAGCTTCGATCGGCCGGCGGCAGCGATGCATGCTGCACTGTGTCCGAGTCCGCGGCGTCTGCCGATCCTGGATCTCGTCAACCGTCTGCAGAAGGAACATCCTGCGTGAACGCGCTGTCCGAACAGATCCTTTCCGAATTGCGCCACCTGCTGAGCGAGATGAGCGACGGCGGCAGCGTCGGTCCGTCCGTCTACGACACGGCGCGAGCTCTGCAGTTCCACGGCAACGTCACCGGTCGGCAGGACGCATACGAGTGGCTCATCGCGCAGCAACAGGCCGATGGCGGATGGGGAAGCGCGGACTTCCCGCTGTTCCGCCATGCGCCCACGTGGGCGGCGTTGCTGGCATTGCAGCGTGCCGATCTTCTTCCCGGCGCTGCCGACGCAGTTCAGGCTGCAACCCGGTTTTTCGAGCGCCAGTCCGATCCCTACGCGCATGCGGTGCCGGAAGACGCGCCGATCGCCGCGGAGCTGATCCTGCCGCAGTTGTGCGGCGAGGCCGCATCCTTGCAGGGCGGCGTGGCGTTTCCGCGCCACCCGGCGCTGTTGCCGTTGCGGCAAGCGCGCCTGGTCAAGCTGGGGGCGGTGGCGACGTTGCCGAGCGGCCATCCGTTGCTGCACTCCTGGGAAGCCTGGGGGACGTCGCCGACCACCGCATGCCCGGATGACGACGGCAGCATCGGCATCAGTCCGGCGGCCACCGCCGCGTGGCGTGCGCACGCCGTGGCACAGGGGAGCACGCCGCAGGTCGGGCGCGCCGACGCGTATCTGCAGGCGGCATCGCGGGCGACGCGCAGCGGCATCGAAGGTGTCGTTCCCAACGTCTGGCCGATCAATGTGTTCGAGCCATGCTGGTCGCTGTACACCCTGCATCTGGCCGGGCTGTTCGCGCATCCCGCGCTCGCCGAGGCGATGCAAGTGATCGTCGCGCAGCTCGACGCCCGCCTGGGCGTGCGCGGTTTGGGCCCGGCGTTGCACTTCGCGGCCGATGCGGACGACACTGCCGTTGCGTTGTGCGTCCTGCGCCTTGCAGGCCGCGACCCGGCGGTCGATGCGTTGCGCCATTTCGAAATCGGCGAGCTGTTCGTCACCTTCCCCGGCGAGCGCAATGCCTCGGTGTCGACCAACATCCATGCCCTACATGCGTTGCGACTGTTGGGAAGGCCCGCCCCCGGCACCACCGCCTACGTCGAGGCCAATCGCAACGCGCACGGTCTATGGGACAACGAAAAATGGCACGTTTCGTGGCTGTATCCCACCGCGCACGCGGTCGCTGCGCTGGCGCAAGGCAAGCCCCAGTGGCGCGACGAGCGCGCGCTGGCGGCGCTGCTGCAGGCGCAGCGCGACGACGGCGGCTGGGGCGCCGGTCGCGCGTCCACATTCGAGGAAACCGCCTATGCGCTGTTCGCGTTGCACGTGATGGACGGGAGCGAAGAGCCGACAGGGCGCCGGCGCATCGCGCAGGCGGTGGCGCGTGCGCTGGAGTGGATGCTCGCCCGCCATGCGGCGCGTGGATTGCCGCAGACGCCGCTGTGGATCGGCAAGGAACTGTATTGCCCCACCCGGGTGGTGCGCGTGGCCGAACTCGCCGGGTTGTGGCTGGCGCTTCGTTGGGGGCGGCGCGTCCTGGCCGAGGCAGCAGGAGCGGCGCCATGATCCAGACGGAACGCGCGCTGCAGCAGGTGCTGGAGTGGGGGCGTACCCTGACCGGGTTCGCCGACGAGCATGCCGTGGAAGCGGTCAGGGGCGGCCAGTACATCCTGCAGCGCATCCACCCGAGCCTGCGCGACACCAGCGCCCGCACCGGCCGCGATCCGCAGGACGAAACGCTGATCGTGGCGTTCTATCGCGAACTGGCGCTGCTGTTCTGGCTCGACGATTGCAACGACCTTGGCCTGATCGCGCCAGAGCAGCTCGCCGCGGTGGAACAGGCGCTGGGGCAGGGCGTGCCGTGCGCGCTCCCCGGATTCGAGGGCTGCGCTGTGCTGCGCGCTTCGCTGGGCGCGCTCGCCTACGATCGTCGCGACTATGCTCAGCTTCTCGACGATACCCGGTGCTACTGCGCGGCGCTGCGCGCAGGACACGCGCAGGCGGCAGGGGCGGAACGCTGGTCCTACGCCGAGTACCTGCAAAACGGCATCGATTCGATCGCCTACACGAACGTGTTCTGTTGCCTGTCGTTGCTGTGGGGGCTGGACATGGCGACCTTGCGCGCGCGTCCGGCGTTTCGCCAGGTCCTGCGGCTCATCTCCGCGATAGGGCGCCTGCAGAATGATCTGCATGGACGCGACAAGGACAGGTCGGCCGGCGAGGCCGACAACGCGGCGATCCTGCTGCTGCAGCGCTATCCGGCTATGCCTGTGGTGGAGTTCCTCAACGACGAGCTGGCCGGCCATACGCGCATGCTGCACCGGGTCATGGCGGAAGAACGCTTTCCCGCGCCGTGGGGACCGTTGATCGAGGCCATGGCGGCTATCCGCGCGCAGTACTACCAGACCTCGACCAGCCGCTACCGCAGCGACGCTGCGGGGGGAGGCCAGCGTGCGCCGGCCTGAACGCGCGGGAGGCGGCGGCGTGCGCGCGCTGCCGTCGGTCCGATCCGACGCAACGCCGTCGCCCCATGCCACGGATGCAGCGAGCATGAGCGACACCGCCCTGAGCCGGCGTAAGGACGACCATCTGGACATCGTGTTGGATCAGCGAACGGCGCCGGCCACGGTCGCCGCCGGCTGGGAGTACATCCGTTTCGAACACTGCGCATTGCCCGAGTTGGACCTGACGGAGATCGACCTGCGCGCCTCGCTGCTGAGCAAGACCATGCGCGCGCCGCTGCTGATCAGCTCCATGACCGGCGGCATGCCACGCGCCGAGGCCATCAACCGGCATCTGAGCGAGGCAGCGCAAGCCTTGGGGATCGCCATGTGCGTCGGTTCGCAGCGCGTGAGCCTGCAATCCCGCAACTCCCAGGGACTGACGCGCGCGCTGCGCCGCCTGGCCCCAGACATTCCCTTGCTGGCCAATATCGGCGCCGCGCAACTGCGCGAGGCCGAAGGCCTGGACCTGGCGCGCCGGGCGGTGGATGCGCTGGAGGCCGATGGACTCATCGTTCATCTCAATCCGCTGCAGGAAGCGGTACAGCCGGAGGGCGACCGCGACTGGCGCGGCGTCCTGGCGCAGATCGCTCGCGCCGCGCGCAGCGTGGGCGTGCCGATCGTGGCCAAGGAAGTGGGGTCGGGCCTGTCCGCTTCGGTGGCCTGTGCGCTCGTCGACGCGGGCGTGGCGGTGATCGATGTCGCCGGGGCCGGCGGCACCAGTTGGGCCGCGGTGGAGGGCGAGCGCGCCCGCGACGCCGCCGACCGTGCAGTGGCGATGGCGTTCGCCGATTGGGGGATTCCGACCCCGGCCAGCGTGCAGGCGGTACGTCGGGCGCTGCCAACGGTGAAGCTGATCGCGTCGGGCGGGATCCGCGACGGCGTCGACGTGGCCAAGGCCATCCGCCTGGGCGCGAACATCGTCGGGCAGGCGGCCGGCGTGCTGCGCGCGGCTAGGGTATCCACCGAGGCGGTTGTCGCGCATTTCGAGATCGTCATCCGCCAGTTGGCCGTGGCCTGCTTCTGCACCGGCTCGGCTGATCTGGCGGCGTTGCGTCAGGCGCGCTTGTTGCCCTCGGCGCATCTGCCCGCCGGTTGATGCCGGCGTCGCCCGCACGTGGCGGCGGGCGCCTAGTCTTACTGAGTCAGAAAG
Organism: Mesorhizobium sp. M0028; assembly: GCF_040323855.1. Classification (NCBI taxonomy): domain Bacteria; kingdom Pseudomonadati; phylum Pseudomonadota; class Alphaproteobacteria; order Hyphomicrobiales; family Phyllobacteriaceae; genus Mesorhizobium; species Mesorhizobium sp. M0028. The sequence goes on from NZ_JAMYVG010000015.1 coordinate 99,323, forward strand.
TCGCGGATGCGGGGGGATTCGCGCTGGTCGCGGATTTGTTCGGGTGCTGCTTCGTGATCAGGCAGGCGCCCCGCCATGCCCGACTGGACAGCCGAGAGTGAAGCCGTATTCGACGGCTATGTCGATGCTTTGACCAGGCTGATCGGTCACGCCGACCGAGCTGAGCCCCTGAAGGGGTCGGAACAAGGTGCGCCGGGAGACCGGAAGGGAGTAGATGGTGCAAATCCATTGCAATGAAGGAGTAGCGATCCACATTGACCCCGAGTCATGTGCGGTCGGTCGTGAGGAGACCGGTAACTTCTCTGGGGTCAAACACGGTTGTTAGGCTCGACCAGTCCATCAGCATCGTTTGAGACAAAGCGATGGCGGTGGACGGTTACGATCGAGGGCCGGAACGAATTTGGCGACACATGCCGGAAGGAGGTCCGCATAGACAAGAGCTGGGAGAGCCGTGTTCCACGGCGACATCGGCTTGTCGATCGGCGATAGCAAGAAGATCATGGCAGCGCTGCAGAACGCGGTCGTGAATCATGAGGCGGAGACGTATGCCCTTCTTCGCCGGGTTTGCCCGGATTGCCATACGTTGCGACCGGTCAAGGGCTACACGACACGCCGGATCCGAACCGTCTTCGGCACCGTTGAGGTTCGCAATCCCCGATGGATGCTGTGCCGGGAATGCCATCCAGGAATGGTCGGTGCCATCGCGCCGCTGAAGGAAATTTGTCCCGATCGAGCGACACCGGAGCTGATGGAACTGCGCGGCTAGGAAGCATGCTGCCCTACCGGCAGGCGGCGAAGGTGCTGGCCGATTTCCTGCCCACTGTCGTTGACAGATAAAGTATCATGGTGATACATAAGTGCATGTGATTCACCCCGTCTCCCTAGGAGCGCCGTGCTCCGGAAAGGAGGTGATGAGCATGAGCAGGAAGACGATTACGATTGGCCGCAGTGCGGTCTCGGGTCGGTTCACGACTGTTACGACTGCGGTTCGCAAGCCGAACACGCATATCGTGACGCACATCAAGAAGTGATAAATAGGGCGCCCTTACCTCCCAGGGCGCCCTTTTTTATCGTGGAGAGATTTTTTACCAAATTACAAATTTTAAGGGAAAGGGACGCTTTTAAAATGTATCATGGTGATATAACGTGAAACCAAGCGGGCATGGGGGCGTTGTAGTCCGTGGTTGTGATTGGCCAAAAGGGCAGGCAACGGACGAAATACGCGCCATTGCGCGTTCGAAAGCGCTTACGATTTCCGATAAGCGCCACGCGATCGAGCGTATGGCCGAACGAAACATCATCATGGGTGACGTTTTGTACGTCCTCAAACATGGCTTTGTGGATATGGAGCCCATGGAGAGTACGCGACCGGCGTACAAAAAATATGCGATAGAAGGTCTCTGTCCCAACGGCAATAGCCGAACTCTGAGAGTGATAGTCGTTCCCGAGAAGACCGGCACCTTCCTAAAAATTGTTAGTGTTATGTGGGTTGACGAGCCGTCTACCCGCGCAGGTACGTTGAATGGAGAATGCGATGAATAGCCACCACTACACCGAATGCGGACTGAAGAACGTTTTCATTAGCGGTCTTGATTTCGTAAACGACGATGAAGGTGACGAAATCATCACCATCCCGGCTGTCAATGAACTTCATCGTGTAATCGCTCTTGGCATAGTCTCACACGAGCATGGGATTAGCCCTGACGAGCTCCGTTTTCTGAGAACAGAAATGGGGTATACTCAAGCTGAGCTTGCTGTGCTGGTTCACCACGACAAGCAGTCAGTGGGACGATGGGAGCGGGGCGAGTTTGTGATCGATGGGTCGGCCGAGACAATCATCCGGCGTTTGGCGATTGAAAAACTCGATCTAGCCTCCGGAGCTGGAATGGATGAGCTGTCGCGTCGGAGTGTGCACACACTGAAGCCGCAACCGATCCAAATTCAGCACAGCAATGATGACGGATACCAGCTTCTAGCTGCCGCTTAGACCAGGCCATGGGTGGTCGTCCCTCCCGCACGAGTGGGAGGGATGACTACCTGGCGTCCTTGCCAGCCTTGATCAGCGGCCATGATTCAGCATACGGCATAACGCTTTCGTGCTTCGACTTCCAATGCGCGTCGATGCCGCCCATCCATTGCCCTAAGACGTGCTGGCATTAGGGGCAAACTTTTAGCCCCTGTCCGGACGCCACCACCTTTTCAAAGGCTTCAGCTCAAATCGCTCGTCTCTTTCGCGTTCATAGGGCTACCGTCGGGCGCATCGGCGCCGAGGTCTAAATAGCCGTTCGCTGAATGTTCTTTCAGTTGGCCGTTTTCGCAGCGATGTACGCACCGGGCCCATTCGCTAGAAACGCCGGTGGGCGGTGTCCATAGCAGCTGTTCTCGGAGGAACGCCGTTCGGCGCGGCGCTAAAGAGCAGGGAAATCTCGAGTGAAGGATTGATCTCTTTGCATATCATTATCCTAATATATGACACGCGAAAAGATTCAGAGTTTTAACTCGCTCTCTGGACGAGATACCTTGGCGTCTCATTGCGCATTGGAATGGATCGTAGACGTATCATGACGGAGTCTGAATCGGAGATTCTGCGCGAAATCGGTGGGCTTTTCAGGCAGGTGAGGCTGGCCGCTGCCATGACGCAGGAGCAGGTCGCTGACTTGGCGGGTATATCCCGTCCCCGCTATCGCGACATCGAAAAGGGAGCCGCAGCGGCGCGTGCGACGACGCTCATGAATATCGCTCGCGCGCTCGGTCTGGAAATGATGCTGGTTCCGCAAGTCATGGTGCCGGCTGTCCAGGCTCTATTGCGTCCGCATGATGATGACGATCGACCCGCCTTTGTTTCTCAACCTGACGATGACGATTATGGCTCCAGTTTTTCGCGCACCTAAGACGATCCCGTCGCTGGAGGTGCTCTTGAACGCACTGAAGATCGGCACAATCGTTAGGACGCCGGGTGATTTCAATGCCTTCAACTTCGATGAGGCCTACCGCGCGACGGGCGGCTTTCCAGTTTTCAGCCTGTCGTTCCGGGCAGCGACGGGAGGATTGCGGAAAGATCCGAAGCCTCTAGCGGGCGCCTTGCCCACTTTTTTCGCGAACCTCCTACCGGAGGAGAAATTGCGCGAGGCGATGGAAAAGCACCACGAAGGCAATGTGCGGCCAGGCAATGATTTCGATCTTTTAGCGGCGCTGGGCGCCGATCTGCCGGGAGCCGTACGGGCGTTGCCCAGTGACGGCGCGATAGCGGTATCGCAGGATGCTTCAAAGGATAAGCCCAAGGCACGGTTCTCACTTGCCGGCGTGCAGATGAAGCTCTCGGTCATGAAGAACACTGGAAAAGGCGGCGGCCTGACCTTGCCGATGGACGACGAGCAAGGCCGATACGTCGCCAAGTTCCCTTCGAAGGCCTTTCCAGGCGTTTCCGAAAATGAATTCGCCAACCTCGCGCTGGCCGCAGCGATCGGCATGGAGGTGCCTGAACGCGAACTAGTCGAGAAGTCCGATTTCGAGGATATTCCCGAAGAATTCAACACGCTGTCGAAGGGCAAGGTCCTTCTCGTCAAACGCATCGATCGCGGCGCCGATGGCGAGAGGATACACATCGAGGATTTCGCTCAGGTCTTCGGTGTCTATCCCTCGCGCAAATATGAGGGGGCCGCTTATCACGACATAGCCTTGGCCCTTGGCATGGCCGCCTCGCCTACGGCGGCTCTCCAATTCGTCCGCCGCCTGGTGCTGACGGTCATCACCGGCAATGGCGACATGCACCTGAAGAACTGGTCTTTGATTTATCCCGGCAACGGCGACAAGCCGGTGCTTGCACCAATCTACGACGTCCTGTCGACTGTGCCATATATTCCCGCCGACGCCATGGCGCTTTCGCTTGGAGGGGAGCGCTCGTTCAAGTCGCTAGCAGCACCGCGATGGAAAGCATTTGCGAACCGTGCAAGGCTTCCGGAGCCGGCAGTCCTCAAGGCAGTGGTCGAGACCGTCGAACTCGTCAACGAGCACTGGTGGCATCTGCCTGAGCGCGACGTTGTCGCGGCGAAAGTGCTCGAGCGGATCGACGAACATGTGAAGGCGATGACGCCGATACTGAACTCCTGCGCCGATAAGTGAGCCGAGCGCCCTTGAGCTGGTATATGGCGGAATTATCGCCCGCGGCCCCGTATGGATGGCCGTGGATCGATCGTATGCCAGCGTGGCGCGCAAGATTCCGCGCAGTGTCCACGAGGACACGCGAGACCAAGCACGTCGGCTCGCCGGAACAGAAGAGTTCGCAGCATCCCGCAATTAACGTTAGAGGGCGAGATGCTGGTCGCCCACCTCAACACAACGATGCGGTTGAACGAATGCGGTGACTGAGGATCGCGATCCGACGCTTTTGTGTCGCCATTGTCGGGTCCGCTACACGGCTTGTTCCGACGATCCTTTCTTTGGCCTCAAGCTAAATCCCTGAAAAGCAACCACGAAATTATTCTTCGGTTCGATCAGCCAAATTGGCACGAGTCTTGAGATCCTTAGGTGCGAGGCGGCTACAGCTGCCCGACCGGCATTCATGTCGCGGCAGCCGCGATGAATGGAACGAAGGAAGGAAAGCTACATGTCAGGTTTGCGTCAGATCGCCTTTTACGGCAAGGGCGGCATCGGCAAGTCCACCACCTCCCAAAATACGCTCGCCGCCCTTGTCGACCTCGGGCAGAGAATCCTCATCGTCGGCTGCGACCCCAAAGCCGACTCCACCCGCCTGATCCTGAACGCGAAGGCGCAGGATACGGTCCTGCATCTCGCGGCAGAGGAAGGTTCGGTGGAAGACCTGGAACTCGCGGACGTGCTCAAGGTCGGCTACAAAGGCATCAAATGCGTGGAGTCGGGCGGACCCGAGCCAGGTGTCGGCTGCGCCGGCCGCGGCGTGATCACCTCGATCAACTTCCTCGAGGAGAACGGCGCTTACGACGATGTCGACTATGTCTCCTACGACGTGCTCGGGGATGTGGTGTGTGGCGGTTTCGCGATGCCGATCCGAGAGAACAAGGCCCAGGAAATCTATATCGTCATGTCCGGCGAGATGATGGCGCTCTATGCCGCCAACAACATCGCTAAGGGCATCCTGAAATACGCCCATTCGGGCGGCGTGCGGCTCGGCGGCCTGATCTGCAACGAGCGCCAAACCGACCGCGAGCTCGACCTCGCCGAAGCGCTGGCTTCCAGGCTCAATTCCAAGCTTATCCACTTCGTGCCGCGCGACAACATCGTCCAGCACGCCGAGCTCAGGAAGATGTCTGTGATCCAGTATGCGCCGGACTCGAAGCAGGCCGGGGAATACAGGGCGCTGGCCGAGAAGATCCACGGCAATTCGGGCCAGGGCACCATCCCGACCCCGATCACCATGGAGGAGCTCGAGGACATGCTGCTCGACTTCGGCATCATGAAGACGGACGAGCAGATGCTTGCCGAGCTTCAGGTCAAGGAAGCGGCTAAGGCGGCCGCACAGTAGCGACCGCTGCCGACATGAGGCGCCGCCTGACCTGGTGCGCCTTCCAAAGAACGGCGCCTCGTCGGTGAGGCGTCACCCTGAACCTTGAAAGGGGTCCCATGAGCCTGGAATACGAGAATGACGGTGCCCTCCATGCGAAGCTTATCGAGGAGGTGCTGTCGCAATATCCTGACAAGTCGGCGAAGCGCCGCAAAAAGCACCTCAGCGTCGCAAAGAGCGGCGACGAGGCTGGCGAGGAAAGCGAGGTCCTTTCCGAATGCGAGGTCAAATCGAACATCAAGTCCATCCCCGGCGTGATGACGATTCGCGGCTGCGCCTATGCCGGCTCGAAAGGCGTGGTGTGGGGTCCAGTCAAGGATATGGTCCATATCTCGCACGGCCCGGTCGGCTGCGGACAATATTCCTGGTCTCAACGCCGCAACTACTACGTCGGCACGACCGGCATCGACACGTTCGTCACGATGCAGTTCACCTCCGATTTCCAGGAGAAGGACATTGTTTTCGGCGGCGACAAGAAGCTGGAACGGATCATCGATGAGATCGAGGAACTGTTTCCGCTGAACAAGGGCATGACTGTGCAATCCGAATGCCCGATCGGCCTGATTGGCGACGACACCGAAGCTGTGTCCCGCAACAAGGCCAAGGAGCACGAAAAGACAATCGTGCCGGTGCGCTGCGAGGGCTTCCGCGGCGTCTCGCAATCCCTCGGCCACCACATCGCCAACGACGCGATCCGCGACTGGGTGTTCGAGAAGAAAGGCGTCGAGTTCGAGGCCGGCCCGTACGATGTCAATGTGGTAGGCGACTACAACATCGGCGGCGACGCCTGGGCTTCGCGCATCCTGCTCGAGGAGATGGGCCTGCGCGTGGTCGGCAACTGGTCGGGCGACGCTACGCTGGCCGAAATAGAGCGGGCGCCAAAGGCGAAGCTAAATCTCATCCATTGCTACAGGTCGATGAACTACATCTGCCGGCACATGGAGGAAAAGTATGGCATCGCCTGGATGGAGTATAATTTCTTCGGCCCCTCCCAGACCGAAGCCTCTCTGCGCAAAATAGCCAAGCATTTCGGGCCGGAAATCGAGGCCAAGGCCGAGGCGGTCATCGCCAAATACCGGCCGTTGGTCGATGCCGTCATCGCGAAGTACCGGCCGCGCCTCGAAGGCAGGACGGTGATGCTCTATGTCGGCGGGCTGCGCCCCCGTCACGTCGTCACGGCATATGAGGATCTGGGCATGGTGATCGTCGGCACTGGCTACGAATTTGGCCATAACGACGATTATCAGCGCACCGGCCACTACGTGAAGAAGGGCACGCTGATCTATGACGACGTGACTGGTTACGAGCTGGAGAAGTTCATCGAGGGGATCCGTCCTGATCTCGTTGGCTCCGGCATCAAAGAAAAGTACCCGGTCCAGAAGATGGGCATACCGTTCCGGCAAATGCATTCCTGGGATTATTCCGGCCCGTATCACGGCTACGACGGCTTCGCCATCTTCGCCCGCGACATGGATCTGGCCATCAACAACCCAGTCTGGAACCTCTACGACGCCCCCTGGAAGAAAAAAGCCGAGCCGTCGGCGGCGATCGCAGCCGAATGAAAACCTGGCCTCCCGGAAGCCAGGGAGGCCGTTGAACGCCTGTGGCCCTTTGTCCGCGGGAGACCTGAAACTTTTCGACGTCCCTGTGCCGCCGTATGGCGCGGCCAGATGGAAAAGAGGTAACCACCCATGCCGCAGTCGGCTGAAAAAGTTCTCGACCACGCGCCCCTGTTCCGCGAGCCGGAATACAGGCAGATGCTCGCCGAGAAGAGGCTGAATTTCGAATGTCCTCACCCGGATCAGGTCGTTACCGACCAACGCGAATTCACCAAGACGTGGGAATACCGCGAAAAGAACCTCGCTCGCGAAGCGCTTGTCGTGAACCCCGCCAAGGCCTGCCAGCCGCTCGGCGCGGTATTCGCGGCCGCGGGTTTCGAGCGAACCATGTCCTTCGTCCACGGCAGCCAAGGCTGCGTGGCCTATTACCGCTCGCACCTGTCGCGCCATTTCAAGGAGCCTGCTTCGGCAGTTTCCTCCTCGATGACCGAGGACGCGGCGGTGTTCGGCGGCCTGAAGAACATGGTCGACGGGCTCGCCAACACGTATCAACTCTATGACCCGAAGATGATCGCCGTCTCGACCACTTGTATGGCCGAGGTCATTGGCGACGACCTGCACAGCTTCATCGAGAACGCCAAGGACGAAGGCTCGGTCCCGCGCGACTTCGACGTGCCCTTTGCCCACACGCCGGCCTTCGTCGGCAGCCATGTCGACGGCTATGACGTTACGGTCAAGGGCATTTTGGAGCATTTCTGGAAAGGCGAGGAGCGCACGGAAGCCGAGGGGACCATCAACGTCATTCCGGGTTTCGACGGCTTTTGCGTTGGCAACAACCGGGAGCTCAAGCGCCTGCTCGATCTGATAGGCGTGTCCTATACCTTCATCCAAGACGCCTCTGACCAGTTCGACACGCCGTCGGACGGCGAATACCGCATGTACGACGGCGGCACGAAGATCGAAGACGTGAGGAAGGCACTCAACGCCGAGGCGACACTCTCGCTACAGCATTACAACACCCGAAAAACACTGGAGTATTGCGAGGGGGTAGGGCAGGCGACTGCCTCGTTCCATTACCCGCTCGGAGTCCAGGCGACCGACGACTTCCTGATGGAGGTCTCCGCGATTTCCGGGAAGCAAATCCCCGAGGCACTCCGCCTCGAGCGCGGCCGACTTGTTGACGCCATGGCGGACAGCCAATCCTGGCTGCACGGTAAGAAATACGCCATCTACGGCGATCCGGACTTTGTCTACGGCATGGCCCGCTTCATCATGGAGACGGGCGGCGAGCCGACCCATTGCCTCGCCACCAACGGCACCTCGGCATGGGAAGCCGAGTTGAAGGAACTGCTTGCATCATCGCCCTTCGGCAAGGATGCTCAAGTCTGGGCGGGCAAGGACCTCTGGGCGATGCGCTCGCTGCTCTTCACCGAGCCGGTGGACCTGCTGATCGGCAACTCCTATGGCAAGTATCTGGAGCGCGACACCGGCACGCCGCTGATCCGGCTGACGTTTCCGATCTTCGACCGCCACCATCACCATCGCTTTGCGCTGATGGGCTACCAAGGCGGGCTGCGCGTACTGACGACGATCCTCGACCAGATCTTCGACAAGCTCGATCGCGAGACAAGCGAGACGGGCGTGACGGACTATTCGTATGACCTCACCCGCTAAGCGTGACGGTCGGCTTTGGCCGGTCGTCTTCCCGAAGGACTTTGGAGACCGACGCAATGTCCTTGCTCAGAGCCAAAATCCAGGATGTCTTCAACGAGCCCGCCTGCGAGCAGAACCGCGGCAAGGATGTCAAGGCGCGCAAAAAGGGCTGTTCGAAGCCACTGACCCCCGGGGCGGCGGCCGGCGGCTGTGCCTTCGATGGCGCCAAGATCGTGCTGCAGCCGATCACCGATGTTGCGCATTTGATCCATGCGCCGCTCGCCTGCGAAGGCAATTCCTGGGACAACCGCGGTGCGGCTTCGTCCGGGTCAACCCTGTGGCGCACAAGCTTCACGACCGACCTCACCGAACTCGATGTTGTGATGGGGCAGGGCGAGCGGAAGCTTTTCAAGGCGATCCGCGAGATCAAGGAAGCGTATGGGCCGCCGGCGATCTTCGTCTATCCGACCTGTGTTACGGCGCTGATCGGCGACGACATCGAGGCCGTCTGCAAGCGCGCGGCGGAAAAGTTCGGCCTGCCGGTGGTGCCGGTCCATGCGCCGGGCTTCGTCGGCTCAAAGAATCTCGGCAACAAGCTTGCAGGCAAGGCGTTGCTCGAGCATGTCATCGGAACGGTCGAGCCCGACGATGCCGGCCCTTACGACATCAACATTCTTGGCGAATTCAACCTCTCGGGCGAATTCTGGCTGGTGAAACCGCTCCTGGATCGGCTCGGCATCCGGGTGCGCGCCTGCATTCCGGGCGACGCGCGTTACTTCGACATTGCCTGCGCGCACCGCGCCCGGGCGGCTATGATGGTGTGCTCGACCGCGCTCATCAATCTCGCCCGCAGGATGGAGCAGCGCTGGGACATCCCGTTTTTCGAGGGCTCCTTCTACGGCATCACCGACACCTCGGAAGCACTCCGACAGATCTCTCAGCTGCTCGTGAAGAAGGGTGCCGATCCGGAGATCCTCGGCCGCACCGAGGCATTGATTGCAGAGGAGGAGGCGATCGCTTGGAAGAAGCTCGCGGCCTACCGGCCGAGGCTCGAAGGCAAGCGCGTGCTGCTCAACACCGGCGGTGTGAAGTCCTGGTCGGTCGTCCATGCGCTGATGGAGATCGGGATCGAGATCGTCGGCACCTCTGTCAAGAAGTCGACCGTCGAAGACAAGGAGCGCATCAAGCAGATCCTCAAGGACGACAACCACATGTTCGAGCAGATGGCGCCGCGCGAGCTTTACGCCATGCTCTCAGAACACAAGGCCGATATCATGCTGTCGGGCGGGCGCACGCAGTTCATCGCGCTGAAGGCCAAGACACCCTGGCTCGATATCAACCAGGAGCGCCAACACCCTTACGCCGGTTATGACGGCATGGTGGAACTCGTACGCCAGATCGACCTCGCCATTTATAACCCGATCTGGCGCCAGGTGCGGGAGCCGGCACCATGGGATTGCCAGCCTGCGGTGAGGGAGGAACTGCCGCGCACGAAAAGCGAGGCCGTGACCTTGCATGCTGTCCAGGAACTCGCCGGCACGACGGCCGACGATTTCGGCGAGTGTTGAGGAAAGCCGATGGTCCGCATCCTTCCCCAGACCAAAGCGGCGGCGGTCAATCCGCTGAAGTCATCGCAGCCGCTGGGTGCCGCCTTGGCCTTTCTTGGCGTCGACGGCGCGATGCCGTTGTTCCACGGCAGCCAGGGGTGCACCAGCTTCGCGCTCGTGCTCTTCGTGCGGCATTTCAAGGAAGCCATCCCCTTGCAGACAACGGCGATGGACGAGGTGGCGACGATCCTCGGCGGGGCAGACCATCTGGAAGAGGCGATCCTCAACCTCAAGGCCCGCACAAGGCCAACGCTGATCGGGGTCTGCACGACGGCGCTGGTGGAAACCCGGGGCGAAGACTGCGCAGGAGATATCGCCAGTATCAGGCTGAAGCGCACGGAAGAACTCGCGGGTACGGAGGTGGTGCTAGCCAACACACCGGATTTCGGCGGCGCGATCGAAGAGGGCTGGGCCAAGGCTGTCACCGCGATGATCGAAAGGATTACGCGGCCCGGCGAGCAGGCGCGGCAGTCGAAGAAGATCGTGATCCTGCCTGGCTGGAACCTCACTGTGGCTGATATCGAGCATTTGCGTGAAATGATTGAAAGCTTTGGACTCAAGCCGGTGATTCTGCCGGACGTCTCCGGCTCGCTCGACGGTACGGTGCCCGACCGCTGGATCACGACTACCTACGGCGGCACCAGCATCGAGGATATCCGCGAGCTTGGCACGGCCGAGCAATGCATCGTCATCGGTGAGCATATGCGCCGCCCGGCCGAGCTGCTTCAGAGGTTGACCGGCGTGCCTTACGTGCTGTTCCGGTCGCTGACTGGGTTGAAGGACGCCGACCGGTTCGTCTCTCTGCTGTCCGCGGTTTCGGGCGCGGCGGCGCCGGCTGGGGTGCGCCGTCGCCGGGCGCAGTTGCAGGACGCGTTGCTCGACGGGCATTTCCACTTTGGAGGCAAGAAAATTGCGATCGCTGCTGAACCAGACCAACTCTACCAACTCGCGAGCTTCTTCATCGGAATGGGCTCCGAAATCGCGGCGGCGGTCACCACGACCGACATGTCGAAAATTTTGGAGGAAGTACCGGCGCAGTCGGTTCAAATCGGCGATCTCGGCGATTTGGAAGTTCTTGGCGCCGGCGCTGATCTTCTCGTCACCCATTCCCACGGCCGCCAGGCGGCGCAGCGCCTCGGCATTCCGCTCATGCGGGTCGGCTTCCCGATCTTCGACCGGCTCGGCAGCCAGCACAAGCTCACAATCCTCTACCAGGGGACCCGCGACCTGATCTTCGAGGTTGCCAACATTTTTGAAGCCAACCGGCACGCGCCGACGCCTGAGGCGCTTGATGCACTCCGTAAGCGAGAAATGCCAGATGAGCTCCGTTCGTCGCCTCTCGCTCGTCACTGACGAGGTTCACGCACCGACGCCGGAACGCCAAGCCGGCGCATTGCGCGTGGCAATCGCCACGCAGGACATGAAGAACCTCAACGCCCATTTCGGGTCGGCCAGGCGCTTTGCTGTCTACGACGTGATGCGCGAGGCGTGGAATCTCGTGGAAGCCGTGGCCTTCGATGACGTTTCCGACGAGAGCGGGAAGCATCGGACTGAGGGCGACGACCGCATCACCCCGAAGGTGGAGGCGCTGAAGGGCTGTCATCTCCTGTTTTGTCTGGCTATCGGGGGGCCTTCGGCAGCCAAGGTTGTTTCGGCAAAAATTCATCCGATCAAAGTGCCGCAGCCCCAAACCATCCAAGAGGTGCTGTTGCGCACGCAGATGATGCTCAGGACGTGTCCTCCCCCTTGGCTTCGCAAGGTGCTGGCGCAGGCAGGGGTCGCCGTACAGAAAAAGTCCTTCGGGGACGAGGACTGAAATGAGGAGTAGGCGAAATGTCTGACGCCGTGGTTAGCCCTGCTGTCGCCGAGGACGAGGCGGCCCTTGCCACCCCGTTCGTCAAATGCCTCGTGCGCCTGGTCCGGGCTCATGATTCCCACGGGTCTTGGGAAGGCAAATCGGAGGCCGAGCTGCTGGGCGACTTCATCATCACCAGGGAACAGCGCCGTGCGATCCCGATCATCGGCGATCCCGATCCGGACGTGCTGTGGAGGCTTGAGATGTTTTACACCGCCGTCGGGCTTGCGATCGAGGAGCGCTCCGGCCTGATGGCATCACCGATGATGGAGATGAGCCATGAGGGCTTCGGGCGCGTGCTTCTCACGGCCGGGCGGTTGGTCGTTCTGTCGAAGACCCTGCGCGACGTCCACCGGTTCGGCTTCGAGACGTTCTGGAAACTCGCCGCGGCCGGTACCAAACTGGCCGGCGATGCCACCGCAGCCATTGAGGCTCATCCCGAGGTGGCACGGGCGTGATGAAACCGATTTTCGAGCAAAGGGATCATGTCAGGCCTTGAGGACATGCCATGGCCAGCCCACTCAACCGAGGCGGTCGATGCCGATTTGGTTCTTGGGGTAGCGCTGATGAAGCCACTGGTCCTGATCTGTTCGCAAGATGCTGAGTTGTATCTGTTCCTCAGCCACATTCTGGGAGTGGACGGCTTTACGAGTGAGCCGGCAGGCGGGGTGAAGGAAGCACTTGCATTGGCCGATGAACGGGAGCTCCAGGCGGTAGTGCTGGACTGCGGGCCAGCAAGCGCGACAGGCTCTACAATCTGCGCCCGGCTCAAGGGGGAGCCCCGGACCGGCGGCCTGCCCGTTATTGCCCTGATCGCGCCCGGCGCCGAGAACCAGCACCTCGATCTCTGGAAGGCAGGCATTGACGAGAGCTTTGTGCGGCCCTTCGCGCCGGCCAAGCTGCTTGACTGTCTACGGATGAAGCTCGCGCTGCCACAGCCGGGTTCAAACGGGATCGAAAACGGCAGCTGGCTCTGCTGCGGCAGCCTTGAGATGAAGCTCGATGCCCACCGAGTTCGCGGCAATGGCCACGACATCCATCTCGGACCGATCGAATTCAACCTGCTGCGGCATCTGCTTGAGAATCCCGGCAAGGTCTTCAGCCGAGACGAGCTGATCGACGCGGCCTGGCCGGACAATATCCACATCGGTACACGGACCGTCGACGTCCATGTCAGCCGGATCAGAAAGGCGCTGAAGACGGCCTCGCCCAGCAGCGTCATTCGTACCGTCAGGTCTGCCGGCTACTCGCTCGAGAAGCCGGACGACTGAATAGCGAACGGATGGAACTCTCCATCTCCGTCGTGCTGAGGGCAAGTCTTGCGGCTTCGAAACGCGCCTACAGGTACGACATACTCTAAAAAGAAGCAGTCAGATGGCCTTCAAGAAAATACTCAGTGTGACGGGATCTGACCACTCCGATCAGGATGTAAGAATAGCAGCCGGCCTGTGTGCCGAGGTCGGCGCGTATCTTTCCGTACTGATTATGTCGCCTCCGCGGCTCGTTATGTCGCCTCCGCTGCTAGGCGATGGCATCCCCGCGTGGCCTACGCAACGCGCACAGGCCATTGCCCGACTGGAAAAACGGTACAGGCAAAGCGAGACATTTTCACAGGACATAGCCAGTCTGGAAAAAACATCCAGGGAAATTCACAAACTGCTGAGAGCCACGTGGCGGTGCTATGATGTCGATATTGCCAACTGCGATCAGGCCAGCGTCGATGATGCGGTGCGACAGCGGGCGCTCTGCAACGACCTGACAATCGTCGGCCCCGCACTTCTCAACGACATTAACCTCGGACCCCTTGTTATCAACGGCAGCTTGTTTGATACCGGAAAGCCGGTGCTTGTCGTGCCGGAGTGCGCTGAGGCGACTCTGTCGCCACGGCGCGTGCTGGTCGGCTGGGATTCGCGAGTCGAGGCGTCCCGTTCGGTTCGGGAAGCGCTGGATCTGCTAGCCGGTGCTGAGGAAGTTCGTGTCGCACTAGTCGATCCGGAGGCGACCTGCACCGGAAATGGCGCCGAGCCGGGAGCCGACATCGCTGCCTATCTCACTCGGCACGGTGCTCGGGTGTCGGTTGACCGGCTGGCGAGCGCCGGCAAACCGGTGGCTATGGTGCTCGCGCAGCACGCAATCGACACGTCTGCCGATATGATAGTCATGGGAGCTTATGGCAGCCGCCGGCTGCGCGAGCGGCTCTTCGGTGGCGTGACGAGATGGATAGTTGGGAAGCCGCCATTGCCGCTGTTTTTGGCTCGCTGACGGGTTCCGAAGCAGCACCGACACTGTTCGAAACTCTACTCACTGGGTCACTATCCTGATGCCAAGTCGGAGAAAGATCGCGGCAAACGTGCAAGCTTCGCGAAGCTTCTCGGAGCCAATCTGCACGCGCCGCCCGAGAACATCCCGGACGTCTCCAGCGCGCTCTCCGGGTTCTGCTCGCCCGAGATGATCCGTAACGCGGAGACCAACGGCCGGCAGAGGTACAGGCGCTCCTCAATGCGGTCAAAACCGGGGCTTCGCAGGTCGGCGTCAGGTCGAGAAAGAGCGTCGTTTCAGCGCGGCAGGCCGAGTTCGGACCCGTAGCCGGCATCGTATTGGCATATCACGATTCCCTCACCACTGGCCGGGAGCTGAACGACGCAATGGCTGTGCCGTGGCCAAGGCTCAACTTCGAGTCTGGACTTCGTGCTTTGCCGGAGTCGGCGGGAATCGATGGCATTAATCACGTTGTCACCGCCTGGGATGGTAGCCGGGTTAGCGGCGAGGACGGCCGCATCTTCAGCGGTTCAGTCGGTCCGGCCCCCACCCGCGTGGCGACCGAGCGGTCTTTGGGGCTGGTCAAATCCGACAACGCTCACATTCGCACCAGGCGGTCCCTGCAGCGCCTAAGCACAGGGAACACAGAAATATCCGGCACAAAGCAGGAACCCCGGAGAGTTCACCGGCCGGCACATGCCGGCACTCGGCCTGACTTTTTTCGCCACGACATTACCGTCGATCTGACGATGGCTGTTTGGCGAGCCACAGCTGGACGGCTTCGGTCGTGAAAACTCCCGTGTCGTCAGCCCAGGAATTCAATCGCAAGGCGGGCTAGGGGCACAGGCCACGCTCGGATGGAGCGGCCCCTTGCAATCGCAAATGGCGAGATCGCTACCGCCTCCGGACCGGAACGGCAAGAAGCTCAAGCTAGATTTTGTGACGCGAGCGGACGATGACGACGAGCCTGGCGGCAGCCAACGCAGTCATGATGTCTATCTGCTCGTCGCTCAGCCCGAATACCTGTTCAGTCATTTGTGGCCACGCTTTTCTGCCGACCCGAAGCGCGTGATGCTTGTCCAAAACCTGACAGCGGCAGAAAAGATGTTGGCTTCACTACAACCGGCCATCTTGGCATTTGGAGGCTTTTTCTAGCGATTCATGCGCTTACTGCCCGCTGAGTGCGCTGGCACGGCCTTTGCGGATTGTGAGGCGGCAACACTGCGTGGAAGCTGACTGCACGCAGACGCGCGAGTCTCTCCTTTTCCTGCCCGTGTGCCCCCTCTCTAAAGAGGGAACAAGCTCGCGCATAAGGTCGCGCAACCTGTGGCAACAGCTTTGGAGAGCAGCATGGTATTGTTTGGGCAACTTGGTGCGAACTATGTGTGGCGGAGATGCTCGATCTGATGCGGCTCCAGGAAAAATACAAGGACGGCGGACTTGAGGTCGTCGGCGTCGCGGCTGATGAAGACGCTCCAACGGCCATTGAGGCTCGAACCAAGTTGGACGCGTGGTTGACCGAAAAGTGCTCGCATCTGAACTATCGGATCGCGTTCGACTACACAGGTGAAATGAAGAAGCTTTGGAGGGAACCCAGCTTTTCCGCCGGGATTCCGACTTCGTTCGTGGTCGACCGAGACGGCCACATCGCCTTTATCGGTCATCCGAGCCAACTCGATGAGTTTTTGCCGAAAGTGCTCAACGGCAGCTGGCGCATCAGCGATAAAGCGAAAGCCGCCGGTACGGAGCGGATCGCCACAAGCGAGCCCATGGCGCGCGAACAAGCGTTGAAGCAGCCGATCGATGACAGATTCTGGGCGGCGGTGAAGTTAGAAGATTGGAAGACGGCGCTCTGGGCGATCGAAGAGGGCATCGCCTTGATGCCCGACGACCAATTTCCGCCGGACGCAAGCGCATCTGGTGCTTCACAAAATGCACGACATGTGGACCAGTTTGCCCCTCATGCACCAACTGGTTCGGGACGCGATCGACAGAAACTCCGAGAATTGGATGATCAAGGCGCGTCCGGCCAATGGGGGCTTCGGATGATTGCTTTTCATGGCCGGGCGGTTGGTCGCTCTGTCGAGACATCCACCGGTTCGGCTTCGAGACGTTCAGGAAGCTGGCGGAGGCCGGTACGAAACTGGTCGACGATGCGACTGCAGCTATTGAAGCCTATCCCGGCGTGGCGCCGGCGTGATGAAACCGATTTCAAGGAAGGATTTATGTCAAAGCTAGATGAGATGGGGAAGAAAGTCCGAAACCTTCAGCTGCGCGCGGCAGTTGCCAAGATGAAATTGCGCGACCTTGCAGAGAATCTCCCGGGAAAATGGACGGAGATAAAGGAAGTTGCCGAGGAAACGTCCGCCGTTTTTGCCGATTTGGATGGTGCCAAGAGAGAGCTCGCTGCAATGAAGAAGTTACGATGAGAAGCACATTCACCACCCGCGACGGCTCCGGATGGATGCCGGAATATCTCAACGCTATAGACGGCACGACTTGCATCGGCTGCGGCCGCTGTTTCAAAGTCTGCTCGCGCGAGGTCATGCATCTTTACGGTGTCGATGACGCGGGTGAAATCCTCGGCGCCTGCGACGGCGAGGACGAGGACGACTTCAATGGCGAGCTCAATCGCATGATCATGGTCGTCGACCATGCCGGCCGCTGCATTGGCTGCGGAGCCTGCGCCCGTGTCTGCCCAAAGAACTGCCAGACGCATGTTGCGGCCGACCAGGTCGTTGCATGATCTGGCGGACAAACCAGGGGAACGGCGTTGCCCTTTAGAATCTTTTGTCGCGTCTTTGGACTGGTCCTGTGCAGCATCGCTCTGATTATCTACTTCGCTTCTCATTCCATCGGCACAGTCGTCGTCACGACGCTGGCTTGTTCGCTGCTCCTTCAGGTAGCCTATTTCGCAAGCGTGCTCTTTCTGATCTGGCGGTCTGGCTGCGTTATCCGAGCTGGCCAAAGGGCTGAGCAGTTCGACAGTTGCAAGGAAGTTGGATCCGAGCCGCCAGACCTTGATGAGGTAACGAATGAATCCGCAGATTTGCTCCAGCGCGATCAAATGCTGGCCATATCGCTGCTGCTGCCTTGAGGCGCCATGACAAGATCAGTGCTCAAGATGGCGCAAACTTTGGACCAACCATAAACATTGAGCATACATTAGAAGGAATACTGTGCTTGAGAAGTCGATGGTGACCGCAATCCGGTCATTGTAGTTAATCCAGGAGATGCAGTTCTTGAATACCATACGCGTTTGGGTACTCTCTCGCACGACGGCGTGCGGTTGCAACTCTCAATGACGAACGAGGCGCTGGAAATAGTAATGGGACTCTCCTGGCGCCGGATAATGCAGATGACGTCAAATCAAAGATGCCTCTAGAATGAATCGTGAATGGCTAATTCAGCTCCAACCACTTCGTCACGCGCGTCAGTAGGACCTGCGCGGCTTCGTAGAGCAGCGTTCGCATCATATCGTCACCGCATAACGAGATCCGGCCGACCCGGCGGCTTTCGCCCGACTCATGGAGCACAGGTGTCAGGCCCAAAACCCGTCCGACCGCTTTCGAATCTCGGAAGCGGGCAGGGATGTCGATGGTGGTGGTATAGGCCAGAGCCACGACCGGGCCTACACCTGGTGTCGTCATCAGTCGGCGGCAAACTTCATCACGGCAAAGTGCTGACGCAGCTTGCCGCGAGCGTCGAGAAGCGGTTCGACGACCAGATCAGGCATCCCTTCAACCAGTTCGTGGATGCGTTGCTCGAATTTGCCTGCATAATGTTTCATGCTGCGCTACGGGTGCGTTCTTGGCGCATTGTCGGCTCCGGCGGTGGCAGGGTTTTGGACTCAGTAGCATGAGCCAAGATACCTGAAACCGCCGGGCCTTGCTCGTGCAAAGCTACGATTCACTCGACTAAATCAATCATTTGCCGTTTGTGGACGGAAACTCATGGCCGCAACGTATCGCAGATGCTGGCTTTATCTTTCATCTGCGACTCCCTTTGTGGTACAGAGACATCCGCCAACAACAATTGCTGCCAAGCCAACGATCGCGATGGGCGTCATGGCCTCGTCCCAGATCGCGAGACCAAACAGCGGCCCCCAAAGGCAGGCCGTGAACTCCAGCGGGGCTAGCGCTGCTGCGTTGCCACGGCAATAGGCCCAGGCGTTGAGAATTTGTGCGAGTCCTCCAGCCGTTCCGAGGCCGGCAACGAGCAAATAATCTTCGACGGAGAAGGATGGAAACCCGAAATAGGCTGTGGCAACAAGGCAAACAAATGACATACCAGTCGTGTTGTAGAGCGCCGATATTGCGGGATGTTCGGTTCTGCCCAAGATACGAAGGCAAATGGTCACTCCACCGGTCAACAATGCGCCGGCGAGGGCGACGAAGGCTCCGGCGAGGTTACTGGTGGAATAGGGTGCTGCAACTAGTATAACACCTAGGAACCCGACCGCCGCACCGAGCCAGCCGAATTTCGTAACGCGTTCGGCAAGAAAAAAGGACGAGCCTACCAACACGAAAAATGGAGCCGTGGATGTCAGGGCGGCGGCTGTTCCCAACGGAATTGTTGTAACCACATAGAAAATGGCGATCATAGAGGTCAAACCGAAGAGAAAACGAAGGGCGTGCAACAGAAGGAAGCTGGTCCGAAATCGCATGTTCCGACGATCCGCGTACAGAACCGTAAGAATGATCGGCAGGGAAAGCCAAATCCGGAAGGCGATGATCTGAAACAGGCTGTAGCTGCTGCCCAGAGCCTTGATGAAGACCTCGGTGGCGGAGAACATGAAGACGCTCATCGCCATCAATATAGCAGCCACTGCCTTATGGCTTATGGAGAGACCACCCATCATCCCCTCACGAGCGACAGCTCGTCAGAAACAGCAGCTTTTCCCGAGTTGAATGTCGCATCGTCGATCCGCACCAAAAGTTCCCGGGAAACTTGCAGGGCCATACTGTGGAGTAGCGGAGGTCGTGATGCCGATGCTTCAGCCAGAGACGCGATCCCGGCGTCCTTCTTATAGAAGTCGAGGGGAAGGGCCACGTCTTCACCGTAATCCCTCGTTATGACTACCGAATTCAAGGCCGATTTCGTGATCCCGATCTGACCGCTCAATAGGCTAGGAATTCTATCGAAGAATTCCGAAAAAGAACGTCTCAACAAAAGCCTGAGAGTCGGTTGCGTCACGTGACCACTGTCGCATTGAAGGCTGGTTTTCACACTAACTTTCTTCAGCTTGAATGTTGATTCCATAGATGTCTTGCGCGGTAAATGACTGAACATCATGGAGTACGACTTTTACACCCAAGGACTCGCGCCGGCGTATTATCCGCCGGTAGCTGCCGCGGGCACATCGTATGCCTGTCTAGTTGTGCGTATTACATATTGATGCCTTCTTTATTGAAGTCTAGATGACTTCCCGCTTGACGGAATAGCCTGTCAATTTGCGATTGCGAATTGACAAATTTCAGGTATATCGATTTTTACACGCTCAATAAAGAAAAACTTTTGCTACAAAAGTTTACACGGATGTTGCAGTATAGAATAAATTTTGCGCGCGGCCTCAAGGGCGTCGAGCTGGTCGTGTCCGACGATCATGCCGGCCTGGTCGCGGCGATCGGCGAGGTGATCCTGGAGCGGCATGGCAGCGCTGCTACGTACACTTCCTCAGGAACGCGCTCGATCACCTGCCGAGAATGCATGGCGACGATTGCACGCGCGAATGCCTGGCGTTGGTCGGGGACACGTCACTCTCCGGCGTGCGGGTTGCGCGCGAACTCGATCGCCTCATGATCGAGCGCGGCAAGCCGAAGATGGTCGTCAGCGACAATGGCAGTGAACTGACCAGCAACGCCATCCTCGCCTGGGCAGACGGGAGCCATGTCGCATGGCATTACATCGCACCGGGCAAGCCAATGCAGAATGCCTTCGTGGAAAGCTTCAACGCTCCGCAACGAACTCCTGAACGAGACGCTGTTCACGTCATTTCCGCAGGCGCGCGCTGCGCTTGCCAGTTGGCGAACGGATTATAACGTCCATCGCCCCACATTCGCGGCTCGGGTGGCAGACACCCTTCGAGTTCGCCAACACCTTCAGCTCGCGACGGGACACGTCGCTACGCACCATGATCGGCTCCGCGCCTTTGCCCGTCGCTCAACCCGCCCCACAGGGCAAGACCGACCGCCTGAGCGCCTGAGCGAACTTCGGTTGGATAAAAACTGGGCGCAACGTCATTTTTCAAGAGGACGGACATGAGGATGTTTGCCAATGGATCGCAGATCAGCTATCCGCTGCTACGTGGGGTTCCCCGCCGCTTAACCTACATACGAGGCGACGCCGGTTATCTTGGCCGCGGCGAACAACGCGTCATGGGGCGATAGAAGTTTGATAACAATCAATTCCTCCAGAGTTCGCCAATAGCCTTAGGCGGTGGGCTCGGGCAGGGGAGCCTGACCCTTCGCATTGGATCGCCACCACATCACGTAAAGCACAAATAACCATAATATCGGGACAAGCATCAGCAGCGACGACACCGCCGCCATTGTGGGGTCGATTTGGTTGCGTATGTTCTCCCACATCTTGAGCGGCAACGTGCGAATCGAGAACCCACTAATCAGTGACGTGATAACGATGTCATCAAAGGAACTGAGGAAGGCGAATATGGCACCCCCAATGATTCCCGGGCTAATCAAAGGCAGCGTAACTCTGATAAAGGTCTGAAGCGGCCCGGCCCTCATACTATTGGCCGCCTGTTCCAACCCAATGTCAAAATTTGCCAACGTCCCTGAGACAATCACGACGACGATTCCGATGGCAACCACGCTATGCGCTAAGACGATCCCAGTTAGCGATCCGATAAGTCCAAGCTGGAGAAGTCCCAAGTAAATTGCTACAGCGACGACGATGCCTGGCAGTATGTTCGGGGCGAGTAGCAGCGTGGTCAAGAAGCCTCGCTGCTGGGGGAAAGTGCGGTTTAGGCCGTATGCTGCAAGCGTTCCGGCTATCGTCGAAAGAATAGCAACAGTGGCGCCTATTTCAACGCTGATCCAGAGCGCGCCGGTCCAAGACGGATCGCTGAAGAACGACCTGTACCACTGCAGCGAAAGACCCCCGGTTGGGAACCCCAGAGACGTTCCGGCGCTGAATGACATGATGATGACGAGGAGGCTAGGAAATAGCAAGTAGGACATTACAATGACAACGAACGCCGTGCCCAACATTTTCCAACGTCGGCTGTCGCCTCTGGCCCTATGAATCTGCGTGATCCAGCGCTTGCTGCGAAAGGGAGCGGAAAGCTCATTGAACAATCGTGTCGCCGCGCTCACAGAGCGAAAGCCCGTCAGCCATGGCTTCCGGGGTGACGTCGAGCTGATCTGCGTGCGTGAAAGATCAAGTCCAAATATGGAAAGTAAGGCCACGGTGATTGCCAGGAGTATGAAGGCCGCGGCCCCAATGCGCGCCATGTTGAACGAACTCGCGACTTGCGACGCTATGAAGGTTGACAGCATGGCGTCGCGTAAACCTCCAAGAGCCGCGGGTATAACATAAAAGCCGAGACAAAATACAAAAGCCAGTAGCGAACCGCTGCGCACACCAGGCAGGCTAAGTGGCAGAAACACGCGCCAGAAAGCAGCCAAAGGCCGCGCTCCCATGCTACGGGCCGCGGCCATCAGTGATTTGTCAATGCCGAGCATAACGCTTACCATTGGCAGGATTACCGTCGGGAGAATGACGTGCACCATGCCTATATAAACGGCTGTTCGGTTGTAAATGAGGTTCAGAGGGTTGGAAATTATTCCGAGCTCGAGCAACAGGTTGTTGATAAGGCCATGGTCGCCGAGGATTGCAATCCACGCGTAGGTGCGCGCCAACCCGCTGGTCAGATAGGGGAGAACAACAAGCACAATAAGGGTAATTCGGATGGGCTTCGACGCAGCCACCATCAGATAGGCTGTAGGGTACCCTATGATAACACAAATTGCGGTCACCGCGGCACTTATTTCGATAGTCTGGAGCAGGACGCGGATATTGGCGGGTTGGCCCAAAAAAGCCTCGTAATTCATCAATGAGAACGCAGGGGCATTGAGGCTTATAAGAAATAGCCTAACGACCGGCATACCAAAGATCACTACCAGGATTGTAAACGCCGGCAAGGCGAGCCCAAACGGTGTCGACCCAAGTTTCCGAACAATCTGCATTGCCTAACCCAGTATGTTTTTAAGTGATGAGGTAGCGGACGTCAGAGCGCAGCCAATCGAGCCTTACCTTCTCGCCAATGCCGAAGATTTGCTTTCCCGCTGCGACATGCTCGCGAATGATCACCATGCTTCTCCCCGCGCGCACATGGTATTTACGCATCGGCCCAGCATATATCATATCTTCCACCGTGCCGGCGACGAACTGCCTCCAGTCGGCATCAGGCGGTTGCGGAGCCGCGCGAGTAGCGATGCAGATACGCTCCGGCCGGAGCATTGCGATGGAGCCCAATGGCGGCGTGACATCGCATTCCATATTAAATCCTGGGTTCTCAAAAATATTCGCCTCACCCAGAAAATTCGCCACGAATCGCGTCGCAGGTCGGTCGTAGAGAGCTTCAGGTGTGTCGATCTGTTCGATTCGACCGTCCCTCATGACGACAATGCGGTCAGACAACGTAAGCGCCTCCTCCTGATCGTGTGTAACACATATAGTAGTCTTGCCGAACTCTTTGTGCAGACTTTTGATTTCACTTTGCATCTGCTCACGGAGATTACGGTCAAGAGCACCCAGTGGCTCATCAAGAAGGAGGACCGGAGGGTCGGCGATCAATGCCCTAGCAAGCGCTACACGTTGCTGCTGACCGCCGCTTAGTTGCGACGGCATTCGATCGCCAAATTCTTTAAGACGCACGCGCTCGAGCATGCGATCTACACGTGTTTCTCTTTCGGCAGCCCTCGCCCCCCGCATTTCGAGAGGAAATTCCAGGTTCCGCCGAATGGTTAGATGCGGAAACAGTGCGTAGCTTTGGAAGACTATGCCTTGGTCACGTCGGTAGGACGGCACTGCAGCGACAGAATGTCCGCCGATCCTGATGTCGCCTTCAGTAGGTGAAATAAATCCGGCCAACAGCATAAGCGCCGTGGTCTTACCCGAACCGCTTGGTCCAAGTATGGTCACGAATTCCCCACGAAGCACCGCAAGTGACAGATCCTGTACCGCGGCAATCTGCCCGTACTTCTTGGTGACGTTTCGAAACTCAATCTGCACCTGAACTGAAGCTTGCCCCGATGTTTGGTCCTTCGGAAACGGAACAAGGCTGCCACTATCCACCAACAATTTACCCTCCAATAATCGAAATTCCCCAACCGAAGTGACAGTGTCTGGACCGCGACATATCGGTGGAGGCTGCCGATAAAGTTACCTCAAGCGGTCCAAAATCATTGCCCCGTAAGGGAGCAAGGTGGGTAAGGCACGGACCAGACTGTCGTGCCTTGCCGAAGTAATCTGCGGAAAGAGCCTAAAGCAAGATCCATTCGTTCCATCGCTGAACGAGCCTTTCGGTGTTGGAGAGGCCATCTGAGCCGACCTCAGTGTACCACCGCGCATTCATCACAATGCTGGTTCCCAAAAACTCTGGATTGCTTGCTAGCTTGCGGCCGATCTCCTCGGGGATAAACTTGAAGGCGTTCCGATTAGTTGGGCCATAGGGAAGAAGTTTGGTATAGGCCGCCTGGCGATCAGCGCGAGTGAGGAACTCGATGAATCTCTGGGCGTTATGCGCGTTGGGGCTTCCTTTTGGGATTGCAAAAAGGTCCCAAGTTAACTTGGCCTGATTACGATTGATTTCAATCGGCGCGCCTTGATCAACGAGCGATTGGGCGCGGCCGTCGTAAGACTGCATTAGGTCCGCATTCTTGTCCTTCATCATCTGATAGATCTCGGACCCGCTGCCCCACCACTTGCGAATGTGAGGCTTGATCTTGCCTAAGCTGGCGAATATCCGGTCGATGTCCATCGGATAGAGCGCTTCCGGAGCAACGCCGTCAGCAAGGAGCGCCTCTTCCCAAGGACCCTCCGATCCGTATGCGCCTGCCACAAGCGTCCGTGCGCCGGGAAACTTATTCACATCCCAGAATTCTGCCCAAGTGGCAGGACGCGGCCTGTTCGCAGGAAATTTCTCTGTGTTATACGCCATAACGTAAGAGTATACGATGTAACCGACGCCGAAGTCGTCTTTCGCGAAGTCGAGGAGACCGTCCAGTTCATCCTTCTTGTAAATGGAGTAGTCGATCTTCTCAAGTTGACCCTTCCTAGCTGCCACAATGAGGTCGCTTACGTTGAGACCGACGACGTCAACGGTCACGTTATTTGCCGCCGTCATCAGTTCCAACTGCAAGGGAGGGAAATCGTCAGTGATCGCAGTGACCTTGACACCGGTTTCCGCCTCAAAAGGCTTCACGTAGGCCTCAATCTTGGCTTTACCGGTCGCGCCGCCACCCACCGCTACCCTTAGTTCGTCGGATGATTGCGCTGAGGCCCGGCTAGCGACAGCGCCGACCGCAATAGCAGACGAAGCAGCCTTTATGAAGCCTCTGCGGTTCATGAAAAAAGTCATCGTTTGTTCCTCTCTATTATTTTCGTTGATCGCATGCCGACAGCCTTGGAAATCAAACTCTTCCCATGGTCCGGTCGAAAATTCGGATTTGGCGAGGGCGATGCCCTTGCACACGTAACTCTTCTCCGTTCCCAAGGCGGGTCCGGTTCGTTGCGATTAAGTCGAATTTCCTTGGCTCCCGGGTATTTCTTTAGACCTCCTCTAGAGGAGATTTATATCAAAAGGCACGATGGGTTGAAACGCACTCTGCAAAGTTCAGTGCAAACCGAAATAGGCCGGCGTGCATGAGTTTTACTCAGGGTCATATCCGAAGGTTTTGTTAAGGCGGTATTTATCTCCACTTTTTTCGGGCTCCACCCCCAAGCCGGCTCTAGGCGATTCACACATTTCGAAGCGCCCATCCATGGGCGATGGACAGGAAGTGCTGCAATCCGTGTCGGAAGGTGATGGGTCCTGGGGCTTTGGACTTTGGATAGCCGTCCCAGCCGCCGAGTTTGGCGATAATCCAGGCGGCCCAAGCGAGGGATTGGGGGGCGTGGGGATTCTTCTGCAGGGCGGTTTTTCCCTCTAGTGTGGGCAGCAGGGCTTGAAGCGTGTCGATTTCGGCGTGGGTGAAGGCGATGGCGGCGTGTTGTGCGGATCGGCCGTCGCGGGCCTGGACGAGTTGCATGACGACACAGGTGGCTCGCGCGGCGATGGCGGTCAGTTTGACGAGCCGTTCGGCGGTCTCCAGTTGGCTGTCTTCCAGCTGAAGCCCCTGCTGTTTGAGGGTGCGGAAGAACTGCTCGATGGTCCAGCGCATGCGATACCAATCGACCATCCGCCAGGCCATGGCCGCGTCCTCGACGAGATGGGTGGTAAGCAGTCGCCACAGGATCGGCTCGGCGCCCTGCGGCGGGTCGATCTCGGTTACCTGCACCAAGCTCACGCTCACCGTCTTGGGCAGGCCCTCTTCAATCGTGTTGTCGGGGCGCACGACCTCGACCTGGGCAAAGCTCGCCACCAGCCGGGCCGTGCGCGCCGCCCGACCAGGCCGCGCGCGCAGCTCGACCATGGCCTCTCCGGCGGCCTGCAGCGGTGCGGTCGACAGCTTGCCGCCGCCCTGGATCCGGCGGTCGTGCATGGCGCGGGTCAGAATGTGGAAGCCGGGTTCGGGTACAAGCGCCCACTTGCTGTAGATGTCGCTCTCGCGGTCGCTCACCTCGGTCACCAGTGCAGCCGACTTCAACACCGGCTTGGCCGCCGCGGCCGTGCTCAACCAGCGCTCGGACTCCTTGTCGCACAGAGGCCGCTTGGCATGAGCAACCTGCACACGCCCCTCGCGCGTCCACACCCGGCCCGCCACCAGCCCCAGAACGCCGCCCGTCTTCGCATCGATGCCCAGCATCGCGTGCAGCAACACGCCACGGCCGCCGCCCTTGCCAATCTCGCCAAGGCCACGCCGATACTCCGGCGTCGTCGCGAAATTGATCTCACTGGTGTCCTGGATCGCCAGCACATGACGACCGGCGCTAGCCTCAGCCGTCGCAGCGCCCCAACCTTCAATCAGCCTGTCCGTCGTCACCCGAGCGTTCGCCAGGAACCGACAAAAGCCCACGATCCCGCTACGGGCTCCTCCAGCCAAGCGGCGCAGGCACACGCTCTCGCGCGACACCATCCGCTCCAGAAGCTGGACCCCCTTTTTTCGAGCCGTTCGTCACCGAACGACCCCAACAATCCCATAGATGACACCGCGACGCCTCCCTCAGTACGTCGCCTACAGAATCACACACCAACCCGACGCCGCAACTCACAGATGAGTCATCGACGCAACGAAAAGATGTGTGCATCCCCTAGCAAGCCGGCTGGGGAAAGGCCCGGAAATTCAAAGGGGCTCACCCGCTGCGCCACTCCTTGGCTACCGACCGGCTGCGTCGAGGCGCTTCGCTTACCGAGGTCGGACAACTCCTGCGCCATAGCCAGCCGACCACCACGCAGATCTACGCCAAGGTGGATATCGCGGCGCTACGGACAATCGGGATGGCTTGGCTGGGAGCTGCGTCATGACACCGTTGCAGGCTGCGCTCGACGAGTATCTGGCCATGCGTCGTGCCCTCGGGCACGAGTTCCGTCTGGCCGGACACCTGTTGCAGCAGTTCCTCGCGTTCGCCGATATTCGCGACGATTAGGATGAGGCGTATTGCCTCGCCCAGAGTGTTCCCAAAGAACAATGCCGTTGCCTCACTCAGATGTTCTCGATTGCCTCACTGGTTCTTCCCGAGATTTAGCCTCTGCCGATCCCGTGTTGCTCGGGGATGATCTCACTGCACGACCTCTTCAATTTCCGTCCGCGCGGCATCGGCGAATGGCCCGAACACCAACGCATTGGCTTGCGTACTGCGCCAGATCTTCATTCGACGCTGCACGGTCCGAATGAGGCCGTCGGGATACACGCCGGGGTATTTGACCTGCAAGCGTTCAAGCAACTCTCGTGACGTTCGCCAAGGCTCCGCCTCGAACCATTCCTCGAGCTCGGCCGTGACGGCAAGGAGAGGATCGGGCCTCCGCCGCTCTCGCTTGGCCGCTGGCTTGGAGCGGGCGGTCGGTTTCACTTCACCACCACGCCAAGCAATCCGTAACCCGGACAGAAAGTCTTCCAGCGGCAATGCCTCGCCGTCGGCGGCAGCCGAACCGTCCGGCTTGCCGGCGATGTCGACCAATCTCTCTTGTGCCAGGCGTATGTCGCGGAGCAGCCGAACCGGATCGAGCGTCAGGTACATCGCCTTGAGGCGAAGGCGCGCATCCTCCGGCGTGCGTGCATCGTCAAGCAGCCGCTGATAGGGCGTGGCGGGACGATGATACCGCTTGACCACCCTGGCTCCGTCACGATGCTTTTCTTTCAACTTAAATGATGGCTGAAAGAAATTGATGAACAACCGCATCGGGAATAAAGCTTGGCTAGCTCCCGTGTGGCTTGCAGTCCCTCGAAGCGTCGGTATCCAACGATCTTACGCAAGATCGCGCCATTCTTCTGCTCGACAAATGCTTGATCATTCTTCCGGTAGGGGCGGCAACGGGTGAGTTCGATATTATCGCGCAAGCAATACTCCTGAACGCTCTCGTTCATGAAGACGCTGTCGTTGTCGGTGTCGAAGCCCAGCAGCGGGAACGGCAGCAACTTGCGCAGTTCGGCCAACGCAGTGATCAGGACCGTTTGCTCGCGAACCAGCAGCGGCGCGCATTCCGTCCAGCCCGTGGCGATATCGGTCAACACCAGGGTTTGCGAGAAGGCGCCCTTCGCGTATGGGCCGGAGTGAGAAACGAGATCCGCCTCGACAAAGCCGGGTGCGGGGTCATCCCAATCTGAGAAAGTCCGAACTGGAACACTACGCCGGATCGTCGTTGATCCTTTCCGCCGCCGCGGCCCGCTGGCACTCGCCTTAATATCCTTGAGAACGCGATCAATCGTCGCTGGGCTCATCGTCAACAATTGCCGGCGCGTCTCGCTATCCATAGCGCCGTGTCCGTGGCGTTCCATAGCTTCGATCAGGCTTGGCAAGAGCGGGTGTAGTCGCTTCCCGCAGATTCGATCCGATGCCTCCCAAACGACGACGAGAGCGGCGCGCACCTCATCACCGTAAACCCGCCGCCCCGGCCGAGGACCATTCTTCGCCGGCGCGCAGTCTCCTCGCAGAAGTCGCATCGCATGCTTGCGATGAAAGCCAGTGAGGGCCACGAATTCGTCCAACATCCTCGCCTTTTCGGCCCGACCGCCTAAAACATAGCGTCCACTGATCGCCGCCACCAATTCCGCTCGTGTCGCCATGCTCACCTTCCTCATCACAGCTCCCGAAGTTGTTGATTCGGGAGCAAATTAGATGAGGCAACAAACCAATTTTAGGGAGCAGTTCAGGCGAGGCAATGCGCGTATATTTTTGATTGTCGCGTAGGAGGCGGGTTTGCCGCGCTGGCGTTTGGCCTCTATGGCTGATCGTCGCCGGTAGCTTTCGACATTCATCTCGAAGATGGTTGCGTGATGAACAAGTCGGTCCACCGCGGCGAGGGTCATGGCGGGGTCCGGAAAGACGCGGTTCCATTCTCCAAAGGGCTGATTGGCGGTGATCATGATGGAGCGCCGCTCATATCTTGCGCAGATGAGTTAGAAGAGCACGCTCTTTCGGCCTGGTCCTTGGTGACGTAGGCCAGATCGTCGAGGATGAGCAGATCGAACTTGTCGAGCTTTGCGATGGCGGATTCGAGCTGGAGCTCCCGCCCAGGCCCTCCCGAAGCGAGGTCCCGTTGCCGGGACGATGGATCAGGTCAGACCGCAACAGCCTGCGTGGCATCGCAATCAGGCGTCACTAGAGCACGTCCTGTGATCGATGCATCGATTGTGATGTGACGGCTGCGTTTTGTGCTGATTCAACATCGGCCTCGATGGAGGTGACGATCGGAAGAGCATTGAGCGGGGATCTTTAGTCGCGGGTCTTGAAGGCTTCGGACGAGGGCATGTCGGCGCGGCAAGCGGCGGCGCGGTTCGGGGTGAAGTGTCCAGCGCGATCCGCTGGATTGCGGGCGAAGATCGGTGAACTGGCGCCACGCCCGCAGGGCCGCCGCCGCGCCTCCAGCCTCGATGCGGATGAAGCCTTCATCGTCGGGCTGATGGATGAGCGCAAGGACATCACGCTCAACGAGATGGTGGAGCGGCTCGTCGCCGAGCAGTCGGTGCGGATCAGCCGCAGCGCCTTGAGCGCCTGGCTTCGTAGGAACCGGCAATTCGCATCGGGTCGCTATAGTGTTGATGCCAAAGTAGGCGATAAAATTCTCGCAAAGTGGGTTATCCCGCTTTTTCATTGCGATGATGTTTCCCAGCAAACGCTGGCGAAGGAGAACCAAGCCGGTAGAGCTGGCATCGCAAAATCGCTCCAGCTTCCTCTTCATCCGTAGGCTATCCTGAGATGCAAAGCGTGCCAACGGACACTATCGACGTATCTGTCGATTCCGCGACACAGTTTTACTTGAATCACATTTCTCGGCTCGGCTAAATGGTTGAAATGCAATAACAACACACTTCTTTAGCTCGATCAATCGGAGTTGGCACGAGTTTTGAAGCGTTCAATGCGAAGCCTCGGGAGCGTGCGCCTGCAGGGAGACAAATCGAACAAGGAGGCCCGAAAGGCAGTAGCCACGAGCGCCCGCTGAGCACAACACGTGAGATTTCGTTGGACGGGCACGTTTACGATGAACGCTATAGAGTCGATGGAGAACTGCCGTGTTAGTGAGATTTAGTTGATGGCAATAGATAAATCTATAGGTCCCGTAACACTATAGTGTACTGGTGGAGAAGCGTGTTGGACGACAATGAAATTCAAATCCTCCTTTTCGTGATTTGCGTGATTCGAGTGCCGCTGGATCCGTAAGTGACGCGTTGCCCTCGGCTGCGTATTTAGCATAAGCCGGACTAATGCCCAACGGCATCGCGCGCCCCTGGCTCACAAAAGTCAGGATCATCCCAGCGCGTGCTGATTTGTACGCCCTGCGTTTCAGAAAACTACGAATTTTGGCTCAACCCGGCGAGTGCTCGCGCGTATGCTCTAAGCCATACGCATTTAAGGGACCACGTGCGGATCAACATCGCCATCAAGAAGTCAAAAGGGGAGTTGAAATGACAATCTCTCGACGCGAACTCATCAAGGTGGGCTTGGCCGCCGGAACGGCTTTGTCGATCCCGTCCATTCTGCGGGCGCAGACGGCGCCAGCCGCCGCACGGACGGTCCGCATGGTGAAGGGTGACCTCACCATCTTCGATCCGACCTTTACGGCAACTAACATTACAGGCGATCACGGCGCGGCGATTTACGACACGCTGTTTGCGGTCGATTCCAAGTTTATGCCGCAGCCGCAGATGGTGGGGAAATGGGACGTTTCGGACGACAAGAAAACCTATACATTTGAGCTCCGGGACGGCCTTGGCTGGCACGACGGCACTCCCGTCACCGCAGCGGATTGCGTCGCCTCAATTCGCCGGTGGGCTCAGGTGACTCCTGGCGGCCAGCTGATTATGGAACGAGCCAAGGATATCGCGAAGAAGGACGACAAGACCTTTACGATCGCGCTCAAAAAGCCGCTATGGATTCTGATCAACATCCTGGCGACGCTTCCATGCCCAACTCTTTTTATCATGCGCGAGAAGGACGCGGAACGTCCCGCAACCGAGCAGGTGACGGGGAATATCGGATCGGGGCCGTTCAAGTTTAACCATGATCTCGCAAAGCCGGGCGCGAGCTTCACCTACGATCGTAACGACAAATACGTACCGCGCAAGGAGCCGTCCGACGGATTCGCCGGCGGAAAATTCGTCAACGTTGATCGTGTCATCTGGGAGAACATCGCCGATCAGCAGACCGCGATGGCGGCCCTGCAAGCGGGTGAGATCGATTACTTTGAGACGCCGCCGGCAGACCTATACTCAGTGATCGGCAGCGACCCCAATCTTGAACTGCAGATTTTGAACAAGACGGGCCAGGATCTGGTTTTGCGCATGAATCATCTGCAGAAGCCATTTGACAATATCAAGGCGCGCCAAGCGGTGCTTGGCCTGATCGATCAGGATGCTTATATGCGCGTAATGTCTTCCGACCCGAAATACTCGAGCGCGGTCGTTTCGTTGTTCGGAAGTGGAACTCTTTATAACAATGACGAAAACACAGAATGGTACAAAAAGGGCGGTGATCCGGAAAAAGCGAAGCAACTATTCAAGGAAGCCGGATACGCAGGGGAAAGAGTTGTCATCCTGCAGCCTACTGATTGGGCGGAGTCAAGCAATGCCTCTCAGCTTCTGGCTGCCGCATTGCGGAACATTGGCGTCAATGCCGAGCTTGCACCGAGCGACTGGGGTGGGGTTGCCGCACGGCGAGCGAATAGGGGCCCTATCGAGAACGGCGGCTGGAGTATGTTTATTACAACCAATGCTGGCTACAGTAACAGCAACCCCCTAGGCACGCCCTTGCTGACGGCAAATGGCGACAAGGCCTGGTACGGCTGGCCGAAGAACGACGAATATGAGGCTCTCCGAGCCAAGTGGGCGGATGTCGAAACTGTCGACGAGCGCAAGGCATTGGCCCGCAAAATGCAAAAAGTATGGTGGGATTTCGTCGGCGATGTTCGCCTGGGCGGTTATGTGCAGCCAATCGCGCGACGCAAGACACTGACAGGCCTCATCGGCATTCCGGTGCTCGTTCCAATGTGGAGCATGCAGAAGGCCTGAGCGCAATGGCTGTCTACATTCTGCGCAGAATGATCTCGACCATCGCCGTCATGGCGATGGTCGGAATCTTTGTCTTCTTGTTGCTGAGGCTGGCGCCCGGCGACCCGGCGGCCATGATCGCCGGCAAGTCGGCGACTGCCGAGATGATTGCTGGCATCCGCCAGCAACTGGGCCTGAATGACCCCCTGCCGGTTCAGTTCATGCATTGGGTGCAGAACATGTTCGGCGGCGATTTCGGCACCTCGATCTTTGCCGGACGACCGGTTCTCGATCTCATTTCGCAGCGGCTTGAACCGACCCTTTCCCTGTCGATCCTGACGATGATCCTTTCGGTGACGGTGGGGGCCTCTTTCGGTATCCTTGCCGCGTGGCGAACTGGCGGGCTCGTCGACCGCCTCCTCGCGGCGTTTTCGGCACTTGGTTATTCCGTTCCGGTCTTTGTCATCGGCTATTTCTTCATATACTTTTTCGCCATCAGGACACACTGGCTGCCGGTCCAGGGGTATGCCCCGATCGGTGAGGGTCTCGGGCCTTGGTTTGTGCACCTGATCCTTCCGACCGTGGCGTTGAGTCTCGGCTTCGTTGCATTCATCGCTCGGGTCACGCGGGCGAGCATGCTCGAGGTCCTGTCAGAAGATTATATGCGAACGGCCGCCGCCAAGGGCGCTTCGTCCCATGCCATGCTCTTCCACCACGCCTTGAAGAATGCCGGCGTGCCGATCCTGACCGTGATCGGCATTAGCTTCGCCTACCTGATCGGCGGAGTGGTTCTCACGGAAACGGTGTTCAACATACCCGGTATCGGTCGCCTGGTCGTGGATGCAATCAACAACCGGGACTATCCGATCATTCAGAGTGTGCTCATCCTTGCTTCGGGTCTGTACGTCATCATCAATCTCACGGTCGATCTGGCCTACACGCTGATCGATCCCCGAATCCGGTACTGATATGACGATTTTGTCCGCACCAGTTGAAGTCGTGCCTATGGGTCGGCTGCAGCTGTCCGATCTTCCCCGTCTGGCAAGACGGCACCCGCTGGTTCTGTTAGGCGGGGGCCTCCTGGCGCTCTTGATCATTCTGGCGCTCGCCGCCCCGCTTTACGCCGGTGATCCAGTGAACATGGATCCATTCAAGCGACTGCAGCCGGCTTCGGCTGAGATGTGGTTCGGGAGTGACAATCTGGGCCGGGACGTCTTTGCGCGAACTATCTTCGGCTCCCGCATCTCCCTCATGGTGGGGTTGCTGTCGGCGGCATGCGCGGCTCTTGCCGGGGCTCTGATCGGTGTCCTCGCCGGCTACAGTCGCAGCTTTGACAACGCCGTCATGCGGGTCATGGACGGCCTGATGTCTATCCCGACGATTCTGCTGGCGATTGCGCTCATTTCTCTGACGGGACCCGGAATCGGCATCCTCATCGTCGCCATTGCCATCCCCGAGACGCCAGCCGTCGCGAGGCTTGTTCGATCTGTGGTCCTGGGTGTTCGCGACCGTCCTTATGTGGAGGCCGCGCTCTGCGGCGGGGCGCGCCTGCCCAAGGTGCTATGCCGGCATATCCTGCCGAGCACCATTCCGGCGCTGATGGTCCAGAGCGCTACTGTCTGCGCCAGCGCGATCCTGACGGAGGCGGGGCTGAGCTTCCTCGGCGTGGGTGTGCCGCCCGAAATTCCGAGCTGGAGCAACATGATCGCAAGTTCCCGCTTATATCTGGCTATCGCCCCAATGACGATCTTCGCGCCCGGTATCTGCCTTGCTGTCACCGTCCTTGCCGTCAACCTGCTCGGGGATGGCTTGCGCGACATGTTCGATCCCCGCGCGAAGCGGAGACGCTGACATGCTGATGCGAGAATCTGCAGAGGATGATGTCCTTCTCGACGTTCGCGACCTTGAGACGCACTTTTACGGCCAAGAAAGCGTTACCCGCGCCTTGGGCGGTATCAGTTTCCAGGTGAAGAAAGGCGAGACGCTCGGCGTCGTGGGCGAATCCGGATGCGGGAAGAGCGTCACCGCCCTCTCCATTCTTCGGCTGTTGCCGAAGCTGAGCGCCAAGACTGTCGGCGGCGAGGTCCGCTTCCACGGACGCGACATCCTTGAGCTGTCCGATCGGGAGATGCGAAAGATCCGCGGTGACCAGATCGCCATGATCTTCCAGGAGCCGATGACGAGCCTGAACCCCGTCTATACGGTCGGCCACCAGATCGCAGAGGCGGTGCAGATCCATACGAAGGTGCCCCGCTCGGTGGCGATGGCAAAGGCCGAAGAAATGCTCCGCCTCGTCCGCATCGGGGATCCCGAGCGTCGCGTCAACAACTATCCCCACGAAATCTCAGGCGGCATGCGCCAACGTGCCATGATCGCCATGGCCCTTGCCTGTTCGCCGGAACTGTTGATCGCTGACGAGCCAACGACTGCGCTCGACGTCACCATCCAGGCGCAGATCCTGCGGCTAATCGTAGATCTGAAAGAGCGTATGGGAACGTCCGTGATGTTCATCACGCATGATCTCGGCGTTGTGGCCGAGACATGCCAACGCGTGATCGTCATGTATGCTGGCAGGATCGTTGAGCAAGCGAGCGTCACGGATCTGTTCGCACGCCCCGCGCATGCCTACACCCAGGGCCTCATGCGATCGGTGCCGGATAGGCGGCGCGGCCGTCAGCGCCGCCTTCCAGAAATTCCCGGCATTGTCCCAAGCCTGCGCGAGCCCATTGTGGGCTGTAGCTTTGCTCCTCGCTGCCCGTTCGCTATCGACATTTGCCGCGAAAGGACGCCCAGCCTGCGTGATGTCGGGTCGAGCCACGCCGCGGCTTGTTGGCGCGCCGAAGAGGTGGTGGGCGCATG
>NZ_JAMYVG010000016.1:0-129832 GCF_040323855.1 Mesorhizobium sp. M0028
GCATACGAGATCGTCAGAGAAAGAACGGCGTAGGGCCATGCCTGCCTTAGAATGGGCCAGAGGAACGACTCGCGTATCCACGGAAATTGCGGAAACAGCGAACCCAGTCCGTAGTAGAGCAGCCAGAGCTGGAGCAGCAGCGGCGTGCCGCGAACAATCGTGCAGAACACCTTGGCCGGCACGCTCAAGATCGGCGGGCCGATCACCTGCGCCAGGCCGAGGGGGATGGCGAGCGCGATGCCCAGAGCCGACGTTACCACAAGCAGCCAGATGGTCCGCCATATGCCTTGCAAAGCCAGCGGCAGATAGGTGGGAAGCCAATCCCAGCGCATGAGGAAAATCGATGCCAGTACGACAACCAGCGCGATCAGGATCAGAGCTATGCGGTGTGGCTGCATCCAGAGCGAGGCCCGTGCGGCGGCGTCAATGACCGGGGTTTCGGTCGCCATCAGTGCGATCCCGCGATCGACGGCATGCCGCGTCGCGCCCAGCGCTCAACCCGCCCGATGACGACGTTGGAGACGAGGGTCAGAACGAGATAAAGCGCGCCCGCCGCCATGAAGAAGGTGAAATAAGCCTTCGTCGCGCCGGCTGCCGTCCGTGTGGTTTGGGTCAGTTCATTGACGCCGACGATCGCGAGAAGCGCGGTGTCCTTGGTGGCGATCAGCCACAAATTTGCCAGCCCCGGAATGGCGAAGGGCAGCATCGCCGGCAGCGTTATACGCCTGAGAAGCAGGCCGGGAGGCATTCCATAGGCCCGCGCGGCTTCGATCTGGCCTTGCGGAACGGCGCGGATTGCGCCGCGCAAGACCTCGGTGGAGTAGGCGCCCTGCACGACCCCGAGCACGCCTATGCCGGCGACAACCCCGTTGATGTCGATCGCGGCATAGCCGAGCGCGGTAAGCAACTGGTTGATGAGGTCGGTACCAGCGAAATAAAGCAGCAGGATCAGCACCAGCTCGGGCACGGCGCGGACCACTGTGGTGTAAACTTCCAGCAGGTCACGGACCACCGGCCCGCCATAGAGCTTGCCATAGGCGCCGCCGACGCCGATCAAAAGACCAACCCCAAAGGAACCGAAAGCAATTCCGACGGAGTTTGCCAGCCCATGCAGAAGGCTGAGACCCCTGCCGTTCGGCGGTTCGAAGGACAGCAATTCCAGCGAACTGGCTCCGAACATGGTGGCGAGAACGTCGCTCAGCTTATGTCCCCTGGACTTGCGGGTTGAGGCGCCAATGATGCGTCAAGCCGGACATGCCCACCGCGACGACGGCGGCTAGGCATGCCCGGCTTGACGCCGTTGCCGTCAGTTGGACTGCGACGCTTCGCCGTAGATGTCGAAATCGAAGTACTTCTTGGTGATTTCGGCATATTTGCCATTGGCCCGAATGGCCTTGATGGCGGCATTGATCTTGTCCTTGAGCTCGGTGTCGCCTTGGCGCATGCCGGCGCCGACGCCCGGCCCGAGCACTTCAAGGTCCGGCGCGACATAACCCTTGAGGTCGCAGCACGCCTTGCCTTGGTCCGACTTCAAAAACGCGTCGAGCGCGATCGAATCGGCCTGAGTGGCATCGATCCGGCCGGCGGCGAGATCCTGATTTGCCTCGTCCTGCGTCTGGTATTCCTTGATTTCCGCAGCGTCGGTGAAGTGCTTCTTGGCGTAGGCGGCGTGCACCGTAGACGCCTGAACGCCGACTATCTTGGCTTTCAGCCCCTCTGGCGTCGCATCGAATTTCTGATCCTTGGCGCCGATCACCGCAGTCGGCGTGTTATAGTATTTGTCGGAGAAGTCGATTTCCTTCTTGCGCTCGTCGGTAATGGACATCGAATTCATGATCGCATCGATCTTCTTGGTTTTAAGCGCCGGGATGAGGCCGTCCCACGGGACTGGCGTCAATGCGCAATCCAGCTTGGCTTCGCCGCAAATGGCGTTGACGATGTCGACTTCCCAGCCACCCCACTTGCCGGAAGCATCCTGCGAGTAAAACGGCGGATAGGCTTCCGGCGAAAAACCCACCTTGAT
Source organism: Mesorhizobium sp. M0028 (assembly GCF_040323855.1). Taxonomy (NCBI): domain Bacteria; kingdom Pseudomonadati; phylum Pseudomonadota; class Alphaproteobacteria; order Hyphomicrobiales; family Phyllobacteriaceae; genus Mesorhizobium; species Mesorhizobium sp. M0028. The sequence continues at coordinate 2,024 of NZ_JAMYVG010000016.1, forward strand.
CTGTTCGGCGCTTGCCGAAAATGCGCCCGACAATGCGATCAGCGTGGCCGCGAGCGCCGTTTTGAGAAAAGGTTTCATTTTTCAGTTCTCCCGTTTTTTGGTTTTGACGTTCCCGTCTGCTTTTCTCGCAAGTCATCCAACATTGCGCAGAAACTGCTTCAGCCTTTCGGATTTTGGTGCGCCGAAGATCTGTTCCGGCGGCCCTTCTTCCTCGACCAGCCCGTTATGGAGATAGACGACATGCGTCGCCACCTCGCGGGCAAACTTCATCTCATGCGTGACCAGCACCATGGTGCGGCCTTCGCGCGCCAGGTCGCCGATCACCTTCAGCACTTCGCCGACCAACTCCGGGTCGAGCGCCGAGGTCGGCTCATCGAACAGCATGACGCGCGGATTGATGGCCAGCGCCCTGGCTATCGCTGCGCGCTGCTGTTGGCCGCCCGACAGATAGGCGGGGTAGACGTCGCGTTTTTCGGCCAGGCCGACGCGGGCGAGCAGCTTTTCCGCCTCGCCGATCGCTACATCGCGCTTGACGCCGAGCACATGCACGGGAACCTCGATGACGTTCTCGATCAACGTCATGTGGCTCCAAAGATTGAAGTTCTGGAAGACCATGCCGAGCTTGGAGCGGATGCGTTCGATCTGCTTGCGGTCGGCGGGCACGGTGTGGCCGTGGCTGTCGGCCTTCAGCTTTATCTCTTCGCCATTGACGCGGATGATGCCGCTGGTCGGGTTCTCCAGGCAATTGATGCAGCGCAGCAGCGTCGACTTGCCCGAGCCGCTGCCGCCGATGATGGCGATCACCTCGCCATCGCGCGCCGACAGCGAAACGCCCTTCAATACGTGCAGCTTGCCGAAATTCTTGTGCAGGTTCTCGACGTGGATGGCCTCGGCGGCGCCGTTCTGCACCGTATGCTTCAGGGCGGTGGCCGGCGCTGTCATCGTCGCGGTGCCCCGCGGAGCAGCCGAGGCAGTCCTTGCTGGAATTTATTACCCATTACCCGTCACTGGACAGCGTTCCGATTCTCAAGATGGACCGTTCCGCTTGCCTCCGTCAACCGCAGTTTTTGGACCATTGATCACGGCCTGCCGAGTGGCTATTGGCAGGAGGGAGCGCGTTTCAGGAGAATTTAGTGGGCAAAGCATACGGGTCGCAGTCGATGGCCGGGCCGCTGCTGCGCGTGCTGATGCGCTCCGCCGCCAGCGCCATGCATCGGGCCGAAGCACTGGAATGGCACTACGGTCCCGGCTTCGATCCGCAAAAAGCGGCGGCCCAGCATGAAGCGCTGGCCGGGCTGATTTCCGGCTCAGGCGCCGAGATCGAATGGCTGAGCGACGCCGATGACGGGCTTGCCGATTCTGTCTTTACCCACGATCCCTCGCTGATGACCGACCATGGCGCGGTCATCCTTGCCATGGGCAAGGCGCTGCGCCGGCCCGAGCCCGGCCTGCACGAGGCAGCTTATGGGCGCATGGGCATACCTGTCCTCGGCCGTATCGAGACTCCCGGCCAGGTCGAGGGCGGCGACTGCGTGTGGATGGATGCAAACACACTGGCGGTCGGCCGCGGCGTACGCACCAATCAGCACGGCATCCAGCAGCTCTCCAACCTGCTTTCACCCAAAGGCATCCAGGTCTATGGCTTCGACCTGCCGCTCTGGCAAGGCGAGGACGCCTGCCTGCATCTGATGTCGGTGATCAGCCCGCTCGCCGACGATCTGGCGCTGGTCTATGCGCCGCTCCTGCCGGTCGCCTTCCACCAGATGCTGCGTGCGCATGGCATTCGCCTGGTCGAGGGCGACGCCGACGAATTCTTCGCCTCGAGCGGGCTCAGCCTGAACGTCCTGCCGACCGCGCCGCGCCAGGTTATCGCCGTTGCCGGTTTTCCGAAGACGGCGGCTGCCATGCAGGCCGCCGGCTGTACGGTCTCGACATTCGAGGCCGATGCGCTGTGCATTGCCTGCGAGGGCGGCCCAACCTGCCTCACGCGCCCGGTGCTAAGACAATGACGACGATCGGCGAAGCGCTCATCACCTTGCTGGAAGCGCACGGCGTCGACACCGTCTTCGGCATTCCCGGCGTGCACACGGTCGAGCTCTACCGCGGGCTTGCGCGGTCGAAGATCCGTCACGTCACGCCGCGCCACGAGCAGGGCGCCGGCTTCATGGCTGACGGCTATGCGCGCGCCAGCGGCAAGCCGGGTGTCGCCTTCGTCATCACCGGGCCGGGGCTGACCAACACCATCACCGCCATGGGCCAGGCGCGCGCCGATTCGGTGCCGATGCTGGTAATCTCGGGCGTCAACGCCACGCCGACGCTGGGCAAGGGCCTTGGCCATCTGCATGAACTGCCGGACCAGCGCGGCATGATGGAGAAGGTGGCGCTGTTTTCGCACCGTGTCACCGAGGCCGGCGAATTGCCCGGCGTGCTCGCCCGCGCTTTTGCACTTTTTTCATCCTCGCGTCCGGGGCCAGTGCATATCGAGATCCCGACCGATGTCATGACCATGCCCGCCACCGGCATCGTGGCGCTGCTGCGGAATTCGGCCCCGCCCGAGCCGGGCGCCGCGGTGATCGCTGAGGCAGCCAGGCTTTGCGCTGCCGCCCGCCGGCCGCTTATCCTGGCCGGCGGCGGCGCCAAAGCTGCCGAAGCGCCGTTGCAGCGCCTGGCCGAGAGGTTGGGAGCGCCGGTCGTCCAGACCGCCAATGCGCGCGGCCTGCTCTATCGCCATCCGCTTGGCGTGCCGGCCAGCCCCAGCCTGAAGGCGGTGCGTGCGCTGATGGCCGATGCCGACCTGGTCATCGCCGCCGGTACCGAATTCGGTCCGACCGATTATGACGGCTATGGCGACGGCGGTTTTTTCCTGCCCGCCAATCTGATCCGCATCGACATCGGCGCCGACCAACTTACCAGGCGGCCGGCCCGGATTTCGATCCAGGCCGATTGTGGCGCAGCGCTCGAGGCGCTGCATGCCGAACTCGGCATGGGCCAGGCGCAATCAGGCGACGGCGCCGCTCGCGCGGCCGCGACGCGGCAAGCGGCCTTTGCCGAGATTGGCCCAGCTATGCAGGCGCAATTGCGCGCCGTCGAGACGATCCGTGATGCGCTGCCTGGCTCGATCATCGTCGGCGATTCGACCCAGCCGGTCTACGCCGCCAACCTCTATTACGATCACGACCGGCCGGGCGGCTGGTTCAACGCCGCTACCGGCTTCGGCGCGCTCGGCTATGGCCCGCCGGCGGCGATCGGTGCTGCCCTTGCCAGGCCTGAGGCGCTGGTCGTTTGTCTCACCGGCGACGGCGGCTTCCAGTTCACCCTGCCGGAACTGGGCGCCGCGCTCGACGCGGCGGCGCCGGTGATCTTCGCCGTCTGGAACAATCGCGGCTACCGCGAGATCGAAACCTCGATGCTCGATGTCGGCGTCGAGCCTGTCGGCGTCTCCCCGGCACCGCCGGATTTCTGCAAATTGGCCGAAGCCTATGGCATTGCCGCCGAGCGGATTTCCGGCGCCGGCGGCTTGGCGGACGCGCTACGGCGCGCGCGGGCGGCTGGACGACCCTACGTCATCGAGATTTCGGTTGAGTGATCGCGCGAAAGGCGCGACCTTCCGCATCGGCGGCGCGCAACGACGGAGCGGTCGAATATGACGGAAACACTGGACGGCAGACATATCGTGGTGACCGGCGGCACCGGGGCGCTTGGCGGCGCGGTCGTAGGGAAACTGCTGGAGCAGGGCGCGATTTGCCATGTGCCCAATGCCCACGCCGCCGCGCCTGCCCATTTTCCCTTCCCGGCACATGACCGCGTCAGGCTGGCGCACAATGTCGACCTCGCCGACGCTGCCAAGGTCGATGCCTTCTATGCTAGCGTTCCGGATTTGTGGGCATCGGTGCATCTGGCCGGCGGCTTCACCGCCGCACCGGTCGAGAAGATCGAGCCCGCCTCCTTTGCCGAGATGATGGACACCAACGCCCGCACCACCTTCCTGTGCTGCCGCGCGGCGATACGCTCGATGCTGGAATCTTCCGTATCGGGCCGCATCGTCAATGTCACCGCGCGAGCCGGGCTCGATCCGCGGCGCGGCTCCGGCAAGGTGGCTTACGCTGCCGCCAAGGCGGCGGTCGCCGCGATGACCGTGGCGATGGCCGAAGAGCTGAAGGGCAAGGGCATACTGGTCAACGCCGTGGCGCCCTCGACCCTAGACACGCCGGCCACCCGGGCTGACATGCCGGGCGCCGATTTCAGCAAATGGGTCAGCTTGGAAGCAGCCGCGGAGGCCATTGCCTACCTCGCTTCGCCGGCCAATCTGGCGATGAGCGGCACGCTGGTGCCGCTTTACGGCAGGGCCTGAAATTCAGGTCGGGTGCAAAAAAAGCCCCGCCGGATCGCTCCGGCGGGGCTTTTTGTTTCGTTTACAACCTGCGCGAGGCGCAGTGTTGGCTTAGCTGCCCTGCTTCTTCAGCGCGGCACCCAGGATGTCGCCCAGCGAAGCGCCGGAGTCAGTCGAACCGTACTGGGCGACCGCTTCCTTCTCTTCGGCGATTTCCAGCGCCTTGATCGAGACCTGCAGCTTGCGGGTCTTCTTGTCGAAGGCGATGACGCGGGCGTCGACCTTCTGGCCGACAGTGAAGCGCTCGGGGCGCTGCTCGTCGCGGTCACGGCTGAGGTCGGAGCGCTTGATGAAGGTCTCGATGCCGCTGTCGACCAGCCGCACTTCCAGACCGCCATCCTTCACGCCGATAACCTCGCAGGTGACGACTGCGTTCTTGCGCAGTTCGCCTGACGTCGCCGCTTCGCCGACCGTGTCCTTGGCCAGCTGCTTGATGCCGAGCGAGATGCGCTCCTTGTCGATGTCGACGTCGAGCACCTGCGCCTTGACCATGTCGCCGCGATTGTACTCCTCGATCACCTGCTCGCCCGGACGGGTCCAGTCGAGGTCGGAAAGGTGGACCATGCCGTCGACATCGCCTTCGAGGCCGATGAACAGGCCGAACTCGGTCTTGTTCTTGACCTCGCCCTCAACCTGGCTGCCGACCGGATGGCTGCGCGCGAAGGCCTCCCACGGGTTCTCCAGCGTCTGCTTGAGGCCGAGCGAGATGCGGCGCTTGGCCGGATCGACTTCGAGCACCACCACGTCGACTTCCTGCGTCGTCGACAGGATCTTGCCGGGATGCACGTTCTTCTTGGTCCACGACATTTCCGAAACGTGGATGAGGCCTTCGATGCCCGGCTCCAGCTCGACGAATGCGCCGTAGTCGGTGATGTTGGTAACGGTACCCTTGATCTTCTTGCCGATCGGGAACTTGGTGCCGATCTCGGACCACGGATCGCTCTCGAGCTGCTTCATGCCGAGCGAGATGCGGTGGGTTTCCTGGTTGATGCGGATGATCTGCACCTTGACCGTCTGGCCGATATTGAGGATTTCGGTCGGATGGTTGACGCGGCGCCATGCCATGTCGGTGACGTGCAGCAGGCCGTCGATGCCGCCGAGGTCGACGAACGCACCATAGTCGGTGATGTTCTTGACGACGCCTTCGACCACCTGGCCTTCTTCGAGGTTCTGCACGATTTCCGAACGCTGTTCGGCGCGGCTTTCCTCGAGTACGGTGCGGCGCGACACCACGATGTTGCCGCGGCGGCGATCCATCTTGAGGATCTCGAAGGGCTGCGGGTTGTGCATCAGCGGCGAGACGTCGCGGATCGGGCGGATATCGACCTGGCTGCGCGGCAGGAACGCAACGGCACCGTCGAGGTCGACGGTGAAGCCGCCCTTGACCTGGTTGAAGATGACGCCTTCGACGCGTTCGCCCTTGGTGAACTTCTCTTCGAGACGGACCCAGCTCTCTTCGCGGCGAGCCTTTTCGCGCGACAACATGGCTTCGCCAAGCGCGTTCTCGATACGCTCGACATAGACCTCGACCGTGTCGCCGACCTTGAGCGTCGTGTCCTTGCCCTTGACGCCGAATTCCTTCAGCGGCACGCGGCCTTCGACCTTGAGGCCGACGTCGATGATAGCCATGTCTTTTTCAATGGCGGTGATGACGCCCTTTACGACCTGACCTTCGCCGGAATGGCCGGCGGAAAATGATTCTTCGAGCAGGCTCGCGAAATCATCGCGAGTGGGATTTGCAACTGACATAGGTTCTCCTGGATTGCCCCGCAATCTGTCGCGAGGCGGGCGCCGTGGGTTAGTGTTGCGTTGGCCTGCCGGCGTTCCGGGCAAAAAGCCCTTGGCCGCCTTTGGGCGGCAATTCCGGCGCATGAAGAATGCTGGCAGGCTGGTTCATGCCCGATATGGGAATTCTTTTTGTCGCCGGCAATCGGCGGCGGCAGGAAAACCCAGCCTCAGGCATTGTTTCTCTTGGCCAGGACGTCGTCGATGATCGCCCGTGCTGCCAGAAACGCGGCTTCTATAGCCATTTCCGACGTGTCGAGCAAGTGCGCATCGGCTGCCGGTTTCAAGGGCGAGTCCATGCGGCCCATGTCGCGCTCGTCGCGGCGCACGATATCGGCAAGGATTTCCTCGAAATTGGCAGTGCCGCCAATGCTCTCGATTTCATCCAGCCGCCGCTTTGCCCGCACCTCGGCACTGGCCGTGACATAGAGTTTTACGTCGGCATCGGGACAGACGACGGTGCCGATGTCGCGACCGTCGAGCACCGCGCCCGGCGGGGCTTTTGCAAAGTCGCGCTGCTTGTCGACCAGTATGCGCCGCACTGACGGGATGACAGCCACTTTCGACGCCGCCTCGCCAACGGCATGTGCCGAAAGCACGGCGCGGTCGAGTTTTGCCAGATCGACCTGGCGAGCCGCGGTTTCAGCGGCCGAGACATTGTCGAGCGGCAGGCCCAGCCGAAGCAGCGAATGCGCTACCGCGCGATAGGTAAGGCCGGTGTCGAGCAGGTTCAGCCGGTAGTGATCGGCGAGCCGTCGGGCAAGGGTGCCCTTTCCAGCGCCTGCAGGTCCGTCGATGGCGATGGTGAAGCCTGTCGTCATTCGAAACCTCGATGCAAGTGCCTCACTCCATCGGCGCTCGAAGTCAACCGCGTTGACCTCCGAGGCCTCGAACTGATTGTCGGAGTTGATTTCTGTGAGATCGGGAAAGCCTTATACGGAATTTCTGGTGCCCCCGATCTCAATATCCTCCGACCCGTCGAGGGCAGCGCCGCGAATTGCAAAACCCACGGAGCCATCGGCATAGAACTCTATAGTCCGGTTCTGGAAATTGTCGTCGGCAACTTCATACCAGAGATGGGACGGCTCCTCCGGTATGCTATGTTTCCAATGAACGTAAAAGTATCTCACTCGATCGCCGCACCGAGCCCCTTCATCAGGCCCATGAATTCCGGAAAACTTGTCGCGATCATCGCTTGATCATCGATGGTCACGGGTTTTTCCGTCGCCAGCCCCATAACCAGAAAACTCATGGCTATGCGGTGGTCGAGATGGGTCTGGACGATGGTGCCCTGTCCGTTGGGGTGTTGGCCGAGGCCCTTGCCGCCAGGTTTTCCGCGCACGGCCAGCGTGGCCTCGCCCTCGCTGCAATCGACGCCGTTGAGCTTCAGCCCGTTGGCGACCGCCGACAGCCGGTCGGATTCCTTCACCCGCAGCTCTTCAAGCCCGAGCATGAGCGTTTCGCCCTCGGCAAAGCTCGCCGCCACGGCAAGCACGGGATACTCGTCGATCATAGTCGGCGCCCGTTCGGGCGGCACGGTGACGCCTTTCAGTTCGGAATAGCGTACGCGCAGGTCGGCGACGTCCTCGCCGCCTTCATTGCGCGGATCGATTATGTCGATCCAGGCGCCCATTTCCTGCAGCGTCAAAAGAAGGCCCGTGCGCGTCGGGTTCATCAGCACGTTTTCGATGGTGATGTCCGAGCCCGGCACGATCAGCGCGGCCACCAGAGGAAAGCCGGCCGAGGAGGGGTCGCCAGGCACCGCGATGGTCTGGCCGGTGAGCTTGCCCTGGCCTTCGATGAAAATGTGGCGCACGCCGCGCTCGTCGGTCTCGACCGACAGATTGGCGCCGAATCCCTTGAGCATCTTTTCGGTGTGGTCGCGCGTCATCACCGGCTCGATGACCGTGGTGATGCCCGGCGTGTTCAGCCCGGCCAGCAGCACCGCCGACTTGACCTGCGCCGAGGCCATCGGCACGCGGTAGGTGATCGGCGCGGCGTGCTTGGGCCCGCGCAGCGTGATCGGCATGCGGTCGCCGGGTGTCGCCTTCAGCACCTGCACGCCCATCTGGCGAAGCGGTTCGAGCACGCGGCCCATCGGCCGGCCGGACAGCGAGGCGTCGCCGATGAAGGTGGTTTCCATGTCATAGGTGCCGACCAGGCCCATGGTGAGGCGGGAGCCCGTGCCGGCATTGCCGAAATCGAGCGGGCACTCCGGTTGCAGCAGCGCGCCATTGCCGGTTCCGCGGATCACCCACTCAGTGCCATGCTTCTCGATATGAGCGCCCATCGCCTTCATGGCAGCGCCCGTACGCATCACGTCCTCGCCTTCCAGTAGTCCGGTGATGCGGGTTTCGCCGGAGGCCAGCCCGCCAAACATGAAGGAACGGTGCGAGATCGACTTGTCGCCCGGCACCCGTGCCGCGCCGGAAAGACCAGATGATTTTCGGGCGGTGGCCTGCTTCGGGGCGGCAGTGTGCGACATGGTTCTTTCCTGGAAACGCCGGCGGCCGGCCATTTTCTTGTGGTTTGCGCGGTCTCCTATCATGGCGGATCGAGATGGTCATCCCCTTGGTACGAAGGCCTTCGAATTCAAGCTTTTTGGGACGCCGGCTTTTCGCTTTGACAGCGCCGTAAACTCTGGTTAAGGGGACCAAACTTTCATCGACGAGGCTTGCTGTGGCAAAACCCGAACTTGGCACCAAACGCATCGACCCGGAGACGGGTCGAAAATTCTATGACTTGAACAAGGACCCGATCGTCTCGCCTTACACGGGCAAGAGCTATCCGCGCTCCTATTTCGAGGAAGGCAAGATAGCCGCCCTCGAGGAGGAAGAGGAAGTTGCCGAGAAGGAAGTGGACGCCGAAGAGGAAGAGGGCGTCGAGGTCGTCTCTCTCGAAGAGGCGGACGAGGACGCGAAGGCCGACGAGCTTCCCGATCTCGGCGATGACGAGGACGACGTTGACCTTGGCGATGACGAGGATGACACGTTCCTTGCCGACGAGGAGGAAGAAGACGACGACGTTGCCGACATGATCGGCGTCGGCGAAGACGACGACGAAGTCTGAGCGAACCGCATTCGCCGGCTTTCGCGGCGCTGCCTAGAAAAAGCGGTTCTTGAAGGCTTGATATTGACTGAAGGCGGGGTTAGAAGCCGCCTGCACTAACGACGCGGTCTCAACCCGCGCCGGATCTCTTCGCCGGAAACGGCGCCGGCGAACTGCCGGAGTGGGGCCATAGCTCAGTTGGGAGAGCGCTTGAATGGCATTCAAGAGGTCGTCGGTTCGATTCCGATTGGCTCCACCAAAAGTTCTTTCACGTTTTCAGAAAATTAGTTTCCACCCCCTCAGGGGCCTTGCCTTGGAAAGGTCCGGGGCACCGCCAGCGCACCGCACAAAACATTTTTCAGGTCCGAAGCAGCAATGCCTGACAGCGGTGGACGAGATATCGATCTTGGCGCCAGTAGCTTGCGTTCATGCACGCCCGGCGGCAAGGATATCGCGGCAACATCGTATGTGGGGGCAATATGGAATCGGAAAACTCGCTGCTCGGGATCTTCATCTCCTGGATGCCGATGCTGATTTATCTCGCAGCAAGCCTTTGGGTTTCTATCTGGCTCACGTTCAAACTCATCCACGTTCAGCAAGCGATGGTGCAGGCGCAAGAAGGCATCTTGACCAAGTTGACTGATATCGACAACCGCATGTCTGGTAAGCCGAGCCAAGACTGAGGTCCGAAGCTACTGTTCCCCAACTGTTTTCAGCTGCAGCGGTCGACCGGGATACCGCTAATTATACCGGCCAATTGGATGCGGTGGCTCGACGGCGCCCGGTATCGCCACATGAAAATCGGTCTTTTGGACTAACGCTTCATTTTGTCGATACGCTCGCTAAGAGCCTTCACCGCTGCCGTATTTTCCCGAATTTCTTTGGCGATCTCTTTCGCGGCGTTTGCCATGACGATCCTTGAGCGGTTTGCCATCCAAAGCAGAAACGCCATAAGAATCAGGAAAGGGATGCCAACGAGAAGTGCTCGCATTATTGCAGCTTGGTGGCTCATTTCGCTTTCTCCGAGCCGTAGGCTGCCACGCCGTCGACGATCTTCGTGATGTGCTGAGCTTCTGCCATCGGTTCCCTCTTCAGCTGTGACGGACGCCAGCGATAATCGCGTTTATCGGTAGTCACCCCCAAGCCGGAATCGATTCCCTTTTGGGCCGAGGCCGAGCGGCTTCAATTCGTCCAGATCGAACACTGAACCACTTGACCCGTTGCCTGATCACGAACCCTTTTCGAAAACACGCGATGGAGGCCCATTGCGCGTGATCTAGCTTCCTTCGTCGCAACGTAATCGGGATAGCCGACATGCCACTGCCAGAGGAAGTTTGGTGGGGCAGGTTTCCACGTAACCTTGGATCCAAAGGCCGCATTGTCCGGATCTGTTCTATCGAACCGGCAGTCGACGGCTACGGGCATCATGCCCTTCTTAGCCATTGCGTCGGAAACCCCGTAAGCAGTTCGCTTCGTAAGCCATCCATCCGCGCCGCTAGTCGAAACTGTAGTGCACCCTGCCAGAGATATGCTCGACATCAAAAGCCCGATGGCCAATGCGTTGCCTGCGAATGATCGCCGAGTGCCAACCTGATTCTGTTTCATACCCGATCCCCACAACTGAAAGTAGTGCAGGCTAGATGGGGATACGGCGCGAAACAAGGGAGCGCGCCTCTTCTTTGGTTCGGCCGGTCGTGCGCCGTGCGCGGTGCGACAGACGAGCGGCGACCGGCAAAATTTCAAACTGAGACACTATCTAACTGCCACCTAATACAGGTTCTTTGAGCTAACTCCCCCTGGCGCGCGTACTGGTCGCGAATCCCATTCGTCGCGCGCTATTGGAGTCTGGATATAGTGCGCCAGAATCCAGGGTCGCGTCCCGTCTGTTTCCGGTCTGTTTTCAGGCATGAAATTCTCTTGCCCGGGTCGCTGTTCCTTCACTGTTTTCAGTGCGCATCGGACACTGTTCCGCCGCTGTTTTCAGCGAGAGTGCGAACTGTTTCCTAACTGTTTTATCAGTTGCAGCGCTTAACCGAAATCGTCCATTAAATTGGACTAAGCCATCGTCGCATATAACTGGCTTGGAAATGACTCCCCCACTCTTTGCGCTCCCGGGCTGCCCGCCGCCTATCGCGGAACCTAGCTGAGACTAGTGTAGTCGGCCGCCCGGCTTGGGCTCGCCGGTCCAAAAGTAGTGAGCCCGTGCCCGGTCAGTGCATTTTTCTGGCTGTGGTTTGAACCGCGAGCGCCGGGTCTGAACCAGGCAGCGGGCTGAAATGACCGCTGAGCAAAACTCCGTTACTTGTTGCAGTTCTGCATATCCGACGTCATGGCGCCGCTGGGGGTATTGTTGTCGGTATCGCTGCCCGCCGTATCCTTGCAGCGGTCCTCCATACCGTTTGTCTGCGGCGTGGTGGCGTTCGTTGCGTTCGGATCGATGGTGTTCGGGGTAGTTGCGCTGCCGGTCCCGATGTTGCCGCCGGAAGTGCCTGTGTTGACGCCGGTATTGCCATCGGCGCTACCGGTCCCGGAGCCCATCGATTGTGCCATGGCAGATGTGGCCAGGCCGATAGCAAGTAGGAATGCAGAGAGAATTTTCATCATCTTAGTGTCTCCATCGAGTTGCATCGCTCTATCGCGATCTATACCCAACGAGAGTTTTTTCGAGATGTTCCGTTTGGCATAAATAGTGATCGATAAACCATTATGGATCTTTGTTGCTCGTCGTTTCGTGAATGCGGCTGCGAAATTCCTGCCGCATAGCGGCAATTTCGTCTGGAACCAAATCGAGCATGCCGCGTTATTGCGCTTGCGGGGAGTTGTGTCGGCCGCAGGGGACAGTTTCACCAGGACATTCAAGAAATCCGTGAGCTGGGAGGGGCGCTGTGAGCGTGCTTGCATCCACAAGGCAATTGGACCACCGTCAAATACTGAACGCGCTGAAGGCTTTTCGGAGCGGTGATTTCTCCGTTCGCATCGATAATGTCTACACCGGCCTCGATTCCGAGATCGCCGACACCTTCAACGAAATCGTAGAACTCAACGATCAGGTCACGCGCGAGTTCGAACGCCTCAGCAAGGTCGTCGGCAAGGATGGCCGGATCGGCGAACGCGGCCGTGTCCGCAACGCTACCGGCAGTTGGGAATCGAGCGTCCGTTCCGTCAACGATCTGATCGAGGACATGGTTCAGCCGACGGCCGAAGTGGCGCGCGTCATCGGCGCGGTCGCCAAAGGCGACCTGTCGCAGACGATGATGGTCGAAATCGACGGCCGGCAGTTGCGCGGCGAATTCCTGCGCATCGGCAAGATCGTCAACACCATGGTCGGGCAACTGGCCTCCTTCGCCTCGGAGGTGACGCGCGTGGCGCGCGAGGTCGGCACCGAAGGCAAGCTCGGCGGCCAGGCCCGCGTGAAAGGTGTGGCCGGGACCTGGAAGGACCTGACCGACAACGTCAACGCCATGGCGACGAACCTGACCGGGCAGGTGCGCAACATCGCCGAGGTGACGACCGCCGTCGCTTCCGGCGACCTGTCGAAGAAGATCACCGTCGATGTGAAGGGCGAAATCCTCGAGCTCAAGAACACCATCAACACGATGGTCGACCAGCTCAATTCCTTCGCCTCGGAAGTGACGCGCGTTGCGCGCGAGGTCGGTACAGAAGGCAAGCTCGGCGGCCAGGCGCGCGTCGAAGGTGTCGGCGGCACCTGGAAGGACCTGACCGACAACGTCAACCTGATGGCAGAGAACCTGACCGGCCAGGTGCGCAATATCGCCGAGGTGACCACTGCTGTGGCGCTTGGCGACCTGTCGAAGAAGATCACGGTCGACGTCAAGGGCGAGATCCTCGAGCTGAAATCAACCATCAACACCATGGTCGACCAGCTGAACTCATTTGCCGGCGAAGTGACGCGCGTCGCCCGCGAAGTCGGCACCGAGGGCAAGCTCGGCGGCCAGGCGCAGGTGCGCGGCGTTGCCGGCACCTGGAAGGACTTGACCGACAACGTCAATTCGATGGCCGAGAACCTGACCGGCCAGGTCCGCAACATCGCCGAGGTGACGACCGCGGTTGCTTCGGGCGACTTGTCGAAGAAGATTACCGTCGCCGTGCAAGGCGAAATCCTCGAGCTCAAGGACACCATCAACACGATGGTCGACCAATTGAACTCCTTCGCCTCGGAAGTGACGCGTGTGGCGCGCGAGGTCGGCACCGAAGGCAAGCTCGGCGGCCAGGCCGAGGTGAAGGGCGTCGGCGGCACCTGGAAGGATCTGACCGACAACGTCAACCTGATGGCCGCCAACCTGACCGGCCAGGTGCGCAACATTGCCGAGGTGACGACCGCCGTGGCCCGCGGCGACCTGTCGAAGAAGATCACCGTCGACGTCAAGGGCGAAATCCTGGAGCTCAAGGACACCGTCAACACGATGGTCGACCAGCTCAATTCCTTCGCCTCGGAAGTGACGCGTGTGGCGCGCGAAGTGGGATCGGAAGGCAAGCTCGGCGGCCAGGCGCATGTCGAGGGTGTCGGCGGCACCTGGAAAGATTTGACCGACAACGTCAATGCCATGGCCGGCAATCTGACCGTGCAGTTGCGCGACGTGTCCAAGGTGGCGACGGCAATTGCGACCGGCGACCTCACCCAGAAGATCACGGTCGATGCATTGGGCGAGATCCTGCAGATCAAGGACGTCATCAACACGATGGTCGACCAGCTGAATTCCTTCGCCTCCGAGGTGACGCGCGTGGCGCGCGAAGTCGGTTCCGACGGCAAGCTCGGCGGCCAGGCGCAGGTGCGCGGCGTTGCCGGCACCTGGAAGGACCTGACCGACAACGTCAATGCGATGGCCGCCAACCTGACCGGGCAGGTGCGCAACATCGCCGAGGTGACGACTGCGGTGGCGCTTGGCGATCTGTCGAAGAAGATCACGGTCGACGTGCGCGGCGAGATCCTCGAGCTGAAGGACACCATCAATACGATGGTCGACCAGCTGAATTCCTTTGCCTCGGAAGTGACGCGCGTGGCGCGCGAGGTCGGCACCGAGGGCAAGCTCGGCGGCCAGGCGCAGGTGCGCGGCGTTGCCGGCACCTGGAAAGATCTGACCGACAATGTGAATTCGATGGCCGAGAACCTGACCGGCCAGGTTCGCAACATCGCCGAGGTCACCACCGCAGTGGCGCGCGGCGACCTGTCGAAGAAGATCACCGTCGACGTCAAGGGCGAGATCCTGGAGCTGAAATCGACCATCAACACCATGGTCGACCAGCTGAACTCCTTTGCCGGCGAAGTGACGCGTGTCGCCCGCGAGGTCGGCACCGAGGGCAAGCTCGGCGGCCAGGCACGGGTCGAGGGCGTCGCCGGCACCTGGAAGGACCTGACCGACAACGTCAACCTGATGGCGACGAACCTGACCAACCAGGTGCGCGGCATCGCCGATGTCGTGACCGCGGTCGCGCAAGGCAATCTCAAGCGCAAGCTGACGGTCGATGCCAAGGGCGAGATCGCCTCGCTCGCCGACACCATCAACGGCATGATCGAGACGTTGGCGACCTTCGCCGATCAGGTGACCAACGTCGCCCGCGAGGTGGGCATCGAAGGCAAGCTCGGCGGCCAGGCCCGCGTGCCCGGCGCCGCCGGCCTTTGGCGCGACCTGACCGACAACGTCAATCAGCTTGCGGCCAACCTGACCACCCAGGTGCGCGCCATCGCCGAAGTGTCGACTGCGGTGACCAAGGGCGATTTGACCCGCTCGATCAGCGTCCAGGCCTCCGGCGAGGTCGCGGCGCTGAAGGACAACATCAACGAGATGATCCGCAATCTGAAGGACCAGACGCTGAAGAATGCCGAGCAGGACTGGCTGAAGACCAATCTCGCCCGGTTCTCGCGCATGCTGCAGGGCGAGCGCGACCTGGCAACGGTCTCGCGTCTCATCATGTCCGAACTCGCGCCGCTGGTGAATGCGCAATATGGCGTGTTCTACGTGACCAACCGCGACGAGGATGAATTCTATCTGGAACTCGCCGCCTCCTATGGCGCCGAAAGCAAGGCGGAGATCAAGCAACGCCTCGATCTGCGCGAAGGCCTTGTCGGGCAAAGTGCCGCCGACAAGCGCGCCATCATGCTGGACAATGTGCCGCCGAATTTCCTGCGCGTCACGTCGGGCCTTGGCAATGCCGCGCCGGCCAACGTGATCATTCTTCCGGCTCTGTTCGAGGACGAGGTGAAGGCCGTCATCGAACTCGCCTCGTTCAGCGAATTCCGCGACACGCACCAGTCATTCCTCAACCAGCTGATGGAATCCGTCGGCATCGTTCTCAACACCATCGCCGCCACCATGCGCACCGAAGGCCTGCTCAAGCAGTCGCAGCTGCTGACCTCGGAGCTGCAGGCGCGTCAGACCGAGCTGACCAAAAAGCAGGAAGAGCTGCACGCCACCAACGAGGAGCTGCAGGAAAAGGCGCAGCTGCTCGAGAACGAAAAGAAGCAGGTGGAGAACAAGAACCTCGAAATCGAGATGGCGCGCCGTGCGCTGGAGGAGAAGGCCGAGCAGCTGGCGCTTACCTCGAAATACAAGTCGGAATTCCTCGCCAATATGAGCCACGAACTGCGTACGCCGCTGAACTCGCTGCTCATCCTTTCAAACCTGCTCGCAACCAACCAGCAAGGCAATCTCAACGACAAGCAGGTCGAGTTCGCGCGCACCATCAACTCGGCCGGCACCGACCTTTTGAGCCTCATCAACGATATCCTCGATCTGTCGAAGATCGAATCGGGTACCGTCTCGATCGATATCAACGACATGCCGGTGGTGCATCTTCGCCAGCATATGGAGCGAACCTTCCGGCAGCTGGCGACCGACAAGGGGCTTGGCTTCGCCATCAACGTCGATCCCGAGCTTCCGGAGACCGTCCGCACCGACGAGAAGCGCTTGCAGCAGATTGTGCTCAACCTCTTGTCGAACGCGTTCAAGTTCACCTCCGAGGGCGAAGTCAGCTTGAATTTCCGGGCCGAAAAGACTGGCCGTCACAACGGCTCGGTGCAACCGATGGAAGCGCTCGCTATCGCGGTCACCGATACGGGCATCGGTATTCCGCAGGACAAGCAGAAGCTGATTTTCGAGGCCTTCCAGCAGGCCGACGGCACCACCAGTCGCAAATATGGCGGCACCGGGCTTGGGCTCTCGATCAGCCGGGAGATCGCCCGGCTGATCGGCGGCGAATTGCGGGTCGAGAGCACGCCGGGCAAGGGTTCGACGTTCACGCTGGTCATCCCGTTCGACGGACCTCGGATGGCCTTGGCCCCGCAAGCGGCCTTGCTGCCGGCGATGGAGGTGGTCGCGACGACGGCGCAGCCGAGCCCGCCATCCTCCGAATTGCTTGATGACCGCGATACGATCTCACCGGAAGATAGGGTCGTGCTGATCGTCGAGGACGACCCGACCTTTGGCGGTTTGCTGCTCGGCCTGGCGCGTTCGGCCCGGCTGAAGGGCGTCCTGTCGACCGCGGGCTCTGGCACGCTGGCTTTGGCCCGCAAGCTGGTTCCCGATGCGATCACGCTGGATCTCGGACTATCGGATATCGACGGCTGGGTGTTGTTCGATCTGCTTCGCCATGACCCGAAAACCAAGGACATTCCCGTCCATGTCATCTCGGGTGCCGAAGATATCGAGGTGCTTGCCCGCAAGGGCGCATCCACCATTTCAACCAAGCCCGTGTCGGCGGACGAACTGATGAAGGTCTTCCAGGACATTCACTCCAGAAAGCTCCGCGTCCAGCGCCGCGTTCTGATTGCCGATACCGATCCCGAGCGCCGTCTCTCGTTGATCGAGGCGATCCGCGACGGCGTCACCTCGGTCACCGCGATCGGCCGCGTCGCGGCGAATGCCGACGACATCGGCATCGCCGGCTATGATGCCGTTGTGCTCGGCCTTGGCCGCTCGGCCAAGGACAACGCCCAGATGCTGGATGAGATTGCCGTCCTGTTCGGGCAGTCCGTGTCGCGACTGTTGTTCTTCGCGCCGCATCCGGAAGCGCTGCAACAGTCGCTCGCCTTGCATCCGGCATTGGCGGACGTTCCGCGGGCGGAGAATTTCGCGCAGCTGGCTCTCCTGATATCCGCAACGCTCCCGGGGCGAGGCCACGACAGTTCGGCAGCCGAACAGCCGGATAAATTCGACCTCGCCGGCGCAAAGGTCCTCATCGTCGACGACGACATCCGCAACATCTATTCGCTCACCAGCGTTCTTGAGACCTATGACATCCAGGTGCTGCACGCGGAGCGCGGTAGGGAAGGTATTGCGCTTCTGGAGCAGAGCCCGGATATCGACGCCGCATTGATCGATATCATGATGCCGGAGATGGACGGCTACGAGACGATGCGGCAGATCCGCGGCATGCCGGCAATCGCCCATATCCCGTTGATCTCGGTTACCGCCAAGGCAATGAAGGGCGACCGGCAGAAGTGCCTCGACGCCGGCGCCTCTGACTATATCGCCAAGCCGGTCGACCTCGACCTGCTGCTGGCCTTGCTGCGTGTCTGGATCGGCCGCTCGCGATCCCGTGTCCATCGTCCGGAAAAGACGCTCATGGCAGTGAACTGACGGCCGCTCGATGCAGAAACTGTCGAGAAACGGAGCGAGGAAGCTGGAGGTTATGGCCCCGGCGACAGGGCCGGCAAAGGCGCGCATCCTGGCCGTGGATGACGACGAGCGCAATCTGCTGGCGATCGGCGAGGTTCTGGCCCCTGTCGGCGAAGTCGTCTGCGTGCAGTCGGGCGAAGAGGCGCTGCGCGCTCTGCTGAAAGAGGATTTCGCAGTCATCCTGCTGGATGTGCTGATGCCTCGGCTGGACGGCTACGAGACCGCTGGATTGATTCGCCAGCGCGAGCAATCCAGGCGAACGCCGATAATCTTTCTCACCGCCATCAACAAGGAAGACGCCCACATGCTGCGCGGCTATGACGCCGGCGCGGTGGATTACGTGTTCAAGCCCTTCGACCCGGCCATGCTGCGTTCCAAGGTAGCCGTGTTCGTCGAACTTCATGAGAAGACGCTCGAAATCCAGCAAAAGGCGGCTGCCGAGCAACGGCTGCTGGCCCAGGCACTGCAGGCGCAGCAGGAAAAACTCGAGGCCGAGCGGGCGCTGCGTAGCGCCCAGGAGCGGCAGCATGCCATTTTGAGCTCTCTTCCGGTCTGCTTCCACGCAAGGGCGGCGGAGCCGCCGTTCGGCGCCAGCTTTGTGACTGAAGGGGTCGAACGCTTGACCGGCTTTCCTGCCGAACGGCTGACCTCCGATCCAGGCTTCGGCCTAAGCCGGGTTCATCCCGACGATCTGCCGAGAGTGAGGCAAGCCCTGCTCGCAGCCAAGGCCATCGGCTCCTACACCTGCGAATTCCGCTGGCAATGCGCCGACGGCAATTACCGGATTTTCCTCGACCAGGGCGTCCTGTCGAACGGTTCCGATGGCCAGAGGCCCGAGATCCTCGGCACATTGCTGGACGTTACCGAGCGGCGCGAGCTTGAGAACCAGCTGCTGCAATCGCAGCGCCTCGACGCGATTGGCAAGCTTACCGGCGGCCTGGCGCATGATTTCAACAATCTGCTTGCCGCAATTCTCAGCGGATTGGGATTGCTCGAGCGCCACGCCGAGTTCGATGGACAGGCCAGGCAAGTTCTGGAACTGACGCGCCGGTCGGCAAAACAAGGCGCCGAGCTCGTCAACCGCATGCTTGCGTTCTCGCGCCGCCAGACACTGAGGCCGCAGGCCGTGCGCCTCGCTGCGCTTGGCGGCACCATGAACGGGTTGGTGGCCCCGGTTCTGGGCGGCCTGATCCGTTTCGATTGGCTTGTCGACGACACGGTGTGGCCGGCGCATGTCGATGCCGGCCAGCTGGAGCTGGCGCTGATGAACCTGGTTTTCAACGCGCGCGATGCCATGCCGTCCGGCGGCACGATAATCGTGGAGGCGCAAAATCGAACGCTAGGCAGTGCAGCCGAGGATATTTCGGCGGGCGACTATGTCGTGGTCACCGTCAAGGATACGGGGTCGGGCATACCGGCCGACATTCTCGCCAAGGTCGTCGAACCGTTCTTCACCACAAAACCGGTCGGCAAGGGCACTGGCCTCGGTCTGAGCACGGTGCATGGCTTCGTCAAGCAATCGGGCGGCACGCTCCGCATTGAGAGCACCGTCGGCAGTGGAACATCCGTCCAGCTCTGGCTGCCGCGTTCAATCGAGCGCCCGGTGGAAATCGCCGACAAGTCCGATGCCGACAACACCGTCGTGAATGCCGGCGAGGACTATCCGTCGGTCCTGCTGATTGACGACAGCAATGTACTGCGGGAACTGACGGCGCAATCGCTTCGCCAACATGGCTTTGCGGTTACCTGCGCCGGGGGCGGTGCGGAAGCGCTGGCGATGATCGAGCGGGCGCCGTACGATTTCGATGTCATCGTCACCGATTTTGCCATGCCGCTCGTCTCGGGGCTCGAGGTCATCCGGTTCGCCCGCAATCTGCGGTCCGATTGGCCGGCGGTGATGATAACCGGATATGCCGACGCCGACGCGATCGCCGACCGGCCCCCCGACGTGCCGCTGCTCGGCAAACCGCTGCGCGAAAAGGACCTGATGGAGAGCATTCTTGCAGCGGCTGCGCGCGCCGGATCGCCGAGGGCCAAGCAGGCCAGCCGGTGAAAGGCGGACCATTGGAACCTGATCCATGGGTTGCCGTTGGGTAGGTCTCTGGCTGCGCTAGGATCGGAGGAGAGACTGATGGCGACAGCGGACTGGCCTCTTCCTGAACGCTTCACCTTTCAAGGGAACTCGATCGCCTGGGGCGCGATGGGCGAGGGCTCACCCGCGGTATTGCTGCATGGCACGCCTTTCTCATCGTCGGCATGGCGTAGAATTGCGCCTTTGCTCGGCCAACAGAGGCGAATCTATTGCTTTGACATGCTCGGCTATGGTCGATCTGATAAACCCGATAGCGACGTGTCTCGTGGCATTCAGAACGAGCTTTTCGCGGCCCTTTACGATCATTGGGGCCTGCGTGCCCCCGATGTCGTCGCGCATGATTTCGGCGGCTCAACAGCGTTACGCGGTCATTTGCTCAATGGGCTCGACTATCGGTCGCTGGTGCTGATCGATCCGGTCGCAATCAGCCCGCAAGGCTCACCACTTGTTCAGGCCGCCAAGAAACACGAGGCGGTCTTTTCCGGCCTTCCGCACTACATTCATGAAGCAATCCTGCGCGCCTATATCGGCGCCGCCGTAGCGAATGCGCTGCGCGAGGAAGAGATGGCGCTCTACCTCGCGCCGTGGCTGGGAGCCGAAGGTCAAAAAGCTTTCTGGCGCCAGGTCGCTCAGATGGATGACAAATACTCGAAAGAGGTCGAGTGGCGCTACGGCGAGATTCGTTGCCCCGTTGCCATCCTGTGGGGCGAGGACGACCAGTGGATTCCCATCGATGACGGTCGCGAGCTCGCGCGCCGCATTTCGAGTGCTTCCTTCCATGTCGTGCCGAACGCGAAGCATCTTATGCAGGAGGACGCGCCGGAAGCGATCGTGGCGACAGTGCTTGGCTTCTGGCGAGACCTGGAGGAGCGGGCAAATGTCCGCAAAAAACCGGCTTCGGCCGCTCGATCTCCATCGCGTCAATGAAGGCTTTGGGCGATCGGTTTGATCCGGTTGCCGATGCCAAGGACAGGAATCCACCCCTTAGCGGCAGTCTCGAATCGAAACGGTACGTTTCGTATCTTTGACCCTAGCAGCATCCAGCCTGTGCGCAACACGGAGCGCCGGCCATGGCGCGCTCGACGGGCTGTGATGCGGTTGATAAGCCCTCTCCCCAAGGAGAGTCGGACATGACCGTTGCGATCGAGATGGGCCAGACGAGCGCGGGCGCCCCGGCGGCGCTGGATCTTGAGGAACTGCTGGCGACGCGGCTTCTGGTGCAGGGCAATTCGGGTTCCGGCAAATCCCATCTGCTGCGCCGGCTCTTGGAGCAGAGTGCGCCCTGGGTACAGCAGACCATCATCGATCCCGAAGGCGACTTCGTCACGCTTGGCGACCGTTTCGGCCATCTGGTGATCGATGCCGAGGAGCATACCGAGCGCGGCCTGCAGAGCGCCGGCGAGCGGGCGCGCATCCACCGCGTCTCCACGGTGCTCAATCTCGAAGGGCTCGACGCCGAGAACCAGATGCGGCGCGCCGCCGCCTTTCTCGGCGGGCTGTTCGAGGTCGCCCGCGACCACTGGTATCCGATGCTGGTGGTGGTAGACGAGGCGCAGCTGTTCGCGCCGGCGGTTGCCGGCGAGGTTTCCGACGAGGCGCGCAAACTCTCGCTCGGCGCCATGACCAATTTGATGTGCCGTGGCCGCAAGCGCGGGCTGGCCGGCATCATCGCCACCCAGCGGCTGGCCAAGCTCGCCAAGAACGTCGCCGCCGAGGCTTCCAATTTCCTCATGGGCCGGACTTTTCTGGACATCGACATGGCGCGCGCCGCCGATCTTCTCGGCATGGAGCGGCGCCAGGCGGAGGCTTTTCGCGACCTCGAGCGCGGGCAGTTCATGGCGCTCGGCCCGGCGCTGTCGCGCCGTCCGCTCGGTCTGCGCATCGGCCCGACCGATACGAGTCCGCGCAACGCGACCCCGCGCCTGATGCCGCTGCCGGAATCGGCGCTGGAGGATGCCCGCGCGATCATCCTGGCGGCCCCGCCGCCGGAAACCGTCCGGCCGCAGCGCCGCTCCTCGCCGGACCTGCTCGATCAGCTGATGGCGGCGAAATCGGCGGCGCTGGAAATCCGCCCCGAACCGGTGGAGCCGCCGATCAGCGCCGAGGATCTGGCGGAGCGGCGCGAGCGCGTCGACCGGGTGCTGCGCGCCGTGCTGGCGCAGCCCGATGCCGGCTTCCGCGTCATCGGCGTGCTCTATCAGGAGTTCGTCGTCCGCTGCCGCATAGAAGGCCTCGCCTCGGTCGTGCCGGACCTGCCGGAGTTCCGCCGCATGCTGACGCGCGCCCGCGCCGGGCTCGGCTCCGACATGATAGGCGACGATGCCTGGCAGGACGTCTCGGCGCGCGCCTCGCTGCTGCCCGAGGACATGCAAGGCGTCTTCATGATGATCGCCCGCGCGGCGAAGGAAGGCTGGCCCTGCCCGAGCGACGCCGCGATCGCCCGC
Organism: Mesorhizobium sp. M0028; assembly: GCF_040323855.1. Taxonomy (NCBI): domain Bacteria; kingdom Pseudomonadati; phylum Pseudomonadota; class Alphaproteobacteria; order Hyphomicrobiales; family Phyllobacteriaceae; genus Mesorhizobium; species Mesorhizobium sp. M0028. The sequence goes on from NZ_JAMYVG010000016.1 coordinate 24,419, forward strand.
GCCTACGGCTCGCACTCGCTACGCCGCGCACGGCGCCTGCTGACCTATATCGAGGAGCAGAGGCTGATCGTGTGTCAGCTTGACGGGGGCGGACGGCGGACGGTGACGCTCGTGGAGCTGGCCTGGGCGACGGCGCCGGGCGATCCGAATGCGGTGGAGGCGGAGCAGCGGAGTGCGGTGGGGTGAGGCGGCGGCCGAGCGCGGTCTTCATCATACGACGACGATTGGCGCGACGCAGATCCGCTATTGTAAGTTGTTCGACGCTACAGCACTCCCTCTTGCCGACGGCGCTTTACATATCTTCTAAATTACCAGCGGGTCGGTTTGTCAATGAAGAGATCAGCCGCGATCAACTGACGAAGACAAGAAATACGGCAGGACTGTAGCGCAAATATCCGCCGAACCTACGCTACCTCCGCCGATTACCCCTTCGGTTCATTCTGTTGACATCTCCTGCTTCTGGAGAGATGGTAAGATACTACGCGGCGGCCCTTTTTCCGAAGATTTTATTCTGCAGCTTTATCAAAGGATTTTGGCAATGCGTTTGTCTCGATCGCGCCGACTTATGGCCATCGCTTTGACGGCAATCGCAGCCGTCACCCTTCCCTCTTATGGACATGCCGAGGACAAGCTGCTGACGGAAGCGGTGCAGTTCAACGGTACGATCCTGTATCTCTCCACCAAGGTGCCTGGCCTGATCTTCGGCGCCGTCCGCAACGGCGAGACGGCCTTGGCCGGTTTCGGCAAGATTGCCGACGGGAGTGAAAAAGTGCCCGACGGCGACACAATGTTCCGCATCGCGTCCGTGAGCAAAGTGTTCTGCGGCGGTGTGCTTTCCTCGCTGGCGATCGACGGCAAGGTACAACTCACCGACCGGCTGCAGGATCGCCTTGGCTGGGACGTCACGCTCCCGGAGAAGGACGGCCGCGCCCTCCGCCTGATCGATCTCGTCGCGCAAGCTTCCGGCCTTCCGCGGGAGGTGCCAGTGGCCGAAGCGCCCCCCTCAGACCCTTTCTCTACGAACACCAAAGAGGCGCAGATTGCCGCCCTCAAGGACAATCCGCTGCTGTTCGCGCCGGGCACCGCCGTTCTCTATTCGAACTTCGGATACGACCTCCTCGGAGCGGCGCTCGCGAATGTCTCTGGAAAGCCTTATGCCGAGGTCCTTCGAGAGCGTGTCCTCGATCCCCTCGGCATGAAAGACACGGTTTTCAACCCAAGACCGGAGGACGAGCCGCGCCTGATGCAGGGCCATAACTTCGACGGCAGCCCCATGCCAATCGTGCCGACGAGCACAGCCATGGAGTGCGCCGGTGGATTGTACTCGACCGCGGACGACCTGCTGCGCTGGATGAACTGGCATGTCGACAACAAGCCTTCCGCGGCCGACGCCGAGTTGCGCCTTTTGAACCACGCGGCTTTTTTGTACCGGGACGGGCTCGCGTCGGTGATGGGGCTGGATGACGGTGGGCCGATGGACGCCATGGGTCTCGGATGGGTCATCATGCTCCCTAACGAGCATCGCCCGCTCATCCTCCAGAAGAGCGGCGGCCTGCAAGGGATGTTTCTCTATGTTGCGATTGCACCGACAAGCGGCGTCGGCGCTTTCTTCGTCATGAACGAATTCAATGCCGCCGGCTTCATGGCTGGGGTCAAGACGACGAACGATCTCGTCGCAGAGATCGCTCCACGCTGATTTTCGCGCTGATCGGGAGGACGTGCGTGATGATTGGCGCTATGGAGGGGCCTGACGGACGGCATATTTCCCGGCAAGGCAAGCGCGACATCGGCTATTTCCGGCCGACCGCTTAGCCTCCTGAGGATGACCTTTGCCGGCTTCATCGCTGCTCACGGCCTGCTCATGCTGCGGCCAAGGTTCTGCCTCTCGCCTCTTCGGCATCCCGCTTTCGTAGCCGACCGCGAATGCCGCGCTGCTCGCAGTCCCGACACCATCAGCCGCCTCTTGGCGCAGCCTGATGCCGGCTTCCGCGTCATCGGCGTGCTCTATCAGGAGTTCGTCGTCCGCTGCCGCATCGAGGGCCTCGCCGCGGTCGTGCCGGACGTGCCGGAGTTCCGCCGCATGCTGACGCGCGCCCGCGCCGGCCTCGGCTCCGACATGGCAGGCGACGACGCCTGGCAGGACGTCTCGGCGCGCGCCTCGCTGCTGCCCGAGGACATGCAAGGCGTGTTCATGATGATCGCCCGCGCCGCTAAGGAGGGCTGGCCCTGCCCGAGCGACGCCGCGATCGCCCGCGCCTACGGCTCGCACTCGCTACGCCGCGCCTGCTGACCTACATCGAGGAGCAGGGGCTGATCGTGTGTCAGCTCGACGGGGTTGGACGGCGGACGGTGACGCTGGTGGAGCTCGCCTGGGCGACCGCGCCGGGCGATCCGAATGCGGCGGAGGCGGAGCAGGGGAGTGCGGTGGTGTGAAGCGGCGGGGCAGGCGCACTGAGAAAGCGCCGCTGGATCAGGCCGGGGTGAAGTCTGCTTTGCGCCGCATTAACGTCATTCTCCATTCGAAGCGCTCAGGCCGGAAGCTGCCGTGCGTAAGACGCCCAGTCGTTGCCCGCCGCGGATAAGTTTGCAGCTGGACAATAATGGCCAGCCGGGGCGATCCCGGTATTCAGCGTTGCTTCGGCGAGTCAATACTGAGCCTGCGCTTACGCGTCATCCCTCTCGACAAGACCAACGGCTGGACGCGATCGAGCGCAGGCGGGTTCAGTTGGTGCTGGTTGTGGGGGTGAACCCGCACTGCTTCTGTTCCATATCGATCTGCTTCGTGATGCGGACGGCGTTCTGTGCGTAGGCCTCCGTTACGGAGCCACTATTCACGGTCTTGTCCTTCAGCGGACTCACGCCTGCGCAGAGGTGGAAAACATGCGGCTCGGTGGACTTCGCGGCTCCGTTTTCGGGCGCGATCCAGTAGACGACATCCTGACCGGCGGGGTGGCTCGCGTCCCGCGTCGCCGCCGCCACCGCGGCGGTGTCCGTCGCGATCGCCTGCGCCTGAGCGGCGACATCGGGCGAACAGGCGGTGGTGGGCTGCCCCGACTTGATCTGGGCTGCGCATGCGTTCATATCCTGGGTGTACTGTTCGACCGACGGGGGTTTGAAACTGATCCCCATGACCGTCGCGAGCACGGCCAGCGCAGCGCCGAGGCCGCCGGCAACCTTCTTGGTCTGCGGATCCATGTTTTTGTCGGTGAGGATCAGGAAAACCAGCGGGAGGAAGGCAATCAGCGTCATGATTGCGCCGAGCTGGTTTTGGAAGAAGAACCTGGCCGCGTCGGATGCACGGGCCGGATCGTGCCTGTTGGCCGCCTTCCACAGCAAGTTGCCGGCGATTGCGAAAATCGCGATGCCGACCAGAAGGCCGATGATCAGCGGCAGGTGTCCCTGGTCGAACTTGTTCTGGCGAAGCAGAATAATCCCGTAGATCTCGCCGCCAATGGCGACGATCCACGAGAGTGCGGCGAAAAGGCGAAGACGCGTGGCGGAGGACTTCTGGCCCTGCGTCGCTTGCCAATCCTTGGTAACGTCTGGCTTGTTGTCGGTCATCGACCAGATCCCCTGATATCGACACTTCTGCGGGCGGCAACCCGCCCTGCGCAGCGTCATTGAACGAACGTCACCTGCCTCAGCGACGCGGCGAAAATGTGAGCGCCACGGCAGGCCTCCCCATCCATATTGCGCATGAGTGAATCCGTCCATACCCACGGAGGCAGACTCCTATGCGGCGATGGCTCCGTTCTTCTTAATCTCTGGCTCGAACTTGACGCTGCCTTGCCTCGCTTCCCTGGCGATCCGGTAGAAGCCGCGGTGGTCACAGGACCGGTCGAAAGCAACGTCGGCAGATCCGAACTGAGGCCGGATCGATGGTCCAAGGACCTAAAAGCGGCCAGTCCGCTTGCGTGAAAAGCAGCCATTCAGGATTTGGTCTGCGACGGTCGGCTTCGGGTCAAAAGCAGCTGGTGGTGTCGCGCCCCCTATCTCTCCTCCACAATCCGCAAACAAGCCGCCGCCACAAACAGCACGATCAGCCCAACAAAATGCGCCTCGTTGTCGCCGACGGCATAGAGCAGAAGGGCAAAGCCGGTGCGGCTCAAGGTGAAGGCTGGTGCCGGCTCCCGCGGCGTCAAGTTGGTCGCTGCGGCCGTCGCGTCAAATGCCTCAGGCGGCGCCTGAACGCTGGCTTTGTTTGCGTGAATCTCGCCATGCCGCATTGCACAATCGTCTCGCCTGCGCAAAATGCGGCATGATCCGCAAATCCCTCACTGTCCTGGTGATCGATGAAAACCACATCCGCGCTTCGATAATCGAATCGGGGCTGCGGGAGGCCGGGCACCAGCAGGTCACCGTCATCCATGACGTCGCCGGCATTGCGCGGCGGATCGCCGAGATCGAACCCGACGTGATCGTCATCGACCTCGAAAATCCCAACCGCGACATGCTCGAAAACATGTTCCAGCTGTCGCGCGTGGTGAAGCGGCCGATCGCCATGTTCGTCGATCGCTCGGACCAGGCTTCGATCGAAGCGGCGGTGGAAGCCGGGGTGTCAGCCTATGTTGTCGACGGCCTGCGTCAGGAGCGGGTCAAGCCGATCCTCGACATGGCGATCAGCCGCTTCAACGCGTTTTCGCGCATGGCGCGCGAGCTGGAAGAGGCCCGCAGCGAATTGGAAAGCCGCAAGGTGATCGATCGCGCCAAGGGCATACTGATGAAGTCGCGCGGCCTGTCGGAGGACGCGGCCTATACGCTGCTGCGCAAGACCGCCATGAACCAGAACCGCAAGATCGGCGAAATCGCCCAGAGCCTGGTGACGGCGGCAGGCCTTCTGGATCCCGAGGAGAGTTGACGATGGCGGCCGAGCACCGGATCAATGCTGGCTTCATGCCGCTCTTCGACAGCGCTGTCCTTGTCGCGGCGAAGGAAATCGGCTTCGCCCTGCGCGAAGGCATCGATCTGATGCTCAACCGGGAAACGTCCTGGGCCAACATCCGCGACCGCATCGCCATCGGCCATTTTGATCTCGCGCACATGCTGGGGCCGATGCCGATCGCCTGCAATCTGGGGCTGACGCCGCTCGCCTCCGATACGGTCGTGCCGTTTTCACTCGGCCTTGGCGGCAATTGCGTCACCGTTTCGAACGCCGTCTGGGCGGGCATGGCCGCGCACGGCGCCCGACCCGACCTCGATCCGGCACGGGCCGGCAGGGCGTTGGGGGCGCTGATTCGTGAACGGGCGAATGCCAGTGGCGATCTGCTTCGCTTCGCCGTCGTCCATCCGCACTCCGGGCACAATTACGAACTGCGCTACTGGCTCGCCGCCTGCGGCATCGACCCGTCGCATGAGATCGAAATCGTCATCGTGCCGCCCCCCTTCATGGCGGACGCGCTCGCTGCCGGCAGGATCGACGGCTACTGCGTCGGCGAACCCTGGAACAGCGCCTCCGTCGTCGCCGGCACCGGCCACATCGCCACGGTCAAGGCGGCCATCTGGAAGACCAGCCCGGAGAAAGTCATCGGCGTGCGCAAGGCATGGGCGGAAAAACAGCCGGACGCGCTTTCGGCCCTGCTGCGCGCGCTGCATCATGCGGCGCGCTGGTGCCAGGATCCGGCAAACCGCGGCGAACTCACGGCCCTGATGGCGCAGCCGGCCCTCCTCGGCCTGGCGCCAGCGCTGCAGATGCCAATCCTCAGCGGTCATCTTGCGCTCGGCGGCGGCGCCGAACTGAGCGTCGGCGACTTCTTTCTGCCCTTCGACAAGGCGGCAAACTTCCCGTGGAAGAGCCATGCGCTGTGGTTCTACACGCAGATGGTGCGCTGGGGGCATGTCGCGCACACGCCGGAAAACCTCGCTGTTGCCCGCGACTGCTACCGCCCCGATCTCTACCGCTCGGCGTTGAAGCCGCTTGGCGTGGCGCTTCCCGGTGCTAATGCCAAGGTCGAGGGCGCGCTGAAGGCCGCGACTCCAGTTGGTTCGGCGGGGGCAAGCCTGGTGCTCGGTCCCGACGGGTTCTTCGATGGCCAGATATTCGATCCCGACGAGATCGACGCCTACATTGCCGGCCAGAAATTGGCGCGCGCCGAAGCCTGATCATTTCCGCGCCATTCTTGTGCACTGCACAAAAAATGTGCGTGCAACTGCGCTAATGAACAATCCTTAGCTTGCGCGCCCAGCGGGCCGGCGCGCCGACGATTGTGGTATGTCATTGATCTCATTGATGTTTACCATCCATTCCGAAACTGGCACGGTTCCTGCATTGCAATAGGCAGACTCTTCTCGGGGTCACGGAATACGCGTCCAATGGCGGGCGCTACAGGCAAAGCTGCCGCTCAGGTCAACACGCGATCCCGGATGACGGACGCGCGCGGCCTGGCTGGCGGCTTTTTGTTTTGGTCGAACACGCAATCGACGGCGCCGATCCCAAGCCGCGCCCAACCGGAGATGACGATGACGAAACGCACCAATAGCCATTCCGCCCAACCGGCGATCAGCCGCCGCGATTTCCTGAGGATCAGCGCGACCACCGCGGCAACGCTGGCGGCGGCGCGTGCGCTGCTGCCCTCCGGCGCCTATGCGGCACCCGCCGCGCCGGAAGTCACCGGCGCCAAGCTCGGCTTCATTGCGCTGACCGATGCGGCACCGCTGATGATTGCCAAGGAAAAAGGCCTGTTCGAGAAATTCGGCATGCCCGATGTCGAGGTGCTCAAGCAGGCCTCGTGGGGCGCAACGCGCGACAATCTGGTGCTCGGCGGCGAAGCCAACGGCATTGACGGTGCCCATATCCTGACGCCGATGCCCTATTTGATGCACACCGGCAAGGTGACGCAGAACAAACAGCCGCTGCCGATGGCGATCGTGGCCCGGCTCAACTACGACTGCCAGGGCATTTCCGTCGCCCAGGAATATGCCGCCACCGGCGTCGGCCTCGATGCCTCAAAGCTGAAGGAAGCCTTCGCCGCCAAGAAGGCCGCGGGCAAGGAGGTCAAGGCCGCCATGACCTTCCCGGGCGGAACGCACGACCTCTGGCTGCGCTACTGGCTGGCTGCCGGCGGCATCGATCCCGACAAGGATGTCTCGACCATCGTCGTGCCGCCGCCGCAGATGGTCGCCAACATGAAGGTCGGCAACATGGACGTGTTCTGCGTCGGCGAGCCATGGAACGAGCAGCTCGTCCATCAGGGCGTCGGCTTCACCGCCGCCACCACCGGCGAACTGTGGAAGGGCCATCCGGAAAAGGCGCTCGGCCTGCGCGCCGCCTTCATCGACAAATATCCGAACGCCACCAAGGCGATCCTGATGGCCGTCATGGAGGCCCAGCAATGGTGCGAGGCAAAAGAAAACAAGGACGAGACGGCCGCCATCATCGGCAAGCGGCAGTGGATGAACGTGCCGACCGCCGACATCATCGGCCGCCTCAAGGGCGACATCAACTACGGCAATGGCCGCGTCGCCAACGGCACCGATCTCTACATGAAGTTCTGGCAGGGCGGCGTGTCCTATCCCTTCAAGAGCCACGACAGCTGGTTCCTCGCCGAGAACATCCGCTGGGGCAAGTTCGCGCCGACCACCGACATCAAAGCACTGGTCGGCCAGGTCAACCGTGAGGATCTGTGGCGCGAGGCGGCCAAGGATCTTGGTGTCGCCGCGGCCGATATTCCGGCGTCTTCGTCGCGCGGCACCGAAACCTTCTTCGACGGCAAGATCTTCGATCCGGAGAATCCGTCGGCCTATCTCGACAGCCTGAAGATCAAGGCGTCGGCCTGAGCCCGACATAGATGCGCGACAGTGCGTTGGCAACGCCGCCCGTTGTGCATGTGCTGCCAAGGAGTTTTCGAGAAATGTCTATCCAAGCCATCGAGGACAGCAAGGTGAAGCCGTACCCCGCGCCGGCCAAGCCCGCCGAGGTCATCGCTTTCACCGCCAGGGCGCGGCGCCGCTTCGACCCGGCCGCGATCGCCGGCAAGCTGGCCAGCACGCTGGTGCCGCCGGTCATTGTCATCACCATCATGCTCGTCGTCTGGCAGGTCGCCTGTTCGTCGCCCACAGCCAGCCTGCCACCGCCAAGCCAGGTGTGGAACGAGGCCTATGACCTGATCGCCCATCCGTTCTTCGACAACGGCCCGCAGGATATCGGGCTCGCCTGGCGGGTGCTGATCTCGCTGCAGCGCGTCGCCGTCGGCTTCGGCCTTGCGGCGATCGTCGGCGTTGCGCTCGGCGCGCTTGTCGGTCAGTCGATCTGGGCGATGCGCGGCCTCGATCCGGTGTTCCAGATCCTGCGCACGGTGCCGCCGCTCGCCTGGCTGCCGCTGTCGCTGGCGGCGTTCCGCGATTCCAGCCCGTCGGCGATCTTCGTCATCTTCATCACCTCGATCTGGCCCATCATCATCAACACCGCGGTCGGCGTCCGCAACATCCCTGAGGACTACCGCAACGTCTCCCGCATCCTCAGGCTCAACCAGTTCGAATTCTTCGTGAAGATCATGGTGCCGGCAGCTGCACCTTACATTTTCACCGGCCTGCGCATCGGCATCGGTCTGTCCTGGCTCGCCATCGTCGCCGCCGAAATGCTGACCGGCGGCGTCGGCATCGGCTTCTTCATCTGGGACGCGTGGAACTCATCGCGGCTGCCCGACATCATCGTCGCGCTCGCCTATATCGGCGTCACCGGCTTCTGCCTCGACCGCCTGGTCGCGGCGGTCGGCGTCTTCGTCACCCGCGGCACAACGGCAAAGTGAGGAGAGGGACGATGACGGCCTATCTGAAACTCGACCACATCGACAAATCCTTCGCCCGCGGCAGCCAGGTCAGCGACGTGCTGAAGGACATCCGGCTGACCATCGACAAAGGTGAATTCGTCTCGATCATCGGCCATTCAGGCTGCGGCAAGTCGACCTTGCTCAACCTGATCGCCGGCCTGACCAAGGTCTCGGCCGGCGCCGTGCTGCTCGAGGACAAGGAAGTCGACAGCCCTGGCCCGGAACGCGCCGTGGTGTTCCAGAATCACTCGCTGCTGCCCTGGCTCACCGTCTACGAGAACATCAATTTGGCAGTCACGAAGGTCTTTGGCCGGAGCAAGAGCCGGGCCCAGCGGCATGAATGGATCATGCGCAATCTCGATCTCGTGCAGATGGCGCATGCCAAGGACAAACGTCCGGCCGAGATTTCGGGTGGCATGAAGCAGCGCGTCGGCATCGCCCGGGCGCTGGCCATGGAGCCGAAGATCCTGCTGCTCGACGAGCCCTTCGGCGCGCTCGACGCGCTGACGCGCGCCCATCTTCAGGACGCGGTGATGGATATCCATTCGAGGCTCGGCTCGACGACCGTCATGATCACCCACGATGTCGACGAGGCGGTGCTGTTGTCCGATCGCATCGTCATGATGACCAACGGCCCGGCGGCCACCATCGGCGAGGTTCTTCCCGTGCCGCTGGCCCGGCCGCGTCGGCGCATCGAGCTTTCCTCCGACCGCACCTTCCTGCGCTGCCGCGAGGCGGTGCTGAAATTCCTCTACGAACGCCACCGCTTCGTCGAAGCCGCGGAGTAAGGCAATAACCGGAAAACTCGTCATCATCATTGGCAATCTGCATCGGCAATAGGCAATCTACCGCATTGCACAAATATTATGCTGCTGTGCAAGGCATTCTGACTAATCTTTGATCCGCTGCCGAGCTTGGTCAAAAGTCGCGCGGCTGCGGTTCACATTGGTTTCATTCGATAATTCAGAGCGCTGTCGAATTGGCACGCTTCCTGCTTTTCAACATGTAGGTCCGCAAGGGCCAAGTGACACGGCGTCCAATGGCGGGCGCCACAGGCAAAGCTGCCGCTCAGGTCCACACGCGCTCCCGGAACTCCGGACGCGAAGACCTGGCCGGCGGCTTTTTTGTTTTGACGCAATCGACGGCGCTGGTCCCAAGCGGCGCCCAACCGGAGACGACGATGACGAAACGGATCGGAACTGGCGCGTCCCTCGCGGACTTCACGCGCCGCGATTTTCTCGCCGTCAGCGCGCTGCGGGCGATGCCGCGCCGCTGACAGTCGCGAACGAACAGCACAAGGGCGGTGCTTCCCACGCCGCTAACCGGAGCCAGAAAATGACCGCAAATCTCCCAGCCGCGCCCAGCCAGGACAGTGCTCCCCGGCAGGCGCTTGTCATGTCCACCATCGCCTTCACCGTCTGCTTCGCGGTGTGGACGATCTTTTCAATCATCGGCGTGCGCATAAAGCAGGAGCTGGGGCTGAACGAGACGGAGTTCGGCCTGCTCGTCGGCACGCCGATCCTCACCGGCTCGCTCGTGCGTATGGTGCTCGGTGTCTGGACCGACCGTTTTGGCGGACGGCTGGTATACACCGCGACCATGCTTGCGGCGGCGGTCGCGACCTTTCTGCTCGCTTTTGCGCACACCTACGGGCAGATGCTGGTCGCTGCGCTGGGCGTCGGGCTCGCTGGCGGTTCCTTCGCCGTTGGTGTCGCCTATGTCTCGCGCTTCTTCCCGGCCGGCAAGCAGGGCACGGCGCTTGGCATTTTCGGTGTCGGCAATGTCGGCGCCGCGGTCACCAAGTTCCTGGCACCGTTCGTGCTTCTCTCCTGGGGCTGGCAGTCGGTCGCGCTGATCTGGGCGGCAGCACTCGTCGTCATGGCCGCCGTCTTCTGGTTCACGACCGGCGACGATCCGGTCATCCGCGAGCGCCGCGCCGGCAAGGCCGCGCCCTCGAGAAGCTTCTGGCAGGAATTCGCGCCGCTCAAGAACCTTCAGGTCTGGCGCTTCGCCTTCTATTATTTCTTCGCCTTCGGTGCATTCGTGGCGCTCTCGCTATGGCTGCCCCGCTACCTGATCGGCGTCTACGGCTTCGGGCTTGCGACCGCCGGTATGATCGGCGCGGCCTATTCAATTCCGGCAAGTATTTTCCGCGCCTATGGCGGCGTGCTTTCCGACCGGATCGGCGCCCGCACCGTGCTCTACTGGACCTTCGCTGTCAGTGCCGCCGCGACTCTCGTTCTGTCTCTCCCCTCGGCAGATTACGTCGTGCGCGGTGTCAGCGGGCCGATCGCCTTCCATTTCGAGGTCGGCCCGCTCGCCTTCATAGCCGTTGCCTGTGTGCTCGGCTTCTTCATGAGCCTTGGCAAGGCTGCCGTCTACAAGCACATCCCGGCTTACTATCCGCAGAGTGTCGGCGCGGTCGGCGGCGTTGTCGGCATGATTGGCGGGCTCGGCGGCTTTATCCTGCCAATCGTCTTCGGCGCGCTCAACGACCTCACCGGCGTCTGGTCGAGCTGCTTCATGCTGCTCTTCGTCATCGTCGCCACCTGCTTTGCCTGGATGCATTTTTCCATCCGGCGGATGGAGCGCACGGCGTCTGACGAAGCTTCAGGCCTTTCCTACGCGGCTGAGTGAGACCGGAGTGGATCAGGACATGACCGAGAAACTCGTTATCATTGGCAACGGCATGGCCCCCGGGCGCATGCTGGAGCACCTCCTGGAAAAGGCGCCTGGGCGCTACCAGGTCACCATCTTCAACGCCGAGCCGCGCGTGAACTACGACCGCATCATGCTGTCGCCGGTTCTGTCGGGCGAAAAGGCCTATGAAGAGATCATCATCCATGGCGACGGCTGGTACATCAAGCACGGCATCACCCTCTACAAGGGCCACAAGATCGTCGCCATCGACCGGCAGGCAAAGACCGTCACCTCCGATCATGGCGTGACCGAGCCCTTTGACAAACTCGTCATCGCCACCGGCTCGGTGCCGTTTATCATTCCGGTGCCGGGCCATGACCTGCCGGGCGTGCTCACGTATCGCGATCTGGACGACGTCCGGGCCATGATGCTTGCCGCCCAGTCGCGGGCCAAGGCTGTGGTCATTGGCGGCGGCCTGCTCGGGCTCGAGGCAGCAGCGGGCTTAAATGCGCAAGGCATGGACGTCACCGTGCTGCATGTCATGCCGACGCTGATGGAGCGTCAGCTCGATCCGGCCGCCGGATATCTCCTGCAGCGCGCCGTCGAGCAGCGCGGCATCAAGGTCATCACCAAGGCCAACACCCAGGCGATCACCGGCAACGGCAAGGTCGAGCGGGTGGAGCTTGCCGACGGCACTGTCATTCCCGCAACGCTCGTCGTCATGGCCGTGGGCATCAGGCCGAACGCGGTCCTGGCGAAGGAAGCCGGCATTGCCGTCAATCGCGGCATTGTCGTCGACGCCGGCATGCGCAGCAACGATCCCGACATCTATGCAATCGGCGAATGCGCCGAGGTCAACGGCCAGGTCTACGGGCTGGTCGCGCCGCTCTACGAGATGGCGCGCGTCGCCGCCAGCCATCTGGCCGGCAATGAGGCAGCGGCTTTCGTCCACATGGACACGCCGACCAAGCTCAAGGTCACCGGCATCGAACTGTTCTCGCTCGGCGACTTCGCCGAGGGCGATGACCGCCAGGAGATCGTGCTGCGCGATGCGGCGGCCGGCGTCTACAAGCGCCTGGTGCTCAAGGACGACCGCATCATCGGCACAGTGCTCTACGGCGAGACGGCCGACGGCGCCTGGTTCAACGACCTCAAGAAGAAGCAGACCGATATATCCGAGATGCGCGATACGCTCATCTTCGGCCAGTCCTACCAGGGAGGCGCCCCCCTGGACCCTATGGCGGCCGTTGCAGCCTTGCCGGATGATGCGGAAATCTGCGGTTGCAACGGCGTATGCAAGGGAAAGATCACCGGCGCGATCACGGCCAAGGGCCTGACCTCGCTCGACGACGTGCGCGCGCACACCAAGGCGTCTGCCTCCTGCGGCTCGTGCACCGGACTGGTCGAGAAGTTGATGGTGCTGACCATCGGCGACAAATACAACCCCGCGGCGGTCCAGCCGATGTGCAGTTGCACCGCGCTTGGTCATGACGAGGTCCGCCGGCTGATCAAGGCCAAGGGCCTGAAGACCATTCCCGCCGTCATGCAGGAGTTGGAATGGAAGACCTCCTGCGGCTGCGCCAAATGCCGGCCGGCGCTAAACTATTATCTCGTCTGCGACTGGCCCGACGAATACGCCGACGACTACCAGTCGCGCTTCATCAACGAGCGCGTTCACGCCAACATCCAGAAGGACGGCACCTATTCGGCGGTGCCGCGCATGTGGGGCGGCGTCACCAACGCCGCCGAATTGCGCGCCATCGCCGACGTCGTCGACAAGTTCGAGATCCCGATGGTCAAGGTCACCGGCGGCCAGCGCATCGACATGCTCGGCATCCGCAAGGAAGACCTGCCGGCGGTGTGGGCCGATCTCGGCCAGGCTGGCTTCGTCTCCGGCCACGCCTATGCCAAGGGGCTGCGCACCGTAAAGACCTGCGTCGGTTCCGACTGGTGCCGCTTCGGCACGCAGGATTCGACCGGTTTGGGCATCCGTATCGAAAAATTCATGTGGGGCTCGTGGACCCCTGCCAAGGTCAAGATGGCGGTATCGGGCTGTCCGCGAAACTGTGCCGAGGCGACCTGCAAGGATGTCGGCGTGATCTGCGTCGATAGCGGCTACGAGATCCATTTCGCCGGCGCCGCCGGGCTCGACATCAAGGGCACCGAAGTGCTCGGCCTGGTCAAGACCGAGGACGAGGCGCTGGAGCATATCGTGGCGTTGACGCAGATGTATCGCGAGCAGGGCCGCTATCTCGAGCGTATCTACAAATGGGCCAAGCGCGTCGGCATCGCCGAGATCAAGCGCCAGATCATGGACGATGGCGAGAAGCGCAAGGCCTATTTCGCGCGCTTCGTCTTCTCGCAGAAATTCGCCCAGGTCGACCCGTGGTCGGAACGTGCTTCCGGCAAGGACAAGCATGAATTCCGGCCGATGGCTTCGGTCGGCTTTGCGCAGGCGGCGGAGTAGGCGCGTGTTCCCGAAAAGTGGAATGCGGTTTCCGGACAAGAACACGCGCAAAAGAGGAATAGCCACATGAATTGGGTATCCATCGGCACGCTCTCGGACATTCCGCGTCGCGGTGCGCGCTGCGTCGCCACACCCGAAGGAAAGATCGCCGTCTTTCGCACGGCCGACGATCAAGTCTTCGCCATCGACGACCATTGCCCGCACAAGGGTGGGCCACTCAGCCAGGGCATCGTCCATGGCACGGCGGTGACCTGTCCTTTGCACAATTGGGTGATCTCGCTCGAGACAGGCAAGGCGCTCGGCGCCGACGAGGGCGTGGTGCGCACCATTCCGGTGCGGATCGACGGCGAGCGGCTGTTCATTGCGCTGGAAGCGCTGGCCAGCCGCGCGGCGTGAACCATGCAGATTGATGAAGCGCGCGAGGTGAGGACCACCTGCCCCTACTGCGGGGTGGGTTGCGGCGTGCTGGCGAAGGTCGCCGCGGACGGTGAAATAACCGTTCGTGGCGACCCGGACCACCCGGCGAATTTCGGCCGCCTCTGCTCCAAAGGCTCCGCACTGGCCGAGACCATCGATCTCGACGGCAGGCTGCTTCATCCGGAAATCCACGGTCGCCGTACCGACTGGGACCAAGCGCTCAATCTAGTCGCTTCGACCTTCTCGCAAACCATTGCCGAACACGGCCCCGATTCGGTCGCCTTTTATGTTTCCGGCCAGTTGCTGACCGAGGACTACTACGTCGCCAACAAGCTGATGAAGGGGTTTGTCGGCTCGGCCAATATCGACACCAATTCGCGCCTGTGCATGGCCTCGTCGGTCGCCGGCCACCGCCGCGCCTTTGGCTCGGACACGGTTCCGGGAAATTACGAGGATCTGGAACTTGCCGACCTGATCGTGCTCGTCGGCTCCAATCTCGCCTGGTGCCATCCGGTGCTCTATCAGCGCATTGCCGCTGCCCGGGAAAAGCGGCCCGAGATGAAGGTGGTGCTGATCGACCCACGCCGCACCATGACATCGGATATCGCTGACATGCATCTGGCGATCGCGCCCGATGGCGACGTCGCTTTGTTCACAGGGCTGCTCGCCTATCTCGGCCAGCATAACGCGCTGGACCGTACCTATATCACGGCGCACACGACCGGATTCGGGCAAGCGCTTTTCGCTGCCTCGGCGCTCGACCTTGCCGGCATCGCGGCTGCCACGGGTCTCAGTGAGGACGAACTGTCCCGCTTCTACAGCCTGTTTGCCGCGACGGCGAAGACGGTGACCGTCTACAGCCAGGGCGTAAACCAGTCGTCTTCGGGCACCGACAAGGTCAACGCCATCATCAACTGCCATCTCGCCACCGGCCGCATCGGCAAGCCCGGCGCCGGGCCGTTTTCGGTGACCGGCCAGCCCAATGCTATGGGCGGCCGCGAGGTCGGCGGCATGGCCAACATGCTGGCCGCCCACATGGAGATCGAAAACCCCGAGCACCGCAACCGCGTGCAGCGCTTCTGGAACGCGCCGACCGTCGTCGAAAAGCCCGGCCTGAAAGCGGTCGAGATGTTCCAAGCGGTGGCCGACGGACGCATCAAGGCGCTGTGGATCATGGCGACCAATCCGGTCGATTCGATGCCGGACGCCGATACCATCGAGGCGGCGATCAAGGCTTGCCCGTTTGTCGTTGTCTCGGACGTGCTGGGCGAGACCGACACGGTCCGCCATGCTCAGGTCCGGCTGCCGGCGGCGGCATGGGGCGAGAAGGACGGCACCGTCACCAATTCGGAGCGCCGCATCTCGCGCCAGCGGGCTTTTTTGGCCACGCCCGGCGAGGCAAGGCCAGATTGGTGGATCATCGCTGAAGTCGCCAGGCGGATGGGGTTTGCCGAAGCTTTTTCGCATGTGTCGGCGGCCGACATCTTCGCCGAGCATGCGGCGTTGTCGGGTTTCGAGAATGACGGCGCGCGCGATTTTGATATAGGCGCGTATGGCGCGATTGATTCAGGGACCTTTGAGAAATTGGCGCCATTCCAATGGCCAGCGCCGAGCCAAGGCACCCCCCTCTGGCCTGCCGGCCATCTCCCCCTCAAGGGGGGAGATTGGATGTCGCCACCGGTTTCGCCAATCGTTACCATTGCTGAAAAGGCGGTGCCGGCAAAACTGCCAATCTCCCCCCCTGAGGGGGAGATGGCCGGCAGGCCAGAGGGGGGTGCGTGGCGCCAGCCGGAGGACAAAAGCACCCGCTTCTTTGCCAACGGCAATTTCTACACACCCGACGGCAAGGCACGCTTTATTGCCATCCGCCCAACCGCCCAAACCCGCACCAGCCTGGACTACCCGTTGGTGCTCAACACCGGGCGCGTGCGCGACCACTGGCACACCATGACGCGAACCGGCAAGAGCCCGCGCCTGTCGCAGCACATGGCCGAGCCTTTCGTCGAAATTCACCCGGCTGATGCGCAGCACTACGGCATCGGCGATGCCGATATTGTGCGCGTCTCGACAGCTTATGGCGAGGTCGTGGTCCGCGCGCTGGTGACAGGGCGCCAACGCCAAGGCTCTGTGTTCGTGCCGATGCACTGGACCGATCAGTTTTCCGCGCGCGCGCGCGTCGATGCCCTGGTCGCGCCGACGACTGATGCGATTTCAGGCCAGCCGGCTTCAAAGAACGTTGCCGCCCGAATCGAGCGGTTCGCCGCCACGGCCTTCGGCTTCGCGGTGCTTGCGGAACGGCCCGCATCCATCGACGCCGATTATTGGAGCCTCGCCCGCTGCCCCGCCGGCTGGCGCCTTGAAATTGCGCTGCAGGACAGCCGCGACTGGACCGGGTTTGCCGCCGCGCTGTTCGGCCCGGAAGGCGAGGCGCTCGCCTATCACGACATGGCCGGCGGGCACCATCGCTTCGCCCGTTTCGCGGGCGGTCGGCTGGTCGGCGCGCTCTATCTTGCGCCTACCCCGGTAGCGGTGTCGCGCGGCTGGGCGGCCGAACAACTGGGTGCCGACCATGCCGATCGGCAGGCGCGGCTGGCGATCGTCGCCGGCAGGCCTGGCGGCAAGAGCGTCGACCGCGGCGCCATCGTCTGCGCCTGTTTCGGGGTCGGTGCCAACCAGATCGCGGAAGCGGTGCGCGGCGGCTGCACCAGCGTCGCGGCAATCGGCGCCGCCCTTCACGCCGGCACCAATTGCGGCTCCTGCCGCGCCGAGATCAAGACCATTATCGACGGGCGGCGTCTGCAAGCTGCAGAGTGAATGCGCCGAGGAACTCTGCCGCGCCGCTGCATGATGCTTACTAGCAATTTACAAACCATAGGCTACCACCGTTCTGACTTCGATTCGTTCGGAACGGGAGCCCCATGAGTAAAGCCCTGACCTCATTCGCGCTTGCGGCCGTGCTGACGGCTTTGCTGATGGCGCTCAGCCTGGCGGTGGCCAGGCATGGCTATCCCTATGGCGCGATCGGCGCCAAGCGCTTGAGTGACGTCGCCGATGCAGGGGCATTCATTCCGCTCGCGGCGGTCTACTTCCTCAGCGCACTGCTGATGATGGTTCTGCCGATCAGGCTCGCCGGCATCGTCCTGACGCATGCCGCCGATGCAATCTTCTGGACGGTCATCGTGTTGTTCGCGGTCATCGTTGGATGTCTCGCCGCCAGATTTGCTTTCGGTCAGCACGATGTGCTCTCGGCACTGCTGAACTGGCGGTTCCTGTTTGTCGCAGCCATCGTCGGATGCCATCTCTTCATCAACGAACTGCGGCGCAACATCCTGTTGAGAAGCCTGTTCTTCGTCGTCTTCGCCGCTGCGACACTGGCCTGCCTGTTTTGGTCCTTCACGATCTGAGCATGTGCGACCGTCGGGACAGACGGCTTAATTCTTGTCGACCGGCTTTGAGCGCATTCGCGAAACGGTCTCACGCTCGGCCCGCTTCGAACGCATCGGCGGCAGGCCGCGGTCGACCAGGTCCATGTCTTCCAGCACCATGTCGCCCATCCGCTTGAAAGCGATGTCGAGTGCGCCGGCCCGGTGGGCGGAGCGCAGGAACCCCGGCAATGTGCGGACCGGGTGATCTTGGGCCAGCGGCTCCTCAGGAAAAACATCACTGGCGGCGACGATGTGGCCGCTGCGGACAGCATCCATCAGTGCCGGAAAATCGACCACGCCAGCCCGGCTGAGTAGGATGAAAGCGGATCCCTCGCGCATCCTGGCAAAGGCTTCGGCGCCGAGGAAACCCTGGTTTTCGCTGGTCACCGAAGTGACGACGAAGACGAAATCGCTGCTCGACAGGACTTCATCGAGCGAGGCCGGCTCAACGCCGTTCTCGATCAGGATCGACGGCGGCAGCCACGGGTCGAAGACTTTTGTCCGCGTGCGAAAACCCGTCAAAAGCCGGTTGAGCGCGCGGCCGAGATCGCCGAAGCCGATGATGCCGACATCCGCGCCGGAAAGAAGCCGCGCCGTCCGGTTGCCGTCGCCGCCCCACAATTCCTTGCCTTGACGAAAAGCGAGGTCGGCATCGACGATGTCGCGGGCAAGGTTGAGCGCCATGGCAAGGCCGAGCTCGGCCACCGGTTCGGCAAAGACCAGCCCAGTGGTGACGACATGGATGCCGCGCGAAAACAGCGTCTCATATGGCATGTTGTTGATGAGGTTGCTCTCGACATTGAAGATGCAGCGCAGCGCCTTCATTTTTTCCAGTGTCTCTGGCGCGATCGGCGGCTGGCCGACAATGTAGCGCGCCTCGCCAAGGATATCGGCCGGCAGCGCCGCGACACCTTCGGGCGATGTTTCGACGATGCGGTATTTCGACCGAAATTTCGTCAGCGCAGCCGGCGTGAAGATCAGGTCGAGCGTGCGTGGATGGGGTGCGCTGATCACCAGCGGCAACGCGTTGTCGGACCTGATACTTTTCCTCCCGTGCGATCCACGACGCACCATACTGGAATCATCTTTTCCAGCCCGACCCCTATCACATGCCTGTCGAGGAGGAGAAGTTTGCCCGCCTTTCGGCCTTGCGGTGTGGCGGTCGGTGGTCCAGATAGACGGCGATCGAAGGACGACAAGGAAGACAGCGACATGATCCCGTTTCGAAAGAACCTCATCGATGGCGAGTGGGTGGGCGATGCCGGCTCCCGCAATATCAACCCGTCCAATCTCGACGACGTGGTCGGCGAATATGCATCGGGAGGCGCCGAGCACGCCCGGCAGGCCATCGCGGCGGCGAAGGCGGCATTTCCGGCATGGTCCCGATCGGGCCTGCTGGCACGCCACGCGGTGCTGAGGAAGGCGTCGGACGAGATCACCGCGCGGAAAGATGAAATCGGCCGGGCCTTGGCGCGCGAGGAAGGCAAGACGCTGGTCGAGGGCATTGGCGAGACTGTGCGGGCTGCCCAGATATTCGACTTCTTCGCCGGCGAGACGCTACGCCTGTCGGGCGAGCTGGTGCCAAGCGTGCGGCCCGGCGTCGGCGTCGAGATCACCCGCGAAGCGGTCGGCGTCGTCGGCATCATCACGCCGTGGAATTTCCCGATCGCCATTCCGGCCTGGAAAATCGCTCCGGCGCTGGCCTACGGCAACACTATCGTCTTCAAGCCGGCGGAACTCGTTCCGGAGAGCGCCTGGACAATTGTCGACATCCTGCACCGCGCCGGACTGCCCAACGGCGTGCTCAACCTGGTGATGGGCAAAGGTTCGGTGGTCGGCCAGGCCATGCTCGACAGCCCTGATCTCAACGCCATCACCTTCACCGGCTCGGTCGGCACCGGCAAGCGCGTGGCCGCCGCCAGCGTCGAGCACATGCGCAAGTTCCAGCTCGAAATGGGCGGCAAGAACCCGCTTGTCGTGCTCGATGATGCCGACCTTGCCGTCGCCGTCGACTGCGCGGTCAACGGCGCCTACTTCTCGACCGGCCAGCGCTGCACGGCGTCGTCCCGCCTGGTGGTGACGGACGGCATCCATGACCGCTTCGTCGAGGCGATGAAAGATCGCCTGGGCAAGCTGGTCATCGGCGACGCTCTCGATGCCAAGACCCAGATCGGGCCGGTGGTCGACCAGAGCCAGCTCAAACAGGACGAGGACTATATCGCCATCGGACGTCAGGAAGGTGCCGATCTCGCTTTCGGCGGTGAGCGGCTCGATCGCGAAACCCGCGGCTTCTATTTGCAACCGGCGCTGTTCACCGAAACCACCAACGCCATGCGCATTTCCCGTGAGGAGATTTTCGGACCTGTCGCTAACGTCATCCGCGTCAAGAATTATGATGAGGCGCTGGCGGTGGCCAACGACACGCCGTTCGGGCTGACGTCCGGCATCTGCACCTCGAGCCTCAAGCATGCCACGCATTTCAAGCGCAATTCGGAAGCCGGCATGGTCATGGTCAACCTGCCGACGGCGGGCGTCGACTTCCACGTGCCCTTCGGCGGGCGCAAGGGGTCGAGCTATGGCCCACGCGAGCAGGGCCGCTACGCCGCGGAGTTCTACACCACCGTGAAGACCGCCTATACATTCGCTGGCTGATCACGGCGGCACTCATCCGGGACCAGCCAGGCAGGCGAGCAAATCGATGGCATCTGAAAATACGGACCTGACCTGGCTCAATCCGCCGCCGCACCACGAGTTCGGCGACAATACGGTGCATGTGCGGACCGGCAAGGAGACCGACTTCTGGCGAGAGACGTTCTACGGCTTCTGGCGTGACAATGGCCATTTCCTCTATCGTGAGGTCGAGGGCGATTTCAGCGCCGAAGTCACGGCCAAGGGGCACTATGAGGTGCTTTACGACCAAGCCGGGCTTATGGTCCGCCTGAGCGAGACCCATTGGATCAAGGCCGGCATCGAATACACCGACGGGCTGATGTATTTTTCCGTCGTCGTCACCAACGATGCCTCCGACTGGTCGCTGGCCAATATTCCGGCCGACCCGGACGGCGTCAGGATCCGCTTGACGCGTCATGCCGAGACGATCCGTGTCCAGTATCTGGACGCGACCGACAAACATTGGAAGCCGGTGCGGCTTGCCTATTTCCCGCCGTCGAAAACGGTCGATGTCGGCATGATGTGCTGCTCGCCGCAGCGCGAGGGCTTCGAGGTCACATTCAGCGACTTTTCGATCGGCCCGCCGATCTCGCGGCAGCTTCACGACTGAGGCGCCGCGATCCGGTCGGGCGGTTTGCGTCCGGCCGGCCTCAGTAGGTCGCCCGGCCGCCGGAGACGTCGAAGACGGCCGCCGTCGTGAACGAGCATTCCTCGGACGCGATCCAGCAAATCAGCGCCGCCACCTCCTCGACCTCGCCGAACCGCGCCATTGGTATTTTGGACAGCATGAAGTCGATGTGCTGCTGGCTCATCTGCTGGAAGATCGCGGTGCGCACGGCCGCCGGCGTGACGCAGTTCACCGTTACCCTGGTCTTGGCCAGTTCCTTGCCGAGCGATTTGGTCATGCCGATCACCGCGGCCTTGGAGGTGCTGTAGGCCGAGGCGTTCGGGTTTCCTTCCTTGCCGGCAATCGAGGCGATGTTGACGATCCTGCCGTAATTGCGTTCGAGCATATGCGGGACCAGCGCTTTGTTGCAGAAGAAGACGCCGTTGATGTTGATGTCGATGACCCGGCGCCAATCCTCTACGGAATACTCCCAGGTCGTCATGTTCGGTCCGGTGATGGCAGCGCTGGTGACAAGGACATCGACTGCGCCAATCGCTTCGATCGTCTCTCGGGCGGCGGCTTCGACCGCTATGGGGTCGGCGACGTCTAAGGTGACGCTGTGCAGGCCTGGAACAATGGCCTTGGCCTGCTCCATCTGGGCGGCATCGCGATCCCAGACCGAAACACGCCCGCCTTCCTTAGTGATCCTTTGCGCGACGGCAAGGCCGATGCCTGAGGCGCCGCCGGTGATAACAGCAGATCGTCCGGCAAATCGTCCCGCGAAACTCATCGGCATGTGGTCTTCCTCCCAATCGGCGGCGAATGTGAAGTCAACGGCGGACAAGTTCAAGCGCGGACTTGCAGCCTCCGAACAGCTTCGTGATGGGCCAGCACCAGGCAATTGAACGGCACTGCCTCCTGGCCAAATCGTCTCGTCCGGCATGGGAGAACTGCAGGAACGACTTCGCCCAGTTTGTCATCCGGGTGACATGCAGCGCCGGATGCGCTATATTGCACTGCACAATGCGAGCGCCTGCAGGCGAGGCTCCCATCGATCCAATGAATCGACCCATGAGCGGCCCATGAAATCGGCATTGAGCTGCAAGGGCGGAAAACCGATACCGAGATGAAGATTCCAAAATCTCTGTTGATCGATCCGGACAAGAACACGGTCTATGGCAGCTTTGCCGTTGCAGTCTCGATCTGGGCGTTCTCCTACTCGACCATTTTCGGCCAGACCATGATCCTGGCCTATTATGCAGTCTGGCTGCCGCTCATCCTGGTCGACTACCGGAAAATATTAAGGCACGCTTCCAGCGCCTGGCTTCCGCTGGCGTTTGCAGCCTATGTCTGCTTCTCGGTGTTCTGGTCGGCAGCTCCCGGCACCACGGCAAGGACGGCCGTGCAATATTGTTCCCATATCGCATGCGCCTACATTGCCGCGCGCACGGTCAGCGTCCGGACCTTGACCATAGGCGCCCTAATAGGGATTTTCGTCGTCCTGCTCTACTCGCTCAAGGTCGCGAGTTATTCCTACGACGTTCTCGACGGGACATACAATTTCGTCGGCGCTTTCAGCTCCAAGAACCAGATCGGCTTTGTCGCATCGCTTGGCATCTATTTCTGCGTTGCCTACCTGGCCTTTCTCAGGCGCGGCCGCATAGGTTTTTTGTTGATTGTACCAATCGTCCTTCTGTCGGGCTATCTGCTGGTCGTGTCGCATTCGGCCACTTCGATGGCATCGACCCCGGCGGTTCTCGCCCTGGTCGCGCTGCTTTCCATGGGCAAGCTGCTTTCGCTCCGCCATCGCCGGGTTATTTTCGTGATCGGTGCAGGCGGGCTGGTCGCCTGCACCGTGATTGCGCTGAATCTCGGGCTAATGGACTTTGTCCTTGGCCTCTTCGGCAAGGATTCGACGCTCACCGGACGAACCTACCTCTGGCAGCAGGGCTGGAATGCCGCGCAGCAATCGCCCATCCTCGGCGTCGGCTACGCGGCGTATTGGGTGCAGGGCTTCTCCGAGGCCGAGCGGCTGTGGAATGAATTCTACATCGCCGCCCGAAGCGGCTTCCACTTCCACAACACCTACATCGAGACCTTGGTGGAACTCGGCTTCGTCGGAGCGACACTGCTGTCGCTGATCATCCTGCGCACGCTCTGGGGGCACGTCTCGGCGCTGATATTCAGGACATGGCAAGCCGAGTCTGTGATTCTCGCAGGCGTCATGGTGCTTTTGTTCATCCGCTCCTTCGTCGAGGTCGAGACCCTCAATCCCTACATCATGGGATCGTTCCTGCTGTATTACAGCTACTTCAAGCTGGTGAAGGTGCCGTCCGTCGCCCGTTCCCGGTGGAGCGCCGCGAACCATCTCGAGGAACCGGACGCCGTGCGAGGCTAGAGCGGGCCGATCCGGGCTGTTCGTCGCCCAAAGGCCGCCTTGTTTTCTGATCCATAAAATACGAAGCCCAAAACCCCGCAGGCCGCCGCCTGCGAGGTGGGTGCTTCGCTCCGGTGGAAAGAAGCTACTGGATGGCCAGGGGCGCCGGTTTGACCTTGATCACGTCCCCGGGCAGCACCGGCGTGTCTTCGTCGGCGGTGATTTCGCTGGTCTTGCCGTCGACCACCCGCACCAGGGAAAACGACATGGCGGCTGGTTCGTTGTTGCCATAGAATTGCGGCATGGGGTTGCCCGACAGGGCTTCGGTCATCAAGCCTTTTTCCATATTCAGCTTCAGCGTCGCTTCGTTGAGGTCGGCTTCCGTCTGTTGCCGGTCGGTCGCGAGGGTGGAGTTCTGGGTGTTCTCCAGATCGATAGCGTCCTGAGTGGCCTTGCTGATCGACTGCTTGGCCGTGAGAATCGCCGTTTCGTAATCCAGTATCTGGCCTTCGAGGTCGGCGATGGTTTGCTGGGAATTCAAAACCCGGGTGTTGACGACCAGGCCTTTTTGCGCCAGCGAGCCGATACCGTTGAGCTGCTCCTTCGCCAGATCGACCTGCTTCTGCTGGTTGACGATCTTTTTCTGCAGCGAATCGATCTCGCTCTGCAGCAGCGCCTTCAAGTCGTCGAGCGCCTGCAAGCGTAGGTTGAGTTTCTTCTGGTCGGCCGCCAGGATCGCCGTCTCATCGGCAACGATGCTGGGCAGCTTCGGATCGTCGGCCACTTCTTTCGGCACTTCGAATGACGGTTTGTTCGCCAGTTCCGCTTCGATGCGGGCGCGCTTGACGATCAGCCTGACCTGTTGGTCTTGAAGTACGTCGAAATTGCCCTTGGCATTGATCAGGTCGCGGTCGTAGCGCTGCCCGCTCTCCGAGTTCCGCCGCGTTCCGCCGGCAATGCTCATCGCTTTCAGCACCGTCAGCCCAGGCACGCAAGGATACTGTCCGGGCGATTGCACCTCGCCAGAAATATAGAACGGCCGGTACTGCGCCATTTCGACGGAGGCCTCGGGCTTGTCAGCCAGGGCGAGCTTACGCTGTAGCGCCTCGCCGAGCGATGCCGCGATCTCCGAGGTCGTCTTGCCGGATGCGGGCATCTCGCCGACGAACGGCACCGACAAGGTTCCTGCCGGCCCGACCGTGTATTCTCCATTGATGGCCGACCAGTCACGGAACGTGCCTTCGACGGTCTGCCATTCCGCTACGCGGATGGTTAGCTTGTCTTGTGCTCCAAGCCGATAGTCATCGGCGAAGGCAAACTGCGGCAGGGCCAGCGACAGGCCGGTCGCCAGCGTGAGGCAAGTCGTCAAAAGTCGTACTCGCCGCATGCGTCTGGAGAGAATGCCGGTGCAAAAGATATCGATTATATCTGCTTTCAACTGAGCGTTTCCGATCTGGTTTGCCCCGCCCGATGCCTGAGTCCCGATGCCTGAGTCCCGGGGCCTGAGTTCCGGGCTCGAATTCTGGACAGTCGCTCCTCGATGCACGGCCAGCAAGCGGCCGTCAGTAGCAGCCTCGCGACATCCAGACCGCAGGTACGGTCTTGATGATGATGCGAATGTCTTCGAACATCGACCAGTTCTCGACATAGTGTCGATCGAACGCGACGCGGCTGTCGTAGGAAACATCGTTGCGTCCGCTAACCTGCCAGAGCCCGGTCAGGCCGGGGCGCGATTTCAGGTAATAGACGGCCGAATTGCCATAGATC
Source organism: Mesorhizobium sp. M0028 (assembly GCF_040323855.1). NCBI lineage: Bacteria > Pseudomonadati > Pseudomonadota > Alphaproteobacteria > Hyphomicrobiales > Phyllobacteriaceae > Mesorhizobium > Mesorhizobium sp. M0028. The sequence continues at coordinate 49,554 of NZ_JAMYVG010000016.1, forward strand.
TCCAACTCATCGCGTACCACGGGACGAGGCCCAACCAGGCTCATATCCCCCTGCAGGATGTTGATGATCTGCGGCAACTCATCGAGGCTGAGCTTCCTCAGCACCGCTCCGACGCGCGTGATCCGCGGGTCGTTCTTCAACTTGCGGGTCGCTATCCATTCGGCGTTGGCCTCCGGATTCGCGGCGAGATAGGCAGCAAGCACCCGCTCGCCGTCTGGAACCATAGTGCGGAACTTGAGGCACGGAAAAATCCGTCCTCCGCGGCCGATCCGGCTATGACCATAGAAAATCGGCCCGCCATCGGAAAACCTGACAAGCAGCGCTATCATCACGAACAGCGGGCTGAGAGCGATCAGGCCGATCAGCGAACCGGCAATATCGAAGCTGCGTTTGAGCAGGCCGCCGATCGGCGGCGGAAAATCGACGCCGGCCTGCGAAAAATCCGCGTCGGCCGGCTTGGCTACGTCCCTCATGCGTAAACTCCATACGTTGAACGGATGGTTTAGCGCACGATACCAAAAAAATGCTGCAGCGCAACACACAATTTCCCAGCCGGCTGTAATAGTCGCGTCATGAACTGACTAAATAATGAACTCGTCCTGCACAAAATTTTGCCTTTATGTCGCAAAGGCGACAGATTATGGGCAATTTTGGAAATCTAGTCCAATTTTGGGGCTGATTTTGGGCGAATCGCTCTTTATACCCGGTTGTGGAGCTTTGCCGTCACTTAGAAGTTCAAAATATCGACTGATGTTATGATAAGATACTGGTCAATATTATAAATCTTACTGGAGCGAGTCGATATCCGTCAATCAGTGGTGATGCCGACGTGTGCATTGCACCATGGCAGAGGCGATCCTGAGGATTCGCTTAAAATTATTCCGTAGCTGCCCTTGCCGCCTATTGCTCGCCTCAATAGAGTTGCAAATTGTTTCTGTCGGAGTATGGACAGATTGGGCAAGGCCGGAAGCAACCGGCCAGAAGCGGGCAACCTAAACAAGCTCGCAGAGTTTAAGGGAGGTGCTCGGGGTGGGCTTGTCGACATTTTTTCCCGAGCCGGTTGATGGGCTGTCGGGTATGTCACTGCCAAAGTTCATTATCGGAATGTGTTTTGCGCTGGCGATCGTGGTCGTCTGGTCCTATTTGGGCGGCGCCTCGCTCGGCACGACGCTTTTTCGCGTCATCGGCTGCGCCATAGTCATCCAACTCGGTTATTTTCTGCTGGTCTTTGCCATGGTCGCAAGAAATGCCCCGACCTCGGCCGACAAAATTCGCGACGCAGAACGAAAGCTGAGTTCGAACGAAGCGGCCGAAGGCGAGAAATTAAGCGCCAGGAGAGGCCTTCACTGATTTCGGGCGTTGGCCTCCAGCAACACGCCGCAAGTCGGCATCCCGTTTCTTCAATTCCTCGATGCTCCCGGCCTCCACCAAGCGGCCGCTCTCCATCGCCACGACCTACTCGGCAGTGACTGGTTGGCCAACTGAGCGCGCCAGTGGCTTGATCCGGGCCGTGCAGGAGCGGCTCTGCCAAGCGGCGCCTTTCGGGAGCTATCCCGATTGCGGCTCGCCGCCTGCCCAGCCGCGTCATGACACCCAGCCAAATGAAAAACTGGACGGCGCCGATGATTTTGGCGATGCTTGCTTCGCACTTGCAGCATAGGCATTTGGGCCGATGCATGTCAGACGGGCGGTGAGGCATTGAGCGGGGAGGGCGAGGAAATCCGCAACGATTTCTGCAATCGAGAGGCATGTCCATGACATCATCCCAAGTCTGCGTGATCATCGCTGCCCGTAACGCGGCGCGGACAATCCCGGCCGCCATTGCATCGGCATTGCGCGAGCCGGAGGTTGCGGAAGTCGTCGTCGTCGACGACGCGTCCACCGACGATACTGCGAAAGTCGCCCATGCAGCCGACGACGGCACGGGCCGCCTTTCCGTCATCCGCTTCGACGTCAATCGCGGCCCCTCCTTTGCCCGCAACGCCGCGATAGCCGGTTCCAGGTCGCCGTTCATCAGCATCCTGGACGCTGATGATTTCTTTTTCGAAGGCAGGTTTCACAGACTGTTCGCCAGCACCGATTGGGATTTCGCGGCAGACAACATCATGCTTGTCAGGGATGACGCGGCAACCGATGTCTCGAAAATCGTCGCTCCACCGTTTTCGCCCGAGCCGGAATTCCTCGATTTCGAGGGTTTCATCGACGCCAACATCTCCAGGCGCCGTGTGCAACGAGGGGAACTGGGCTTCCTCAAACCCGTGATCAGCCGCGCCTTCCTCGATCGGCATGGGCTGCGCTACGACGAGAAGCTGCGCCTTGGCGAAGACTATGAACTCTATGCGCGCGCGGTTGCGCATGGCGCGCGCTTCAAGGTCATCAAATCCTGTGGCTACGGCGCGATCGTGCGCGCCGATTCGCTGAGCGGACGGCACAACACCCAGGATCTGAAGCATCTGGCCGATGCCGACCTGGCACTGCTTGCGATCGACAGTTTGCCGGAGGCATCGAAGGCTGCGCTGAGAAGGCACGAGCGGCACATTCGCGACAAATACCGGTTGCGGAAGTTCTTAGACGTGAAGACTGAGCGCGGGCTGGCGCCGGCTGTGGCCTATGCCTTGGCCGGCTCGTCCAACCTCACGGCCGTCGTCCGCGGCGTTGCCTCCGACAAGCTGGATGCGCTGTTTCGCCGCGCTGGCTTCGCCGCTAAGCGTCAGCATGTGCCGCCGCTGCGCTTCCTCATGGCCGGAACCAGCACAGCCGGCGAAAGCTAGGCTCGTCAACGTGGCGATCGCCTTACCTCGGTCGGCTCGCACCATTTCGACGCGATTTATGAGTTTACGATCTAGGTGGTTGCCTATGCGCGCGGGGAATGGCAATCTATGTTGCGGTGCAGCAATTTTGGACGGCCAACCGAACTGGCCCGAGACATCCCCTGTCAGAGGAGCTGGACGATGCGAGAAATGTCTTTTGAACGTGGACGGGCGCCAAGGCCGGTCATCGTCTCGACGATGATGGGGCGCTGACTGCATGGCCTCGATCTTTCGCTTCCGATCGAGAGATCCGGCGCGCGACACGCAGACCGACACCGCGCGACTCGATCGCTTGGCGAAGCTGCTGGACCAGATCGCGGCCGAGGTCGAGGCGGAGAAGAACGGACTTGAGAACCGCTACAGGACAACGGCCACCAATGCCGCCTTCCTGGTCGAGGCCATGGAAAACGGGGCGGTCTCCTCCCGCAGGTCTTCCGAAGTTGGCGAACTGACCAGGTCGATCCTGAATTGCGAGCGGCGCATCGCTGCGCTCTCGCGCCAGAAGCAGATGATGAAGGATCTCCGTCATTCGCTGGATGAAATCTTCGAGGAGGATCGGCAGAACGGCCCAGACATAAGGACCGATTTTGTGAAACCCGCCGGTCCCGGCACAGGTTGAGCGAATATCCCGGAGTCGGCGCAATGGTTTTGGGCACGCTACACGGAGCCTAGGAGCGACAGAGGTCAAGATTAGCTTGTTTCGTCACGGTTCGAACGATCGCTTTGGGGGCGCACAGCACAAAGGTGAGTTTGATATGAACGCAGATCCTAAAAGCACGTCCACCCCGGCAACCGGCGGCACCCCGTTCACGCGCCCGATCCCAGGCAAGCTGCGGCGGCTCCGTTCAGACGGCGCGTTTCTGCTGATCGTTCTCGGCAGCCTGGTTGCGGGCCTGGTGCCCGTCCGCGCCCAGGATCTCCCAACCGCGCCGTCCTTTGTCGATGATTTCACCAGCCTCAGTCGCGCGCGCTGGTACATTTCCGACGGCTGGACGAACGGCAAGCATCAGAACTGCACCTGGTCCAAAAGCCTGATCGGCCTTTCCGACGGCATGCTGACGCTCGGTTTCGAGAAGCGCAAGCTGAAGGATCGCGAATTCGCCTGCGCCGAGATCCAGACCAAGCAGCGCTTCGGCTACGGCACCTACGAGGCGCGGATGAAGACCGACACGGGCTCCGGCGTCAACGCGGCATTCTTCAGCTTCGTCGGCGATGCCGACAAGCAGCCGCATGATGAAATCGACTTCGAGGTGCTGACCAAGGACACGTCCAAGGTCCAGGTCAACGCCTACATAGCCGGCAAGGGCAAGAACGAGAAGCTGGTCGACGTCGCCGGGGGCACCGACAAGGCCTTCAACGACTACGCCTTCGTCTGGGAAAAGGACCGGCTGCGCTGGTACGTCAACGGCAAGCTTGTCCACGAGATCACCGATCCGGCGAAGCTGCCCACCCATTCGCAAAGAATCTATTTCAGCCTGTGGGGCAGCGATACGATGAAGGGCTGGATGGGGCCGTTCTCGGATCCGGGCCGCAAGCTCGCCATGCAAGTGGACCGCGTTGCATTCACCGCACTCGGCCAGCCCTGCCAATTCCCGGAATCGCTGGCATGCAAAACGAACTAGAAGCGCATCTGAACCCGCCGGGCCGAAGGTGGTCCGAGCCCGAAGCTCGAACAGGCCCCGAAGCCTTGAACAGGAATGAAACCGAATGAATTTGACTGTCTTTGGAATCGGCTATGTCGGTCTTGTACAGGCGGCGGTGCTTGCCGAAGTCGGCCATCAGGTGGTCTGCGTCGACATCGATGCAAAAAAGGTCGAGCGGCTCAACCAGGGTCATGTCCCGATCTTCGAGCCTGGGCTCGAAAACATGGTCAAGGAGAACCATGCCGCCGGCCGCATCAAGTTCACCACCGACGCCGCCGCGGCGATCAAGCATGGCCAGATCCAGATGATCGCGGTCGGCACGCCTCCGGGCGAGGATGGTTCGGCAGACCTGAAATATGTGCTGGCCGTCGCCGAGGCCATCGGTCGTGAGATGGACGCGCCCAAGATCGTCGTCGGCAAGTCGACCGTGCCGGTCGGTACCTGCGAAAGGATAAAGGCCAGGATTGCCGAGACGCTGAGGGCGCGCGGGCGCGAGGATCTGGCTTTCGACGTCGCCTCCAATCCGGAATTCCTCAAGGAAGGGTCCGCTGTGAGCGACTGCATGAAGCCCGACCGCATCATCGTCGGCACCAGCAACGAGGACACCGAGGCGGTGATGCGCGAGCTCTACGCGCCGTTCAACCGCAACCACGAAAAGATGATCGTGATGGACGTGCGCAGTGCCGAGTTTACCAAATACGCGGCCAATTGCATGCTGGCGACCAAGATCAGCTTCATGAACGAAATGGCCAATTTGGCCGAGCAACTGGGCGCCGACATCGAGGAGGTCCGCAAGGGCATCGGCAGCGACCCGCGGATCGGCTACCACTTCATCTATCCGGGCCTCGGCTATGGCGGCTCGTGCTTCCCGAAGGATGTGCGCGCCCTGATCAAGACCGCCGAAGCCATCAAGTTCGACGCCAAGCTGCTGCGTGCCGTCGAGGAGCGCAACAACCAGCAGAAGTCGGTCCTGTTCGAGAAGGTGGACCGCTATTTCAAGGGCAATCTCAAGGGCAAGACCTTTGCGCTGTGGGGCCTGGCCTTCAAGCCCAATACCGACGACATGCGCGAAGCCCCGGCCCGCACGCTGATGGAGGCGCTCTGGGCCGCCGGTGCCAATGTGCAGGCCTACGATCCCGAGGCGATGCAGGAATGCCAGGCGATCTACGGGTTGCGCGACGACCTGCAGCTGTGCGGCACCAAAGAGGCCGCTGTGCGAGGTGCCGACGCGCTCTTGATCGTGACCGAGTGGAAGAGCTTCAGTGCGCCGTCCTTCGATGCATTGAAGGACGCGCTGACCACGCCCGTCATCTTCGACGGACGCAACCTCTACGACCCCAAGGTCATCGCCCGCCACGGCATCGAATACCACAGCATCGGCAGAATGGCGGCGTGACGATAGGGCGGTCCAGCAAGGAGCCAGGTCCATGAAAGTTCTGTTTGCAGGCGGCAACGGCTACACGCCGCAGTTCAGCGGTGGCGTTCAGTCGAGCACGCACCATCTGGTCGAGCAGCTGCGCGAGCACGGTCATGACGCCTCGGTCCTGGCGGCACTGTTCGGTGATGGCATGTTCGGCTTCAAGGCGCGCGCCAAGATGAAACTGCTTCGCCAGCGTGCGGTCATCGACAGCTATCCCGGCTATCCGGTCGTGCGGGCGTGGTTTCCCTGGGAGGCGGCGCGCTTCGCGGTCGAACGGCTCGATCCCGATGTCGCCGTCGTGCAGTGCCACAAATCGGTGCCGATCGGAAAGGCGCTGCAGGCGCTCGGCGTGCCGCTGGTGGTCTATCTGCGGAACGTCGAATTCCACGAGCTGGCCGGCGACCTGCGCGAATTGCATTCGGCGCTTTATATCGCCAACTCCGAATTCACCGCGCGCACCTACAAGGAAAGGTTCGGCATCGACTCGACCGTGATTCCGCCGACCATCAATCCCGGGCTCTACAGCACCCCGACGACCGGCGAATTCGTCACGCTGATCAACCCTTACAATGAAAAAGGGTTCGAACTCGCCGTGCGCATCGCCGGCCAATGCCCCGAAATCCCGTTTCTGTTCGTCGAAAGCTGGAAGCTCGACGACGACCACCGGGCGCAGATCGAACGGACCATCGCGCCGCTGCGCAACGTCAGGCTGGAAAGCCGTACCAGCGACATGAAGACGGTCTATGGCCGCACCAAGATCCTGCTGGCGCCCAGCAAATGGGAAGAGGCCTGGGGGCGCGTGGCATCCGAGGCCCATTGCAGCGGCATTCCGGTCGTCGGGTCCCGCCGCGGCGGCCTGCCGGAAGCGATCGGCGCCGGCGGCGTTGTACTTGACTATGACGCACCGCTCGACGACTGGGTCGCCGCGGTCAGGCGGCTATGGAGCGACAAGGCCGAGTACGACAGGCTGTCGGCGGCGGCGCAGCTGTTTTCGGAGCGGCCGCAAATGAATCCAGACATTCAGTTCGCGACCTTCCTCGGCGTTCTCGACAACGCCAGGCAAGGCGCGCTGGAGCATGCCGCCTGATGCATTTCGTCCAAAACCATACACGTTGCCCAAAAGCCGGCTCTCGCGCCTGACCGGGGTGGGAGCTGCTTTGGGACAACGGCACGCACAACACCAGACGCTTGGGGCGCCTCGCACGGCGGCGACGGGCTTCAGCCCTCATCCGCGCGAGCAGATCGCCGACCGGCCTCGAAAGATCGTCCATTCGATGAAGATTTGCTTCGTAGTTGATAAGTTCCCCTCTTTGTCGGAGACCTTCGTCCTCGACCAGATAGAAGGGTGCCTCGAGCGCGGCATGCAAGTCGGCGTCGTCTGCAACGAGACGTCGTTCGGCAAGGACAGCAACATCGACGATCGCCGCTGGCAGGCGCTGCCTGGCAAGGTCGTCTGCTGGTGGGGCGGACTGGGGCGCTTTCGCCCGACGCTCAGGAGATGGTCGGGCAGGTTCTGGGATAAGCTCTCGACCGTTATCGACATCGCCTTTGCGCGCAAATTGCAGAACGCCGATGTGATCGTCGCGCATTTCGGCAATAACGGCATGCGCGTTGCCCGCGCCATGAAACGAGGCCGGATTTCCGCTCCTTTGGTAACCATATTCCACGGCCGCGATGTCGGCGAACCGCTGCATGACGACACGCTCACGCGCTACAAGGTTGTTTTCGAAAAGGGCGTTCTCCAGCTGCCGGTGAACGCGTTTTTCCGCGACGCCCTGATCGGCGTCGGCGCGCCTGCCGCGCAAGTCATGGTTCACCATATGGGCGTGCGGCCGGGCGAGATCAGCTATCATTGGCGTTCCTGGGACCGGGACACGCTGTCCTTCATCTCGGTCTGCCGGCTGACCGAAAAGAAGGGCATCGAATTCGCCCTGCGCGCCCTCGCCGGCCTTCCGCGGCGCAACTGGGTCTATACGGTGATTGGCGGCGGCGAATTGCTGGAAGAGTTGAAGAAGCTCGCCGCAAATCTCGGCGTTGCCGACCGGGTGACTTTCCTCGGGCCGCGCCCGCACGCCGAGGTCAAGCAGCGCCTGCGCGATGCCCACGTATTCCTGCTGCCCAGCGTTGCTGCACAGGACGGCGATCTCGAGGGTATTCCGGTGGCGCTGATGGAAGCTATGGCCGCCGGGCTGATTGTTGTCAGCACCTATCACTCGGGCATCCCCGAGTTGATCGAGGATCAGGAGACAGGCTTCCTCGCACCGGAGCGAGACGTTGCGGCGTTGGCCCGCAAGCTTGTCTGGGTGGCCGAGAACCCGGACAAATGCGAGCGCATCGCACGTGCGGCGCGCCGCAAGATCGAGCAGGATTTCAACGCGGACCTGCTCAACGAACGTTTTGCGCAGATCGTTGCTCAACTCGCCGAAGCCAGGCGCCCGGCATGAACGCCAACCCGCCCCCCCAGTTCGGTCGCGTCGCTCTGCGCGGCGGCGTGGTGACGATCGGCGCGCAAGGCTTCAAGATGGCGATCCAGTTTCTCTCGGTCATCGTGCTTGCGCGTCTGCTGGTCCCCGAGGATTTTGGTCTCGTGGCTTCCGTCGGGCCGATCGTGGCCTTTGTCGGATTGCTTCAAAACCTAGGCCTGCAGCAGGCTGTGGTCCAGCGCAAGGACATCAGCACCGAACAGCTCAACCAGGTATTCTGGATCAGTGCGCTGGTTGGGCTGGGCAGTGCCGTGGTGGTGGCATGCCTGGCGCCCGCCATCGCCGCCTTCTACGGCGATCAACGCATGGTCGGGATCACCATCGGCTCTGCCTTGCCGCTGCTTCTTGGCAGCCTCGCCGCGGTGCCGCTGGCGCTGATGAACCGTCATTTGCGCTTTGGCCAGCTCGCGCTGAACGATGTGATAACCGCCGCTGCCGGACTTGCGACTACCGCAATCGCCGCCTATGCGGGACTGGGCTACTGGTCGCTGGTCATCGGCCCGGCGGTTTCGGCTGTTGTCGCGCTGGCCGCGGCATGGCAGGTGGCGCGCTGGACGCCGTCGCGGCCGGACCTGAAGGTCGATACCGACATATTGTCCTTCGGCGCCAATCTGACCGGCTTCAATCTGGCCAACTTCTTCTCGCGCAATCTCGACAACATCCTGATCGGAAAATATTCGGGCGCGATCGAACTCGGCTACTATGACCGCGCCTATAAGCTCCTGCTGTTTCCGCTGCAGAACATCAACCAGCCGCTGACACGCGTGATGGTGCCGCTGCTGAGCCGCATCCATGAGGACAAGGCGCGGTTTCGCGACATCTATGTGCGGACCAATTGGATGCTGGCGGCCATCACCATGCCCGGCATCGCGGCGCTGACGCTGACGTCGGACCAGGTCGTCGGGCTTCTCTTCGGCGAGCGCTGGACAGCGGTGGCGCCGATCTTCGCCTGGCTGGGCATCGCCAGCCTGATCCAGTCCGTCTCGAGCACCACCGGATGGATCTTCATCTGCCAGGGCAAGACCAAGACCATGTTCCACTGGGGCATCTACTCGTCGCTGACGACGGTCGCCGCCTTCATCATCGGCCTGCACTGGGGCGCCGTCGGTGTCGCCGCGGCCTACGCGATCAGCGGCTATATGCTGCGCGTCCCGGTGCTTGCCGTTCTTGTCCATCGGGTCGGTCCGGTGACCGCAGCCGACTTCCTGATCATGCAGGGGCTTTTCATCATGTCGTCGCTGCTTGCCTGGTCCGTCTACCGGGAGTTGCCCGTATCGCTGACCGGCCAGTCAGACCTGCTCGCGGTGGTCCTGGCGGTTGCCCTCAATTATTCGATCGGACTGGTCCTCATGCTTGCCCTTCGCCAGTCGCGCAGCGCCCTGTTCACCACGCTTTCCAGCGCCATGCGCAACGCCCGCTAGGCCGGCGATCACCGGCCTCAAAAGCTCACCTGCCGACATCGCCGACGCATGCTCCTCAAGCACTGCCTGAAGGCTCGTCCTGCGATAGAGGTCGAGATTGGCGGTAAGTCTGCCGAGCTTCTCGCTCGCTTCCTCGGGCGTTACCGTGTCGATGTCGAGCAGCAGGTCGGCGACGCCGATCCGCTTGGCGAGTTCCTTGGTCTTGAATTCATAGGCGATCGGCAGCACCGGCGTGCCGACGCAGAGCGACATGATCATCATGTGCATGCGCGTCGCGACGACGAAGTCGAAGCCTTTCACCAGGGCCATCAGTTGCTCCGGCGTGTGGAACGAAGCGTCCACGCTCACATGCTTGGCGATCTCCGGATCGAGTTCGGCAACGATCGCCCGCGCCGTCTTGGAATCGTCATGGGCGTATTCCGGCACGCCCTGGCAGGTAGAGACGAAGGTCACCTGCTTGGCGTGGTCCCTGACCAGGATGGTCGCAATCTCGCGGATCGAGTCGATGTAGCGGCGCATGCCGCCCTCGCCGTCGCTGACATAGTTCCAGTGACGGACGGAAATGGCGACGCGGCCGGTGACAGTCGCCGACTGGCCGGAGGCCAGAAAACTTCCGATCCTGTCGGTATCGGCCAGCGCAAAGACGGCGTCGGCCACGACGTGGCATTTGCCGGGGTCTTTCACCATGTCCACAATGTGGCCTCTCGAACGTTCATCGCGCAGCAGGATGAGCGGGCTCCGGTCGAAGATCGGGCTCAACTCCTGGCGATTGTAACTTTTGTTGAACGGGCCGAGCGATTGCGTGAAGAAGACCGGGTCCTTGCCCAGAATCGCGTCGATCCGGAATTGATTGAGGCGCCGTTCCAGATTGTAGGTCTCGACGAGATAGGTTCCGCCTGTCGTGACCACGAGGTCGGCGTCTTTGTAGATCTCGAGACCACGGCGATTGCTTGAGCTGAACAAACGCCCGAGAACGCCGCGGATGCCGAACCGCCGCAGGGCATTGAGTACGAGCCGATTGTAGATCGGCTTGAACAGGTTCTTCAGCCCACTGCCGTATTTGTAGCGGAACAGCGATTCCGACAGCAGCTTGTGGAATTCGAGATCTGGATACTCCTTCTTCGTGTAGAGCCTCGCCGCCACCTCCGGCTGGCTGTCGAAGACGTAGAACTGGATATCGTCCTGCACGATCGTCTTGAAAACATGGCGAATCGCCAGGAGAATCGCTGCGTCTCCGGTATTCAGGCAGACGGTGTTTTCAACCGCGATCTTCATTGAATGACCTCATTTCGTGAGTAGTCCCGCGGTTCGGTCGACGGATGCCGAGGTGCGGGTTGGCCGAAAATGCTGCACGCCAAGGATGGTCCTCGCGTCGTGATTATTGGCGCGCAGCCCAATGGCAGGGCCAACGCGCGGTCCATGCGGCCCAAGCAGAGCGAGATTAACCCATCGATTTTGCAGTGCAACAAAAAATGTGGATCTTTGCTACGCTGCAACCAAAAATGTTGCGATGCAGCAAGAGCTGTACTAGCATTGTCGCGGGCGGGCCAACAGCGGTCGAGTTTTCATGCTGCATGTCTTGTACTTGGTACACGACGTCTCCGACCCGGCAGTGCGCCGGCGGATCATAATGCTCAAGGCAGGCGGCGCCCAGGTTACGCTGGCGGGCTTTCGTCGAACGGCAAGCGCGGTTGCTGATGTCGAGGGCTTGCAGCCGATCGATCTCGGCCCGACGCGTGATGGCCGATTCGCCCAGCGTCTGGCGGCGATCATGAAGGCGGTGGTCTCGACCGGCTCCAAGCTGGGTTCAATGCAACGGCCCGACCTCATTATCGCGCGCAATTTGGAAATGCTGGCGCTTGCCCGGCGGGCCAGGTCGGCTTTCCAGGCAACGGTGCCGATTGTCTACGAGTGCCTCGACATCCATCGTCTGCTGCTTCGCGACGATCCGCTGGGCTGGGCGATGCGCGGCGCAGAACGCTTCCTGGCCAGGGATGTGAAGCTTCTGGTGACCAGCTCTCCGGCCTTCATCGCCAATTATTTCAAGCCGTTCGGACAGATTGCCGCGCCGGTCGAACTGCTCGAAAACAAGTATTTCGAGCCAGCCGCGGCTTCCCTGGATGACCGCATGACGGAGGAGAATCCTGTTGCGCCGCCTTGGCGAATCGGCTGGTTCGGGGCGCTCCGCTGCCGCCGCTCCCTGGAGCTTCTGGCCGAATTTTCGCGCCGCCTCGACGGCCGCTTCGAAATCGTCCTCAGAGGCCGCCCGGCGTTGTCCGAATTTCCCGATTTCCACGGTTTTGTTGAATCGGAACCCTGGCTCTCGTTTGGCGGACCCTATCGCAATCCGGAGGATATGGCGGCGATCTACCGCGAGGTTCACTTTTCCTGGGCCATCGACTTTTTTGAGCAGGGCCTGAATTCCGAATGGCTGCTGCCCAACCGTCTCTATGAGGGCTGCCGCTTCGGAGCCGTGCCGATCTCGATGGGCAACACCGAGACCGGCCGGTTCCTCGATCGGCAAGGCATCGGCGTTCTTTTGCCAGAAGCCACGCCCGAGGCGCTCGAAGCTGCCCTCGGCACCATGGAGCAGCATCGGTTCGAGACATTGAGGGCACGTGTTCTCGCCCGCAATCCGCGCACCTGGAGCTACGACCGCGCCGATTGCCGGGCGCTCGTCGAAAAACTCCGCGGCCTTGCCGCGGCGCCCGGTCCATATGCTGCCGAAGCATTGGCATAGAAGGACGGCCGATGACGCAAACCGAAACGCTCCCATCCTGCATGATCGTGGTTCCGTGCCTGAACGAAGCGCCCCATATCGGCGCGTTGCTTCGAGAGCTCCGCCCTGCGGCCAAGAGGCTGGGCGCCGTGATCATCGTTGCCGATGGCGGCAGTACGGACGGCACCAGGACGATCGTCGCGGATATCGCCGCAAAAGATCAGCGGGTGGTCCTGCTCCACAATGAAAAGCGCTTGCAGAGCGCGGCGATCAATCTCGCCGTTGCCAGGTTCGGGGAGGGCGTCGACTATCTCATTCGCATCGACGCGCATGGCGGCTATCCCGCCGACTATTGCGACCGGCTGGTCGAAGAAGCGCAGGCCACCGGGGCGGATTCGGTCGTCGTCTCGATGCTGACCAGTGGCAGCGGCATGGTGCAGAAGGCGGCGGCCGCGGCCCAGAATTCCAGGCTCGGCACCGGCGGCTCCAAGCATCGGCACCTTTCGGCGGGGGAATGGGTCGATCATGGCCACCATGCGCTGATCCGGATATCGGCCTTCACCGCGGTCGGCGGCTATGACGAGACGTTCAGCCACAATGAGGATGCCGAACTCGACTATCGGCTCCGTCAGGCCGGTTACCGGATCTGGATGACCGGTAAGACACAAATGGTCTACTACCCGCGCTCCTCGCTGAAGGGCCTCTATTTTCAGTATCTCGGCTATGGCCGCGGCCGGGCGAAGAACGTTCTCAAGCACCGCATGATCCCGAAGATCCGGCAGATGGTGCCGCTTCTGGTGTTTCCCGTGGTTCTTCTCGCCGCCTTTTCCTTCGTCCACTGGCTGGCGGCCGTGCCGCTTTTGCTATGGGTCTCGGTCTGCCTTGGCTACGGCTTCTGGACCGCGGTCAGTCAGCGCAAACCCGACATTGCGCTTGCCGGGGTCTCGGCAATGGTCATGCATTTCGGCTGGTCGGTCGGCTTCTGGCTGCAGCTGCTAGCACCGCGACCGCAGCGCGGGGTAGCGTGATGGACCCGGTCAAGAAAAATCGAAGCATCGATATTTGCGTCTGCACATTTCGCCGGCCGGAGCTTGTCGACACGCTCCGCTCCGTAGCAGCCATGGATATGCCCGCGGGATTCGATGTCGGTGTCATCATCGCGGACAACGACGATACGCCGACGGCCGAAACGCTGGTCGCCAAGCTAGCGGGGGAGTTGAAGCTGCCGGTGACCTACCGGCACGCCCCGGCCCGCAACATTTCGATCGCGCGCAACGCTTGCCTCGATGCCAGTGCGGCGGATTTCGTCGCCTTTATCGACGACGACGAGACGGCCACCGCTGGCTGGCTTGCCGAACTGGTGGCGGCGGTGGAAGCAACTGGTGCTGCGGCCGTGCTCGGGCCGGTGCAAGCCCGTTACCTGCCGGATGCGCCCGACTGGATGCGCAAAGGCGATTTCCACTCGACCTCGCCGGTCTGGGTGCGCGGCGAGATCCGCACCGGCTACACCTGCAACGTCCTGCTCAGAATTGGCGCTGAGAGCCTGCGCGGCCGGCGCTTCAGCCTGGCACGTGGCCAGACCGGCGGCGAAGATACGGAATTCTTCGACCAGATGGTCAAGGCCGGCGGCAGTATCGCCTTTTCGCCAGAGGCTTGGGTCGATGAAGTCGTGCCGCCTGCCAGGGCGGCATTCGACTGGCTCGGCCGCCGCCGGTTCCGCGTCGGACAGACGCATGGCCACCTCCTGGGGCGCAACGCGCGCGGCCTTGCCCGGCTCAAGCAGGTCGGCATTGCCGCGGCAAAGGCCGGCTATAGTTTCCTGTCGGCAATTCCGGTCGCCATCGACCCCGTCCGACGGAACCGCAGCGTCCTTCGCGGCATTATGCATGTCGGCGTCGTCAGCGGCCTCGTCGGGGTTCGTGAAATCCGCCAATACGGCCTGTCTTCGCCGCAGCAAGGGGGCAAGCGTGCAGCCTGACGTGAGCTTCGTGATTGCCGCCTACAATGCCGAGGCGACCATCGATCGGGCGATTGCCAGCGCCGTCGCCCAGCGCAATGTCAGCCTCGAGGTCATCGTCGTCGACGACAAGTCGCGCGACCGGACGCTCGACCTGGCGAGATCCTACCCCGAAGACATCGTACGCGTTGTCGCGCTTGAGCAAAACCGTGGGCCTGGCGGCGCCAGGAATGCCGGCCTTGAGCTTGCCCGCGGCAGGTGGGTAGCGGTTCTCGATTCCGACGACGCGGTCTATCCCGGGCGAATCTGCACCATGATCGAACGCGCGGAAAAAGCCGGCGCCGAGATCGCGGTCGATAATCTGCAGGTCGTTCGGGAGGACGGCGTTGCGGAAGAGACGATGTTCCCGGCCGACTATCTGGAAGGGCTCAGTGAAATCTCGCTGGCGGATTACATCGGCGGCAATGTCCTCTTCGAATCGAGGTTCAATCTCGGCTATCTCAAGCCGATCTTCCAGCGCCGGTTCCTGAACGAGAACGGGCTTCGTTACGATGAAAGCCTGATCATTGGCGAAGACTACATCCTCCTGGCCAGTGCTCTGGCCAAAGGCGGCAAATGCGTGGTCGAGCCGACGACGGGCTATATTTACCACATTCGCACCGGTTCCATCTCCCGGGTGCTCGAACTTCATCACGTCGAGGCGATGCGCCGGGCCGATGCCACCTTCGCCGCGACCCATTCCATGGATGCTGCGGCCGCGGCGGCGTTCGCCAGGCGCGCTCGCAGCCTGCGGCGGGCGGCATCATTCCTGTCGCTGGTTCAGCACATCAAGGCGCGGTCCCCGCTCAAGGCGATATGGACGGCGCTCAGCGATCCGGCGGCGGTTCGGCATATGAGCATGCCGATCGCCGTCCGGCTGCGAAGGGTAGCGGCACAGTTTGCCGTGGTGGCGGGGAGGTAAAGGGCTGCAGGCGAATGAAGACAAATTTCGCCGCCTGCGACAGGGTTGAAATCGATCTCCTCAGAAGGAACATGCAATGAAAAAAGTCAGGAAGGCAGTCATACCGGTGGCGGGGCTTGGAACGCGGTTCCTGCCGGCGACCAAATCCATGCCGAAGGAAATGCTGCCGGTGGTCGACAAGCCTGTGGTGCAATATGCGGTGGACGAGGCATTCGAGGCCGGCATCGAGCACATCGTCTTCGTCACCGGCCGCAACAAGGCGGTGATCGAGGACTATTTCGATCTGCATCCTGAACTGATCGGAACCCTGGAGCAGAGCGGCAAGAAGGCGCAGCTCGAATCACTCGAGAGCCTGCTTCCCGTCGCCGGCGCGACGAGCTTCATCCGTCAGCAGTCGCCGCAAGGCCTCGGCCACGCCGTCTGGTGCGCGCGAGAGGTCATCGGCGACGAACCTTTCGCGTTGCTGTTGCCGGATATGGTGTCCTTTGGCGGGCGAGGGTGTCTTGCCGAAGTCGCCGATCTTTATGCGCAGACTGGCGCAAACGTTATCGCCGTCGAGCGTTGCGATCCGACCGAGACCAACAAATACGGCATTGTCGGGCGCGGCGCGGATGTCGGCACCGGCTTCGAGGTGACGGCCATGGTCGAAAAGCCGGCACCGGCCAACGCGCCGTCGAACTTCTACATCAACGGCCGCTACATCCTGCAGCCCGAGATATTCTCGCTGCTGGGCAGCCAGCAACGCGGCGCCGGCAACGAGATCCAACTGACCGACGCAATGGTGCGTCTCGCACAGACGCAGGCCTTCTTCGCCCAGCCTTTCAACGGCCGCATGTTCGACTGCGGTTCGAAGGAGGGCTTCATCCAGGCCAATGTCGCTTTCGCGCTGGCGCGTGAGGACATGAAGGGTCCGATCTTCGAGATGCTGCAGGAATTCGTCCGGTCGCATCAGCGTCGGGAAGAAGCCGCATAATGTCCATTTTTTCGAGGCATTGTGGGTGCGGCTGATGACGCAGGACAGGCCGTTGCGCCGCGCGTAACGCGCACTGTCCGGCGCAAGGTTTGCACCCTATGTGCCGATCTTCGAGGCGGTAGCGCCTGCAAACTAGAATTGGACCGAAGATGAACTATGCCAATTTTCCTGTCGACAAGAGGACGCCATTGCCGACTTCGAGTGCGGCAAACGCCGAAGACTTCATCGACATCGAGCGTCTGCTTGGCATGGCCGCGCGGCAGGCGAAAGTGGTTGCCGCCTGCGCCATCATCGGTCTCTTTCTCGGCGTGCTCTATTTGCAGACCACGCCTCCTACCTATGTGGCGACGAGCAGCGTGCTGATCGACGAAGGATTGAACAAGGTCGTCGACGATATTTCGGCGGCGTCGGTCAGCATGCAGACCGACTCCGCCGTTCTGAGCCAGATCGAAATTCTACAGTCGGCCAGGCTGGCGGGGGTGGTCGTCGACAAGCTGAAGCTCGATCAGAACGACGCTTTCATGAACCCTCCGACATCGGCCCTGTCTAAGGTCGCAAGCTTTGTACGCGGTATCATCCAGTCTGTCCGCCCCAAGCGCGCCGCGAGCACAACCGATGTCACTCAGCTTGATGCCGCGACGCGTGACGCGATCACCGCATCGTCGTCGTCCCGCGACTACGCAATCTTCAAACTGCAGAACCAACTCGATGCCGAGCGGATCGGCCGAAGCTTTGTCATCAGCATCTCCTTTCAGGCGACGGATCCGGCGCTTGCGACCGCCATCACCAAGGCCTATGCCGACGCCTATCTCGCCGATCAGCTTGATGCCAGCTTCGACGCGACCGAGCGGGCGGCTGTCTGGCTGCAGGGCCGGCTGACCGAGCTTCGTGAGAGCTCCCAGGCGGCCGCACTGGCGGTCGAAAAGTTCAGGGCCGAACATGGATTGGCCGTCAATGACGGCCAGCTGATCAGCGACAAGCAACTGTCCGATCTCAACACTCAGCTGATCGTCGCACAGGCCGATACCGCACGTGCCGGCGCCCGCTATCAGCAGTACAAGTCGATCGTCGAAAGCGGGTCGGACAATGCGTTCAAGGACGCCGCGATATCGAACGACCAGCCGAGCAGCTCCGTCATCACGACGCTGAAGAACCGCTATCTCACAGTCGCCAAGCGGCAGCAGGACGTCGAAGCCAATTTCGGCCCGCAACATCCGCAGGCCGTCGCGCTCGCCAAGGAGAAGGCCGACATATCGGCGCAGATTTTCGGCGAGCTGAAGCAACTGACCGAAAGCTACCGCAACGAATACGAGGTCGCTCTGGCGCGCGAAACCGCGCTCCGCGCAAATGTCGCCCTGGCGGCAGGCAAGAGCTCCATCGACAACCAGTCGCAGGTCAAGCTGCGTGAACTGGACCAGAAGGCGACGGCGCTCTCGACACTCTACCAGACATTCCTGAACCGCTATGAGGAGGCCGCCCAACAGCAATCCTTCCCAGTCGGCAAGATCCGGGTCATCTCGGACGCGACGATGCCACAGTCGGCCGCAACCCCGCGAACGGCCATCGTGCTGGGGCTTTCGCTGGCGCTTGGCATAATGATGGGGGCAGGGGTTGGTGGTCTGAATGAATTCAGGGAACGCTTCTTCAGGACCGGCGAGGATGTGCGCGACCGTGTCGGCCTCAAATTCCTCGGCTATCTCCCGGTCATCGGCAAGGCTGGCAAGGATGACCAGCGCAATGGCGGTCAGCCTGACGTCAAAGTCGTTGAATCCAAGACCGCCAAGTCGTCCAAATCCCAGCCCTCCAAAACATTGTCGGCAGCCGAAAAACGTGCGCGCATGCGGGTAACCGTTGATGCACCGGCATCGATGTTCTCCGAGACGCTGCGCAACGCAAAGATCGCCTTTGACGTCGTGATAGAAGGCCAGGGCAGCCGGGTCATCGGCGTGGTCTCGGTGCTTCCGGGCGAAGGCAAGTCGACGGTGGCGGCCAATCTTGCCGGGCTGCTTGCCGCCAACGGATCGAAAACGCTGCTGATCGACGGCGACTTGCGCAATCCCGGCCTCAGCCGCAGCCTCGGCATGGAGGCCGAGCAGGGCTTGATGGAAGCGGTGGTGAGCGGGCAGACCTGGCAGTCGGTCGGCAAGATCGACCGGCAGACCAAACTGGTGATCATCCCGGCCGTCCTGCGTGGCCAGTTTTCGCATACCAGCGAGCTTCTGTCTTCGGCCGGCATGCGGCGCTTCATCGACAACGCCAAGGAAACCTTCGAGTACATCATCGTCGATCTGCCGCCGCTCGGGCCTGTCGTCGACGCCAAGGCCTTCGCTCCGCTTGTCGACGGCTTCGTGCTGGTCACCGAGTGGGGACGCACGCCGCGTGCGATGGTGCAATCGATGCTCAGCTCGGAACCCTATATCGCGAAGAAGATCATTGGCGCGGTCCTGAACAAGGTCGAGCTGAAGAAACTCGCCAAGTATGGCGCGATCGGCGGCTCGGAAAAATTCTTCGACAAATATTCGAGCTATTATCTGGAAAAATCAGAAGCGCGCACAAAGGCGGCTGCCTGAGTGCGGTCCGCGCGTTTCGAGCATTTTTGCACCGAAGCGGAATCACCCGGCGTCGCAAAGATCTATTAGGGTGTTGACATTCTGAGATGCTTGCTGATGAAGCTAAGCCTCTCCAAGCCTCTGCGCACTTCCGGCGCCCTCATGAAAAGCCGCCACAACAGCCCTGTACGATGGTTCTCGATCATCGCGATGATCGGCCCCTGATTGATCGCCAGATAGGTTCGGGAGTACCAGTTGCGGCTTTCGCAAAACGCGTCAACAAAGCCGAAGCGGCCCCATATGCGTTTTCGAGGCTTGCCCAGGAAGCCACGCAGTGCGCGCATCGCCTCCGCCGGGGCATAGGGAAAGCTCGACAGGGCAGCAGACGGAGTGATCACGCCAAAGTCCCTGTCGGGTGCATGCGCGACGTATCCTCGCGGCCCATGGCTCGCGGTCAGACCCCAGCAGTCCGGTCCATATCCCAAATGGCTATGGGGATTGCGAACGCAATGCCGATAATTGATCTGCGTATGACTGACGTTCTGTTGCCAGTAATCGGCGTAGCGGTCACTTAGGCCCCGGGGATCGAGCCCGCAGAAAGAATAGTGCGAAAAGAAGAGCGGGCCACCAGAATTCATTCCCAACGGCAGCACGATCCCGTCATGGTCGCGCCCGTTTCGAAAGCCAAGTCCTACAGCAAAACCCTCGTGATAGATTCCCGGATCAATAGGGTGGCGCGCCGATCCCGCCGCCAGCACGAAAGTGAGCAGGCATTCGTTCCAACCCCTGATCGGGCTGTCCATCGCCCAGCCAAAATTAGGGCTCCAATGCCACATGAGTTGCCGAGCGCCGCGTGTAAACCAGTTCCATTCGGCCTGTAGCAACAGCGCGTCCACGCGCTGGCGCAGGCGCACTTCGCCAGTTGTCATCCCGGCGAAATACTCACGGGCGCAAATCAGACCCTGAAACAGGAAGGTGGTTTCGACGAGATCAGCGCCGTCGTCCTTGCGACGAAACGGGATCGTCGCACCAGTTCGCCCGTTGATAAAATGCGGAAAAACGCCGTGGTAGCGCGGGGAGTTCTCCAGGAAATCGAGCATGCCGTGCAATCGCAGCAAAGCCGCGGTGCGGTCGATCCATCCCCGCTCGACCGCAACGATGATGGCTGCAATGCCAAAACCGGCCCCCCCGATCGTCACCAGATCGTTGGCAGGATCACCTGTGGTCTTTTGCCGGTCGCGGGCAAGACCGCTGACGGGATGCGCGCCTTCCCAGAAATAGCGCACCGTCTGCCGCTGCACGACATCCAACAGCGCATCATCGTCGAGCTCGAGAGTATTTTCCGGGAGGTCGAGTGCTGGAATCATCGAGCCGGTGTTAGTGCCTCGGGTGTCCTAAGGCCATTCCTAAAACAATTGTGCGCACGGACCGGCCGCTCACTCGTGTCAGGCCGATTCAATTCGCGACAGGTGCTTGGCGACCCGGTAGAAAGAAAATCAAGGGGAAACAGCCCCTGGATTGGCCTCGAAGCCTATGTTCCATCCCATTGCGAATATCGAAGACGCGCAGACGCTGGCGCAGGCCATCGTCAATACGATGGTCGAACCTCGTTCTCGATGAGAACTTTCGCGTGCTGGCGGCCAACCACTCCTTCTATCAGACCTTCAGGGTCGACCCCGAGCAGACGCACGGCTCGCTGCTCTACGCGCTGGGCGACGGCCAGTGGGACATTCCAGCGCTTCACCTGCTCTTGGAGACGATCATTCCCGAGAAGACCGCCATGGACGGCTTCGAGGTCGAGCATGATTTCCCCGATATCGGCCGGCGCACGATGCTGCTCAACGCGCGGAAGGTCCTTTACGACCACAGTTCAGCCGCGACCATCCTGCTCGCCTTCAATGACATCACGGCGCGCCGCGCCATAGAAAGGGAAAAGGAAGAACTTCTCGGCCGCACCGAAGACCTGCTGCGGCAGAAGGATGTGCTGCTGCGCGAAATGGAGCACCGGGTCGCCAACAGCTTGCAGATCATCGCCAGCATTTTGCTGCTGAAGGCTCGGTCCGTCACCTCAGATGAAACGCGGCAGCACCTGAAGGATGCCCATCAACGCGTGCTGTCGGTAGCAGAAGTGCAGCGGCATCTCCATGCCTCAACCGGTGCCGACGAAATCGAGGTTGGTTCTTATCTGTCCAAGCTTTGCAGCAGTTTGGCCGCTTCGATGATCGGGGAAGCACAGGCTATTGCTGTAAACGTTATGGCGGAAAATGGAAGGATAGATTCCCAGAAGGCGGTCAGCCTTGGCCTGATCGTTACCGAGCTCGTTCTCAACGCCATCAAGTATGCATTCTCGACAGAAAAGGTCGATGCGCTGATCTTGGTGACCTATGAGACCGATGCGGAGGATTGGAAGTTGACCGTATCGGACAACGGGTGGGGCAAACCCGTTCGCGACATTCCAGGTGCGGGACTGGGGACAGCGATCGTCGAGGCGCTTGTCAAACAGCTTGAAGCACGCATTGACACGGTCACGGGCAATACTGGCACGACGATTGCCATTACCAGAGCGACATTCACGTCGCGGATGCCGAAAGCAGCATAGCTTGGTCGCCTGGCGTACGCTTCAAGCGGTTGTCCGAATTGCGCCTTGAAGATCATCCCATCAGGTGGTGTAGCTCGAATTTTTCGAAGCCGCTCGCTAGCGGCTGTCGCTGATGTTCCTATTCTCTGTGCTATAGGTTCCGTTTAATTGAAGAAGAAACCAATGCAGCGGACCGTGACAGTAATCGAGAAAATTACGGGCCGGGTGATCGGCGCGTATCCGATCGATCTTTCGGGCCAGGATCACCAGACTTCCGATGATCAGTATTTTGCCAAAGCGTTCGAAGCCGCCGTCGACGGCGGCCTCATTGCCGAGGCTGAAGCGCACGCTGTCGAATTCCGTCTGGAATAGACACTCAAGCCGAGATCCACGCTACTTTCGCTTTTCTATCGCCGCCTTGGCGCCGCTACGAAAACCCCGCGCGATGCGAGGTTGTTGATGCGGTCAAAAACCTTACATTTCAGTACGGCGAATTACACTGCTGCCGAGGGCCATAGCTAGGCTGGAATGTATCGTCTGAAGCTCGATAGCTCCGGTATCGGTCGTAGCACCACTGTACATGCGAATCGCCGCGATCGACCGGGTTCTGGTTGTTGTTAATGATCACGCCGCTGATCACCGCGCCGGCAGCGAAGGCCGCCAGAGGAAACCAGTAGTCACCATGACGGCGATAACCGCGATGGTATTCACGATAGCCGCGATGACCGATCCAGTTTACGCCATCGTTGCGCGAAAAATTGCGATTGCGGTTGAATTTCCGCTTCATCCACGGCTTGTAGTCGACCGTCGCCACATATCTTGTTCATAAATCTCCTTTGAAGGAATGGTTGATATCCCTTCTCGGATTTAAAACGATTTAAGGAGGTTAAGGTTCTGTGGCGTGCCAGACAGCCTTCGACACCGCCAGCCAGGCTGTTCGAATCACTTGTCAGGTGCTACGGCTCGAACAAGCATGGGCAATCTTCACACGATGCGGTGTGCTGGCTTTTTTCTACGTTTTCATACAGTGAGGGACAATGGCCGGCACTCCGTTGATCAGCATTCTGATCACTTTCCTTGTCATAATTCTGGTGCTGTATCTGGTCAATCGGTTGCCGCTTGATGGTCGCACTCGTCAGATTGCCCAGATTGTCGTGATCATTATTGGCATCATTTCGCTGCTGAAGTACCTCGCAGTGTTTTAAGCCATCACGGTTGGGATATGCGACGCTGCTGGCGTCCGAGCGAGCAAGACAAACCCAGCGCTTTACACCCACTCATGAGCAGGCGGCTTGAGACCTTCCCGCTCTAGGAAAATATCAGCCTCGCGCGGTTGTCGACGATCCTGAGGGCGGCCAGCTGGCCGGTTTGGAAGGCGCCGGTGTCTATGCCAAGCCGGCGTCCCTCGAGCTTCGGAATGTCGACCGGCGTATGCCCGTGCACGACATAACGTTCGAGAAGATGCGCGGCTTCGAAGAACTCCGAGCGGATGTTGAGCAGGTCGTCCTCGTCTTGCGCGGCCAGCTCGATGCCGGGCCTGATGCCGGCGTGTACGAACACGAATTTGGCCGAATAGACCATGACCGGCAGCGCACGCATGAAGCTGACATGGCCGGCTGGAATGATCTCCCGAATGCGCCGGTCGACCTCCTCGCTTGAACCGTAGAGATCGGCCATGCGCGACGGATCAACGCCGTAGGAAAACAGCGTTTGCAGGCCACCTATCGCCAGCCACGACTCTCTCGAAATGATCCCGTCGAGGTAGTTCAGCATCACGACTTCGTGGTTGCCGGCAAGGCAGATGCGCTGGAAGCCTTGGAGTGGCGGCGCCAGCAGATGATCGAGCACGCGCGCCGACTGGGGGCCACGATCGACGTAGTCGCCGAGCATGATGATGAGCTTGCGCATTTCGAAAGACGCAGAATCGACCAGGATGTTCTGCTCCAGGGAGCGAAGCTCCTTATAGCAGCCATGCACGTCGCCGATCGCATAGACGACCGTGTCCTGCAGATCCATCTCGAGCCGCTGGCGCGCCGCCGTCGGGGGCTTTCTCGATCGTTGGAACAGGGTCACGAATGGCGTCTCGCATGGCTGTGGGGGCGTCTCGATTCCGAAACAACATGAAGACGCAGCGCCTGGATACCATGTCTGGCGCCGGTCGTTCCATACCGGAGCTTCGGACGCAACTCGGCTTCGGCCTCCTACACGCCGATGCCACGGCCGTTCAGCGCGGCGGTGATCTCGTCGAGGATGGCCGGGTCGTCGATCGTTGCCGGCATGGCCCATGCCTCCTTGTCGGCGATCTTCTGCATGGTGCCGCGCAGGATCTTGCCGGAGCGCGTCTTCGGCAGGCGCTTGATCGTCACCACCGTCTTGAAGGCGGCGACCGGGCCGATCCGTTCGCGCACCAGCGCGACCACCTCGTTTTCGATGATGCCCGCGTCGCGGTCGACGCCGGCATTCAGCACGACGAAGCCGAGCGGAACCTGGCCTTTCATCGCATCGGCGATGCCGACGACGGCGCATTCGGCAACGTCGGGATGCGCGGCCAACACCTCCTCCATGGCGCCGGTCGACAGCCGGTGGCCGGCGACGTTGATGATGTCGTCGGTGCGGGCCATGACATAGAGATAGCCGTCCTCGTCCATCATGCCGGCATCCGCCGTTTTGTAGAAGCCGGGGAACTCCTCGAGATAGGCTTGGCGAAACCGCTCGTCGGCATTCCACAGCGTCGGCAGACAGCCGGGCGGTAATGGCAGTTTGACCACAACGTTGCCCAGTGTGCCGCGCTTGACCGCATGCCCGGCATCGTCGAGCACGCGAATGTCGTAGCCGGGCATCGGCATGCCGGGCGAGCCGTATTTGACAGGCAGCAGGCCCAGTCCGGCGGGATTGATGGTCATCGGCGAACCGGTCTCGGTCTGCCACCAGTGGTCGATCACCGGCACGTTCAATTTCTGCTCGGCCCATTTGATGGTTTCCGCATCGGCGCGCTCGCCGGCAAGGAACAGCGTGCGGAACCGGGACAGATCGTGTTTCGGGACGAACTCGCCCCTCGGGTCCTGTCCCTTGATGGCGCGGAAGGCGGTTGGCGCGGTGAAAAGTGCGACCACGCCATGCTCGGCGATCACACGCCAATAGGTGCCGGCATCGGGCGTGCCGACCGGCTTGCCTTCGAACAGCACCGTCGTGCAGCCATGCAGCAGCGGGCCGTAGACGATGTAGGAATGGCCGACCACCCAGCCGACGTCCGAAGCCGCCCAGAACACTTCGCCGGGTTTCACACCGAACTCGTTTTCCATCGACCATTTCAACGCGACCATGTGGCCGCCATTGTCGCGCACGATGCCCTTTGGCTGGCCGGTCGTGCCGGACGTGTAGATGATGTAGAGCGGATCGGTGGCAAGCACCGGAACGCAGTCGACATTGGCACCCGCGGCCCGCTCCCGCGCCACAGCGTCGGCATAGTCGATGTCGTAGTTTTCCCTGAGCTCGCAGCGCAATTGGTCGCGCTGCAGGATGAGGCAGGCTTCGGGCTTGTGCCGCGACATCTCGATCGCCTTGTCGAGCAGCGGCTTATAGGCAACGACACGCGCGGGCTCCAGGCCGCAGGACGCCGAGATGATCAGCTTCGGCTTGGCATCGTCGATGCGCGTGGCGAGCTCATGTGAGGCAAAACCGCCGAAGACCACTGAATGCACGGCGCCGATCCGCGCGCAGGCAAGCATGGCGAAGGCTGCTTCCGGCACCATCGGCATGTAGATGATGACGCGATCGCCTTTTTGGATGCCGCGATTCTTGAGTACCGAGGTCAGTGCGACCACCTCGCGCTTCAACTCGGCATAGGTGAATTTCCTGATTGTGCCCGAAATCGCGCTGTCATGAATAAGCGCTATTTGGTCGGCGCGGCCGTCCGCCACATGACGATCGACGGCATTGAAGCAGGTGTTGCACGAGGCACCATTGAACCACCGGCCATAGACGCCGGCATTGGCATCGAACACGGTCTCGAAGGGCGAGAACCAGTCGATTGCGCCGGCGGCATCGGCCCAGAATTTTTCCGGGTCGCGTTTCCAGCCATCATAGACCTCGTGGTAGCGTGACGCCATCCAGCTTCCTCCCCAGGAATGTTTGCTGTCCTTGAAATAGCGTATGCTGCTTTCTGTAACCATGTATTTGTGCTTTTCGTTTGCCGTCGGTCTAATTCGGCCGCAAATGCAGGGTCGTCGTGGCCTGCGGGGCTGATACGGCCGAATTTTCGACATTGGGGGCAGGGCGCGATGAAACTGCGATACGAGCTTGGATTTGCCGTCGTTGCGACGCTGGCGTTCGCACTCGCTTCAGCTGCTCAGGCCGGCGATGCGGCGGCACGGCGCATCATCGGCTTTTCGCCCGACGGCAACTATTTCGCCTTCGAGCAGTACGGCACGCTCGATGCCGGTGCTTCGGATTCGGGCTGGTCGGAGATCGAAATCATCGACACCCGCACCGATGAGTTCGTCGGCGGCAAGCCGATCCTCATCGTTGACGAGACGGAGGATTCGACGCTGACACTTGCGCAGGCGAGGGCACAGGCCGCCGAGCTGGCAGCGCCGTTGCTGGCCAAATATGCCATCGCACTGCGCGGCGAGCGGACGGGCTTCGACAAATTCACCTTTCCCGACGACATGGTCGCCTACAACGACATTGCGCGCCTCGAGCAAGTCTCGCAGAAATGGCTTTGGCCGACTTATGACGAGCTTGGCATCTCGACCATTCAGCTCGACCAGATCCTTGCCGACAGCACGGCGGATTGTTCATCGAGTTTCGACAGGACGCAGCAAGGCGAAACGACCGGCAAGGCGCTCGGCTTTCGCCTGACGCTGCAGGGTCAGGACGGCAAGCCGATCAAGCTGCTGCATGAGGACAAGGCGGTGCCGGGTTCGAGGAATTGCCCGACTTCTTACAGCCTGTCGGAATCTTACGCATTCACCCCCGACCGCAAAGCAGGCGTGCTTGTCATGCTCGTGCAGCGTTTCAGCCAGGGATTTGAAGGGCGTGACCGCCGTTTCATCGCCGTGACAGGGCAGGCGCGTTGAGATAACCCGCTGAGAAATAATCTCCTACTCGAGTTGATTCCTAAAGCGGCAGCGCAGCGAGCATAAGGCCAACCCCGCCGGCGATCAGCAAGGCGGCTGCCAGCATTTTCCCATGACGCTCGAAACCTGTCGGCGCCCGATCCCAATTGTAACGCATGCCCCAACTCCCCAAGCCCGCTGAGCCCCTTATCTTACCTAGGGTGAGGAGGACAACAGTCTGGCGATGCACCACGCTGCTGCTGTCGGTCTTATCACCGACTATTTCTGGGGCATTCTCCGCCGCTACATGCCCCAGCGCAGCGCGGCGGTGTGCACAGGCGCATCCCAAAACGCTGCCGTCTCGTCGTCGAACATGCTCAGCGTGATCGAGCAGCCGGCCATGTCGAGCGAAGTCACATAGGACCCAACCAGCGACCGGGTCACCGTCACGCCGTGCTTCTCGAAGGTTTTGCGGGCGCTGTTGTACATCAGATAAAGCTCCATCAGCGGCGTGCCGCCAAAGCCGTTGACGAAGAGCAGCGCCCGGCCTTTGGCGCTGTCGCCCAGATCGCCGAGGATCGCGGTACAGATCTCCTCGACGATAGCGTCGGCGCTCTTCAACGTGTCGCGCCGCCTTCCGGGCTCGCCATGGATGCCGACGCCGAACTCCATCTCGCCGTCGCCGATGTCGAAGGTCGGCTTGCCCGCCGCCGGCACGGTGCAGCTGGTCAGCGCCACGCCCATCGAGCGCGTCGCTCCGTTGACGCGCTCGCCGAGCGCCTTCAACGGCTCCAGTGCCATGCCTTGCTCGGCCGCCGCGCCGACGATCTTCTCGACCACCAGCGTGCCGGCGACGCCGCGCCGGCCGGTGGTGTAGGACGAGTTTTCGACCGCGACATCGTCATTGGTCACGATTTGCATGACGCCTTCTGTCATTTCAGCGGCCATGTCGAAATTCATCACGTCGCCCTCGTAGTTCTTGACGATGAACAGGCAGCCGGCGCCCGTATTGACGGCTTCCACGGCCGCCATCATCTGGTCCGGCGTCGGCGAGGTGAACACCTGCCCGGGGCAGGCGGCATCCAGCATGCCGTGCCCGACGAACCCGCCATGCAGCGGCTCGTGACCCGAGCCGCCACCGGAGATCAGCGCCACCTTGCCCGATTTGAGCAGCTTGCGGCGGACAAATTTGTGCTCCTCGCCAAGCGCCAGGATATCGGCATGCGCGGCAACGAAGCCGTCGAGGCTCTCGGTCAGCACCGTGTCGACGGAATTCAGAAATTTCTTCATGGCTGTCCTCCCGAAATAGCCCAGCGTCAGCTGCCCTTGCCGGCGATGCTGGTGATCTTCTGGATGAAATCATTGACCGCCCGGTCGAGCGCCGCGTTCTGCTTGTCGTCGCCGAAATCGGGAACGATCAGCGAGACATGGCGTGTCTTGCGCATGCCTGCAGCCAGCGACATCTTTCCCGGATGCGCCCGATGGTAGGCTTCGAGGAAATGATCGCGTTCGGCCGGGCTGAAATGGCAGACGGAGAAGATAGCCGGCAAATGCTTCGACGGGATCGGCGTCGAATAGGCCGGGCTGGAAATCTGCGTGACGAAGCTGCGATGCTTGCCCAGCGCGTCGGCGAGGCGCTGGCGCATGCCGGACGGGCGCTGATCGATCACCTGCGACAGGATCGTCTTGTAGGCGCGGATCGCCTCTTCGGGGCCGGATTGCGACGCCTTGTCTGACATGCCGGGCCTAGATCCAAACGTCCGCGATGGCCGCCTTGGCCATCGCGAGTTGGGCGGGAGCGACGGAGAGGTCACGCAGGCCGGCTTCGAGCAGCGCCGGGATCGAGGCGGGGTCGCCGCCGGCATCGCCACACAGGCTGACCGGGATATTATGCTCGCGCCCGAAGGCGGCAACCGACGCGATCAGCCGGAGTACGGCCGGGTGCCTGACGGAATTCAGATGTGCGACCGAAATGTTATCGCGAGCGGCGGCCATCACGTATTGGGTCAAATCGTTCGAGCCGATCGAGAAGAAGGCGGCCCTGGCGAATGCCTCCGGCGCAATCGCCACCGAAGGCACCTCGACCATGATGCCAAGTGGCGGCATTTTTTGCGCGATGCCGCGCGCCAAAAGGTCAGCCTGCTCCTCAGCGAACAGCGCGGTGGCGCGTTCATACTCTTCCGGAACGGCGATCATCGGGAACATCACCTTCAGATTGCCGTGCATGGCGGCGCGGAGCAAGGCGCGGATCTGCACGCGAAAGACCTCTGGGCGCGCCAGCGACAGCCTGATCCCGCGCAGGCCAAGGAATGGATTACCTTCCTCGACGGTCAGGCCCGGCACAGGCTTATCGCCGCCGGCATCGACGGTACGGATTGTTACCGGCCTGTCGCTGGCCCATTCCAGCACTTTGCGGTAGGCGTGATATTGCGTCTCCTCGTCCGGCAGCGTCTTGCCGAACAGGAATTCGGTCCGCATCAGCCCGACACCGTCGCACGTCGCGACATCGATGCTGTCTACATCGGACGGATCGGCGATATTCACCTGCACCCCGATCGCTATGCCGGTCTTCGTTGCCGCCGGCCTTGTCAGATAGGCTGCCGCTTTGCCGCGATGCGCCGCGAAAGACGACGACGATCGCCGGAACGCGTCGATCTCCGCTTTCGAAGGCCCCAACACGATGCCGCCATGTTCGGCATCGAGCAGTGCGATTCCGGCAAGGTGAGCCGGCGAAGCACCAGGCCCGGCTACCCCACGCCCCACGAGCCCAAGCCCCACCACCATGGGCACGCCGCGCGAGCGTGCCAGCATTGCGACATGACTTGCGGCGCTTCCGGCCTTAAGCGCGATGCCGCCGCCGGCACTCCAGTCGGTCTCGAGGAAGCGCGTCGGTGCGATATCCTCGCCATACAAGATCGCACCCGCCGGCGCGGCAATGTCGCCGCCCCCGGTCAGCGCGCGTAGCACCTGGTCGCGTATATCGCGCATATCGGCCGCGCGCCCCCGGAAATAGTCCTGCTCGGATGTTTCGT
Source organism: Mesorhizobium sp. M0028 (assembly GCF_040323855.1). Classification (NCBI taxonomy): domain Bacteria; kingdom Pseudomonadati; phylum Pseudomonadota; class Alphaproteobacteria; order Hyphomicrobiales; family Phyllobacteriaceae; genus Mesorhizobium; species Mesorhizobium sp. M0028. The sequence continues at coordinate 79,157 of NZ_JAMYVG010000016.1, forward strand.
AGCCGGCGATCTCGGCGTCGAGCGCTGTTCGCCAAGCCACATCAGCAGCCATGCCCTCGGCGATGTGCGAAAAAGCCGGGCCGGTCAGCGCGTCGTCCTCCAGCATGGCGAGCTGGAATTCGAGGATCCCGGCCGCCTCGCTGTCGCTGGTTTCGATCAATATCGCGAGCCGGCCTGCGGCAATGGAGATGGCGGCCTCAAGCGCCGCTTTCTCGTCCGCGGCAGTCGCCTTGCGGACATAACGCACAGCAGCCTGGTCGAGGTCGAACAGCGGCCCCTCGGCATAGCCGGCCGATGCCGAAATGCCCTGCAGCCTAAGCGGTTCGGGCATGGTCCTTGCCTTCGTCGAAATCGCGCCGCACCAGCTCGACCAGTGCCCCGACGGCCTCGCCGGCGCCGTCGCCTCTGGCCCTGATATGCAGGACAGTGCCTTTCGGCGCTTTCGCAGCCATCACCTTGACGATGCTCTTGGCGTCGAACCATGGCCCGTTGGCGGCGAGCGCAATCTCGACGTCGGCCGAAAACGTCTTGGCAAGCTTGGTGAACTTCACCGAAGGACGCGCATGCAGTCCCACCTCATGGGTGATCAGGACGCTGGCTTCGGCTGCTGCGGACATGCTTGTCAAAGTTCCCGTTCACTCACGACGGCGACAGTTCGTGCGCCGTCGCCACCACTTCCTTGAGCGAGGCGCCGCCGGAAGCCTCGGTCGCCGCCATCACCGCGCCTTCGACGATCGGCGCATTGCAGACGATGATCTTCTGGGCGCGTGGTTCGCCGATCATCTCTACCGCCATCTCGCTATTGGTCTCGGCACCGCCGAGATCGACGAGGATCGCGACACCCGCCTCCGACCACGCCTTGTCGATGGCGCCCATGATCGCCTCGACATTGGTTCCCAGCCCGCCATGGCCGTTTCCGCCGCACCATGCAAGCGGCACTTCGTCGCCGACCATCTGCCGCACCATGTCTGCGGTGCCTTCGGCGACCAGCGGCGAATGCGATACGATGACGATGCCGACATTGCTCATGCGCGCGCCTCGATTGCTTCGGCGACGGCCCGCACCAGAAGCGCGGTCGAGCGTGCGCCGGCATCCATATGACCGATCGAACGGTCGCCAAGGAAGGAGGCGCGCCCACGCAACGCCTTCATCGGCACGGTCGCGTCGGCTGCATTGTCGGCGATGTCGACGATTTCCCCTGCTGTCTTTCCCTGCACCAGCGCTTCATGCACCGGCTGCAGTACGTCGAGCATGGTCTTTTGCCCGGCCTGCGACTTGCCTCTGGCGGCTACCGCTTCGATTGCCTTGCCGAAGGCCGCTGCCAGATCGGCGCGACCCGGCGCGGCGGAAATCTCCTTGCCGAGCGCCATGAACAGCGTGCCGAACAGGGGACCGGAGGCTCCGCCGACCGTCATCACCAGCTTGGTGCCGATCGCCTTCAGCGCCTCGGGCAATGGCTTTGCCGCGAACGCGCCGGCCTCGGCCCGCACGGCCTCGAAGCCGCGTTTCATGTTGAGCCCATGGTCGCCGTCGCCGATCGCCTGGTCGAGCCCGGTCAGCTCTTCGGCATGGGCGGCGATGGTGTTTGCCGCCGCCTCGATTAGCCTGGAAAGATCCGCTACCGCCATATCACCCATGCTCCTGGCCTCCGCGCTGCCGGCAGTACGAGAAAATTGCATATCCGGCAATTGAAGCATTCTTTTCCCCAGTCAAGCGGGTTCGAGCAACGCAGCGAGGGCAGTGAAGACCTCGGCGATGGCAAAGGCGCCGGGGTCGACCACGCCGTCGAGCTGGCTGCCAATATAGGCGGACCGCCCGGCCTTGGCCTTGCGCATGGCCGCGGTGGCCTCGGCGCCGCGTCGCGCCGCGACCGCCGCGTCCTCCAGACTGCCGCTATCCAACGCCCTCAAGGCGGGTTCCAGGGCATCGATCATCGTGCGATCGCCGACCCTCGCTCCGCCATGGAAGGACATCCGATCCAGGCCGACGAGAAGCGCCTTGGGAAGCGTTTCGCCAGATTTCGACGCCTGCGCGGCGGCGGTTAAGAAGATCGACAGCAGCACGCCACTGGAGCCGCCCATGCTGGTACTCAGTATGTCGCCGACGGTGGCGAGCGTTGCGGCAGCGTCGGCGAGCGGCAGTGTCTCAAGGCGGCTAAGCACGCTCCGCGCACCGGCCGCCACAGTCGATCCGGTGTCGCCGTCTCCCGCCTTGGCATCCAGTCCGTTCAACGCGCCTTCAAGCGAGATCAGCCGTTCGCAGACCGCGACAACCAACTGCTCGGTGCGTGCATCCTGGCTGGCTTTTGACGCGTTGTTCGGGCCGGTGGCTTTGGCCACCGGCACGACGCTCACTGGGCGAACGGCTCTTGCCGGCAGCCAGGCGTGAGGGCCGACCGGCGCCCGCAAGGCTACTTCGCGAGGCGCATCGAGCCGGATCAGCGACAGGGAAAAGCCGTTCATGTTGAGGGCCGTCATAAGCTGCCCGGGCCCGATCGTCAGCGTCACCTTTCGTGCCAGCGGTGAAGCCAACACCGCATTGGTGACAAGCAACATTTCCAGCGGCGGCACCGAACCGAGATTATTGATCAGCAAGGCGTAGTCACTGGCGGGATCGAGCCGCGCGGCAAGGCGCTCCGACATGATCGCAACCAGCCTTTCGGCACTTTGCACCGCAATCCGCTCAACGCCCGGTTCGCCATGAATGCCGAGGCCGAGTTCGGCGTCGTCGGCGCCAAATCTTTCGTCATGGCTCTGGCCGGGGATCGAGCAGGACGACAGCGATATGCCGAGTGAAACGATGTCCACCGCCGCGGCCCGCGCCGTAGCGGCAACCGTCGCCAGATCGTTGCCGGCTTCCGACAGGTGGCCGGCGATCTTGTGCACGAACAAGGTGCCGGCAACGCCACGCGGCTGGGCAATATCCGGCAGGGCAATGTCGTCGGCGACGATCACCATCTCGACGCGGAAGCCTTCGGCGCGCGCCTTCTCGGCTGCCAAGCCGAAGTTGAGGCGATCACCGGTGTAGTTCTTGACGATCAGCAGGCACCCGGCGGGACCGGTTACCGCGCGGATGGCGGCCAATACTGCTTCCACGCTCGGCGAAGCAAAGATCTCGCCTGATACTGCCGCCGTCAGCATGCCCACGCCGACGAAGCCGGCATGCGCGGGTTCGTGCCCGGCCCCGCCGCCGGAGATGATGCTGACCTTGCTCTTATCCCAGTCCGCACGGAGGACGACCTTGATTTCGGGATAGCCGTCGAGGCGAGCGAGATCGCCGGCGCCGGTCGTGCCGAGAAAGCCGTCCAGTGCCTCAGTTACGATCGTATCCCTGCGATTGAAAAAATGCTTCATCGAATTGGTCCAGTCCGGTGCCCGAAATTGCCGGTTGAAAGGTGCCAGGAAAACACTCGCGCAGCGCTCACATCAGCCGTCGCCCATCGGCGCCGAAATACAGCGGCGAGCGATAGCGGATCATGATCTTGTCGCCCTGCGCCAGGTCGGTGTCGGGGTCAGTCAGCGTCACCAGCTTCTTGGTCCCCACCGTCACGTGCAGATGGTTCTGGTCGCCGAGATGCTCGACCCAATCGACGACGCCGTCGGCATGGCCGTTCGCCGCCTTCTCGATCGAAAGATGTTCGGTGCGCGCTCCGATCGTCTTGGTTCCCGCCGGCGCGCCGCCATCCGGCAGCAGTCCGACCGGCAACAAATTGATGGCCGGTTGGCCTAGCCTTGCCGCGACGTGAAGGTTTGCCGGCTCAGAATAGATCGTGCGCGGCGAACCGATCTGCACCAGCACGCCGTCGGCGAGGATGCCGATGCGGTCGGCCATGGTCATCGCTTCGATCTGGTCGTGTGTGACGTAGAGCATTGTAGCGCCGAGTTCGGCCTGGATGCGCTTCAGCTCGAGCCTGAGATCGGCGCGCAGCTTGGCGTCGAGCGACGACAGCGGCTCGTCCATCAGGTAGATCGACGGTTTGCGCACCAGAGCGCGGCCGATGGCGACGCGCTGCATCTCGCCGCCCGACAGTTTGGTCGAGCGATTATTCAGCTTGTGGTGGATGCGCACCATCTTGGCCACATCCTCGACGCGGCGGCGGATCTGATCCTCCGGCATTTTGCGCGCCGGCGAGCGTAGCGGAAAGGCGAGGTTGTCGTAGACCGACAGATGCGGATAGAGCGAATATTGCTGGAACACGAAAGCGGTGTCGCGCTCGGCCGGCGACAGCGTCGTCGTGTCGTGGCCGGCAATATGGATCGAGCCCGCTTCGGGCCGCTCCAGCCCAGCGATCAGCCTGAGCGTCGTCGTCTTGCCGGCGCCAGTCGGCCCGAGCAGCACGACGAATTCCCCGTCGGCGATATGCAGGTCGAGATTGTCGACGGCGACATGCTCGCCAAAAACCTTGGTCACGCCTTTGATGTGAACGTCAGCCATGATGCGCTCTCCCCTGGGAGGCCGACTCATGGATTTCGGTGCGCACCGCACGGCCGGATCCTTTTGCGAACAGCGACAGCCGCGCGCTGCTCAGCGCCAGGCCGACATGATCGCCCGGATTGAGCCGGATTTCGGCCGGCACCCTGGCCTTGATGATGCCGTCTGCCGTCTCCACCGCCACGATCTGCGTGGTACCGAGATACTCGGTGCCGTAAATGGCGCCGCGCAGCTTCGAAGCGTCATCGAAACGGATGTGCTCCGGCCGGATGCCAAGCGCCATCTCAGCCGGCGCAATATCCTCCCGCACCTCCGGCACGGCCACCTTCGCGCCTTGCACAACAATTTCCCTGGCGCCCTTTGAAAGGCCGCCGCCGAAGCCGAGGAAATTCATCGGCGGCGAGCCGATGAAGTCGGCGACGAACATCGTTGCCGGCCGGTCGTAGATTTCGCGCGGCGTGCCGAACTGCTCGATGACGCCATGGTTCATCACCGCGATCTTGTCGGCCATCGACATCGCTTCCATCTGGTCATGCGTGACATAGACGGTGGTGGCGTGGATGCGGTTGTGCAGGTCGCGCAGCTCATGGACCATCAGGTCGCGGAATTCGGTGTCGAGCGTGCCGAGCGGCTCGTCCATCAGGAAACACTTTGGCCGCCGCACGATGGCGCGGCCGAGCGCTACGCGCTGGCGGTCGCCGCCGGCAAGCCCGGAGACGGATTTGTTGAGCAGATGGTCGATCCGCAAAAGCTTCGCCGTCTCTTCCACCCTGGCCCGGATTTCAGCACCTGGCATGCCTTGCGCCAGCAACGGAAAGCCGATGTTCTTTCTCACATTCATGTGCGGATAGAGCGCGAACAGCTGGAAGACGAAGGCGATGTCGCGCTCGCGGGCACGCCGCATGGTGACGTCCTCGCCGTCAAGCAGGATCTTGCCGCCGGTCGGCAGTTCGAGCCCGGCGATCATACGAAGCGTCGTCGTCTTGCCGCAGCCCGACGGCCCCAGCATGACGAAGAACTCGCCGTCTTCGACGACGAAGTTGGAATCCTGCACGGCGACGAAATCGCCGAATGCCTTCCTCAGATGTTCGACCCTGATCTCGGCCATCGTCTACTCCGGAAATTTCGAGACGATGATGAACATTGCCGTGCCGGCCAGCATGGTGATGAAGGAATAGGTGTAGAGCGCCAGCGCGAAGGGCTGGAACAGCATCAGGAAGCCGATCGCGATGATCGCCGTGGCGACGTTTTCCATCAGCCCGCGCCTGGCCCAAACGGGCCAGCGCGATTTGCGTTTTGCGGTCAGGTTCATTTGCGCACCGCGCCGAAGGTGATGCCGCGCAGCAATTGCTTGCGAAGCAGGATGGTGAAGACCAGGATCGGCACCAGGAAGATCGTTGTGCCGGCCGCGACCGCCGGCCAGTCCTGGCCGCCTTCGCCGATGATGGTCGGGATGAAGGGCGGCGCGGTCTGCGCCGTGCCCGAGGTCAGTAGCGCAGCGAAGGCATATTCGTTCCAGGCAAAGATCAGACAGAAGATGGCGGTTGCGGCAATACCGGTGGTCGCCTGCGGCAGTACCGTGCGCCAGAACGCCTGCAGCCTGGTGTAACCGTCGATCATCGCCGCTTCTTCATATTCGCGCGGGATCTCGTCGATGAAGCCTTTTAGCAGCCACACTGCCAACGACACGTTAACCGCCGTATAGAGCAGGATCATGCCGAGAGCCGTGTCCGACAGGCCAAGCTCGCGATACATCAGGTAGATTGGGATGGCGACAGCGATCGGCGGCATCATCCGCGTCGACAGGATGAAGAACAAAAGGTCGTCGGCGAGCGGCACCTTGAAGCGCGAAAAACCGTAGGCCGACAGCGTGCCGAGGAACACTGCGCAAAAGGTTGAGCCGAAGGCGATGATCAGCGAATTGACGAAGCGCGGCATGAAGTTCGAGGGGCCGGCGATCACCATGTTGCGCTTGCGCACCGTCTCGTCGCAAAGGCCCGTCGCCGGCCCCAGCGAGTTGATGTATTCCGGCGTCTGCCTTGTCCGCGTCGTGAACAGGTTGCAGTAGCCCTCAACGCTGGGCTGGAACAGGATCTTCGGCGGATAGGCGATCGAATCCGGCGGCGTCTTGAAGCTGGTGGCGAAGATCCACAGCAGCGGCACGATCGAGATCAACGCGTAGGCGACGATGATCGTGCCGGCGACGCGCTTTGACGTGGCCGAGGGCGCGACGACCGAATGGGCTGACGTCAGGCTCATCTCTGCTTCACCTTGTTGAGCGCCTTGACGTAGATGTTCGCCAGGCCGAACACCGCGACGAACAGGATGATGGCGAAGGCCGAGGAATAGCCCGTCCGCCAGCTTTCGAAGGCCTGCCGCTTCAGCGTGATCGAGGCCACTTCGGTGGTCGATCCCGGCCCGCCACCGGTCAGCAAATTGACCATGTCGAACATCTTGAAGTTCTCGATTCCGCGAAACAGCACCGCCAGCATGATGAAGGGCAGCGCCATCGGCAGCGTGATCGACCAGAACTGCCGCCAGTTGGAGGCGCGGTCGACCTCGGCCGCTTCGTAGATGTATTCGGGGATCGAGCGCAGGCCGGCGAGGCAGATCAGCATCACGTAGGGAGTCCACATCCAGGTATCGACGATGATGATCGACCATGGCGCCAGCGACACGTTGGACAGCATGCTGATCTCGGTTGCCGGAATGCCGGTGACGAACGAAACGGCGTAGGCGAACAGCCCGATCTGCGGCTCGTAGAGGAAGCGCCAGAAATTACCGACCACCGCCGGCGACAGCATCATCGGCACCAGGATGATGGTCGTCCAGAAGGCGTGGCCACGAAACTTGCGGTCGATCAGCCAAGCCAGCGTAAAGCCGATCAGCGTCTGCAGCAGGATGGTCCAGAACACGAAATGCGCCGTCGTCTGCATGGCGATCCAGATGTCCTGGTCAGCGAGGATGCGCTTGTAGTTGGCCAGCCCAAGGTTCTTCACCACCTCGTTGGGGCGATTGGCGCGAAAGTTGGTGAAGGACAGGTAGATCGCCCAGAACAGCGGGAAGATATTGATGGCGAGAAGCAACAGGATCGTCGGCGAGATGAACAGCCAGGCGAGGCCCTTGTCGCTGATGCCCCGGACCTTGCGGGCCAACGGCTCAGGCGTAGCCCGGGCAACGCTGTCCGCCGTCCGATTGAGCATGGTCAGTCCTGCTTCGGTCACTTGGATCGTCTCGACAATGGAATTTATCTGAACTGTGTCCCGTGCCAAGGGCGGCACGGGACGGTTCGGTCATGGGCTCGGGAGGAGCCGGTTACATCCGATTACATCTTGCCATCGTCCTGGAAGACCTCGGTCCAGTCCTTGACGAGGCCGTCGAGCGCGTCCTTGGCCGAGCCTTGCCCGGCAACGACATAGTCGTGGAAGCGCTTCTGCGATGCCTGCAGCAGCGGTGCGTAGCTCGGCTCGGCCCAGAAATCCTTCACGATGGCCATAGAGTCGAGGAAGGTCTGCGCATAAGGCTGGCTGGCCGGGAAGCCCGGGTCCTTGACGACCGCGTTGAGGCAGGAATAGCCGCCGAGCGACCACCATTTGGACTGCACGTCCTTGTTGGCGAACCATTTGATGTATTTGAGCGCGGCTTCCTGCTTGTCGGAATAGGAGACCACCGAGATGCCCTGGCCGCCGAGCTGGGCGAACTGGTCGCCGTCGGGACCCTTGGGATTGACGAAATAGCCGATCTTGTCGCCGCCGACATTTTCGTCCTTCTGCAGGCCTGGCCAGGTGAAGGCGAAGTTCATGTGCATCGCCACCTGGCCGGATTTGAAGGCGTCGACGCCTTCGCCCATGTAGCTGTTCGAGGCGCCGGGAGGGGTGCAGCAATCATAGAGCGCCTTGTAGAACTCCAAGCCCTTCACCGATTTATCGGAGTTGACGAAACCTTCCATCTCGTAGGGCTTTTTCGGATTTTCATACTGGAAGCCGAAGCTGTAGAGGACGTCCATGGCACCCATGGTGATACCTTCCGAGCCGCGCTCGGTGTAGATCGACGCGCCATAGACGGTCTTGCCGTCGATCTCGCGCTTTTGGAAGAATTCGGCGATCTGCCTCAGCTGGTCGAAGGTTGTCGGCGGGCCGAGATCCCAACCGTATTTCTCCTTGAATTCCTTCTGCAGTTCCGGCTTGGAGAACCAGTCCTTGCGATAGGTCCAGCCGACGACGTCGCCCATAGCCGGCAGCGCCCAGTAATTCGGCGAGTTCTTCGGCCATTCCGAGTAGCCGACGACAGTCGCCGGCACGAAATCGTCCATGCTGATCTTCTCCTTGTCGAAGAAGTCGTTCAGCTTGACGTAATGGCCGTTCTCGGCGGCGCCGCCGATCCACTGGCTGTCGCCGATGATCATGTCGCACAGCTTGCCGTGCGAATTCAGCTCGTTGAGAAAGCGGTCGGCATAGTTGGTCCACGGCACGAATTCGAATTTCATGCCGATTCCGGTTTCCTTGGTGAAGTCCTTGGACAATTCCACGAGCGCGTTAGCCGGGTCCCAGGCTGCCCAGCAAAGCGTCAGATCTTCTGCCTGCGCGACGTTCGAAACGGCTGTCGACGCGAGGAGTGTCGATGCCAGTCCCAACGCCAGTTTCAAGGTCGATTTCATGCCTTCCTCCCATTTGCGAAACGCGTCCGGATGACGGTTTCAAGAGCCCGCTAAACCCCTCCTCCGGGGCCTAAACACAACGGCGCGGCAACACGTCGGATGTTTAGTAATTTGTTTAGTGATGCAATTTTTACTAAACAAGGCAAGCGAATTCGTTGCTGCACCGCAGCATGCTGGATAGGAAAGCAACGTGAGAAGTTGCGGCGACCTGCCTAGGTCACCGTCTTGTTGCTGACCGCCACCGGACGGATCACTGGGGCCGGCGGCAGCAGCGCGCGGATATCGGCGAAGGGGAAGACCGGCTCGAAGCGGAAGGCCTCGGCGAACGATCCGGCTGGGCCGTTGCACTGGCCGGCGCGAAAGGCGTTCTGCGTGCGCGCCGCGTCGACGAAACGCTCGGGATCCTGCGATTGGTGCGCCCGGATCGCCTCCGCCTTGAGATCGAAATGCCTGGAGATATCGACGTAGTGCGTTGGCGAAAACCCGGTGCCGCCGAGCGTGTCGGCATGCAGCACCGGCACCGAGAATGACGCTGCGATGCGCACGCTATCCGATAGCGCGCGGTGGTCGCCATGATAGTCGTTCGGCGCATGGGTGATCGCCAGATCCGGCCCTATCTCGCCGATCAGTGCTTTCAGCGCCGCGATCAGGGCGGCGTCCGCCACCAGCGCGCCATCGGGAAAATCGATGAAGCGCGGCGTCACGCCAAGCAGACCGGCCGCCGCCGTCGCCTCTTTGCGGCGCGTGCGGGCAAGCGCGGCCGGATCGCCGTAGCCGCCCCTGGCGCCATCCGTGGCTACGGCAAAAAAGAGTTCTGCGCCTTGCGCGGCATAGGCGGCCATCGTACCGAACATGAAGATCTCGATGTCGTCCGGATGCGCGCCAAGCGCCAATATCTTCACTCTCATCCCTCCCGGAAATGGAAAACGTGCCCAACGGAATTCTGCTCGCTCTCATCGCCTATGCAAGCTATTCGTGCAGCGACGCGGTTGTCAAAAGCCTGGGCGGGCAGTTCAACGTCTTCGAGATCGGCTTCTTCTCGACATTGTTTGCCGGCTGCTTTCTGCTCTTTGCCAGGCCGCCAGGCGAGCGTTGGCGCGATTTCTGGCGCACGACACGGCCTTGGGCGGTACAGGCCCGCGCCTGGGCCGGCATCGCCTCCGGCGTGCTCAGCGTCTACGCCTTCACCACCATCCCGCTGGCGGAAGTCTATGCGCTGATCTTCCTGGCGCCGCTGTTCGTCACCATCCTGGCCACGCTCGTCCTCAAAGAGAAGGTCGGCCCATGGCGGTGGCTGGCGGTCGTCGCTGGCTTTGCCGGGGTGATGCTGGTCGTCAGGCCTGGGTTTCGCGAGTTGCATCTTGGTCATCTGGCGGCGTTCATCATCGCCTTCCTGGCCGCCACCAATGTCATCCTGATGCGTTCGCTCGCCGCGCAGGAAAAGCGCACGACGATGCTCGGCGTGCTGATCGGCTACGGCCTGCTCTTCAACGGCGTCGGTGCGGCGGCTACCTCGTTCTCGCTGCCGGATGGCAGGCAATGGGCGTGGCTGGTGCTGGCCGGCGCCTTTACCGCCGGCGGTCAGTTGCTGCATCTGCTGGCGGTCAAATACGCGCCGGCCAACCGCATCGCGCCAACGCATTATTCGCAGATCGTCTGGGCGGTGGTTCTAGGCGCGCTGTTCTTCAGGGAATATCCGGATTTTCTGTCGCTGGTCGGGCTTGCCGTGGTCGGCGGTTCCGGTCTGCTGACGATGGTGCGCGAGGAGGTGCGGCTCGGCACGGTGCGCTGGAACCCGTTTGCGCGGACCCGACTTTGAGCTGGTACCAAGCTTGCGCGGCGACCGCCACCGCTGATATGCGATCGCTGCCAACTGGCTGCACATCATAGGACAATGACGACAAAACCTTTGCCGGACCTGCCGGTCTCCGCGGTCTTGCCGGCGCTCAATGAAGCGCTGAGCCATGGTAACAGCGCCGTGCTGGTGGCTCCGCCCGGCGCCGGCAAGACGACGCTGGTTCCGCTGACGCTGCTCGATGCGCAATGGCTCGGCGCCGGAAAGATCATCCTGCTCGAGCCGCGCCGCCTCGCCGCCCGCGCTGCCGCCCGCCGCATGGCCGAACTGCTTGGCGAAGAGCCCGGTGAAACCGTCGGCTATGCCATGCGCATGGAAAACCGGACTTCCGCGAAGACCAGGATCGTCGTCGTCACCGAAGGCGTGTTGTCCCGCATGATCCTCGACGATCCCGAGCTGCCTGGTGTCTCGGCGGTGTTGTTCGACGAGTTCCACGAACGTTCGCTCGACGGTGATTTCGGGCTGGCGCTGGCGCTCGACGTGCAGGGTGCGCTGAGGCCCGACCTCAGATTGCTGGTCATGTCAGCGACGCTCGATGGCGCGCGTGTCGCAAAATTGCTTTCCGGCGCGCCGGTGATCGAGAGCGCAGGCCGCGCCTTTCCGGTCGACATCCGCTATGACGAGCGGCCGGCCGGCGTCACCATCGAGGATGCCATGGCCAGGGTGATCCGCTCGGCGCTTGCCGGGGAGGAGGGCAGCGTGCTTGTCTTCCTGCCCGGCCAGCGCGAGATCGAGCGCACCGCCGAGCGGCTGGCGGGCAAGGTCGGCGCCGACACCGACATCGTGCCGCTCTACGGCATGCTCGACAACAGGACGCAGGACGCAGCGATCAAGCCGGCGCCGCCCGGGCGTCGCAAGGTCGTGCTGGCGACGTCGATCGCCGAAACCTCCATCACCATCGACGGCGTGCGGGTCGTCATCGATTCCGGCCTGTCGCGGCTGCCGCGCTATGAGCCGGCCAGCGGCCTGACGCGGCTGGAGACGGTGCGTGCTTCCCGCGCTTCCGCCGACCAGCGCGCCGGCCGGGCCGGGCGCACACAGCCGGGCGTCGCTATCCGGCTGTGGCGGGCCGAGCAGACAGCGGCACTGCCGGCCTTCACGCCACCGGAAATCCTCGAAGCCGATCTCTCCGGCCTGTTGCTCGATTGCGCGGCGTTCGGCGTTGCCGATCCGACGAGCCTGTCCTTCCTCGACCCCCCGCCGGCTCCGGCGCTCAACGAGGCAAGGGCGCTGCTGCGCGCGCTCGATGCCGTCGATGCGGCAGGGCGCTTGACGGAGGCCGGTGCCGCGATGCGCAAGCTGGCTCTGCCGGTCCGGCTCGCCCACATGGTCGCCGAGGCGGCAAGGACCGGCCAGGCGCTCGAGGCGGCGATGCTGGCCATGCTGCTCACCGAGCGCGGCCTTGGCGGCGATGGTGCCGATCTCGAACGGCGGCTGATGCGCTTTCATGCCGAAAGATCGCCGCGTGCCACCGCTGCCCGGCAGCTGGCCGAGAGGTTGGCAAAGCAGGCTTCACCCTCCCCCTCGACGGGAGGGTCGGCGAGCGAGCCGAGCGCAGCGAGACGAGGGAGACGCGGGGTCGCCGATGGCGTGCCCGAACCGACCCCACCCCGGTCCGCTACGCGGATCGACCCTCCCCTCAAGGGAGAGGGCAGCACCGCCGGCGCTCTCCTCATCCATGCCTGGCCGGACCGGGTCGCTAAAGCTCGCGGCGAGCGTGGCCGCTTCGTGCTTGCCAACGGCTCCGGCGCCATGCTCGACGCCTCCGACCCGCTGGCCGGCGAGACCTGGCTCGTCGTCGCCGATCTGCAGGGTAAGGCGCAGAACGCCCGCATCACCGCGGCGGCGGCGCTCGACGAGGCCGACATCCGCACCGCGCTGGCGGAAAAGATCGAGACTCGCCGCGAGGTGAGCTTCGACCGCGATAGGCGCGCGGTGCGGGTGCGCGAAACGGTTCGGCTCGGCGCCATCACGTTGTCCGAACGCATGCTGCCGGCGCCGACCGGTGCCGACGCAGACAGCGCCATTCTCGACGCCTTGCGCGAACACGGCCTGTCGCTGCTGCCGTGGAGCAGGGAAGCGGAGACGTTGCGGCAGCGGCTCGGCTGGCTGCATCGCGGCCTCGGTGCGCCATGGCCCGATGTCTCCGATGCGGCGCTCGTCGAGCGCCTCGACGACTGGCTGCTGCCGTTCCTTTCCGGCGCCGCATCCTTTGCCGCGATCGATCCCAGCGTGCTTTCGCAAGGCCTGATGACGCTGGTACCGCACGAATTGCAGCGCAAGATCGACACATTGGCGCCGACCCATTTCGACGCGCCGTCGGGCAGTCGGCTGCCGATCCGCTATGACGGCGAATGGCCGGTACTGGCAATCCGCGTGCAGGAGCTGTTCGGCCTCGACCGGCATCCCGCGATCGCCAACGGCACTGTGCCGCTGACGCTCGAATTGCTGTCACCGGCGCGCCGGCCGATCCAGACGACGCGCGACCTGCCCGGGTTCTGGCGCGGCTCCTGGGCCGATGTGCGGACAGACATGCGCGGCCGCTATCCCAGGCATGTCTGGCCGGAGAACCCGCTTCTCGCCGCCGCAACGAGCCGCGCCAAACCGCGCGGTGCCTAATGATTCCCGGACTGTTATCCCGAACGGAAGGCCAGCTTCGGCGCTTTTTCGGAAAAGACCTCCGGCTGTTTCCCCTCTATAATCATTGGCCATGATAAACATCCTGCACGCACCCGACTTCCAGCAAAGCCAGCGGCTGCGCCTCAACACGCTGATCAGGTTGCGCTGGCTTGCCATCGTCGGCCAGAGCCTGACCGTGCTTGTCGTCGCTTACGGGCTGAAATTTCCGCTGCCGGTCAGCATGTGTTTTGCGCTGATCGCTTGTTCGGCCTGGATGAACCTTTTGCTGACCTTCCGCTATCCGGCGGCGCATCGGCTTACCCCGCTCTCGGCCTTTGCCATCCTGACCTTCGACAGCCTGCAGCTTGCCGGCCTGCTCTACATGACCGGCGGCCTCACCAATCCGTTTTCGCTGCTGATGACCGTGCCCGTCGTCGTCTCGGCGACGTCGCTGCCGCTGCGGCTGACCGCCATGCTCGGCGCGCTGGTGATCGTGGCGGCGACGCTGCTGGTCTTTTACCACCTGCCGCTGCCTTGGCATGAGGGCGCACCATTGGCGATGCCGTTCATCTATGTCGCCGGCATGTGGATGGCGGTGTTCTGCTCCATCGCCTTTACCGCGATCTATGCCTTCCGGGTGGCCGAGGAGGCGCGGCTGCTTGCCAACGCGCTTGCCGCCACCGAACTGGTGCTGCAGCGAGAGCAGCATCTCTCAGCCCTCGACGGCCTCGCCGCGGCCGCCGCGCACGAGCTCGGCACGCCGCTCGCCACGATCACGCTTGTCGCCAAGGAGATGGAGAAGGCGCTTGGCGAAGATCCCAAATACGGCGAGGACGTGAAGCTGCTGCGTTCGCAGAGCGAGCGCTGCCGCGAAATCCTAAAGCGCCTGACCAGCCTTTCCTCCGAGAGCGAGGTGCACCTCTCGCGCCTGCCGCTGACCTCACTGGTCGAGGAGGTGACGGCGCCGCACCGCGATTTCGGCATTTCGATCAAGCTTCGGCCGGGCGAGCGCATCGGCCCGGAACCGGTGGGCCGGCGCAATCCCGGCGTCATTTACGGCCTCGGCAATCTGGTCGAGAACGCCGTCGACTTCGCTCGCAAGAACGTCACTGTACGCTGGAGCTGGAACGAGGCCGCCGTCAGCTTCTCGATCATCGACGACGGGCCGGGCTTTCCGCCGGAGATCATCGACCGCATCGGCGAACCTTATATGTCGACGCGACAAGGCACCGAAGCCGGCGGCGGCCTCGGCCTTGGCTTATTCATCGCCAAGACCTTGCTCGAACGCTCCGGGGCGACGCTCGATTTCCGCAATTCGAGCGAGCCCGGCGAGGGCGCTATCGTGCAGATATCGTGGCCGCGCAGCGTCTTCCTCAATCCCGAGCAGGCTTCGGCCACCATGTTCGACACGGCCTAAATTGGACAATAGCGTCGCGAAACTATATTTGCGTAAAAATCAGGCAGCAGGATTTTCAGCACGATGAGTACTGACGAAACGATTGGCGCAATGGTCGAAGGCGAGGACACCTCGCTGCTGATCGTCGACGACGACAAGCCGTTCCTGACGCGGCTTGCCCGCGCCATGGAAACCAGGGGTTTCGTGGTCGAGACGGCCGAGAGCGTCGAGGAGGCGGTTGCCAAGGCGCGCGCCAATCCGCCTGCCTACGCGGTGGTCGACATGCGGCTGGCCGACGGCAACGGCCTCGACGTCGTCGCCGCGATCCGCGAGAAGCGCGACGATGCCCGCGCCATCATCCTCACTGGCTACGGCAACATCGCCACCGCGGTGACGGCGGTGAAGCTCGGCGCTATCGACTATCTGTCGAAGCCGGCCGACGCCGACGACATCTTTGCAGCCCTGACCCGCACGGCGGGCGAACGCGCAGCACCGCCCGAAAATCCGATGTCGGCCGACCGGGTACGCTGGGAGCACATCCAGCGCGTCTATGAAATGTGCGACCGCAACGTCTCGGAAACCGCGCGCCGGCTGAACATGCATCGCCGCACGCTGCAGCGTATCCTCGCCAAGCGCGCGCCGCGCTAAAAGGCTCTGACTGCAGGCTTGCCCGGCCAGCGCTGTTTGCGCATCATCGCTTGGCGGTGTCGGACCTTGCCGCTGATACGACGGAGGCGACATGCAGGACGAAAAGCGGCTGGTCTCCATGCTGCGCGAATTCCTCGACAGCGAGGCGGCCGGCGGCCTCATCCTGATGGCTGCGGCGGCCCTGGCCCTGATCGTCGCCAATTCGCCGCTGGGCGAGGCTTATTTCTCCGCCCTCCACGCCTATCTCGGACCGCTCAGCGTCTCGCACTGGATCAATGACGGCCTGATGGCGGTGTTCTTCCTGCTGGTCGGCCTCGAGATCAAGCGCGAGATGCTCGACGGCCAGCTCTCGACCTGGCCGCGCCGCGTGCTGCCCGGCATCGCCGCCGCCGGCGGCATGGCGGTGCCGGCACTGGTCTACGTCGCCATCAACCGCAACAATGAAGCCGCTCTGTCCGGCTGGGCGATCCCGACCGCCACCGATATCGCCTTTGCGCTCGGCGTGCTGTCGCTGCTTGGCGGCCGCGTGCCGGGCTCGCTGAAGATATTCCTCACCGCGCTCGCCATCATCGACGATCTCGGCGCCGTGCTCATCATCGCGGTGTTTTATACCAGCGGGCTGTCCCTCGCCTATCTCGGCGCCGCCTTCGCCGTCATCGCGCTGCTGGTGGTGCTCAACCGCATGCGGGTGCTGACGTTGCTGCCGTACGTCTTGCTCGGCATCGTTCTGTGGGTTTTGGTGCTCAAATCGGGCGTCCATGCGACGCTTGCCGGCGTCGCGCTGGCCCTCACCATTCCATTGAAGATATCGCCGGGCAGCGGCCACGATCTCGACCATTCGCCGCTGCACCGGCTCGAACACGGCCTGCACAAAGTCGTCGCCTTTTTCGTCATCCCGATTTTCGGCTTTGCCAACGCCGGCGTCTCACTCGGCGGTCTCAGCGCTGCCGCCCTGGCCGAGCCGCTGACGCTCGGCGTCGCCGCCGGCCTCGTCGCCGGCAAGCTGGTCGGCGTGTTCGGGTCTTCTGCGCTTGCCATCCGGCTCGGCTTCGCCGATCTGCCGGTCAATGCCGGCTGGCTGCACATGATCGGCATTTCGCTGCTCTGCGGCATCGGCTTCACCATGAGCCTGTTCATCGGCCTGCTCGCCTTCGCCAGCGACGTCGCTCTGCAGGACGCGGTCAAGGTCGGCATCCTCGCCGGCTCCTTCATCGCCGCGCTCCTCGGCGCCACCGTGCTGCTGGTGGCGCCGGCGGCGGACGGGACGGACGAGGCGGAAGAATAGTCGCGCCGCCACTTCCGGCCTTCAGGCCACCTTCTCCCGCATCTGGACCCTACCCGTGCGCAATCATGACGTGGCGGACGGCTGTGTAATCCTCCAGCGCATAGAGCGACATGTCCTTGCCGTAGCCGGATTGTTTCAACCCGCCATGCGGCATCTCGTTTGTCAGCATGAAGTGGGTGTTAATCCAGGTGCAGCCATATTGCAGGCGGGCGGCCGTCGCCATGGCGCGCGAAACGTCCTTGGTCCACACCGATGACGCCAGGCCATAGTCAGAGTCATTGGCCCAGTTCACCGCCTCGTCGACTTCGGAAAAACGGGTGACCGAGACCACCGGGCCGAACACTTCGCGGCGCACGATCTCGTCTTCCTGCAGCGCGCCGGCGACGACGGTCGGCTGGTAGAAGAAGCCGGAGCCCTCGCCCGGCTTGCCGCCCGTGGTAATCTCGATGTGCTTGAGCTCAGAGGCGCGCTCGACGAAGCTCGAGACGCGATCACGCTGGCGACGCGAAATCAGCGGGCCGATCTCGTTCTCGGTATCGTCGGGGCGATCATACTTGATGGTCGAGACCGCAGCGGAGAGGTCGGCGACAAGCTTGTCGTAGATCTTCTTGCCGGCGTAGATGCGGCAGGCGGCGGTGCAGTCCTGGCCGGCATTGTAATAGCCGAAGGCGCGCAGGCCGTTGACCACCGCACCGAGATCGGCGTCATCGAACACGATGACCGGCGCCTTGCCGCCGAGCTCGAGATGTGTGCGCTTGACCGATTTGGCGGCGGCCTGCAGCACCTTCTTGCCGGTGGCGACGTCACCGGTGATCGAGATCATGTTGACCTTCGGGTGGTTGATCAGCGTGTTGCCGACACTGTCGCCGCGGCCGAGCACGACGTTGACGACGCCTTCCGGCAGGATATCGGCAAGGATTTTCGCCAGCTTCAGCGCGGTCAGCGGCGTCTGTTCCGACGGCTTGAAGACGACGGTGTTGCCGCCGGCAATCGCCGGCGCCAGCTTCCAGGCCATCATCATCAGCGGATAGTTCCACGGCGCGATCGACGCGACAACGCCGATGGCGTCGCGGCGGACCATCGAGGTGTGGCCGGGAATGTATTCGCCGGCGACCTGGCCGGGCATCGAGCGGACCGCACCGGCAAAGAAGCGGTAGCAGTCGACGATCGCCGGGATCTCGTCATTGAGCACGGCATTGATCGGCTTGCCGCAGTTCAGCGCCTCGAGCGTCGCGAAATCCTTTGCCGCGGCCTCGATGCGATCGGCGATCTTCAGGAGATAGCCGGCGCGCTGCGCCGGTGTTGTGCGGGACCAGGTGACGAACGCTTTTTCCGCGGCAAGCACTGCTGCCTCGATCTGCGCCGGGCTGGCCTCGGGCAGGTTGACGATGGTCGCCCCGGTCTTCGGGTTGAGGATCGGTTCCTCGGTCTCGGTGCCTTTTTCGAATTTCGAGCCGATCAGCATCTGCGTGTCCATGGAAGTCTCTCCCTTATGAACGAGATCATTTGCCCGAACCGGCGATCTGGTCGCCGTCGCGGGTCAGGTAATAGGCAGCGAGGATGGGAAGCAGCGTCACCAGCACCACGACCATCGCCACGACATTGGTGACCGGACGCTGGCGCGGACGGATCAACTCTTCGAGCATCCAGATCGGCACCGTTTGCTGCTGGCCGGCGGTGAAGGTGGTGACGATGACCTCGTCGAAGGACAGCGCAAAGGCCAGCATGCCGCCGGCCAGCAGCGCGGTTGCGATGTTGGGCAGCACGACATGCCGAAAGGTCTGGAAACCGTCGGCGCCGAGGTCCATCGACGCCTCGATCATCGAGCCGGACGTGCGGCGGAAACGGGCGACCGCATTGTTGTAGACGACGACCACGCAGAAGGTGGCGTGGCCGAGCACGATCGTCCAGAACGAGAACGGGATTTCGGCCAGCGCGAACGCCGAGCGCAGCGCGATGCCGGTGATGATGCCGGGCAGCGCGATCGGCAGGATCACCAGCAGCGAGATGGTTTCGCGGCCGAAGAATTGTGTGCGGGACACGGCGGCGGCGCACAGCGTGCCGAGGACCAGCGCGATGGCGGTCGAGATCGCCGCGACCCGTACAGACAGCGACAGCGCCTGCCAGACGTCGGGGCGGTTCCAGGTGACGGCGAACCATTGCGTGGTCAGGCCCGGCGGCGGCCAGACGAAGCTCTTCTCCTCGGTGGTGAAGGCATAGACGAAGATCAGCAGAATCGGCAGGTGCAGGAAAAGCAGGCCGCCGGTGGCAGCGAGCTTCAGGCCGATCGGCGCGGATGGGCCACGGTCAGAGCGCATCGAAAGCCCCCATGCGCTTGGCGCCCCAGAGATAGAAGCCCATGATGACGATCGGCACCACGGTAAAGGCGGCGGCGAGCGGGATGTTGCCGGCGGTGCCTTGCTGCGAATAGACGGCCTGGCCGATGAACAGCCGCGAGGTGCCGATGATCTGCGGGATGATGTAGTCGCCGAGCGTCAGCGAGAAAGTGAAGATCGAGCCGGCGACGATACCCGGCAATGCCAGCGGGAACAGCACGTTGCGGAAGGTCTGGCCGGGTGACGCACCGAGATCGGAAGAAGCCTCGACCAGATTGCCCGGCACGCGCTCGAGGGCCGCCTGCACCGGCAGGATCATGAACGGCAGCCAGACATAGACAAAGACGATGAAGGTGCCGGTGGACGATACCGACAGCGAGTTGCCGCCGACGATCGGCAGCGATAGCCAGGCATCAAGCAGCCACAGAAGATGCAATTTGGCCAGCAGCCACGTCAGGATGCCTTCCTTGGCGAGGATCAGCTTCCAGGCATAGATCTTGACCAGGTAGCTCGACCACAGCGGCAGCATGACGCCGAGATAAAACAACGCCTTCCAACGGCCGCGCGCATAGCGCGCCGCGTAATAGGCGATGGGAAAGGCAATGACCGCCGACGCAAACGTCACCAGCGCCGCCATCGTCACCGTGCGCAGGATGATGTCGAGATTGGCGGCCTGCAGCAGGTCGCCATAAGTCTTCAGCGTGAACTCGCGGTTGATGAGGCCGGAGAACTCGTCGATCGAGAAGAAGCTCTGCAAAAGCAGCGCGAACAGCGAGCCGATATAGACGATGCCGAGCCAAAGAACCGGCGGCAGCAGCATGAGCAGAAGCAGGAGTTGGGGCCGGCGCCAGAAGAGGTCGGAGAGCGCGCCGCGCAGGCCGCCGCTTCCCGGCAGGATGGCGGGGGTCGTGGCCCGCGGCATGGCGGTGTCCAGGCTCATCCCAGCTCGTCCATCAGATGCAAATGCTCGCGGTTGAAGGTGAGCACCACCGCCTCGCCTTCCCGGGGCAAGGCAGCACCCGCCGGCACGATGGCATGCAGCCGCAAGCCTTCGGCATCGAGCGCCAGTCTTATCGTCGCGCCGAGATAGTTGGTCGACACCAGGCGAGCCGCAACGCCGTCGCCCTTGGCCGCCCGGCCGATGCGAATGGATTCAGGGCGCAGGCTGCCCCAGCGATGCTGGCCGGCATAGCGCTGGACGAAATCCGGCGGCAGTACGTTGGACGAGCCGACGAAATCGGCGACGAAGCGGGTCTTGGGGCGCTGGTAGATGTCTTCCGGCGTGCCGATCTGCATGATCTTGCCGTCGTTGAAGACGGCGACGCGATCGGCCATCGACAGCGCCTCGCCCTGGTCATGGGTGACGAACACGAAGGTGATGCCGAGCGCCTTCTGCAGCGATTTCAACTCCTCCTGCATGTTCTCGCGAAGCTTGAGGTCGAGCGCGCCGAGCGGCTCGTCGAGCAACAGCACCTTGGGCTGGTTGACCAGCGCACGGGCGAGCGCGACGCGCTGGCGCTGGCCGCCGGAAAGCTGGCCAGGGCGACGCGCGCCGTAGCCGGGAAGCCGCACCAGCGCCAGCGCTTCTTCCGCCGCCTTTTGCCGCTCCGGTCTGCCGACGCCCTTGACCATCAGCCCATAGGCGACGTTGTCGAGCACGTTGAGATGCGGGAACAGCGCATAATCCTGGAACACGGTGTTGACGTTGCGGCGATAGGGCGGCACGCCCTCGGCGCGTTCGCCGAAGATCGAGATCGAGCCCGCCGTCGGCTGCTCGAACCCGGCGATGAGGCGCAGGCACGTCGTCTTGCCCGAGCCGGAAGGCCCGAGCATGGCGAAGAACTCGCCCGGCACGATGTCGAGATCGACCGCGTCGACGGCACGCACGCTGCCGAAATGGCGGGAGACTTTTTGGAAAGAAACGGCGGGGGTCATGGGTTGTCCTGATCTGTCAGGCTCATCAAATTCAGGGTAGCGCTGCCCCTCATCCGCCTGCCGGTACCTTCTCCCGTAGTGGACGGGGAGAAGGGAGGCGCTCCAACGCTGGCGACCCCCCGTTCTTCACGGGGAGAGGGTAAGGGTGAGGGGCAGCGCCGAGCTTCGTAGGTGAGACGAACTCACCGTCCGCCGATGACGCCGATATAGTCCGACACCCAGCGGTAATAGGGCACGCACTGGTCGTTCTGGGTGGCGCATTTCGAGACCGGCGTCTTCCAGAACTTGATCTTGTCGAAATTGTCGTAGCCGTTGGTCTTGCAGCCCTCTTCGCCGAGCAGTTCGTTGCCCTTGCAGGCGGCGGGCACCACCGGCAGCGAGCCGAACCAGGCGGAGACGTCGCCCTGCACTTTCGGCGACAGCGAATGCTCAATCCACATGTAGGCGCAGTTCGGGTGGGCCGCATCGGCCTCCATCATGGTGGTGTCGGCCCAGCCGGTGACGCCCTCCTCGGGAATGGTCGAGGCGACCGGCTTCTTGGCCGCGATCAGCGTGTTGACCTGATAGGGCCATGAACCGGAGGCGACGACGCCTTCGTTCTGGAAATCGTCGACCTGGATGGCAGCGTCATGCCAGTAGCGTCCGACCAGCGTACGCTGGACGCGCAGCAGGTCGAGCGCAGCCTTGTACTGGTCCTCAGTCAGTTCGTACGGATCCTTGATGCCGAGCTCCGGCTTGTGGGCCATCAGGTAGTTGGCGGCATCAGCAATGTGGATCGGCCCGTCATAGGCCTGGACGCGGCCCTTGTTCGACTTGCCGTCGGGTAGCTTCATTTCCTCGAACACGATGTTCCAGCTCTTCGGCACCTCCTTGAACACTTCGGTGTTGTACATCAGCACATTCGGCCCCCATTGGTACGGCACGCCGTAATGGACACCGCCGACGGTGAACCAGGGCGCATCCTTCAGCCGGTCGTCGACCGTCTTCCAGCTCGGGATGAGGTCGGTGTTGATCGGCTGGACGCGCTTGCCCGCAACCAGGCGCAGCGAGGCGTCGCCGGAGGCAGTGACAAGGTCGAAACCGCCTTCGTTCATCAACGAAACCATCTCGTCGGAGGTGTTGGCGGTCTTGACGTTGACCTTGCAGCCGGTTTCCTTCTCGAACGAGGTGACCCAATCATAGCCCTTGTCGGTTTCGCCGCGCTCGATATAGCCCGGCCAGGCGACGATATTGACCTCGCCTTCACCCTTGCCCAGCTCCTTGACCTGGGCGATGGCCTGGCCGGAGAAGGTCAGCGCGACCGTCAAGGCAGTGCATGATTTCAGCAATGAATTCATCGTCGATCTCCCATTTTGCATGACCTCGAAACCGGTTTCGGTTTTCGGAAAAGGTCATGCGCCCGTTCAAACGTTGGATGCGCGGCTCTAAGGGGCCGTGCTCCTGCGGCAGCTTTGTTCCCTGGCTCAAAAGTGCTGCGAAATTTCCGGTTTCGCAAATTCATTTATCAGAAAGCCGATATCGGTTTTTCCGATACATCACCGGCCGATCTTCTCGGGCCGTTGGCGCACCATGCGCTGCGACTGGGCAAGTCCGATGAAGTCGCGCGCCGCCTGCGGCAGGCCGGAGCCGCGCCGCCAGACCATGCCGACTTGGACGACCGGCAACGATCCCGAAATATCGCGCGATTCGATGCGGTCGCCTTCCAGCGACCATGGCCGGTAGACGAGGTCCGGCAGCAGCGCCACGCCGGCGCCGGTGGCGACGAGACTGCGCACCGCTTCGACCGAGCGGGTGCGGAATGCGACGTGCGGTTTGGCGCCGATCGCCGTCAGCAGCTTTCCGGTATTCTCCTCGATCTCGTCGACGGTCAGCATGATCAGCGGTTCCGAGGCGATATCGCCGATGCCGATGATGTCGGCACCGGCCAACGGATGGCCGAGCGGCAGCCACAGCCGGTAGGCCGAGACTTCGAGGATTTCGGACTGCAGCGCGGTGCGGTCGCGCAGGTTCGAGGTGACCATGACCGCAATGTCGAGCTTGCCGCCGATCAACAGGTGCTCGAGATAGTCGCCATTGTCCTCGATCGCCGAGACCTCGACACCCGGATAGGCGCGGCGGTAGCGGGCAAGAAGATCGGACAGCACATAGCCGGCGACCAGCGAGGTGACGCCAAGTTGCAGCCGCCCGCTTGCCGCGATCTGTTCGCCGAAGAAGGCGCGGCGCGCATCGGAAACGTCGGCAAGGATCTTCCTCGCATGGCGCAGGAACTGGTGGCCCTTGTGGGTGATGTTCAGCCCGCGCGGGTGGCGCTCGAACAGCTCGACGCCGAGATCGTGCTCCAGCTCCTTGATCGCCTCGGTGACCGAGGATTGCGAGATCGACAGATTCTGGGCGGCGCCCGACACCGTGCCTTGCTCGGCGACGGCGATGAAGAACTGCAATTGGCGGATGGTGAAAGCCATGGCCGGACTAAACACGGCAGAGGCGGCGCTGGGAAGTGGGTGCTGGTGCCGTTCTCCCGATAGAGCTCAGTCCTCGCTTCCGCCATCCGCAATGCTGAGCCGCGCGCCGGCCTGGGCAAGGGCGGCGGCGATGTCATGCGGCGGCAGACGGTCGGTCGCGAGTTCGGAAAAGCCGTCGAAGCCGCAGACCTGAACCAGACCCTGCCGGCCGAATTTGCTGTGGTCGGTGACGACAAGCGAACGCTGGCCGCGCGACAGCACCATGCGGGCGAACTCAGCCTCTTCGAGGTCATAGTCCATGACACCCGTGATGGCATCGACCGCGCCGGTCGAAATCACCGCGTGGCTGACGGAGAAGCGGCTGACGAATTCGATGGCTGAGACGCCGAAAGCAGCACCGGAATCGCTGCGCAGCTCGCCGCCGGCCATATAGACCTTGTTGCCGTTGACGGTGGCCAGCGTGCGGGCGATGTCGGAGGAATTGGTGACGACCGTCAGCCGCCGGTGGCCGAGCAGCTCGCGGGCCAGGAAGCTCGTGGTCGTGCCGGTGTCGAGCATGATCGACTCGCCGTCGCGGATGGTGGCAGCGACCATGCGGGCAATTGCCCGCTTGGCATCGGCGTTCTCACGCATGCGCCGCTCGAACGGCGCTTCGCCGGCAATCGACGGCAGGCCGACGGCGCCATGCATCTTGAGGATGGAACCATCGCTGGTCAGTGGCTTGACATCGCGGCGTACCGTCTCCAGCGAGACGCCCAGCCGGTCAGCCAGGCTGGCAATGGTGACGGTGCCTTCCTCCTTGAGGAGGCGCAGGATTTCGCCATGCCGCTTCGAGTGGCCCATCGGTTCCAACCGGTCGAATTGTTGCACCATTGACCGTTTCTACAGCATAAATGCCACTTACTCCAAGATATTTCGCAAAATTCGGGCAAAAAAGCAGAAAACACCACAATTTCGCGTTGACAACGTCTCCAGCCTGGCGCGACATTATCGCTGTGACAGGCTCGGAACGGAGGCCGACGGCTGAGCCGCACGAAAAATTGCTTGCCTGAACGCCTGGGAAATCCTCGGGTGCGAGGGAACCGAAAATTAGGATCCGCGGGGGCGGATGCCGGCGTCGAAGAACCCGGCACAAAGGGGCTCGTCGGTGCGGTGCGGGATACCGATCCCGAGATCTGCACCGACGAGATCTTCGCGTTGCCTCCATTCCTCCGTCCGATTGTCATCGCTGGCCAGCCATGACATGCGTGGAAAATTGACCCAATGTTGGACGAGATCGTGACTGTCGAAGACCGCATCCGCGCGCTGCCTTGCTGGACCGGCAGCATCGACATTGCGCCGCTGCCGGGCGGGTTGAGCAATGCCAATTACCTGGTCAAGGACGCGGCCGGGCGGCACGTCGTGCGCATCGGGCAGGACTATCCGTTCCACCATGTCTTTCGCGAGCGCGAGATGATGACCGCGCGGGCAGCACACGCGGCAGGCTTCGCTCCGGCCGTCCGCTACACCGGACCCGGCGTCATGGTGACGGAGTATCTCGGCGCCAAGGCCTATGTCGCGCAAGACGTGCGCGCCGATCTCGGCCGCGTCGCCGCGTTGCTGCGCGGTTTCCACCGGGAGATGCCCGGTCATGTCTCCGGCGCCGGCTTCATGTTCTGGGTATTCCACGTCATTCGCGACTATGCGCGCACGCTGGAGGAAGGCGGCAGCCGCAAGCTGGGCGAATTGCCACGCCTGCTGACGCTGGCGGACGAGCTCGAGCGCGCGCAAAAACTGCTGCCGATCGTCTTCGGCCACAACGATCTTCTGCCGGCTAACATAATCGATGACGGTCACAGGCTATGGCTCATCGATTTCGAATATGCCGGCTTCAACACCGCGATGTTCGACCTTGCCGGCGCGGCTTCCAATGCCGGCATGAGCGACGAGGAATCCTTCGCCTTCCTGACCGCCTACTTCATGAAGGAGCCGGACGAAGCGATACGGCGCTCGCACGCCGCCATGCAATGCGCGTCGCTGCTGCGCGAGGCGATGTGGGGCATGGTTTCCGAGCTCTACCTCGATGCGCCCGGCGTCGACTACGCCGCCTACGCCGACGAAAACCTGGCGCGGCTCGAAGCCGCCCTGGAAAACTACAGGACAAAATACGGGATGCGGCCATGACCTTGCCCGCCCAGGCCGGCATCGTCGTCATCGGCGGTGGCATCATCGGCTGTTCGACGGCCTATCATCTGGCGCGCGACCACAAGGCCGAAATCGTGCTGCTCGAACAGGGCAAGCTGACCTCGGGCTCGACCTGGCATGCTGCCGGGCTGGTCGGCCAGCTGCGCTCGTCGGCGTCGATCACGCGGGTGCTCAAATATTCGGTCGATCTATACAAAGGGCTGCAAGCCGAAACCGGCCTTGCCACCGGCTGGAAGATGACCGGCTGCCTGCGGCTTGCCACCAATGCCGACCGCTGGACTGAGTATAAGCGGCTGGCAACGACGGCAAAGAGCTTCGGCATGGACATGCATCTGCTGTCGCCGACCGAGGTCAAGGAAATGTGGCCGCTGCTGGAAACCGGCGACCTCGTCGGCGCTTCTTGGCTGCCCAGCGACGGTCAGGCAAGCCCTTCCGACATCACCCAGTCGCTGGCCAAGGGCGCGCGCATGCACGGCGCAAAATTGTTCGAGGAGGTGCGGGTCACCGGCTTCGAAATGAGAGACGGCCGCATCACCGCGGTGAAGACCAGCAAGGGCGATATCGCCTGCGACAAGGTGGTGAACTGCGCCGGGCAATGGGCGCGGCAGGTGGGTGCGCTCGCCGGCATAAACGTGCCGCTGCAGCCGGTGAAGCACCAGTACATCATCACCGGGAGGATCGACGGCTTGGCGACCGATGCGCCGACGATTCGCGACCCCGATCGCCGCACCTATTTCAAGGAGGAGGTCGGCGGGTTGGTGATGGGCGGCTACGAGCCGAACCCGCAGGCCTGGACGACCGGTCTGCCCGGCGGCGATGTGCCGGACGATTGGGAGTTCCGGCTGTTCGACGATGATTACGATCATTTCGAGCAGCATATGAGCCAGGCGATCGAGCGTGTCCCGGCGCTCACCAATGTCGGCGTCAAGCAGATGATCAACGGTCCGGAGAGCTTTACGCCGGACGGCAATTTCATCCTCGGTGTGGCGCCGGAATGCCCCAATATGTTCGTCGGCGCCGGCTTCAACGCCTTCGGCATTGCATCCGGCGGCGGCGCCGGCTGGGTGCTGGCGCAATGGGTGGTCGACGGCGAGGCGCCGCTCGATCTGTGGGTGGTCGACATCCGCCGCTTTTCCGATCTGCACCGCGACCGGCAATGGGTCCGAGACCGCACGCTGGAAGCCTACGGCAAGCACTACACGATCGGCTTCCCGCACGAGGAATATGTCAGCGGCCGGCCACGCATCGTTTCGCCTTTATACGAACGGCTGCAAAAACATCGCGCCGTGTTCGGCTCGAAACTTGGCTGGGAGCGGCCGAACTGGTTCGCGCCGGAAGGCATCGAGCCGAAGGACCTCTATTCGATGGGCCGGCAGAACTGGTTTTCACCCGTCGGCGACGAGCACCGCCACGTGCGCGAAAAGATCGGCATTTTCGACCAGTCGTCTTTCGCCAAATACGAAATGACCGGTGCCGACGCGCTGAAGGCGCTGGACTGGATCTGCGCCAACGACGTTGCCAAGCCGGTCGGCCGGCTGACCTACACGCAGCTCCTCAACACGCGCGGCGGTATCGAGGCCGATTTGACCGTGGCGAGGCTCGATGAGGAGAAATTCTACATCGTCACCGGCACCGGTTTCCGCACGCATGATTTCTCCTGGATTGCCGATCATATCGGCAGCGAGTTCGACGTGACGCTGACCGACGTCACCGAGGAGTTCGGCACATTGTCGCTGATGGGGCCGCGCGCCCGCGACGTGCTGTCAGCGGTGACCGATGCTGACGTCTCGAACGCCGCCTTTCCGTTCGGCCATGTTCGCGAGATCGCCATTGCCGGCCACGTCATTCGGGCACTGCGCGTCACCTATGTCGGCGAGCTCGGCTGGGAGCTGCATGCGCCGATCGCGGCGACGGGCGAGGTTTTCGACGCGCTGATGACGGCGGGCGCTGTCCACAACATTCGCCCGGTCGGCTATCGGGCGCTAGAATCGCTGCGGCTGGAAAAAGGTTACCGCGCCTGGGGCGCCGATATCACGCCCAACGACACGCCGCAGGAGGCCGGCCTCGGCTGGGCGGTGAAGCTCAGGAAGAACACCGATTTCCTCGGCCGGCGGGCGCTTGAAAAGCTCGACGGCGCGGCGCTCAGGAAACGTTTTGCCGGCTTCACAGTCGATGATCCGGATATCGTGCTGCTCGGGCGTGAGACCATCCTGCGCAATGGCGAGGCCGTCGGTTATCTCACCAGCGGCGGCTATGGCTATACCGTCGGCAAGAACATCGGCTACGGCTATGTGCGCAATGCCGATGGCGTCGGCGATGATTTCCTCACCTCCGGCGATTACGAGCTGGTGGTGGCGATGGAACGGACGCCGGCTAAAATCCACCTCGAGCCGCTTTACGATCCGGCGGGAGCAAAGGTGAAGGCCTAGAGCCTTCCGGTTTCAGCCTCAGTTCACGATGAGCACCAGCCCCCGGCTGGGCACCGTATCGGCCTCGCCTGGCATCGAGACATAGGGCGGCGTCTCCTCGGCGCGGGTGACGGTGCCTTGCGCCTCGAGCTCGGCGATCCGCGCGGCAAAACCCGCATCCCACAGCGTGTTCTTCACCGTCAGCACGATCACCCCGCCCGGCCGGCAGATGCGGATCAGCTCGTCCAGACCCTCGGCCCCGACATGGCCGGACGTGAAGACGCCGGCTGAGATGATCCCGGCATAGGCATCGTCCACGAAAGGCAGCGGCGCGCCAAGCGCCAGGCAATGAAGGGCCGAATAGACGCCTTTGCGCGCGGCTTGCGCCAGCATGCCTTCCGAAATGTCGAGCGCCTCGACCTGCGGATAACCGGTGATGGCAAGCCATTCGCCGATGAGCCCGGTGCCTGCGCCAGCATCGAGGAGAGGAGCGGCGCCGCGCGGCAGATGGCGGGCCAGCAAGGCAAGGCAGATGGTCGGATGGCGATAGCCGGCCGCCGACATGTCGGCGTCATAGGTGCCGGCCCAGCTGTCGTAGAGCGCCGCGACGTCTTCCGGTCGCTTCGCCGCATAGGCTGCGGCGAGCGCGCTCTGCTGTTTGCTGTCCGTCATCGCTTTCCGTCGCCTGGTATCGATCTGCGACGCGATCATAGCCAAACGGCGAAAACTGTGGAACCGTCGTCGCGACAATAAAGACTGGAAAAGGAGCGAAAGCCATGGCGGACGACCAGGCACGCGCCGCACTTGCGGCCATTCCGATGCTGGCCGGTTATGACGGCCCGCTGGAACGGCTCGGCGGCCTGACCAACCTCGTCTTCAGGGGTAAGGATTTCTGCCTGCGTATCCCCGGCAAGGGTACCGAGGAATACATCAACCGCGCCAACGAGGCAGTGGCGGCGCGGGAAGCGGCGAAGGCCGGCGTCAGCCCGGAAGTGCTGCATGTCGATGCCGAGACCGGCGTGCTGGTGACCCGCTTCATCGCCAGCGCCGAGACGATGTCGCCGGAAAAATTCAAGACCCGACCGGGCAGCCCGGCACGCGCCGGCAAGGCCTTTCGCAAACTGCACACATCCGGCGCGGTGTTCCCCTTCCGCTTTGAACTGTTTGCGATGATCGATGATTATCTGAAAGTGCTGTCGACCAAGGACGTCGCCCTGCCTGCCGGCTACCACGATGGGGTCCGCGAAGCGGAAACCGTGCGCTCGGCACTTGCGGCTCATCCTCTGCCAATCGTCGCCTGCCACTGCGATCCGCTCTGCGAAAACTTTCTCGATACGGGCGACAGGATGTGGATCGTCGACTGGGAATATTCCGGGATGAACGATCCGCTCTGGGATCTCGGCGACCTCAGCGTCGAAGGGCAATTCGACGCCGCGCAGGACGAGGAGATGATGCTGGCCTATTTCGGCGGCGAGCCGAGACCGGCGGAGCGCGCCCGCATCGTCATCTACAAGGCGATGTGCGACCTGTTGTGGACGCTGTGGGGCTTGATCCAGCTTGCCAACAAAAATCCGGTCGACGATTTCCGCGCCTACGCCGACGGCCGCTTCGCGCGCTGCAAGGCACTGATGGAGACGCCGGAATTTTCCCGGCATCTCGCGGCGGTGCGCCGGGGTTAATTCACACCCTTCGGCACGTTTTCGGGCGGCACCGTGTCGACCACCTTCTGGCGGTGGAAGATGAACAGGCCGGCCAGCACGACAATGGCCGAGCCGACCAGGATGCGTGGCCCAGGCACATCGCCGAAGAAGGCCGAGCCGAAGATCACTGCCCACAACAGCAGGCTGTAATGCAGCGGCGCCAAGGTCGAGGCAGGCGCAAGCTTCAATGCCCTAGTGATCATCAGATGCGCGCCGCAGGAGACAATGCCCAGAAGCAGCATGGCGCCGAAATCGAGCGAGGACGGCGTCTTCCAACTGCCGATGGTCAACGCAGCGCCGACCAGCAGCGTGCCGATGGTTTGCCAGGTGACCAGCGAGGTGTCGCTGGTGCCGCGCAGTCGCCGGTTGAGGATGATGGCGAAGGCAAAGGAAATGCTGCCGGCGAGCGCGAACATCGACGACAGCGACAACGCCGCCGAAGACGGCTTCAGCATGATCAGCACGCCGCAGAAACCGACCAGGATAGCCGCCCAGCGGCGCCAGCCGACCCTTTCGCCAAGCAAGAAGTGCGACAGCGCCGCGACATAGATCGGCCCGGCCATGTAGAAGCTCATCACGTCGGCGAGCGGCAGATAGACGACCGCCGCGTAGAACAGCGCCGTGTCGAGCGTCGTCATCACCACGCGCAGCAGCTGCAGCTCCGGCCGCTCCATGCGAAACAGCTTGGCCGCACCCTGATGTGCAATCATCGGCCCGAGTGTGAAAAAGGCGCCGATCGAGCGGATCAGCACGACCTGGCCGACGGAAAAACTGGCGACCAGCCACTTGCCCATCACGTCGTTCAAGGCAAACAGGAAATCGCCGGCGAGCATCAGCAGGATGCCGGCCAGCAGCACGTTCCTGATCGTCGAGTTCTGGGCTGCGCGCTGCCCCATTCCGTTACCGGTTCCTCGCCGTGGCTACGGTGACCCGCGTCGTAGTCGCTAGCAGCGGCCGTGACGAGGCGAAAATCGAGAATTCGGTAAGACCAGCGCCGGAAATCGGCTGGTCTAAGCGTGGCGCCGATTCACGGTGCCCGGCCTTCCGGCGATCGAAAGCCGCGTGTCCTGCCGGCTCCGCTCGGCCACCACCTTGCCTTTGGCAATGACGCAGAGCCGCTCGGGGCGCAGGCGCAGCGCCTCGAGCGGGTTGCCGGCATCGAGAACGACAAGGCTGGCGCGCTTGCCGACGGCCAGGCCAAGGTGGTCGAGACCCATGATGGCGGCATTGACGTCGGTGACCATGTCGAAACAGCGCGCCATCTCGGCTGGGCTCGACATCTGCGCGACATGCAGGCCCATGAAGGCGACGTCGAGCATGTCTGCGGTGCCCAGCGAATACCAGGGGTCGAGCACGCAATCCTGGCCCCAGCCGACGCGGATCCCGTGCGCCAGCATTTCCTTGACCCGCGTCAAGCCGCGGCGCTTGGGAAAGGTGTCGTGGCGGCCCTGCAGCATGATGTTGATCAGCGGATTGGGGATCGCCGAAACGCCGGCCTCGGCGATCAGCAGCAACAGCTTCGAGACGTAGTAATTATCCATCGAATGCATCGAGGTGAGGTGCGAGCCGGCCACTCTGCCCTGCAATCCAAGCCGCTGCGTCTCATAGGCAAGCTGCTCGACGTGGCGCGACAGCGGATCGTCGGTCTCGTCGCAATGCAGGTCGACCATCAGGCCGCGCTCGGCCGCGATCTCGCAGAGCTCGGTGACGGAGCGCGTACCGTCGGCCATGGTGCGCTCGAAATGCGGGATGCCGCCGACGACATCGACGCCCATGTCGAGCGCGCGGGTGGTGTTGTCGCGCGCCGTCGGCGAGCGGTAAAACCCGTCCTGCGGGAAGGCGACCAATTGCAGGTCGATATACGGCGCAACCGTCTTCTTCACGTCGAGCAGCGCTTCCACCGCCAGCAGGCGATCGTCGCAGACATCGACATGGGTGCGGATGGCGAGCAGGCCCATCGACACCGCCCAGTCGCAATAGGCAAGCGCACGGTCGCGCACCGCCTCGTGGGTCAGAAGCGGCTTCAGCTCGCCCCACAGCGAAATGCCTTCGAGCAACGTGCCCGAGACATTGATGCGGGGAATGCCGAGCGAAAGCGTGGCGTCCATATGGAAATGCGGATCGACGAAAGGCGGCGAGACCAGATTGCCATGGGCATCGATCGCCGTGCCGGCGCTGATGTTGAGCTCGGGCTCGATCGCCGCGATCGTCTCGCCGACGATGCCGATATCGGCGATCCTGCCGTCGGGCAGCGTCCCGCCGCGCACCACAAGGTCGAAATCCATTTATCGCCACCTCGTTGAAGAATGATGCCTATTCCGGCACGTACCGCACCGCACCCTTGGCAGCACTGGTTGCCATTGCCGCATAGGCGCGCAAGGCCGTCGTTACCTTGCGCTTGCGCTTTTCCTCGGGCTTCCAAGCGGCTGTTCCCTTCGCCTCCATCGCCGCGCGACGGGCGATGAGTTCCGCGTCGTCGACAGCCAGCCGGATGGTGCGGTTGGGGATGTCGATCTCGATCGTGTCGCCTTCCCTGACCAGCCCGATCAGCCCGCCTTCCGCCGCTTCCGGCGAGACGTGGCCGATCGACAGGCCGGAGGTGCCGCCGGAAAAACGCCCGTCGGTGATCAGTGCGCAGGCTTTGCCGAGACCCTTCGATTTAAGATAGCTGGTCGGATAGAGCATTTCCTGCATGCCGGGGCCGCCGCGCGGCCCTTCATAGCGGATGACGACGACATCGCCGGCCTTGACCTCGTTCGACAGGATCGCCTTGACGCTGGCGTCCTGGCTTTCGAACACTCTTGCCGGACCGGTGAATTTCAGGATCGATTCATCGACGCCGGCAGTCTTCACGATGCAGCCGTCGAATGCGAGATTGCCTTTCAGCACGGCGAGGCCACCATCCCTTGAGAAAGGATGTTCGGCCGAGCGGATGACACCTTTCTCGCGGTCGAGATCGAGATCATCCCAGCGGCGGTCCTGGCTGAACGCGACTTGCGTCGGCACGCCGCCGGGTGCCGCCAGGAAGAAATCGCGGACATTCTGGCTGGTGGTGCGCGAGATATCCCAGTGGTCGAGCGCTTCGCCGAGGCTCGCGGTGTGCACCGTCGGCAGGTCGCGGTTGATCAGCCCGGCGCTATCCAGCTGGCCGAGGATCGCCATGATGCCGCCGGCGCGGTGGACATCCTCCATGTGGACGTCGGCCTTGGCCGGAGCCACCTTGCAAAGCACCGGTACCCGCCGCGACAGCCGGTCGATGTCCTCCATGGTGAAGTCGACCTCGCCCTCATGTGCTGCGGCAAGGATGTGCAGCACGGTGTTGGTCGAACCGCCCATGGCGATGTCGAGCGTCATGGCGTTCTCGAAGGCGCCCTTCGAGGCGATGCTGCGCGGCAGCGCGGTGTCGTCGTCCTGCTCGTAATAGCGCTGGGCGAGATCCACGATCAGATGGCCGGCCTCGACGAACAGGCGCTTGCGGTCGGCGTGCGTCGCCAACGTCGAGCCGTTGCCGGGTAGCGAGAGGCCGAGCGCCTCGGTCAGGCAGTTCATCGAATTGGCGGTGAACATGCCCGAGCACGAGCCGCAGGTCGGGCAGGCCGAGCGCTCGATGATCTTGACGTCCTCGTCGGAGATCTTGTCGTCGGCGGCGGCGACCATGGCGTCGACCAGGTCGAGCGCCTGGCTCTTGCCGGCGAGCACCACCTTGCCGGCCTCCATCGGTCCGCCCGAGACGAAGACAGTCGGGATGTTGAGGCGCAGCGACGCCATCAGCATGCCCGGCGTGATCTTGTCGCAATTCGAGATGCAGACCATGGCGTCTGCGCAATGCGCGTTGACCATGTATTCGACGGAATCGGCGATCAATTCGCGCGACGGCAGCGAATACAGCATGCCGTCATGGCCCATGGCGATGCCGTCGTCGACGGCGATGGTGTTGAATTCTTTGGCGACGCCGCCGGCCTTCTCGATCTCGCGGGCAACCAGCTGGCCGAGGTCCTTGAGATGGACGTGGCCCGGCACGAACTGGGTGAAGGAATTGACCACGGCGATGATCGGCTTGCCGAAATCCGAATCCTTCATCCCGGTGGCGCGCCACAGGCCGCGGGCGCCGGCCATGTTGCGGCCATGGGTGGTGGTGCGGGAACGGTAGGCGGGCATTGAACTGTCCTTGCTGTCTGCGTCGCACCCAAAGGTGCGGAAAACCGGAATTGAGCCGCAGGCCTTATAGACGCCACGCTCTGGTCTGGCCACAATTTTGCGCTGCGCCAGGTAGCGGAACGAACGGCCAGCCAAAGACGCAGCCGGTCCAGACCGCAAAAAAGTCAGAGGTGCTGTCGGATCGTGTTTTGCTCGAGCGTCCTTGGGCAGACGGCAGGAGCGGGGCATCATCACCAGCCGGCCGTTTCGAAAGCAAACAAACCAGCCCGAGGAGCAAGAGAATGCAAAAGATCACCACCTGCCTGTGGTTCGACGACCAGGCCGAGGAGGCCATGAACCACTACGTTTCCATCTTCAAGAATTCGAAGGTGCTGAGCGTGATGCGCTGGCCCAAGGGCAGCGGCGATCGTGAGGGCAAGGTGCTGATGGTCTCATTCGAGCTCGACGGCGTTCCGTTCCAGGCCCTCAACGGCGGCCCGCAATTCAAGTTCACCGAGGCGGTCTCGCTCTCCATCGACTGCAAGACGCAGGAAGAGGTCGACTATTTCTGGGACAGGCTCATCGCGGGCGGTGGCGAGCCCAGCCAGTGCAGCTGGCTGAAGGACAAATTCGGCCTCTCCTGGCAGGTCGTTCCCGAGCAGCTGCCCAAACTGCTGTTGGACCCCGACAGGGAAAAGGCCGGCCGCGTGATGCAGGCGATGATGCAGATGACCAAGATCGACGTCGCCAAGATCGAAGAGGCGGCCAAGGGGTGAACGAACGCGATCTTCCCTTCTCCCCCTGTGGGAGAAGGGGATCGGCGCAAGGCGCCGAGACGGTTGAGGGGTGTTGGACGGAATGAGACGTTGGTGTTTCCTGGAACACCCCTCATCCGTCGCCTTCGGCGACATCTTCTCCCGCAAGGGGAGAAGGAAAGCGCCGCATCAAGCCGCTCTGTCGCGGACCTGGTAATCCTTCACCGCCGCGAAGCGGATCGCCTTCCAGCGTTCGGCTTCGTAGTTTAGCGAGAAGGCGTGCTGGGCGAGGAACACTGGATCATTGTCGAGGTCGCGGGCGATGTCGCCGCGATGCGCTTCGATGAAGCGCTGGAGTTCGGCCCTGTCGTCGGCCGATATCCAGCGGCAGACGGAAAAGCGCGACATCTCGAAATCGACCGGCAGTGTGTATTCGAAGTTCAGGCGCTCTTTCAGGACATCGAGTTGCAGGGCGCCGACGACGCCGACGATGGCCGGTGAGCCGTCCTCCGGCGAGAACAATTGCACGACGCCTTCCTCGGCCATCTGATGCAGCGCCTCCTTGAGCTTCTTGGCTTTCATGGCATCGCCGAGGCGAACGCGGCGCAGGATTTCAGGCGCGAAATTCGGCACGCCGCGAAACAGGATCTCCTCGCCCTCGGTCAGCGTGTCGCCGATGCGCAGCGTGCCGTGGTTGGGGATGCCGACGACATCGCCGGCGAACGCCTCGTCGGCGGTGACGCGGGTGCGGGCGAAGAAGAATTGCGGCGCCGACAGGCTCATCGGCTTTCCCGTGCGCACCAGCTTGGCCTTCATGCCGCGCTCGAGCTTGCCGGAGCAGACCCGGACGAAGGCGATGCGGTCGCGATGGTTAGGGTCCATATTGGCTTGGATCTTGAAGACGAAGGACGTCATCTTGTCCTCGGTCGCCTCGACCTTGCGGCTGTCGGCCTCCTGCGCACGCGGCGGCGGCCCATAGGCGCCGAGCGCCTCGATCAGGTCGCGCACGCCGTAATTGCGCAGCGCCGAGCCGAAATAGACCGGCGTCAGATGGCCCTCGCGGAAGGCATCGAGGTCGAGCGGGCGGCAGGCTTCGCGCGCCAGCTCCAGCTCTTCGATGAAAGCCTCGCGCTCGTTCTCCGGCAGTAGGCCGGCAACGCGGTTGGAATCGGGGCCGTGGACCGGCGTGCGCTCCTTTTCGGCGTCGCCCTTGCGCACCGCGTTCAGCGCCAGATGGTAGGTGCCGGAAAAGGTCTTGCCGCGGCCGATCGGCCAGGTGATCGGTGCTGTGTCCAGCGCCAACTTCTGCTCGATCTCGTCGAGGATATCGAACGGGTCGCGGCTTTCGCGGTCCATCTTGTTGACGAAGGTGATGATCGGGATGTCGCGCAGCCGACAGACCTCGAACAGTTTCAGCGTGCGCGGCTCGATGCCCTTGGCGGCGTCGATGACCATGACCGCACTGTCGACCGCCGACAGCGTGCGATAGGTGTCGTCGGCGAAATCCTCGTGGCCTGGCGTGTCGAGCAGGTTGAAGACAGTGTCCTCATATTCGAAGGTCATCACCGAGGTGACCACCGAAATGCCGCGCTCGCGCTCGATCTTCATCCAGTCGGAGCGGGTCTGGATACGGTCCTTCTTGGCCTTGACCTCGCCGGCAAGCTGGATCGCGCCGCCGAACAAAAGCAACTTTTCGGTGAGCGTGGTCTTGCCGGCGTCGGGGTGCGCGATGATCGCGAAAGTGCGGCGGCGCGATACCGCTTCTGTAATCATTTCGGACATTTTTCAGGATTTCCGTGTGAGGCCGGGCTTCTAGCAGCGGAGTGCAGAGCTGTCGACCTCTCCGGCGGCAGTGGCCATGCTCCGGCGTCAGGCCGGTTCGGTCGCACGGCTCTCAGTGGCTATCTCGGGAATCCACTCGGCAATTGCGGTGCCGATCTTGTCGGCATGGTCCTCCTGCAGATAATGCGCGCCGGGTCCGAGATCGATCAGGCGGCAATTCTTCAGCCCAGCCGCGAATTCCCGGGCCGCCTGCGGCGAGACGAGGGCGCCGGGATCGCCTGAGAAAAGCAGCTTCGGGTAGGAGGAAGCCCGGAGCGCCCAATGGTCGTGCTCACTGATGGCGGTGACATCGGCAGGCTGGCCTTCGATCGGCAGGTCGCGCGGCAGCCGCAGGACCGGCTTGCGCGATTGCGGTGTCGGGAAGGGCGCCCGGTAGGCGGCCATTTCCTCATCGCTCATCGTGCGCAGCACAGCGGCCGGCAGCACCCTTTCGACGAAGACGTTGTCTTCCAAGACAAGCTTCTCACCGACGCCAGGCGTGCGCATTGCCTTGAACAATTCGCGCGCCTGCGGACGCTGGTGGAAATCGTCCCAGCTCTCGAAGGGGCGGATGAATTCCATGAAGGCGAGTCCGAGGATCCGCTGCGGCCGCCGGGCCGCGAGATGGAAGGCGAGTGCGGTGCCCCAGTCCTGCGCGACGACCACCATGTCGGCGACGCCAAGCGCCTCAAGGAAAGCATCGAGATACCGGACGTGGTCGAAGAAGCGATAGTCGATGTCCGGCTTGCCGGACTGGCCATAGCCGATCAGGTCGGGCGCTATGCAGCGGCCGAACGACGCCACATGCGGGATGATGTCTCGCCAGATGTAGGACGACGTCGGGTTGCCGTGCAGGAAGAGCACCGTCGGACCGGCAGTGCCTGCCTCCACATAGGACATGGTTGAATCGAGTACCGCGACTTGCGAGCGCGGCACCATTGGGCGGGCTTCCAGCTTTTCAAGTTTCGGGTTCATCGGATCAGCTCCCTTTTGCGAAGACTGTTTTGAAGACGATATTCTTGAAACGCTCGAGCGGTTCGGGACTGCGCTCCACCTTCATGCGCAGCATCGCGCCTTGCCAGGAACTCAAAAGGAAATCGGCGAGATCCTCGGCATCGAACGCGTCGGTGATATCGCCGGCCGCCTGGCCTTCGGCGATGCATTCGGCAAAGGGCTTACGCCAGCGTTCGAAAATGGCGACGAGTTGCAGCCTCAGCGCCTCACTCTGAGCCGCCGTCTCGAGGCTGAGATTGCCGATCATGCAGCCCCGTGCCCAATCATGCGCCTCCAGCTTCGACGTGATGATTTCGAGATAGCGGCGCAAGCGCCCGACCGGGGGCGTGCCGTCTCGGGCGAGGGCCTGCTCCACCAAGCCGCTCACATAGGCGAAATAGCGGTCCAGCACCTCGCCGGTGAACGCCTCCTTGGAGGCAAAATGATTGGTGAAGGACCCCGGGCGGGCATCGGCCGCGGCGACGATGTCGCGTACGCCGGCGGACGAATAGCCGGAATTCCAGATGGTTTTGAAACCGGCGTCGAGAAGTTTTTCGCGAAGCGAATGTCTGGCCATATCGATACAATACGTACGTACGTATTAAAGTCAAGAAGCATATTTGATACCGCGCGCTCTTGGCAGAACCCACGGGCAATGGCATCGCGGTGGTGGCGTTGGAACGAGGAGTGAAGCATGACAGAGGCGAAAGAAGTGATTGTCACCGGCGCCGGCATCATGGGCGCCTCCATCGCTTGGCACCTGACCAAGGCCGGAGCAAAGGTGACGGTCATTGCCGGCAGCGGCGCCGGCGGCGTCGCGACGCCGAATTCCTTTGCCTGGATCAATGCCAGCTGGGGCAATCCGGAGCCCTATTTCCGGCTGCGCATTCGGTCGATGGCCGAATGGACGCGACTGGCGAACGAGGTGCCCGGCATCCCGTTGCAATGGTGCGGCGGCCTGTGCTGGGACCTGCCACGTCCCGAACTTGAGGCCTATGCGGCCGAGCACTCCGCCTGGGGCTACGGCATCGAGCGTGTCGACCGTGCCGGAGCTGCGCGCATCGAGCCCAATCTGACCGAACTTCCCGATTTCGCCCTTTATGTCGCCGAGGAAGGTGTCGCCGAGCCGGTCGCCGCCACGCAAGCACTGCTGGCCGACGCCGAACGGCGCGGCGCGCGGCTGCTGACAGGAGTTACCGCGACCGCGCTTGTGCGGGCCAACGGCCAGGTCTCCGGTGTCGACACATCCGCCGGGCGGATTGTTGCCGACGAGGTGGTGATCGCGGCCGGAGCCGGCTCTCCGGCACTAGCGGCAACAGCCGGGATAGAACTGCCGATCGGGACACCGCCCGGCCTGATCGTGCATTCGCGCCCCTACCAAAAGCTGCTCAACGGCCTGATGATCGGCGACCGACTGCATATGCGCCAGACCGCGGAAGGCCGCATCATCGCCGGCTCGGATTTCGGCGGCGCCGATCCCGGCATGGATGCCGCGGCGACCGCCCGCGACCTGTTTGCCGCGATGAAGGCCATGCTGCGCGGCGCAGATGGGCTGGAACTCGATTTCCACACCATTGGCTACCGGCCGACGCCGGTCGACGGCTTTCCGATCATCGGCCGCGCCGAAGGCGCGGGCGGCGTCTACGTCGCCGTTATGCATTCCGGCATCACGCTGGCACCGGCCGTCGGCCTGTTCGCCGCCCGCGAGATCCTCGACGGCGATCGCGATCCGCTGCTTGATCCCTACGGGCTGGCGCGGTTTACTCAATAACCGGGCGGGCGGCGAAAGCCGCCGGCCAGCGGCTCGATTGCCCTGGCGATCCCGAGCAGGCGCGACTCCGACCAGCGTTTGCCAACAAGCTGTAGTCCGATGGGCAGGCCATTGCTGTCCTGTCCGCGGGGCAGCGACAGTGCGGGATGGCCGCTGTAGTTGAACACCGCGCCATAGGCCGGCAGCATCCAGTAGCTTTGCTCGCTATCGTCGACCTCGATCGGCGTTCCCGGCTCGCAATGCGGGAAGGCGGTGACCATTGCGACCGGGCACAGCAAGGCGTCGCAACCGTCGAAGAACCGATCCCACGCCAGGATGGAGCGG
The DNA here is from genome assembly GCF_040323855.1 of Mesorhizobium sp. M0028. Classification (NCBI taxonomy): domain Bacteria; kingdom Pseudomonadati; phylum Pseudomonadota; class Alphaproteobacteria; order Hyphomicrobiales; family Phyllobacteriaceae; genus Mesorhizobium; species Mesorhizobium sp. M0028. The sequence continues at coordinate 118,874 of NZ_JAMYVG010000016.1, forward strand.
TCGCGGCGGGCGAGCGCCTCGAACCAGCGCGAGACCGGCGTCGGCTTCTCCGGTGGTTCGGGCTGCGCCGCCTCCAGCATCATGCCGATCAGGACGCCGCCCTGCTCCAGGTCGTCGTGCAGGTCGAGCTCCGGCAATTTGGCTTCCTCGACGATGGCGCCCGCGGCCTGAAGCTCTTTTGCCAGACTTTCGACCACCGCGCTGATCTCGCCGACCACCGGAAAGCCCGGAAAGGACGGCGCGATGGCGATGCGCAAATTCCTGAGATCCAACTCCGGCATGCTTTCGACCGGTACCGGCGCAAGGTCGGTGTCGCTTCCATCCGGCCCGGCAATGAGGCGGTAGATCAGTACCAGGTCTTCGACGCTGCGCGCCATCGGTCCGAGGCAGGAGATCCGCCGGACGCTGCGCGGCGCGCCGCCTGGATCGGGGAAGGCGCCGGCGAGCGAGACGCGGTGCTCGGTCGGCTTGAGGCCGTAGACGCCGCAAAAGGCAGCGGGCAGCCGGATCGAATCCTGCATGTCGGTGCCGACCTCGAACGGCGTCATTCCAGCGCTGAGCGCCGCCGCCGCACCGCCACTGGAGCCGCCGGCGGTGCGCTGGAGGTCCCAAGGATTGCCGGTACGGCCGAACAGCGGATTGCTCGACTGCCAGTCACTAAGCATTGTCGCCACGTTCGTCTTGCCCACCAATATGCCGCCTGCCGCCTTCAGCCGTGCAACGACTGGACTGTCTGCCCTCGCGGCATAGTCGGCGAAGGCCGGGAAGCCGACAGTGGTTCTCATGCCCGCGGTTTCGTGCGTGTCCTTCAGTGTGAACGGCACGCCGTGCAGCGGCCCAAGGGCTTCGCCGCGCGCCTGCGCTTCGTCGGCCTTGCCGGCGCGCTGCCGCGCACCTTCCCGATCGAGGGTTACGACGGCATTGACCGCCTCATTGTGCCTGTCGATCTGCGCCAGATGCGCGTCCAGCGCTTCCACAGCGGAAATCTTGCGGTCACGAATGGCGGCAACCAATTCTGTGGCGGAGGAAAAGGCGAGGTCCATGACCAATACTCCGGCTTGCCAGCGGCGCCAGCCTCACCAAATGGCGGGCAACGGCGCGTCTTCAAGCCGAGTTCAGCATTCGAGGACAGGCGGTGCTTGATCGGAATTGCGCTGCCTGTTGCAATCGACGCTGTCCTGCGACGCGTAGCGAGGAATCTACACGGCCAGCGCCAGCTTTGCCGCGGCGGGCACAAACGGACGAATGCTCATGCCGTCTCTGCCGATGGTGACGAAGCTCGAGGGCGGAATCGCCTGCCAGTCGCTGCCGTCGCGGTCGAAGGGTTCCGACACGACGCAACGGCCTCCGCCATTGCGGAAGGCGGACGTGTAGAGCGTCGGCGCGTGGCCGTCGCTCGTATAGCGCACCGCGTAAAGCGATTGTCCGTCGGAAAAAGCCGCCGTCAATTTCAGCGCCGGCTCGAAGCCGCCGCGGCGCGAGGCGTCGATGACGCGGCTGGTGGCGCGCGATACGGCGCCCTGCGGATCACCTGCCAGGTCCTCTTCGGTCATCATCAGAAAGAACAGTTCCGAATCCGTGGCGCCCTCACGCTGGTCGAAGGCGGCGTCGGAGAGCGAATTCTCCAGCGCGCGACGGATCTTTTCGAAGCCGCCGATCTGGCCATTGTGCATGAACGACCAGCGGCCCGAAATGAACGGATGACAGTTCATGCGGCTGGTGGCGCCACCGGTCGAAGCACGGACATGGGCGAGGAACAGGCCTGACTTGATCTGCCGGCACAGGCTTTTCAGATTGGGGTCCGACCAGGCCGGCAGGATGTCGCGATAGAGGCCGGGCTCCGGTCGGTCGCCATACCAGGCCAAGCCAAAACCATCGCCATTGGTCGGCGATTTGGCTTCCTGGGCGCAGTGGCTCTGGGCGATCAGCGAGTGGGCGCCGTGACGATGTCTTCGAGAAAGACGGCTTCGCCGAGATAGGCGGCCCACCGGCACATAGCGCCTAACGTCCCCTGTTATGCGTCCGCTCGTAGAGCTCACGGATGATGCCGCTTGCCGTGGTCTCGAACAGAAACGGCAAGAAAGCATGAATGAGCGCGGCAAAAGCCGCCATGAACAATCGCGACGAGAACCATGCGGCGAAAGCCATATGGCCGAAATAACTCTCGCCGACCGCAGCCGGGTGAGAGGTGAAAAGTCTTGCGAGCCGTGCGGTCATGTCGGTCCCTCCTGCCAGCATGAAGAGCCGACGATGAATATCCTGGCATGGGTGTTCGGTTCATCGGTCCCAAATTGTCCTTGTGAAAGGCTGAATTTTGGGACAAACATCCCACATGACGCCGGAAATCGACGAAATAGACCGGAGATTGCTGGCCGAGCTGCAGCGCGACGGCACGCTGTCCGTCGACCAGCTCTCGGCAAGAATATCGCTGTCGCGCAATGCCTGCTGGCGCCGGGTCAAGCGGCTGGAGGAAGACGGCGTCATCACCGGCCGCGTGGCGCTGGTCGACGCCGACAAGCTCGGGCTCGGCCTTTCCGTGTTCATCCTGATCCGCACCTCGAATCACGATCCCGACTGGCTGCAAAAATTCCGGGCGGCGGTGACCGGCTTTGCCGAGATCACCGGCGCCTACCGCATGTCCGGCGATCTCGACTATGTCTTGCGCGCCCGTGTCGCCGACGTCAAAGCCTATGACCGGCTCTATCAGCGGTTGATCGCCAAGGTGGCGTTGTCGGACGTTTCGGCCTCGTTCGTCATGGAAGAGATCAAGGAGACCACGATCGTTCCGATGGAACTGCGCTGAGGCGGAACTGCGCTGAAAGAAAGCCGTTGATAGCATTGTCGCCGAGTTGACTGGACCGGCGTTCGCGACGATAGGATCAGCCTTATGCGCGCAGCACTTTATCCCACCTCCGTCATCGGTCCGGCTGTCGGCTTCGTCAGGCTGCCGCATGGCGAGGGATTGCCGCTTCCCGCCTATGAGAGCTCGGGCGCCGCCGGCATGGACCTGCGCGCCGCCGTCCCGGACGACAGGCCGCTCTTAATCCTGCCGGGAAAGCGCGCGCTGGTGCCGACCGGCCTGGTCCTGGAAATTCCCGAGGGCGTCGAAGGCCAGGTCCGGCCGCGTTCGGGCCTCGCCTTCAAGCATGGGCTCACCTGCCTCAACACGCCCGGCACCATCGACAGCGACTATCGCGGCGAGGTCAAGGTGCTGCTGATCAATCTCGGCGACGAGGATTTCGCGGTAACGCGCGGCATGCGGATTGCCCAGATCGTCTTCGCCCCGGTGACGCAGGCGACCGTCGAGGAGCGCACATTGGCCGGCGGCACAACGCGCGGCTCCGGTGGCTTCGGATCGACCGGCACGGCCTGATGAGCGCGGCGAAATGAAGATCCCCAAGCTCGTCATCTTCGATTGCGACGGGGTTCTGGTCGACACCGAGAACCTGGCCAACCGGCGCCTCGCCGAATGGTTGAGCGCGGCAGGCTTTCCGGCCAGCTTCGAATATTGCCGCAAGAATTTCTCCGGCCGCAGCATGGTCTCGGTGCAGAAGGAAGTCGAGGCGACCGGCGTCAGCCTCGGCGCCGATTTTGTCGAGCGCTGGAACGCCGGCCTGCCGGACCTGTTCGCGCATGGCGTCGAGGCCATCCCCTACGTTCGCGAGTTCATCGAAACCGTGCACGCCGCCGGCATCGCCACCTGCGTCGCCTCGTCGGCACGGGTATCGAAAATGCACATCACACTCGGTCAGACCGGGCTGCTGCCGCTGTTTGAGCATGCGCTGTTCAGCTCGACCATGGTCTCGCGTGGTAAGCCGTTCCCCGACCTCTTCCTGCATGCGGCAGCGACGATGGGCTTCGCGCCCGCCGATTGCATCGTCATCGAGGACAGCGTCGCCGGGACGGCAGCCGGCATCGCCGCCGGCATGCGCGTCTATTCCTATCACGGCGACCCGCTTTCCGACCGCGACGGACTGAGCGAAGCCGGCGGCATCCTGTTCGACGACATGCGTGAACTGGCCGGGCTGGTGCCGATCCACTAATCGCCTTTGCGCAGGCTGTACGCGCTCGATCTCAGACCGGGCGTGACGCTCCAAGTACTCGGTCGACCGTGTCGCGTATGAGACTGCGCAGATTGGCCGGCCTGTCGAGATGACTGACGACAAGGAGGCCGTCGGCCGCCGCCGTTAGCGCGTCCGCAGTGCGGTCCGGATCGCGATTTGCGTCCGCGATCAGCAGATCCCTTAGGATGCCCCACTTCCAGTGACGATGCTTATCGATCGCCTGGCGAACCGGGCTGCTGGGATCGGGGTATTCGGCAGCGGCGTTCTGGAAGGGGCAGCCGCGGTAGCCCGGCTGATCCGCCGCGTCGGCGATGAGATCGAATATGGCAAGGATCATCTGGCGAGGCGGCCGCCGGTCAAGCTTCGCGATCGCCGCCCGTCCCCCCTTGCTGAGCTCCTCGATGTAAGCGCGGACGAGATCGTCCTTGGCCGCGAAGTGATGATAGAACGTCGCCTTGGCAACGCCGGCCTCGGCGATGATGCGGTCGATGCCGACTGCGCGCACCCCCTCCAGAGAAAACAGCGCGGTCGCCGTATCGAGGATACGACGGCGCGCAAGACTTTCTGGACGATCGTTGATTCGGGCTGCGGACATGCCTTGACTATATAGCAGACAGGTCTGTATACATCCATATGTAGACAGACAGGTCTACCCACCAGCGGAGGAAAAGTGAACATGGCTTCGATAGTCAGGGAAATCATCGTAGATGCTCCACCGGAAAGCGTATGGGCGACGGTCGGCGACTTCGCCGGCGGCGCCCAACGGATAGCCCCAGGCGTTTTCGTCGACTGCCGGGTGGAGGAGGGCGACGTGCGGGCCCTTATGTTCGCCGACGGCAAGATTGTGCGAGAGCGGCTCATCGCTCGCGACGAGCAGAGCCGGCGGATCGTGTGGGGATGGCTCGGCGACGAGGTCACCCACGATAACACTTCCATGCAGGTCTTTGCCGAGGGCGAGGGCCGGAGCCGCCTGGTCTGGATCCATGACACTCTGCCCGACGAACTCGGCGCGTGGCTCGCAGCCGCCATGGATCACCTGGTGCCGGTTTTCCAGCAGACCCTGGCGAGCCAAGCCAAGCCAACATAGTGAGGCAACGCCAGGTGTTTCCCCTTGGCCGCAAAATGCTCTAGCTTGCGCGCGCCCGACATAACGAGCGCGCGCATGACCTTCTCCCTGCTTCGTTTCATCTTTGCCTGCCTGCTGCTGCCTTGTCTTTGGACGGGCAGAGCGGAGGCCGTCAGCTTCCCGGAGCTCGGCAGCGCCGTCTCCGGCCACGGCGATGTCACCTATCTCGATCTCGCCAGGATGGTCATTCCCGATCTGGCCGCGGACAAGGACGGCTTTTTCCGGGGTTCGATGCCGATCGAGATGCGCCACATCGCTGGTCCGGACTACGACGGCTCGCCGCCGGCGACGTCGGGTCTTTCCAACGCCGGCGTGCTCGGCATCAAGGCCGGCGGCAAGGAGCGGCTGACCATGCTGTTCGACCTCGGCGACTCGCCTGACAGTGCCGAGGGCTATGCGGTGCTGGCACTCTACGACATCACCGGCAAGCCGGCCCTGCTCGACGCGGTCAATGTCGCTGTCGACCGCATCACCTATCTTCGCGATCCGGGCAAGCTGCCGATCGGGCCTGGTGACGACGCCATCATCAGCATGAGCACGCATTTCAATTCGAGTCAGGGCTATGGGATCACGCCGCTGATCATGGTCCGCAGCGACAGGTTCGAGCTGATCGACATGATCTATACGTTCGACGAAAACCTCTGCACCAACCGAAGGACGCAGAATGCGGCGTTCCAGGCGATTGCTGACGGCCAGCCCTATGCAGCCATCAAGGTTACGGTGACCGACGCGACGGTACCGGGCGAAGAAAGCTGCGACGGCCAGCAGCCGCCAGCGGCGTCTTCGCGCAACATTTCCGTCACCTATCATTGGGACAAAAACGCTTCGCACTACGTCAAGGATTCCGACGCGCTGGACCGATTGGCAGAAGAGAACGCCAAACGCTTCTGAGCCAACCGCATTTGTTTGCCCGGCGCGTTCCGCCGGGCTAGAATTTGCCTCACATTCTGCACTGGAGGGGAGCATCCATGGATAAGGGCAAGATTTTTCGCGACCTGCATGCCTCGATCTTCGTCATGGCCAATTCCTGGGACGTCGGCACGACCAAGCTTTTGGCCTCGTTCGGCTTCAAGGCGCTGGCGACGACCAGCGCCGGTTTTGCCTTTTCGCGCGGCCTGCCCGATGGCGCGGTGACGTTCGAGGCGATGATCCACCATTGCCGTGAAGTGTCGGCGGCGACCGGGCTGCCGGTTTCGGCGGATCTCGAAAAGGGCAAGGGCGACAGCGCGACAAGTGCCGGCGAGACGATCTTCGCCGCCGAGGCGGCTGGCCTCGCCGGCTGCTCGATCGAGGACCATACCGGCGAGCCCGACAAGCCGATCTATGATTTTTCGCATGCGGTCGAGCGCGTCGCGGCGGCGGCGGAAGCGGCACGGGCGCTGAAACGCGATTTCGTCTTCACCGCGCGGGCCGAGAATTTCCTGTGGGGCAAGCCCGACCTCGACGATACGATCAAGCGGCTGCAGGCGTTCGAGAAAGCCGGCGCCGACGTGCTCTATGCACCAGGGCTGAGCGACATCGAGACGGTGCGGACCGTCTGCTCGGCGCTGACCAGGCCGGTCAACGTCATGGCCAGGCCTGGCTTCACCATCGCCGACCTGGCCATGGCGGGGGTAAAGCGCGTCTCGCTCGGCCCATGGCTCACCAATTTCGCCTTCGGCATGCTGGAGACCGCGGCGCGCGAGATCCAGCAGGACGGCACGTTCGGCTTCACCCGCGCCGCCATGCCGTTCGGCAAGCTGCAGGCGCTGTTTGCCAAATCTTCAGCCTAGGTAGGCCCCGGCGAATGACGCTCACCGTCGTCGACATGCACACCGGCGGCGAGCCACTGCGGATCGTCACCGGCGGCTACCCCGACATTCCCAAGGGCACGATTCTCGAAAGGCGTGCCTATGTGCGCGACCATCTCGATCATCTCAGAAAGATCCTGATGTTCGAGCCGCGCGGCCATTACGACATGTATGGCGCGCTGCTGGTGGAGCCTGACCTGCCGGGCGCCGACCTCGCGGTGCTGTTCATGCACAATGAGGGCTATTCGACGATGTGCGGCCACGCCATCGTCGCGCTCGGCCGCTATGCCGTCGACGAGCGGCTGGTGGCGCCACGCGAGCCGCTGACGACGGTCAACATCGAGGCGCCATGCGGGCTGATTTCGGCTGCGGTCGAGGTAAGGGATGGCAAGGCCGGTGCGGTGTCATTCGAAAGCGTGCCGGCGTTTCTGTTTGCCCGCGACCAGCGGATCGAGCTGCCGGGCTACGGCGCAGTCGGCTTCGACATCGCCTATGGCGGCGCCTTCTATGCGCTGGCCGACTGCCGCCAGTTCGGGCTGGAATTCGGCAGGAACCGGGTGCGCGATTTCGTCGATGCAGCGACGGCGCTGACCAATAAGCTCAAGGCCGAATTGCCGCTGTCGCATCCCGACCATGCCGATCTCGCCTTTCTCTACGGCACCATCCTGACCGACGGACAGGATGCGATCTCCGATACGCCGACCAAAAACATCTGCGTTTTCGCCGAAGCCGAGGTCGACCGTTCGCCGACCGGCTCGGGCGTCACCGCGCGGCTGGCGGCCATGCACGCCAAGGGCCAGATCGAGATTGGCCGGACACGGCTGTTCGAGAGCATCGCCGGCTCGCGCTTTTCCGGCGCGGTCGTACGCACGGCCAAAGCCGGGCCGCATGACGCCATCATCGCCCGCGTCGGCGGCCGCGCTTACTACTCAGGGCGGGCCGAATTCATTGTCGAGGACGACGACGAACTGGGGCGCGGCTTTCTGCTGCGCTAAGCATCATCCCGCGCCGAGATCGCCTTGTGCAGGTGCACCATCAAGGCGGCGGCGAACAGCGGCGTCAGAAGGTTGAGCAGCGGCACGGCGAGGAAGGCGGCGACAACCAGCCCGGCCAGGAACACGGTGACCGCGTGCTTCCTGCGCAGCGCCTTGGCCTCGGCCTCCGGGCGAAAGCGCATGGCGGCGAACTCGAAGAACTCGCGCCCGAGCAGATAACCGTTGACGACGAAGAAGGCGGCGATATTGATGCCTGGCACCAGCAGAAGCAGCAGGGCGACGATGTTGCCGAGGATGACGACGCCGAAGAACCTGATCGCCAGCACCAGCGAGCGCAGCGCCGGCACTGCGCGGCCGGGCGGATCGTTGGGATAGTCGGTGCGCTCGACGACTTCGGCGACGTCGTCGAGGAACAGGCCGGCGATGATCGCCGTCACCGGCGCGATGAGCAGCGCCAAGCCCAGCGCAAGGCCGATGCCGGCGACGACGGCGCCCAGCCATCCGGCCCAGGAGGGCAGGCTGGGCAGCCATGCATCGATCCATGGCCAGGCCAGCCAGTCGAACAGGCCCTTGATCCCGAACCAAAGTGCCGCCAGCGCCAGCAAGGTCAGCCCCAGCGTCTTCACGAACACGGAACGGAATTCGGGCGAGAACAGCCGGCTCAAGGCGGCGCGGGCGGCGTCGAGGATCACGGCGTTTCCAATTCCATGTCAAACGTGCTCGTGGCTGAGATCTCCGGAATAGGCGGCGACAGCGCAGGCCGCAAGTGCCCTAGCGCGCGACCTTCGCCTGGGGAATGGTCATCGCCGCCACGCCGACGACGACCAGGGCCATTCCCCACCACGCGCTCGGACCAAGGCTTTCGCCAAGGAACACGGCTCCGATAGCAACGCCGATCGGCACCCGCAGATAGGCTTGCGAGGTGGTGCCGACGGAGCCCAGCGTGTGGAGGAGACGGAAATAGATGCAAAAGGCCAGCGCGGTTGAAAACACCGAAAGCCCGAGCAGCGCAAGGATCGAAGCTGTCGACGGCGCCAAGGTCCATGGCTGGTCGAACGCAAGGCTCAAGGGGATCAGCATCGCGGCGCCGCAGAGCATCGAACCGGCGGCCGGCACCATCGGGTCGAGCCCCCTGAAGCCGCGGCCGAAAACGGCCGCGCCGGCATAGCAGATCGTCGCCGCGATCACGGCAAGTTGCGGTAACAATTGCTGTCCGAGGCCGCCAAGCGCCGGGGCGCCGACAACGAGGCATATTCCGGCTATTCCCGCCGCGACGCCAAACAGCTTGCGCATGGTCGACGGTTCGTGGCGGGTGATGAGGGCGGTCAGCAAGAAGGTAAAGATCGGCGAGGTCGCATTCAGGATCGTGGCCAGCCCGGCATCCAGCGAGCGCTCGGCCCAAGCGATCAGCGTGAACGGCACGACGCTGTTGAGGCATGCCTGGAATGCAAACCGGCGCCAGCTTGTGGCATCACCCGGCAAGGTCAGCCCGCGCCAGCGGATCAGGGCAAGCAGGATGCCACCCGCGATCAGGGTTCGCGCGGCGATCAGCGTCACCGGCGGGATCGTCGCAACGCCGATCTTGATGAAGCTGTAGGATGCACCCCAGAGCACTGCCAACACGACGAGCAGCACCAGCTCGATCCTCGTGTCGGTTTTCATAGACATGGCCGGCGGGGACCTCTGGGCATCGCTCATCTCAGCCATGCTTGTAAGCCAGGCACGCGAGAAATGCTTCGGCCGCCATCCAACGATGGTGGCTATGCTGACATTCGTCGGATCGCCGCATTGTCGACTAGGCAAAGCCGCATCAAACCGCTAGACCCGCCCGCGCCCGGCATGGCAGAAAGCCGGTGGGTTTTTGGCGGAGACATGAATTGATGCCGGACTATGACGTGCTTTGTATCGGAAATGCCATCGTCGACATCATCGCCCAGTGCGATGAGGCGTTCCTGGAGACCAACGGCATCATCAAGGGCGCGATGAATTTGATCGACACGAGGCGCGCCGAACTGCTCTACAGCCGCATGGGCCCGGCCATTGAAGCCTCGGGCGGCAGCGCCGGCAACACGGCGGCGGGCGTCGCCTCCTTCGGCGGTCGCGCCGCTTTCTTCGGCAAGGTCTCCAACGACGCGCTCGGCAAAATCTACGCGCATGACATGCATGCCCAGGGCGTCGCCTTCGACACAAAACCGCTCGATGGCGAACCGCCGACGGCGCGCTCGATGATCTTCGTCACGCCGGACGGCGAGCGCTCGATGAACACCTATCTCGGCGCCTGCGTCGAGCTCGGCCCGGAGGATGTTGAGGCCGACAAGGCGTCGGGCGCCGCCGTCACCTATTTCGAGGGCTATCTGTGGGACCCGCCGCGCGCCAAGGAAGCGTTCCGGCAGACGGCGAAGTTCGCCCATGCCGCCGGGCGCGAAGTATCGATGACATTGTCGGACTCGTTCTGCGTCGACCGTTACCGCGACGAATTCCTCGACCTGATGCGCTCCGGCACCGTGGATATCGTCTTTGCCAACAGCCACGAGATCAAGTCGCTCTACCAGACCGCGTCCTTCGACGAGGCGCTGGCGCACATCCGCAGGGACTGCAAGATCGCCATTGTCACCCGTTCGGAAAAGGGCTCGGTCATCGTGCGCCGCGACGAGACCGTCACCATCGAGGCGACCGGGATTCGCGAGCTGGTCGACACGACAGGCGCCGGCGACCTCTACGCCGCCGGCTTCCTCTACGGCTACACGCAAGGCCGCGGCCTGAAGCAGTGCGGTGATCTCGGCTCGCTGGCCGCCGGGCTGGTCATCCAGCAGATCGGCCCAAGGCCACGCCAGAATCTGCGCCGCGAGGCCGAGCAGGCGGGGCTGCTGTAGCGACACCTCTTTCCTTCTCCCCTTGCGGGCCTGTTGCGTAATTCGCTGATTGTGATTCTCTGAGGTGGACGGTCTGAGGGAATCGCGATGGCAGTGAAGCAGACGGGCCAG